>NZ_JAVJQE010000015.1:0-438927 GCF_040218065.1 Marivibrio sp. | reverse complement strand
GGCGCTCCACGTTGGCGAACTCTTCCATCGCGCGATCGAAGTCCGCCTGCTCGTTGCTGACGAGGAACTTCGACGCGTAGAGCCGACCCAGCAGGAAGCGCTCCTGCACCTGGCCCGCATCGAAGGCCGCGCGGGCGTCGTTGTCGGCGTAGGCGCTCTCCATGATCTCGGTCAGCGTCTTGCGCAGATCCGGCCCGATGACGTCGAGCGTGCCTTTGACCAGTTCGTCGCGCCGGGCGTGGTGGCCGACCGCCGCCTCG
This sequence comes from Marivibrio sp., assembly GCF_040218065.1. Taxonomy (NCBI): domain Bacteria; kingdom Pseudomonadati; phylum Pseudomonadota; class Alphaproteobacteria; order Rhodospirillales; family Aestuariispiraceae; genus Marivibrio; species Marivibrio sp. The sequence continues at coordinate 438,667 of NZ_JAVJQE010000015.1, read as the reverse complement.
AAGGCCGCCTCGTAGTCCTTCACCTTCGCTTCGACCTCGTCGATCAGCGCCAGCTTCTCAGGATCGTCGAACAGCTCGCGCTTCGCGGCGATATCCGCGATCAGCGCCTTCTCGGCGGCGCGCACCGCCTCGATCGTTTCGGGAGACTTCGAGATGACGTAGTTCTTCACCGCCATGCGCGCATCCATCATGCCGGCCGCGAAATTGGCGCTGACGTTCGATTCCCGCGCCAGCTGACGGTATTCAGAGAATAACCCGCCGCCCTGCATCATGCCGACGATCCCCATGCCGCCGGCGATCAGGAGCAGGGCGAGCACGACCGCGAACCCGCCGAAGGTCCGCGTAGTCACTCGTACTTTCTTCAGGCTGTTCATTAGGTTGGCCCCTCTCAGTGTTGTGTTGTGCGCCGCACAATCAAGCGGGTAAATATTTCCGCGAAATGGTTAACGGGATGTGACCGAATCGGTCATTTCTCCGCAAAGTCACGCATCCCGACCTATGGGTCGCAGCTACGAACGCAGGCGGCTCAGCATCTCCTTCCGTCGCTGGCTGTGCTGCGAGCGCGGCGCATCGAGGAGCTTCATCTCGAGATACGCCTCCGCCCAGGCCAGGAACGCATCGCCATCCCCACCGAGATAGCGATCCATCGCCTCCTCGAGCTCGCGATACGTCTCGCCGGTCGCCTCTAGGCCGGTGCGGATTTCCTGCAAATCGTCGTGGAGCCCCTCGAACCCGTCGCACGCGCTTTGCAGCGCCGTGCGCACGTCGTCCAGCTCGCGGCTCATCGCCGACGCCGACGCCCGGAGGCTTGGAGCGGCGACGGCGCGCTCCACGATCCGGTCCATGCTGCGGATCCAGGCATGCGGCGCGGGTCGGCCCATCACCGCCTCACCCTGGATTGCGGCGGCAAGCGACAAAGCGCCCGGCGCCAACCGGCCCAGGACGGCGCTCATCTGGACAAAGGCCCCTTCCGGACTCCCTCCGGGCTCGAACGCGCGGATCATCGCGTCGCGCGCGGCCAGGTAGGAAGGCGGAACAACGGTCCCCGCATGAGCACGCTCAGGCATGGCTGCGAACCTCTGCGGTTGGCGCGGACGCCGGAGCGTTCGCCTGGGCGGGGAAGCCGGCGCGCAGCTGAGAAAGACTTTCTTTGAGCAGGATCTTGAGGCTGCGGGCGGCTTGGACGCGCCGCTCCAAGAGGGCGAACTCCGGCTCCAGGCGCTCGAAGGCGGCCCACAGCGCAACCAGGCCGAACTGCTGGGTCATGGGCCGCAGATCATGCCGCACGCGCCGGTACTCGCTGGTCCCCGGCTCCAAGAGGGCGAGCTCTTCGATCAGATTGGACAGGGTTTCCTCGGTCGTGTCGAGGAGCGTCTGGAACCTGTCAGGCGTGAAGTAGCGCGACAGCTCCGCCGAAACGGCTCGGTCGACGAGGATTAGCACGTCGGGGTCTCCCTCATTCGTTGGGGCGCTCTCGCCGGCGACGGGTGCGCCCGATCGGCGGCGAGGGGAGCCGGTTCGGCCTTAGAACTGACACTCACAGCGAAAGCATTTATTGGCGCTTACGCGGCCCGACGCCCCTCAGATGAGGGGGATTGCTTGATTTGAGTAAAATTTCTTGGAAGGCCGCACTTGAGTACCGCGCGAGAGAAAGACAAAGCACCTCTGGGCGAATAAAATAAAAAATACACGCAAATCATCAGTTGTCGGATTGTCTATTTTTCACCTCTTGGCGCTCGACTGCCAAACGCTCGTGGAAGACCTTCGTCATGAATGGGGACGTTGGATTCGCGGTCTATCGGGGGGGGGGGGGGGGGGGGGGCCCCCGCACGGTCCGCCGCTCATGTAGCGCGCCATTTGATTCTGCACTCGCTGACATTTGAATCTGCAGCAGAACAGAAAGCAGCGCCGCCCGGAAATTAGCCGAGCAGCTTCGCTTTCTGTGCGGCGAACTCCTCGTCCGTCAGAATGCCCTTCTCCTTGAGGGCGGCGAGCCGCTCCAGTTGGCTGGCGATCGACTCGCCGGCGGGCTTGCTCGCGGCGGTCGATGAGCCGCCGCGGCGCTCCTCAATAAGGTCGCGAATACGCTTCGCCTTTTCCTTGTCGCTGCACTTGAAGTCGAGATCGTCGCCTGATGTGTAGATTCGGAGCCTATTGTGCGTGAGCGTGCTGTGGTGCTCGACCGATGACACCTTCGTCAGGTCGATCGCCTCGATCACCTCGGTCATCAGACCCTTTAGATAAAACACGACGCGGCGATCGGTGACAATCAGCACGCCATTGCGCTGCCGATCGTCACCTTGCCCCATCAACTTCCCAATCCAGCCAGGGATCCACTCCAGGATCTCTTCACCGTCGGCCTGCTGGCGCTCGCGGAACTTTCTCAGGTCTGACGGCTCGCCCATCGCTCGCCCCTCCGTTGTCTTCAGTTCGTGAAGCCTATCGCGCGGCCGCCGCGCCCGTCACTGTCAAAAAGGCGGCGCTGTGTGAACAGCGCCGTTCACGGCCCCTGGATGATCAGCTCGGCGGCCTTCTTCTGCGGCCCCTTGTGAACCGAGTAGGTCGTGCCGGCCTCCTCGATCCGGAACGCCCCGAAGATCTCGCGCACCTCTGGGACATCGTTCAGAGACATGATGAAGCGCCCTGAGAGGCCTCTCAGAAGGCTCTCCAGACGCTCGAAATCGGCTCGCTCGAACAGGCCCGGCCCGTAGTCGCCCTCGCACGCCCAATAGGGCGGGTCGAGGTAGAAGAGCGTGTAGGGCCGGTCGTAGCGTTCGATGAAGGTCTGGTAGGGCAGGCACTCCACCGTCACCGAGGCCAGGCGGGCGTGCACGTCCTCAAGCATCGGGATCACCTTGGAGACGTCGAAGCGCGCCGGGCTGGTCATCGAAGTTCCGAATCGGGGCGTCGCCACGCGGCCGCCATAGGCTGGTGCGGGCGAGGTAGAGGAAGCGGGCCGCCCGCTCCAGGTCGGTCAATGTCTCAGGGTCGGTCCGCACCAGCCGGTCGAAGTCGGCGCGGGTCGCAAGCTTCCAGCGGATCATCTCGACGAAGGGCTGGTAGTGCCGCTGGACGATCCGGAACAGGTTGGCGACGTCGCGGTTGAGGTCGTTGATCACCTCCACCTTCGGCCGCCGGCGCCGGCGCAGGAAGATCCCACCCATGCCGACAAAGGGCTCGGCGTAGAGCTGCACGCCCTCGGCCGCGTCGATCATCGCGGTCAGGCGCTTCGCCAGGTTGCGCTTTCCGCCCACCCAAGCGGCGAGAGGGCGGACGGGAGAGACGGCCTCGCCGTCGATTTGAGTCGACTCCATCAGGTTGCACTTTCACACTCTCCCCGCGGTGGCGTCACCGTGCGGGGCGACCGCCGGGCGTTAGCGCGCCCGGCCTAAGTGAGGGGCCTCCACCCCTCGGTTTGGGGCGCTCCAACGCCCCGGCCCCCGCTCCATCGTAGGGGCAGGGTTCAATCGATTGGAGGTCGACGTGAGTCAGCCAAATGACCGCAATTACCAGCTGAAGCTGATCTACAACGACGAAGACCTTCGAAAGCCCAGGCACGATGAGATCATGCATTGGCTCGACGCGAAGTTGAGGGATCCTGCCTTCACGGAAGCTCACGTGATCTCGCCGCGGTTCAGAAGTGCATTCGACCACTATGTTGACGATGTCGTCGAAGTCGATGGCGAGGCGATCAAACCGGACCGGCCCGGATATCAGTATTTGTGCGAAGAGGCGCGGCGGGCTCATCCTGCACCGGCGCGCGGCGCACGCACCTTGAAACCTGAAGAGGGCGAGCCTCCCATACGCAGGCACAGCTGGGTCAAAAACGTTTGGGAGCAGCCCCTCCAGAGCACGGGATACGGCGGGCGGAAGCAAGTCGTGGGCTTCCTCGATCTCGCCGCCTCCTTCAACGCCGATGCAAAACTGGTCCGGGTGCACCATCGACGATTCGCTGCGAAGAACGCGCCCAACGGCTACGGCCAATCGTTCGAGTTGTTGGAAGAAACCGCTGAATGGACTCGCTGGGAGGAGACCCTCCAGGTCGGTTTCGAGGTGAAGAGCGAGATCAGCTCCGTTGGGGAGCTTATGCGCCAGCTTCAGCTCTACCGGACGACCGAGAGCATTCATCAGTATAGGCGTATCATTGTCGTCGCCCCCGCTCACCCCGACGCGGAGAACGTGCTGCGAAGCCATGGGTTCGGCTTTATCGCCTCGCCGGACAAAGCCAGCGGATTGAGCACCTAGCCCACTCACGCCGCCCCTCATTACACCGCCGGCCAGGTGATGCCCGCGAGGATCTGCTCGACCTCCTCGGCCGAGGCGGCCGCGCGGACGGCGTTCTTGGCGGTCAGGCGCGCCTGGCGCTGGGCGTCGAGGGCGGCCTCCCACGGGGCGCGCGTCAGCATGATCACCTCCGCGGCCTGTTTGAGCGTCGCGACGGGCTGTCCGTCGCGCGGGTCGATCGTGCCGGCGGCGACGTCGGCCGATAGGGCGCCGTAGGTTCCGGCCGGGTTGTCCGGATCGGCCTCGGCCAGCAGCGCCTCGGCCTGCTTGGCGGCGCGGTCGTACTCGGCCAGCTTGCGGGCCGAGAGCTGCTCGGTGATCGCGTCGGCGACGGCGTCGGCCCGTCGTTCGATAAGCTCGATCGCGACCTCGCGGGCCAACTGGATCGTGGGGGCGTTGCCGATCGGGTCTGGCCCGGCGAGAAGGCCCTGAAGAATGCGGTTCATGATCGTCTCCCTTAGACTTCAGCGTCGAAGCGGTGGCCATGAAGGCGCAGCGCCTTCGCGCTCGCCGTGCGATAGCGGGCGCGCAGCGTTTGATCGCCGGAACCTGCGAAGGCGGGCAACTCGGCCAGGACCACGTCCAAGCCGTCGAGATCGGTGTAGAGCTTCGCGACGCTGGCCGCCTCCCAAGTCGCGCCGTCGTCGAGGCTGAGATCGACAAGAAAGTCGGTCCCATAGACCACCGCTTCCAGAGGCTCGACCAGCATCGCCGCCAACCCGCCGGCGGGCTCGCCCGTCGCTTCCATCGGCAACGTCACGGCCGAGAGCGTCTGCGGCGCGCCGGTCTGAATAAGGTCGATGTAATCCCAACGCGAACCGGCGCCGTCGCCGTTGGTGTTGACCATCAACCGAACGTCGGCGGCTGATTCAACGGCGAAGGTGTGAAACACCAGCCCGTTGCGGTAGGCGCGGAACGTCGACCCAGTCCGTTCAAGCCGCCAGACGTCGGTGAGCGGCGCGCCGGCGGCGAGCGCACTCGCATCGTCGCCATCCTCGCCCATCGCCATGTAGCTATCGCCGGCGGTCAGAAGCACGCCCCAGGCGCTCGTGCTCGTTACGACGTTGTTTGAGAAGATGTCGGCTCCATAGGCGTTCGCGCCGTTGCCAGGATCGAAGTCCGCATCGCCGCTGGCGAGATAGACGCCAGTGATCGCGTTATTGGCGCTCTTGCCATGACGCCACTCGATTGCGAAGTCGCCGGAGATCACATCGTTTCGGCGGATCGAAGCGCGCGCGTTGTTGCCAAGGGTCTGGCCGACGATCGCGCGCGACCCGGCGTCGAAGGTGAAATAGGTTGCGCTGGTCGCCCCGTTCCAATCCGCAAGATCGTTGGATTGATCGGTCGTGGTCTCGGTCTCGGTCGTCAGATAGCCGCCGCCGGCGCTGTGCGTGTAGCCGCTCGAGGCGCCCGTATCGATGCGCGAGAGATCGACCAGCGGATCCGCGACACCGTTCAGTACGCGGATAGACCCGCCGCCCGCCAGGCTGTCCAGCAGGCCGTTGATCTTGAGCTCCTTGCGCAGCGCAGCGACGGAGATATTGGCCTGGTTGACCCAACCGCCGCCCGAATAGGTGAGCACGTCGCCGTCGGCCGGCGCGGTGATCGTGACGTCCGTCAGGCCGCCAAGGGCGATGGCGCCCAGCTTGGCGTTGATCGCCGCCAGCAGCTGCGCCCGGTCCGTCTTGTCGAGGGAGAGGCCCGCGTCGAGGACGACGGCGACCAGCTCCTCCTGCACTGTGTTGAACCAATCATGGTCCAGATGCGTCGGGATCACGCCTTGTTGCTTGTCGCCCGGTCGGAAATAGCCAGGCGTGCCGGCCGCCGACGGCGCCGGCAGCGTATCGGACGCGGTCGAGGTGTCGATGCGGAACATATCACTCTCCTCCGTAGGCGAAGATCACAAGGGTGTGGGCGGGCTTCCTGCGGCGGATCTCGCACTCCAGGATCTCATCGCCCCAGGCGCGCAGCGGTTCGTCGCAAGGCGTCTCGCAGGTGAAGTCAAAGACGACGGTGTCCGGGGCGTTGACGCGCCAGACGAAGCGCCAGTCGGCGTCGAAGATCGCCTTGTCGGACTCGCTCTCGCAGGTGAAGGGCGTGAACTCGTCGATCGTGATCGGGAAGCCGAGACGCGTCGCCTGGTCGATGAAGAAGGCCCGGCTCTGCCCGCCGCGGCCGGTCAGCTTCGCGTGGGCGGCGCGCCGGCGCTGCTCGAAGGTGGCGTCGGCCGGGGTGCAGTCGTCGGGCAGGCCCAGCACGCGCTCCCAATCGGACAGCAGCTCCGTCGCCTGACGCGGATCCGCCTGGCGCAGCAGCGCCTCCGCCCGGCCGTGCACGCGCGCCAGGCCGTCCGCCGGCGCGCGCAGCAGCCGGGTCAGACCCGCCTCCTCCTCGCGCGGCCAAGCCAGACCCGGCGGCAGCAGGGCCTGCAGCTGGCGGAGGTAGCTTTCGGCGAGGTCGCGCATGCCCGTCAGCCTCCTCAGCTCCAGGTGACCGACCCGAAGGTCGGGATCTCGCCGGCCCCGGCGACGACGTCGGCCGCCGGCGCCACCAGGGCGTGGTCGGTCTCGCCGGCGGCGAGCGAGATCGCCTCGCGGATATGGCTCACCAGGATCGTGCCGCCGGGCTCGCTCTCGCGCCGGATCAGATCCTTGAGTGCGGTCTCGATCGCCGCCTTCACGGCCGCGGTGTTGGGGTTGAGGCCGGAGATCTCGAAGGCGATGGGCGCCGCGATCGGGGCGACGACGTAGAGCTCCTTCACCGTCACCGGCCGAACCTCGTCGATATAGGCGGCGACGGCCGTGAGATCGGCCGGCTGCGGGATCCCGTCGGCATAGGCGTCGTCCATCATGATCCGGACGGTCAGCGTGCCGAAGCCCATCTCATGCGGGTTCACCCAGACGCGGGTGACCTCAATCCCGTGATCCTCCTTGCGCAGCGCCCAGCGGATGTAGTCGAGGCGGCGGCCGCCATGGGCGGGCGCGCGCATCTCCAGCAGCACGCGCTCGCGCAGCCGATCGTCGCTCTCGACGTCGGAGCCTTGGGTCAGGCCGCCGGCCGCGATCGTCGCCTCGCCCTGCACACCCACGATCGGGGAGGTGAGCGCCAGCTTGAGGCCCGCGTCCGCGTTGCCGGCCGCGCCGCCCTTCTCGGCCGTGACGGCCGCGCTGGCGGTCCCGCCGGCGATGGCGGCCGCGGCGGTGGTGCGATAGCGCACCCCGTCCGGCCGCTGCAGGATCGCGCCCAGCGGAATCGCCGCGCCGTCCTCGCCCGTGAAGGTGACGGCGCCGGAGGCCTTCCAGGCCGCCTTGCGCGCCAGGCCGAAGCTGCCGGCCCAGCGGTCCAGGTTCTCGGCCTCCGCCGTGTCCGGGAACCACTGGCGGACGATCCAGGCGAGGAAGCCGTAAAGGCCGTGCAGCCCGCCGGCCCAGACGCGCGCCAGCACGCCCAGGACCGACCGGCGCAGGCGCGCGGCCGCGCCCGGCAGGCGGCCGTCGACGTCGTTCTGCGTCTGCTCGATCAGCTGAGTGAGGGTCGGGCGCTCGAACGGCATATCAGGCGGTCTCCCCGGCAGTGTCCCAGGCGAAGCTGTAGGCCGCCGGCGTCGTCGCCGGCCGATGGACGGTGATCTTCAGGCCCAGCCGGCCGCGGCCGACCCATTCGCCCTCGACGTCGACGCGTTCGGCGACGCCGTCCTCAACAATCCAAGCCAAGGCGGTGCGGCAGTAGGCGACAGCGCGGGTGCGCGTCTCCTCCGTCTCCTTCTCGCGGCCGAGCAGCCAGAGGTGCGAGCCGGTCTCGTCGCCTTCGACGTCGTTCGCCGGCGCGACATCGCCCCAGAAGCCTCTAGGGTCGTCGTCGCCCGCCGGCAATTGGAAGGACGCGGGCGCCCGCCGGTCGGTGAAGAGGCTGACGACGATCGCCGTCTTGAGCCCCTCGTCGGTCGAGAGGTCCGGACCGTCCAGCAGGACATCGGCCGTCATCGCCTCCTCGTTGAAGTCGAGCAGCACGTCCATCAGCCGGCCCTCTCCGGATGCTGGCTGTCCAACCCCGGCGGCTGCACGGCGTTGGTCTCGGCCGTCACGCTCGCGCCCGTCTCCCAGCTCTCGTCGAGCCAGGCCGTCCCGCCCTGATGGGTCTTCGCCTCGCCGCGGCCGGCGACGTCGGTCTGCAGGCGGGTCGCCGCATGGATCTCGACCACGTCGCCCTCGAGGCGGAGCACGCCCTCGGTCGCCAGCAGCAGGTTAAGGCCCTCGACGCGGATCCCGTCGCGCGTCAGATAGACCACCTGACCCTGATCGTCATAGAGCGCGACCTCGCCGCCCGTCATGCCCTTCAGGCGGTAGCGCCGGTCCTCGACGCCCAGCACGATCGAATGCGACCGAACGCCCGCGATCGAGGCGAAGACCGCCATGGCGCCCGACAGCGGCCGCGAGGTGAGGCCATACTCCTGGAAGCGCTCCACCCGATCCAGCGTCTCGCCGGCGAGCGCCTGGATTTGAACGCGCTGGATACCGCCTTGGTCGTCGACCATCGTGATGACGCCGCGGCCGAACAGCAGCGCGATGCGCCGGCGCAGCGGCTCCAGCAGGCGGGCTAGTTGTCGGCTGAGCTTCGTCATAGCCAGCTCTCCGCCGGCGGCGTCTCCGGCTCGGCGCGCAGGTCATAGGCGCCCGGCGGCGAAAGCTCCAGGCCCGTGGTCGAGCCGCGCGATCCCTTGTTGTAGACGCACCGCGTCACGACCATGTGCGCCTCATCAAGGCCCGCCTGCGGGTGGTGAACCCGCGTCAGCAGGCCCGGTCGCCACAGCGGCTCGCCCGGCGCTTGACGCCAGCCTTGAACCTCGCACCGGAACTGGCGGCCGCGGGCCGCCCGCACGCTTACCTCCCAGCCGGCGCGCTCGGTCGCGGCGGCCGTGTCGCTGGCCTCCTCGGCGATGATGACCTTCGGCCGATAGCGACCGACGCCGGGGTCGCCGGCGCGCCCCTCGACCGCGGCGATCTGGTCGGTCGGCAGATAGTCGGCGCCCGGCTGCTGGCCCTTGACGATGATCTGGCTGAAGCGGTCCTTGGCGCTTCGCGGGGCCGACCAGCTCAGGATGTTCTCCCCATAGACCAGCGCGCCGACGGCCGTCCCGTTGGGCGCACGGCCCAGCGTCAGGTTGCCGTAGGCGTCGCTCGCCGGCAGCAGGGCGCGCATCCGGCAGGCGCGCTCGATCGCCTCGAAGGGGCTCTCGCCCACCTCGATTTTGAATTTGGCGAAGGGGCGGCCAATGAGCTCGGGCGGCGCCGTCACCGTCACGCCGAAGGGCTCGGCCAGAACCTGCGCCAGGTCGAGGACCGTCAGGTCGTACCATTCGGTCGGTCCCGTCACGGCGGCGGAGCAATCAACCAGGTCCCCGGTGCGGTCGCGGCCGTCGATCAGGATCTCGTGGGTGGAGGCGTCGCCGCCCGGCTCGACCGCGTCGATCCAGCCGGTGATGACGCGCAGCCCGTCGAGCATCACGATGCAGGCGGCCCCTTCCGGAATCGCCTCGGCGCGGGCGACGTCGCCGCCCCACCGGTCGCTCAGCACCAACCGGAAGGATCCGGCGCCGGCGTCGATCGCGCGGGTGACGGTCATCTCCTTCCAGCCGGCGTGGATCCGGCCGTCGACCCAGAGCTCGACCTCAGCCATCGATCAGCACCTCCAGCGTCTCGCCGCCGGGCACGAAACCGGGATGGCGGATCCGGTTGCGCTCGACCAGCTCGCCCTCGCGCCCGGCGTCGCCGTGGAGGCGGTAGGCGAGAACCAGGCTGGGCGTGGTGATCCGTACTGGCGCGCGGGCCGTGCGCGCCAGGCTCGGCGCGACGGCGTTCAGGTGCTTCACCGTGGCGCTGCGCAGGCCCGCCAACGCCCGAAAGGTCTCGTCGTCCGCGGCCTCCATCTCGCGATCGAGACGCTCGCCGATCGCATCGCGCAGCTGCACCGCTTCGTCGGCCGTCTTGAGCTGGGCGCGCGGCGCCTGGCGCGCCAGCTCGATCGCCGCCTGGCGTCGGACGAGGCCGGCGAAGGCCGCCCGGTTGGCCGCCAGGCGTGAGCGCCCGGGCGCGCCCTGCAACGCCGTCGAGGCCGAGCTGGCCGTCGAGGACCCGCGATCAACGAGCGCCGTCACGCGGTCGAACAGGCCCGTGACGGCCGTCACGCCAAGCCGGTTCAGGATCTCGTTGCCCACGCCGCCGAGGAAGGATCGAACATTCGCCGCCAGGTCCGGCGGGTTGCGCACCAGGTCGACCGCCCCTTCCGCGAGGGAGAGCGCCAGCTCGGCCGTCTCGAACGACAAGGCGGATCCGGCCGATTCCGTCTGAACGACGTCGGCGAAGTCGCCGGTCGCCTCGACGGCGTCCGCCTCGACATAGCCGGGCTCGCCGGCGACGGTGTAGCCGTCGGCGAAGCTGTCCGCGCTCGCGGCGTCGGCCGCGTCAGCCGCCTTCCCGACGGCCGCCGCGGTGTCCGCACGCTCCCGCGGATAGCGCTTCGCGCCCTGCTGGATGAAGCTGAGGGAAAGCCGGGCCATCCGGCCTTCGCCGGTGCTCTCGCTCACCCGGCAGCCATTGCAGACGACCGTCAGCTCGCCGAGGTACGGGTGCACCAGCAAGCCGTCGCCCGGCTCATTGCAGGCTTCGATGACGCGATCGCGCGCGGCCATGTAATCGTCGCCGAGCACGAAGGCGTCGATCGTGAAGTCGTGCGGCTTGGCGCCCAACCCCTCGACATAGGCGCCGTCGCGGCCTGGCGTCTCGTGTACGGCCGCGCGCTGACCGCCCATCTCGCTGCTGTGGCCGGCCACCTTGAAGGGCGCGCCTCGGAAGCTCGCGGGCTGAAGGTTGTCTCGCCAGCTCATCGCGCGGACCTCACGACTGGCCCATGGCGAGGCCGGTCTCGACGCCGAGGTCGAGATCCGGACTGTCGCTCTTGACGCGCTCGACGCGCATGTTGGCCGGCGCGTTCTCAAACCGCACCGAGATCTCGCCCCTGTTCCGTGCGGCGCCCGCACCGCCCGGCGCCAGCGCGCTCGGCGCGGCGGGCGTGAAGCTCGACGCGCTTGAGGATCCGGACGCGCCGGAGATCCCGAGGCGGTCCTTCACCCAGCTGGGCATCCAGGCGACAAGCGCATCGATCGCGCCCTCGAGCCAGTTCACGATGCTGTCCCACTGCGCGCTCAGACCTTGCCCGAAACCGGCCATCCACTCCGCACCGATCTTGGCCAGATCGACGCCGAACAGATACTGCACCAGGCCGTCGACCGCGCTCGCCAGAAGCGAGGCCGGATTGAAGCTCTTCAGGATCTGCACGACGCCCTGGACGAAGCCCTCCTCGAAGGCCGCCTTGACGCCCTCCCAGAGATCCCTGAAGAAGCTCTCGATCTTCTCCCAGTTGTCGTAGATCACATAGGCGGCCGCCCCGATCGCGGCGGCCCCGGCGATGACGCCGGCGACCATCCAGGTAAGCGGGTTGGCCAGCAGCGCCGCCGTCCAGGCCCAGGTCGCCGCGATCGCAGATCCGAGCATAGGCAGCATCTTCATCAGGCCCGCCCACAACTTGGGAAGATGCGTAGCGGCCATCCCCGCCATCTTTTTCCCAGCGTGCGCGATGTCCTTGCCGAGGTCGAAGAAGGCCTTGCCGGTCAGGACCGCCGCCACAATCACCTTTCCGCCCAAAATGACGGCGAGCGCGATCGCGGCGCCCTCCCACCCGATCGTGGTGTCGATCAGGCCCGCGAGCGTGGCGATAACCGAACCCATCACCTTCGCCAGCGACCAAAGCCCGCCCAGCAGCCCGGGCAGCACCTCGGCCGCGCGCTCGATGCCTGTACGCAGACTCTCCATGATCTCGGGCTTCGCCTCGATCGCGAGGTCTTTCACCGTCGTCAGCATCGCACTGAAATGCGGCATCAGCTCTCCGGCGATCGCATGGCCGGTGACGCTCACCACCTTCTTCAGGCGGGTCCAGTTGTCGGTGAAGGCCTCGGCCGCGCGCGCCTGCTCCTCGGTGATGAGGCCGAGCTTGCGCGCCTCCTCACGCGCGCCCTGGATGGCGTCGCTGCCGTTTCGCAGCATGTTGACCATCGAGACGCCCTCGGCGTCGAACAACGTGAAGGCCAGGCGTACGCGCTTCGCCGGATCCTCGATCGACGTCATCTTGTCGGCGACCTCCTCGAGGAGGGCGCCCGTCGGCCGCATGTTCCCTTCGCTGTCCTTCAGCCGGATCCCCAGCGCGGCCAGCGCGTCCTTGGCGACGCCGGTTCCGGCCGCCGCTTCGGCCGTGCGCCGGGTGAAGCGCTGCAGCGCCATGTCGAAGGTCTCTTGGCTGATCCCCGCCAGGTCGGCCGCGTGCCGATACTCCTGCAGCTCCTCGACGCCGATTCCCAGCTTGTCCGACGTCTTGGCCAGCTGATCCGCCGCGGCCGCGCTGCCGGTCACCATCGCGAACAGCGCGCCGGCGGCGACGCCGCCCTTCAGCGCGAACGCCCCCGCCTGCTTGACCAGGTTCCCGAAGTTCGCGCCGAGCTTCTTCGCGCTCGCGGCGACGCGATCGAGACCGGTGTCCCTGGCGAACCGATTGACGGCCTGGCCCATGCGGCGGGCCGGGCCGGTGACCTTGTCGACCGCCTGGAAGATGAGCTTGAGATTGTACTCGGCCATCGCGTCCTGCCTCGATGCGGTCCGGCCCGCCGATCAGCTCTGCGGGCCGGGGTGGAGCTGGCGGTTGATGCGCCGCGCGCCGTCATGCCAGTTGATCAGCTCGCGCACCGTGAGCTTTCGCAGCTCGCTCGGCGGCCAGTGATAGGTGAAGGCGACCTCCTCCATCATTTGTCGCCAGTTGGGAGGAACCCTCCCAAAAAACCCATCACCTCCTGCATGATCTTCGCGGCGTCGACGAACTTGATCTTCTTCGCGCTGGCGTAGGGGATGTTCGCCATGTTGGAGACGAGACGCGGGATGTGGCCCAGGTCGATCCGGACCTTGGTTCCGCCGTCATCGTCGCCGAGCCCCTCGATCACAATGTCGATGTCCTCGAGGACGCCGAGGTCGAGCTCCGAGAAGTTGAGCTCGGTGACGTCCTCGCCGTTAACGGGGATCGGATGCGTCAGCTTCACGGTGCGCAGGCCCTTGGGCGCTTGGGTCTTGTCGGCCATGGATCAGACCTCCTCTCCGGCGGGGGCGTGGAAGAGGACCTGGATGTTGCCCTCCTGGGTCTGGGCGTCGCCGTCGGCGGCGTACCAGGCGTCGCGCAGCATCACGGTCTTGCCGTTGTTGAGCTCCAGCGTGACGGTCTCGTCCTCGATCTCGACGAAGGCCTTGAGGTCCAGGTCCGCCCCGTCGGTGATCTCACCCTCGATGCGGGCGGGCTGCGGCGTCTCGGAGAAGCCGTGCACCTCGTCCTCGCCCGTGATCGGGTTCCGCTTGGGGCGGCCCAGATTGTAGGTGAAGTTCCCCTTCGCGGCGTACTGGGTCCCGCCGATCTTGAAGAAGATCTTGCCGGCCTTGCGCATGTCTCTACTCCCTTAGGCTCGCGATCCGGCCGGCTCAGCGCCGGAACTGGATCTGCACCGCGCCCTGGCGGAACTGGTTGATGACGTTCGGCGGCAGGCGCCAGTTGAGGCGGTTCACGTTCTGCGCGTCGCGCGTGACGATGAGGTCGCGCTTGAACTGCTCGACATCCTCGACCAGCGCCAGCTGCTCCCAGACCTGGAAGCGGGCGATCGCCTCGGCGCGGCCGAGCTTCGGCGTCATGATCTTCTGACCGGCGCCGTAGTTCTTGCCGTCGTCGCCCAGCTTGTGGCGCGGGTACTTCTTGGAGATGTAGGTCCGGAAGTCGTAGCGCAGGTAGGAGAGCGTCAGCAGCGTCTCCACGTCCATGTAGGCGCGGTCCTCCGCCCCCAGCGCGTTCTCCTGGTACATCGTGCGCAGATACTCGATGCGCACCAGGCCGCCGGCGTCGACGTAGTGGGTCGAGACGCCGTCGAGCACGAGCAGGTTCCGCTCCGGGAATTTGGTGAAGCGGTCCGCCTCGGCCTCGGGCAGGACGCCCTGCAGCACCAGCGTCTGCAGCGGCCGGCCGGGGTCGATGTTGCCGTAGTAGGCCGCGACGCCGGCGATCGCCGCCGCCCACTCCCAGGTGGGCGTCGGGCTCTTGTGGGCGTCCATCACCGAGACGTGCGGGCTGTTGCGGCCGTCGCCGAAGGTGATCAGCTCGGAGTGCGTGCCCGTCTTCGCGATGAAGGCGACGCCGTCGATCATCTCCAGCGGGCCGAACCGATCCGCGAGCTCCGCCTCCAGGACGGTCAGGTTGGCGGCGTCGGTGTAGGGGAAGGCGATGACGTTGTAGTGGGTGTCGCCGAGGACGTCGAACAGACCCGTCACGTCCGGATTGCCGGACCCGGCCTGCGTCTGCGCGATCGTCAACGTCAGCCCGTCGGGCAGCGCCTGGCCGGCGTAGTAGCTGTGCCGGATGTCCAGCGCGCTCGGCGCCTCGCCCTTGTGCTTCGCCGTCACGTTCACCTGGGTGTCGGTCGCGCCGTCGACGGCGGCGTTGACCGCCAGATCCGGCACGGCCTCGATAGCGGCCGCGATCGCGGTTGCGATCTCCGCCAGCGTGTCGCCGGTCGCAACGCCGACGCGCACGCGTCGGCCGCCGATCAGAAGCTCGATCGTGCCGGCGCTCACCGTGCCGCCGACCGTGATCGACCAGGTCGCCTTGACGCCGGCTTCGGCGTCGTCTAGCGCCAGCGCGTGCAGCTCGGTCACCTGGTTGTTGTCCAGCAGCCGCTCGACCATGTGCGCCAGCATGGAGCCCTGGCCGTAGTAGTTGACGGCCTGCTCGGCGCGCGTGACGCGATCGACCTGACCGGCCGGCTTGGTCCCGGCGGCGAGCCGCTGCCCGATCGTCAGGATCCGGAAGGGCATGAGCGAGGGGCCGAGGTCGGCCGCGCTCGCGTCGAACTCGACATACATGAACGGCAGCGTGGCCGTCGCGGGGATGCCGTCGAAGCTGATGGCGTCCATGGTCTCAGCCCTCCTTCTCGGTCGAACGCTTGGCCGCCTTGGCGATGGCGGCCGGCGTGGTCTTCACCAGATCGCCGTCTTTCACCCGCAGGCGGTAGTAACGGGTCAGCGGCAGCGCCTCGCCGTTCGGATCGATCCAGCGCGAGCCGTCCTCGCTGCGGACCTTGACGCCCTCGCGGGGCTTCAGGTGTTCCTTCGTCATCGCTCTCACTGCTCCGGTTCGATGAGGTCTTCGGCTTCATTGACGCCGTCGGGCTGCGCCAGGTCGTAGGCGACGCCGCCCTGGAGGAAGTCGTCGATCGCGTCGGTGGCGCCGACGTCCTCGAAGTGCACGGTCGATAGCGTGAGGCGCGCCTGGTGGCACAGGATCCCGGCGAACATCACCGGCTCCTGGCTCTCCAGCTGCAGGCCCGCGCGCCCGTCGACGATCGTCGTGTCGACGACGCCGCCCAGCGTCTCGTCGGTGTTGAACTGCTGGCGCATCGCCTCGAGCGCCTGGTCGAACAGGACCTCGCTCTCGGCTTCGTCCTCCAGCGCCATGAAGCCGCGGATCGTCCAGCGGTTGACGATCCGGTTGGTCGCGCTGTCGTGTTCCTCGCAGCTCCAGCCGGTGCGGGTGATGAAGAAGCCGAGCACCTTCTCACCCTGGGCGTAGAGCGACTTGAAGTCCGAGACCTTGTGCGCGTAGCGCTGATAGCCGTGCGTCACGCCGACGCCAGGCGTCGCATTGACGAAGGCGAGAACGCCGGCGCGAATGTCCGCCAGCGCCGTCATCGTCCGCCCCCCTGAGCCGCCAAGCGCTCGAAGACGCGATCGGGAACGCCGGCGAAGATGCCGGGGAACTGCGGCTCGGCCTTCTCAAGCGCGCCCTTCATCATGAAGGCGCCCTTGGTGCCCTTCGCGGCGATCTTGAGGGCGACCGCGTAGGCGATCGACTTCGCCTCGGCGCCGCCGACGCCGAACTTGGCGCTGACCCAATCGATCAGCGGGTCGAGCGGCGGGAAGTGGGGCTTCGATCCCAGCTCGACCGGGACGGCGTAGGCCAGCGGCGAGGCGACCATGCCCAGAACTCCGTCCGCCGTCTTTTCCGGATCGGCCGCGAAGAAGGATCCGCGCAGGCCGCCGCCGCCGCCGACGCCGACCGGCGTCAGCTCTTTGACCTCCCGCAAGGTCAGGAGCTCCGCCTGCCAGACGGCCGCCATGACCTCCTCGGAGAAGATGTCCGGCGCGGCCTCGAAGGCCTTCGCCATCTCCGCGGTCGGCGACAGGTCGCTGTGGATCTCGAAAGCCGGGGCCGCGCTCATCGCAGAACCCCCGTCTTGAAGAGGCGGCGCTTGCCGTCGCTCGCCGCCTGGTCGAGATCCACGACGACGCCGGCGGCGACGTTGCGCTTCGGATCGATCCCCAGATGGTCGAGATAGGTCTGGCGCATGCGCTGCGCGCGGCGCGCATAGTCGCCGGCCTTGGTCCCGAAATTGACCGCGTCGGCGTCCAGCGTCGATTGCTGGTGACCGGCGTAAAGGCTCGCCAACTGCTCGAGCAGCAGGGACGCCGCCCAGCAGCAGACCGCCTCGCGGTCCTTGAAGGGCACGGTGTCCTCTACCTCGCTCACTACATGGAGCTGGGTGTAGAGGATCTGAAGCTCCTCGCCGGCGGTGACGGACCAGCCCAGGCGGATCTTCTCGCCGCCGAGCGTCAGCTCGACCGCCGCCGGGATCTTGTCGCCGCCCGTCCGCTTGACCTCGGCGATCGCGCTGAACTGCGCGTCCCAGCCGGGCGGCAGATCCTGCATCTCGCCGGCGACGGCCGTCACCTCCTCGATCGCGGCGCGCGGCCGGTCCGTGCTGTAGCGCGTGACGGCCAAAGCGATCGCCCGCTCGCGACTGTCCGCCGTGATCTCGGCGGACTCGTCGCGGACCAGATCGTCGACGATGGCTTGGAAGTCGCTCAGCATGGCGCGGCCGCGCTCCGTCTCAGGTCTGGCTCAGAGCCGGACCAGGGTGATCAGGATCGACACGTCGTCCCAGGTCGGGCTCGTCCCGCCAAGGTCGAGGTCGATGGAGATCTCGCTCTCGTCCGCCACAACGGGCGCGGCGAGCGCGCCTTCGCTGACGGTCCCGGCGGTGACCGCGATCGGCGCCGTCAGCACCGTCGTCCCGTCGTCCAGGACCTCGATCGCGAGCGTCGGCGACGTGCCGCCCGACGCGCGGGCCGTAGCCGTGACGCCGAGGATTTTGGCCTTGAACGGCAGCTGGAAGGTCGCGGCGCCGGTGACGTTGGCGCCCACCTGGCCGGAGAGCTGGATCGGCATAAGCACGACGCCGGGCGTCGCGACGCCGAGGTTGGGCGTGTCGGCCTGCGCCCGATCGATCGGCACGAGCAGCGCGGCGGCCGCGAGGCCGGCGAACGCGAGGGGGGCGAGAAGCTTCTTCATGGGGGTCTCCCGGGTTGGTCATGTCGTCGGTGGGTCGTGCACCCCCGGACCGCGCTGCGCCGCGCCCGGTCCGGGGGATTTCCTGCCGCTGGCTCCGCGACCGCCTCGACGCCGGCGACCGCCTCTCAGCCCGCTCTCTCAGGGTATTGCTTAGGCGACGATCGAGCCGTCCGCCCCGCGGTGGTCGAGCCAGTTGCCGCCGTAGATGTGACGCAGCTTCCAGCTCAGCGTGTCGTGACTGAACATCGAGCCCTGGTTGGGGCTGTCCTGGATGAAGAGCTCCGGCTCCTCCTGCCCGTCGAGGAACGCGATCTCGATGGTCGGGATGTCGGCCGGGTCGACCGTCAGGAACCAGTTGTTCGCGTCGGTCCAGTACCAGACCGGCACGATCTGAATCTGCTGCGACTGGATGAAGGTCTTGTCCTGCTCAGTGTTACGCCGGAAGAGGTCGACCGCGGTCTCCTCCAGATTGTCCGGCACCCACATGAAGGCGGGCGGGATGCCGATCTTCTCGCCGGAGCTGAGCTCCGTCTGATTCAGCATCGCCAGGCGCCGCGCCGCGTAGCTCGTCTTGTCGAGCGCGGCCGCACCCAGGTTCCCGTGGTTCGCGTGGAAGACCGCCAACCCGTCGTAGATCACCGGGTTGGTCGCGAGGAAATCGAGCACGAACTTGCCGCAGGTGCGCTTGGCCGCCCGGCTCAGCTTGATCGGGATCCGCGAGATCGCGCCGGCGTCGTCGTTCTTGATCATCTCCAGCGTGACGCTCTCGGTGCCGCCGCGCTTCTCCACCGCGTAGGTCGCCTTCTCGTCGGTCGGGCTGTTGAGGGCGTTGTAGGGCTGACCCTCGGCCACCTTCGGCATATCGCCGTAGCCGCCGAAGCGCGTGCGCTCCTGGGTCCGGAAGTCGCCGACGCTGGTGACCGTCGCCAGCTGCCGCCAGACGTCGTAGCGCGTCGGCACGTTGTAGTCCGCGACCATGCGCCGGGTGATCGCGTCGCCCAAAACGTCGCCGAAGCTCTGGCTGTCGAGCGCCTCGCGCATCAGCGACTCGTCGCAGTCGCGCAGGCGGCCGGTGACGCGCGTGTCGCCGGTGATGCTGATGTAGGCCTCGCGGAAGGAGCGCGCGTGGCGGTGGTCCCGGTGCGAGGGGTCAAAGAAGGCGTCGAGCATCTGCTCGACCTTCTCGAACCGGGTCTCGCCCATCTGGATCCGGCCGCCGCCGGCGCCGGTGACGCGGCCGGCCTCGGAGAAGTGGGAGAGGTAATCGAGTTCGTCGCGGATCGCCTGGTCGACCTGGGCCTCGGTGAAGCTCTCCATGCCCTCGAACTGCTGGCGCAGGCGATCGCGCGCCGGCTGCGGCAAGGTCGAGTTGGCAAGGCGCTCACGCATCGCGTGGCGGGCCTCGACCATGCGGATGCGGTTCTCGACGTCGGGGCCGGCGTTGGGCGCCGGATTGCTCGGCGGCTGGCCGCCGGAGCCGCCGCCGGTACGGCCGAGGGCCTCCGTGAAGCGGTCCTTCAGCTGCTCGTCCGTGAGGCCGTCCGCCTCCTTCATGGTGATGAGGCCGGCGTCCAAGAGGGCCTGAATGATCTCGCTGCGGTCCATGACCGTCTCCTTCTGCGCTTCCTTGAAGCCGATGATCGCGCCGGCCGCGCCGGGCTCGACGATCAGATCGACCGAGTTGATCTTGGTGAAGGCCACCGCCTCCTTGAACGAACCGGAGGCGTCGCGACGCGGCCGGCCGCGGCCGAGCACGTCGATCGAGAAGCCGAAGAGCGAGGTCATGCCTCGCTTCCAGGCCTCGCGAAGTTTGAGGCCGACCGCGCCGTCCGGCTCGATCAGCTTGAGCGTCGCCTGGATCTCGCCCTGGTCGGCGCTCGCGCCCTCGACGAAGCGGGGGCTGGAGATCGCGCCGATCAGGTTGCGCACGTCCTTGCCGCCGC
Organism: Marivibrio sp.; assembly: GCF_040218065.1. Classification (NCBI taxonomy): domain Bacteria; kingdom Pseudomonadati; phylum Pseudomonadota; class Alphaproteobacteria; order Rhodospirillales; family Aestuariispiraceae; genus Marivibrio; species Marivibrio sp. The sequence continues at coordinate 418,958 of NZ_JAVJQE010000015.1, read as the reverse complement.
CGGAGAGGTGCTCCTGATCCGACTTCACGAAGACGCGCACGCCCTCGAACATCGGCGCGGCCTCGCGCAGCACGGCGTCGGGATAGAAGGTGCGGTTGCCGGAGAGGCCGGCGCGGATGACGCGGATCTCGAAGACGCCGCTGTCGGCGTCCGTCGCCTCCAGGAAGAGGTTGCCGGCGACGTCCCCCGGCTTGACCGCCTCGGCCATGGCGGCCGCCTCGCTGCCGGCGGGCGCGAAGGTCTGCACGACCTCCTCGCCGTCGCCGAACGTGACCTCCCCGTCGTCGTCCAGCGTGTAGCCGTACTTCATCAGCTTGCCGTCATGCTCGACCACGATGAAGTCGCCGAAGAGAGCGCGCGTGTAGAGATAGCCGTCCTCGCCGAGGCCGAGCTTCTTCTCCAGCTGCTCGCGCACCTTCATGCCGAGATCGTAGAGATCCCCCTCGAAGGCCTCGCGGATCGCCTCCGCGCCGATCACGCCGAGCTCGGGGATCTGCGCCGCCTGGTCGTTGGACTTGGCCTCGACGAAATGCATCGGCGCGGCGTCGATCGGGGCGAGCAAGACGCCGGCCCCGATCAGTGCGGTTGCGGTGAGCAGCTGCCGGCGCATCAGCTGAGCGTCCCCTCGACCTTGCGGCCGTCGCTCAGCGTCGCCGTCACGCCCTTGCCGTCGTCGTGGACGCGGAAGCCGAGAACGTCGTCGGCTCCCGCCTTCCGTTCGACGGGCCGGCCCTTCGCGCCGCGCACGGTCACCTTCTCGCCGAGCGCCTTCGCGACGTCGGCGGCCGTCACGGTCGGCCCCGTCTCGGCCTTGGCGCTCTTGGCGTCGGCCGTCTTGGCGTCCGCGCCCTTCGCGTCGGAGGTCTCGGCGGCCTTGTCGGCCGTCGCCTGGGCGTTCGCCCCGGTCTGCTTGGCTGTCATCGTGCGCCCCGCCTGTTGCGTCAATCGGAAGCGCCGGCGGATCGCCGGCGTCAGACGAACACTAGGGGGCCTAGCCGAGCGGGTTCACGGCGCAACGGTGCGCCGGGAGGTGGGGCTGCGGTGTGGTGGGACGGCTCGAAGCTACCCCGCACGGGCGCCGCCTGTCCACCAGTCAGCGCAATCGCCGTCGCCGACCTCGACGGTGGAGGCGGCCTAAGAGCGTTTAAGAGGCCGTGAGAGCCCCTCTCGCGTCATTTGGGGGTGGGTGGAGCGGTCCAGGGCGCTCAGCGCGCCCTGACGGCCTTCCTGGCGGGCGCCCTCGCGCACGCCTCAGTCGACCGCGTCGGAGAGCTCGCGTTTGAACCGACTGGCCTGGCGCTCCTCGTCGCTCATCGGCTGACGCCCCGGCGTCGTGACGTCCCAGCTCTCCATGATCGGCAGGGACTCGCAGCCGCAGTTGATCGTCTCCGCCGCCGGGCCGGCCGGGTCGCGCGGGAACATCAGCTTGACCCCGTTCACGGTGAAGGGCTTGTCGACGTCGACGATCTGCCCGTCGGCCAGGTCGTGGCCCGGCCGGCTGTAGAGCTTGCCCGACCGGCGCCATTGCTTCTTCAGGCCGGGCAGCACCTCGCGCGCCTGCGCCAGGCGCTCCTGATTGGCGACGCTGAAGGCGCGCCCCATCTCGGTGCGCACGATCGTGAGCGCGCGGCCGCGGCCGCCTTCGACCATGTTCGCGACGCGCCCGACAACGGTTGACGGCGTCTCGGCCCCGATCATCGCGACCCCGATCTCGGTCTTGATCTTGGCCGCCGTCTCGGCCGCGACGTCCGCAAGCTTGTCGACCAGGAAGGTCCGGATCGCGGAAAGCTGGCGCGCATCGATGTCGGTGACCACGGCGGCGATGCGGATCCCGCCCGCCTTCAGCGGCTCATCCACCAGCGCGACGCCGAGCTGGCTCGCCGTATCCGCGCCGCTCGCAGCCGCGCGGCCGAGCTCGCGACCGATGTCCGCCATCTCCCGATTGATCGCCGCCTGGATCTTCGGCAACTGCCAGGCCTGGAAGTCCGTCGGGGTCGCCGCCAGTTCGGCCGCGATGCGCTCTCGGCCGGCCTTCAGGATCGCCTGGATCTGCTTCAGGGTGTCGCGCCGGGTGGCCGCGTAGAGCCGGCGCTGCGCCTGGCGCTCGGCGCGGAAGGCGCGATCGCGCTCCTTGTCCGTCGCCATCCGGCCCTCTACTCGGCCGCGGCCTGATCGCCGCCCGCCTCATCGTCGCCGACCAGGTCGGGCAGGTCGCCGAGGCCGAAGCTGTCCTCCTCGCGTCGGCGCGCGAGATCCGCGCGCGCCGTCTCCAGTTCCTCGACCGGATCCATCTCGTGGCCCATCTGGGCGGCCGAGATCGCGATCAGCTCGACGGCCGTCTGCTCGCTCAACAGCCCACGCTCCACGGCGACGGCCGCGGCGGTCACGGTCTGGGTCAACGCCGTCGCGGTCTTGGCGACGTCGCGGTTCGACAGCTCGGGGAAGCGGGCGCTCACGATGTAGTCGTCGGGGTGGTTCGACTGCTCGGGCTCCGCCCCGTAATAGGCGCGCAGGCGCTGACGGATCTGGTAGGTCCCGATCTCCTCCAGCATGTAGCCGATCATGGCCTGGCGCATCGTCAGCATCTTGACGGTCGGCTCGCCCATCTCGCTCGCCGTCGCGCGGTTCACGTCGCCGCCGCCGCCGAACCAATGCTCCGGCATGGTGGCCCCACCCAGGATATGGGTGCGGAAGAGTCGCGCGTTGTTCGCGCTCTCATAGGAGCCGAGGTTGGGGGCTTCCGCCTTCCACTCCTCGCTGTCGTTGTGGACGCGCACGCTGCCCGGCTTCGGCACGTTGATGTGCTTCGCCCGCTCCTTGACCTCCTCGGGCGTCGCGCCCTTCAGCGTCACGTCGTAGATGAAGGCGCGCAGGAAGTCCCAGCGCTCGATCTCGCCGAAGAGCGCATGCTCGTAGGCATCGAGCCAGTCCAGATTGGAGAGCAGATCCGACGTCCCGCGGGTCATGTTGGAGAGGTCGTTCACCGCGAAATAGAAGCACTCCCCATCCTCGAAGCTCTCGCGGATCTCCTGCGTCCGCTCGGTGAAGACCGTCTCCGGTCCGTTGATGATCACCTTGTAGCGTCGCGCCTTGAAGTCGTTCTCCTTCGTCTTCCGCGTGACGATACCGATCGGCTGCTCGACGTTGTCGGGATCCGTCACCACGGTCTCGATCAGGCCCGGGTCCAGATAGCCGAGGCGGACGTGACCGTTGGGCGCGACGAAGGCGGGATAGCACTGCTCGCCGTACAGAGCGAGCTCGCGCACCTTCTTGGTGAGCTTGATGTCCATGCGGTTGATCGGGTCGCGCCAGAAGCTTGTGAGCCAGGCCTGCGCCTCCTCGTCGTCGACCTGGAGGGAGACGCCCTCGGCCAGCAGGAAGGCGATCGGCAGCTCGATCAGCCGGTTCGCGAGCGGGTTCGTCCGCCAGCTGTAGAGCGCCAGCTCCTGCATGCGCAGCTGCGTCATCGGCGACAGGTCGCGCTTCGAGTTCCCGGTCAGCCGCCGCCAACCGTCGAGATCCGCATCGACGTCGACGCCGGCGGCCTCGACGAACCGGCTCTTGGGCTCCTCTTGAGAGCCGCCGAAGAGGCTCTTGATCGCCTCTACAAACCTCAGCGCCATGAACGCCTCCCGCCTTGAAAGGGTGTGCCGGGCCGCGCGACCAGCCCGCGCCCGCCGATCGGCCCTGTCCGCGTTGCGCCGTAGGCGCCGTCGGCGGCCTCGATCGTCGCGCCCTCAGACGGCTGTGCGCCCGTCTCCGCCGCTGCGATTCCGAGAAAGCCCGCCCAGGTTCGGTCCGCATGGCCGTCACCGTCATTGCCGGCGACCAGGCGCGGGGCGCCAGTCAGGCTCGGTTGGCGCTTCAGCTGATGCAGGTCCGCACGCAACACCGGGTCCCCCGCGGGGATCCGCACTGTCTTGTCTTCGAAGCGCTGCTTGGCGGCCGTCGCGATGTCGAGACGTCGCGTGGACGTCAGCTGCACCCCTTCGACGCGAAGCGCTCCATGCTTGCGCTTGGCGTCCTCAACAGGCTTCTCGCCCATCCCGGTTTGATCCATCGCCGCGCGTAGCGTGTGATACTTCGCGAAGGTCTCATCGAAGATCTGCTCCTGCTCGGCGAAGCTGATGCGCTTGCGGACGATAATCTCGCGGGTCCAGAGAACGTCCCCGACCAGCTCCCAAACCCAGAGCACCCAGAGGTCTCGACGCGCCGCAATATCGTTGCCCAGGAAGACCGGCCCGCCTTGGTACAGCTCGGGCTTGCCGGCGTCGGGATGTTCGCAGCCCATGATCAGGTCGTAGTCGAGCCAGGCGCTCGCTGCGTCCAACCACTGCAGCTCGTACTCCTGCGCCCAGGCGTCTTCGTCGTTCAGCGCCTGGCGCAACTCCGCGACGTCGCGCGGCAGGCCGTCGCGCACCGCCTGGTAGATGTCGACCTGATGGCGCGACCAGCGCTTATCCTGGCCGGTGAAGAGCTCATAGAACTTGTTGCCCTTGCCGTTCGGCGTCGAGGTAATGCGCAGCTTGTAGCCGTTCGAAACGACGGGGAAGAGCGCCTTCCATATGGCGCGGCTGTCCTGATGAAAGGCGAACTCGTCGAGAAAGACATTGGCGCTGAAGCCGCGCGCCGTATCTGCATTGGCGGGCAGACCGGTGATGCGCGAGCCTCCCGGCAGCGTGATCTCCAGGCCGTTGTAGGTGATGTCGCCGGCCTTGAACTCGATCTCCTGCTCTTCGAGCCCCATGCCGTAGGCCTGAGCGTGCAGCTTCACGCCCTCGCGCATCGCCTCCTTGGCCTGGCGTTCGCCGCGGGACAGCACCACCCACTTTGTGCGCCCGCCTTTCGCCTCTACCTCAAAGCAATCGTCCACCAGCTCCAGGGTGGTCGTGAAGGTCTTGCCGGTCTGGCGTGCGAACATCCCGATCTTGAACCGACTGCGGTCAAGAAACCACTTCTGCTGATACTGATAGAGCGGGACCGCCGGCGCCATTTCAGCCCCCGCCAGCGCCGGGGTCGTCATAGATCCCGTAGATGTCCTCGCGCACTCGCTTCAGCGCGGCCATGTAGGCGCCGTCGCCGCCCGCCGCCTCGGCCTGCTCTATCTCGGCGTCGATCTTCTCGCGCGCGGCGCGCTCCGCCTTCTCCCGCTCCTCCGCCCGGATCCGCTCGCGCAGCTTCGTGTCGCGCTCCAGGTCGACCTTCGCGGCCGAGGCCAGCGAGTGGATCGATTTCGACAGGAAGAAGATGTCCTGCGGCTCGAACTTGATGACCTCGCCGGCGGCTTCGGCCGCCTGCATCCGCATGATCAAGGCGTGCAGCAGCTCGACGTTGGCCCGGGTGGTGCGGTTGTCAGGGTCCGCGCCAATCTTCTCGCAGATGATCTCGGCCGCGCGTCGGCTCTCGCGCGTCATCTCCAGGATCGTGTCGAGATGCTGGATGTGGCGGCCGACGCTCGAGCGCGCGATGTCGACGTTCAACTCCTCGAGCTTGGCGTGGATCTCGTCGATCGTCCGGCCCTTCTTGCGCAACTCTGCGACGAGGTCGCGAGTCGCATCGGGCAGGCGGTCGATCTTGGAGGGGCGGCGGGCCATCGGCTGCGCCTCAGCTCAACTGCCGGTGAACGCCGTCGACGATGATGGCGCCGGCCAGGAAGTCGCGGCCGCGCTGGCGGATCTGCCCGACCAGATAGTCGCCGGCGGGCTCGATCGCGATCAGCCCCTGCTCCTCCAGCCAGCGCATGGCCTGGCGCACCTGGTCGCGCGTCGCCGTGATCGCCTCCATCTGGCCGACGGCGATGTGCAGGACGCTGTCGTTCGCCTTCGTCCCTTCGCGCAGCACCTGCAGGATCGCCCCGCGAAGGTGCGCCATCTGAATGTCGTGCAGGCTCATCACTGACCTCGGTTCTTGGCGGCCCGCGCTTCCGCGAGCTCGTTGTCGACCAGCTGCTGGACGGTGCGTTGCAGCGTGCGGATGCCCTGATTGGTTCCCTCGACGGCCTGCACCAGGCCGGCGACGGTGTTGCTGACCGCCGTCACGTTGCGGTTCACGTCCGACACACGGTCGTGCAGCCGTTGCAGATCGTCATGGCTCGGCGAGTGGGCGAACTCTCCCTTCAATTGCGTGATCTCCGTCCGGATCTCCTCGATCTCCTCGCGGCGCGCGCGGCCGCGACCCATCCACCAGACGACGCCCGTCCAGGCCAGCGCGGCGAGCGAAAGCATCAGGGCCGCAGCGTCGATCGCGACCTTCGCCAGATCGTAGTTCATGCCAACTCCTACCGGCTCCAGCTGTGCCGGCCGCATGCGACGACGTCGGGATCCGCCGGCAACTCGTCTGTCGGGATCGGCTCGCCGCACACCGTGCAGATCCGCGCCGACGTCACGCGCCGGCGATCGAGCGCGCGGCGAAGATGATCCTGCTCGTAACGTTGGGCCTGGTCGGCGACGTCGGCCATCACTTGCCCCGCACCGCCTTGATCAGGCCGGCGACGGCGCCGCCGGCGGCCGTGATCGTGGCCTCGGTCGATTGCAGCGGCCGGCCGGCGCGGATCTCATCCTCGCGCGCCTTGTCGCGCTCGCGGCAGCCCATGTACTTCTTGATCACCTCCAGGCAGGCGTAGAGGGCGGCCAGCGTCGGCGCCCAGATCATCTCGGCGACGGGGGCCATCTTGGCGATCTCGTCCCAGATCGAGGGCGGCGCCGTGAAGCCGTCAGAGAAGAGCGGCCCCACCCAGCCCACCGCCCATTGCAGGACGGTCAGCAGGCCCAGCCAGACGAGGAGCTTTGAGAACTGCTCGATCACGCCCATCGCCCGCATGGCGATCTGCGGCCGAGCGGTCGCGCGGATCTTCTCGGCCGAGCCGTCCGTCATGGCGAGGAAGCGCTTGGTGTCCTGTTCCTGGATCGCCACCTTGGCCGCGATGGTCCGTTCGGTGATCTCCGCGCGCTGCTCTGCGGGCAGGCTGTCGACATGCGCCGCGAAGGCCTCAGGGCTTTCCTTCGCCTCCGCCGGCGGCTCTTCGCCCGTGACGGCTTCATAGATCGCCGTGCCGGCCGAGAAGACGGCCGGCGCGAACTTCAGGGCGGCGAGAAGACCGGTCAGGATCGCCATGTCAGCCCCCGAAGCACGCGACGGCCCAGTCGACGAGCCAGATAAGGACCACCGCGACCAGGCCGATGACGGTCGGAAGCACGAAGGCGAGAATGTCGATGGTTGCGTCGCCAGGCCCGTGCCGGACCTTCGGCAAGGCCGCCCCCATCACGACGCCGTAGACCGTCATGCCGAAGGCCAGGTAGTAGACCCAGCCGATCGGCGCCCCGAAAACCGGCGCCGCGATCGCGAGCCCCAGCCACCAGCACAGGACGCCGGCGATGATCGTCCATCCGACCCAGGCGTCGTACTCGACCATCGTTCGCGCCGCCAGCCAGTCCTCGAAGCGCGCCGCCCAGGGCGTGAAGCCGAAGGGCAGCGCGGCGACGACGATGGCGCCGAACACCAGCGGCAGGGCGGCCGCGGCGTGGAGGAGCAAGGTCACGACATCCATCGGGTCGCCTCCTCAGCTCGCGGCGGCGAGCGTGATCGCGTCGTCGAAGAAGAAGTCGGGATAGGGCTGCTCGCCGTTCTCGTGCCGCACCATCGTGCGCAGCACCGTGGCGAAGGCCTCCCGCTCCGCCGCCAGGTCGATCTCGTAGTCGAGGCCGACCGCGATCTCCTTGGCCACATGACGCGCGTAGGCGTCGGTGTCGTTCTCTACCGGCGGCGCGTAGCGGTTCACGATCGCGCGGATCGTCTTCAGCCCATGCTTGCGCTGATAAGTCATGAGGATCCGCGCCATGGCGCGCAGGCCGTAGATCGGGTGTTCGAACTGCACGAACGCGTCGTCGGCGCTCTGATCGGCGAGCTGCCCGCGCCACTTGGTCGGGCTGTGGCGGATGTTGCCGGGATTGTTGTTGCGGATCCCGCGGGGCAGCTGCTCAAAGGGGCGGTCGAATTCCATTGGGCTCGGCTCCAGAAAGTGAAGCGGAGCCGCTGCAGCTCCGCTTAATCCGAAGCCGAGTGTGCACGTCACGCGCGCAAGCGATTACGGCGCAACGGTGCGCCGGGTGGTCAGCTGAAGAGATCGGGCTGGAGCTTGTCGGAGAGGCTGGCGGCCGCGCCGCTCTCCCAGTTCTGCGCGGTGCGCCGGGCGATTCCGGCCTTGCGCGCGGCGGCCTCCTGGCTGAGGCCTTCCCGGTCGCGATAGTAAGCGTAAACGCCGCGCTTCCACAACGGCACCGTGATCTCGTCGCCGCCGAAGGCGCGCGACAGCTTCTCGGCCGCCGCCAGGCCGACCTCGCGGGCGAGGTCCGAGCCGGCCGCCTTGCGCGGCACATAGAGCCGCCCGCCGCCATAGCGCCGCAGCATCTCGATCGCCAGCTTCTCGCCGACGATCTCGATCAACTGGTTTGCTCCATGGGGCGGGCGGGCGGTCATGGGTCAGGCCTTGCCGATCAGGCGAGGCGCTTCCGCACCGCCGACGCCGGGCTTCAGGTCGAACGATGCGGCGGCCTGATACCCGCGCGCCAGGCTGCGATCGTCCGTGCTGCGGCGGGGTTCGCCGGCCGGCTGAAGGTCGTTGTCCAGTTGCTTGCGCATGAAGGCGTCCGCGGCCGCGATGGCCGCCTGATCGACGCCGGCTCCCATCTCTCGATCGAGCCGGGTGATGAGATTCGCGACGCACCCCTCGACGAACGCGAGGCTCGCCCGGCGCTTGGCTTTCGGCGTGCGCTTGCGCTTGTACTCGGTCGTCTGGCGGTACTGCCGCAAAAGACTGTCGATCCCGGCCTCGCACATGTCGCGCAGATAGGCGGCCACCATCGGCGCAGGCTCGCGGCCGAAATAGTCGAAGCGGCACTCGGGCCAGCTCATGATCTTCACGGCCTTGGTGTTGGTCAGCTGCCCGACCTTGAAGGCGAGGGTGTCCCGCACGTCGTCGTGGCGGCGCGTCATGCGGGCGGTGGAGGCGACGGTCATCACCAGCTCGTCCTCGCTCAGCCCGTGCTCCGCCATCAGCCGCCGCGCGGCCGCGGCCGCCGTCGCCGCCTCGTGCATGCTGAACCCGCTCGCCGTCGTGACACGCAGCAGCTTCTTGATCTTCTCCTTGACCTCGGCCAGTTCAGTCATCCGACCGCCCTCCCTTGAAGTGTTGGCAGGCCGGATCCTTGGCGCGGATGTCGGTTCCGGTCCCGCGGGTCCAGTTCGCCTCTATGAGCCCGCACTTGCGATACCGGCTCGCCCCGCGATCGACGCTGCGGTAGTGGGCGCAGTCGCGGCACGTCTTGCCTTCAGGACCCTGCCCGGGCTGCCCCGCGTGCCCGCGACGCTTGACCCGCGGCGTCGGCTTCCAACCGGGGAAGAGGCTGTCGTGGAGGTGTTGGTTTCGCGACATCAGTTGCGCCCTCCGAGCCCTTCGAGCGCCGCCGCGACCTCCTCTGGGGAGAACAGCTCTGCAGCCTGAAGGCAGGTGACGACGCGCAGCGGGGCTTTGGAGTCCATCGGCTGCAGCTGCGTGACGGCGTAGGCCGCCCAACTCGCCGCCGGCGCGATCTCGCCCTGTCGGATCACCTCCGCCCAGACGGCGTGCACCTCCTCGCGGGTCGCGCCGCAGGCCTCGCGTAAAGCTTCGAGCGCCTGGCCGCGCGGCGGCCCGGCGTCGAGATAGGCGCGAAGCCGACCGAACACCTCCGCCGTCGTTTTGAAGCCGAGTGCCTGCACCGGCTCCTCGAGGAGGTCCGCCCAGAAGCGGAGGAGCTCGTCCTCATGGCGCAGGGCAAGAAACTCCAGCCGCCCGGCGAGGCCGGTTTCGAGCTGCGCCGACTTCTCGTAGAGATCCAGCATCAGTCCCGCGCCTCCTTGTCGGCGCTGCCGCTCTCCTTGAACCAGGCGAAGCGCTCGCGCGGCCAGTGGATGTAGCGGTGCGCGCCGGTCTCCGTGTCGGTCACCTGCGCGATCGTCAGCACCGTGTTGCCGGCCGTCCAAAAGAAGTGCTTCACGTCCTCGAAGACGACCTGCGTGGTGCTGTCGTCGCGGTAGAGGGTCAGGGTTCTCAGGCTCATCAGTCCCGCGCCTCCCCCTTGAGCAGCGAGCCCGGCGGGCGGACCGCGCGACGCTGGTGCTCGGCGCAATAGGCGCCGTTCGGCCGGGCGATCTCGCCGCCGCACTTCTTCCCACCGCGGGTCGGGCCCTCGATCCACTGGCAGCAGTCCGGCCGCCAGTTTCCGCTGAGCGTGCTCCGAACCGCCGGAGCTTCCAGCCGGCGGCCCGGCGCGCGCGCCGGCCAGCCCTTGCGATAGGCGAGGCCGAGCACGGCCGAGCGCGTCGTCTCGAAGGCAATCGCGATCTGCCGGGCGCTCATCGACCCGGAGCGCCAGGCCTCCTCGATCTCCGCGACCTTCTCTTCGGGCCAGGTCTCATACATCGGGGCTCTCCTTCTGGGCTTGATGGTCGCCCTGCAGGTCCGCCTCGACGCGGGCGAGGAAGGCCAGCGCCGCGCCGATCGGGCTCGCCGGCGCGCGGCCGGCGGCGGGCGGGTGGTCCAGCTCGGCCGGCGCCGGCGTCCGCTCGGCCAGCGTGGCGAGGCTGACGCGCAGCGCCTCGATCGAGACGCCGTGCTGCAGCGCGACAGAAATCACCGTCGCGGCGTCGCCGAGCGTGTGGTTGAGGAGCGAGCCTTCCTTGGACGCCGTCAGGAAGATCTCGCTGACGCGGCCCGTCTCCGGATCGACGCCGGCGGTGGCGTAGATCAGCTGGTCGTTGAAGAGCAGCGTCTCCTGCACCGCCGGCCGGCGGTTCGGCAGGCGCTTGCGGCGGGGCTGGGTCATTCCATCCTCCGGTAATAGCGCGGCTTGTCTTTCGGCCGCACCCAAATGGTCAGCACGCAGCGCAGCTGGGCGTCGTAGACGACGCGCAGGCGCAGGCCGCAGTCGAGCTTCACGCGCAGGCGGATTCGCTCCAGGCCGTCCTGATCCCAGGTCGGCCGCATGCGCTCGATCCGCTCCTCGAGCTGGACGATGTCGGCGAGGTCGAGGGGAAGGCGCCGCTGCACCACCCGCGTCATCAGGTGCAGGTGGCAGCTGTTGCGCTCCTGGCGCAGGATGTGGGCGGCGGTCGCGCTCATGAGCCGTCGCCCTCCGCCGGGGCCGTCTTCTGCGCCTTGCGGATCTTGCCGCCCAGCGCCTCGATCAGGCGGTCGAAGTCGGCGTCGTCGTAGAATTGGAAGGCGCTCTTGCCCGTGACGCCGCGGCCGAAGCCTTCGACGGCGACGTGCGGATCGTCGATCACGGCGCCGAGGCGCTTGGCGATCTTCCATTGGGCGTAGATGACGCTGAGACGCGGATGATTACCGACCGCCTCGAAAGCTTTGCCGGTCTCCGGATCAATGACTTGATAAAGCAGCTTCCCCCAATCGACCGCGGCCTCGCGCTCCGCCATCTGCTTGAGCGCCTCGATCACCTTGTGCCAGTCGCCCTTGATCCACTGCAGCGCCGCCTTGCCGGTCTGCCGCTCGCCGAACTTGGCGAGCGCCGATTCCTTCGGGCTGCGCACGACGCCGAGGTGATAGAGCGAGATCCACAGCGCGCGCGCCTTGCGCGCCTCCGGGGCGTCGGCCAGCGCGCGGGCGCCGGCTCGGCCCGGCCCTGTTCGGTTGGGGGCGCGGCCGCCGCGGTGCTTGGGCTTGAAACCCTGGCGCTTCAGGTGGTCGACCAGATCCTCCAGCTCGGCGATCGAGCACGCCTTCATAGAGGTCTTGCCGCCGCACTGCGCGGCGATCATGTCGCGGCGCGACTGGTCGTCGATCCCGAGATCCTTGCAGGCGATCGCAACGGTGGCGTAGAGGCCGCGGCGCTGGGCGTCGACCTTGGGGGCGCGGGCGGCGGGTGCGGCTTGAGCCATCTCTCAGACCTCCCTCAGTGGCGCGTGAGAGCGCGCGGGCGGAAGACCTGCTCGCCGCGGCGGTGCGCGTCCACGGCCGGGCCGAACACGGCGTCGGCGCGCTGGATCCAGCTGGCCCGGGCCGACGGGTCCTCGATCCCCGCAAGCACGGCGGCGAGGCCGGAAAGCGTCTGGTCGAAGAAACGCTCGAAGACGTCGGTCACCTGGGTCGGATCGCTCGGATCCAACACCTCGCGTTCGATGGCCTCACGAAACTCGCGGAGGATCTCGCAGTGCATGCACTTCGGTTGCTCGGGCATCTCAGCTTTCCTCCTCAGTGAAAAAACCGACCTGGTTGCCCCAGGCGTCCCAGCCGTCGCGGCGCTCGCGCGCGAACAACTCGACGCGCGGGCCGGGCGCCAGGCGCTCCAGCCGGCGATAGGCCTCGTCGGGCTTCCGGGAGTGCTCGCGCAACGGCGCGAACAGGGTCTGGCGGACGCTCTTCTCAAGCCGCGGCGGCGCGCCGATCGAGGCCAGCAGGCACATCTCCGGATTGGCGCGCGTCCAGTAGCCGAGGCCCATGGGCGCGAGCGCGTCGCCGAAGGCGTTCCAGTCGCGATCCTCGATCGCGCGATGCAACAGCGCGGTGCGCGGGGCCTGGCGGCCGAACAGATCGAAGGTCTTCACCCAAGTGAAGCCGACGGTGACGAAGCGGAAGCCCCACTCCTCGAGGAGCGCCAGGCCTTCCGGCAGCATCGAATCGATCACCCACAGCGCGACCAGCGCGTCCGGCCGCGCCAGGTCCATCACCGGCAGCTGCGCCAGCTGCGGCAGCGTCATGGTGTCGTACGAGGCCGATCGATCGCGGCCCTGCTCCGACCAAGTCTCGAAAGCCCAGGGCGGGTCGATCGACAGCAGCCCGTAGCGGAGCGGCTTGAGATCGCCCCAGATCCAGTCGGCGGGTTTCTGGAGGAGGGTCATTTGGCCGAGTCCCTCTGCGCGCGCCGGGGCGCAGGCTCACCGCGCCGCTTTGCCTCGTTGGCGGCGCGCTCCCAAAGCGCCTTGCTCGTATGCGCCGCCCCGTTGACCATCCATCGGCCGCGCTTCTTGAGGGCCTGAGGCGCGCCGTAGACCGTGAAGCCGCAGCGGCGCAGGTACAGAACCGCCGGCTCGTCCTCGCCGAAATTCACCCGCCGCGTCGGCTCTTTCTCGGCTAGCCACGCGTCGACCTTCTCGCGTTCCTGCCGGCGGCGGATCTCAGCGGCCGTCACCGTCGGCGGTCCCGTTTCAATGCGCCGCTTAAGGAACCTCGGCACGGTCAGCTGCTCGCCATGTTCGGGCGTTCCATCGGCGACAGCAGTCGTCGGCGCACCGGTCTCGGCGCGCCGCCCCATATCGATCCCGACCCAGATCGGCGTCTCAGGGGGGGCGGCTGGTTTCACCGCCGCTTCGACCGTCTGCCAGCTCACCAAAAGGCGGCAGCAGATCTCGACCGGATCGACGCCGGCGGCGTGCAGCGTGCGGATCTTATTGGAGAGCTCGGCCATCCCTCAGCCCTCCAGATCCGCGCGGTAGCCGGGCCGCTCGCGGGCGGCGCGCTCGGCCGTGTCGATCGCGGCGACCAGGCGCTCGCGGCCGCGTTGCTCCGCCAGCCCGGCGCGCGCCTCCGCGCACAGCTCGCGCACACGCCGCCGCGCCGCCCGGTTCATCGGGTGGGCGGCGAGCGTCGCCGACCAGAAGAGCAGCTCGTCGAGCAGCTCCTCCGCGTCGGTCGGCGTGTGGGCGAGCGCGGCCATGGGTCAGGCCTTCCGCCGGAACGTCTTTGATTTCGGGAGAAGCGCCTCGGCGAGATGTAGCGCGGTGCCACCAATCACGCACAAGGACAAGCCGACGCGCTCAAACTCGTCGCTGTCGACCTGATTCAGCTGCTCGATGAGCGAAGTAATGCGCTCAAGCGCGAGAGACGGCGGGAGCTCAGAAATGCCCGGGAAGGCCTCTTCAACGCGACAGCGCCAAGCGAGAAGCGTGAGCCCTGCGTTGCTGCCAGAAAGGTTCTCTTGGCATCCTTCACAGAGGGGCCGATCCTCCGATACGGTGGCCCCACAGTTTCGGCATTGGCTAGCAGTCATCGCTCGCCTCCCGCCGCGCTGTCGAGGATCGCCTGGGCCATCTTCTCGGCGTCGCTCTTCTCGACGGTGGCGAAGGCCTCGTCGGCGCCGGCGCGGTAGTGCACGCCGAGGCGCTGCAGCGCGTCGCCGGACAGTTTCTTCAGGGCGCTCCGGATCACCGAGGCGTTGGTCTTCACCAGCTGATCCTTCTGCTCCGGCAGCAGGTTGCGGATGCGGTCGATCAGCCGGTCCTCGTCGCCGAGCTCCAGCGTGTCCTGGCCCTTCCGGACGCCGACCTTCACGCCGTAGAGCGACCGGCTCTTGGGGCTCTTGAAGAGCGACCGGTTGCGGTCCACCGCGTCGACCACGGCCTGCTTCGCCCCGGCCTCCTTGGCGGCCAGCTCGCGCACCGTCGCGGCGTGGCGGGCGTGCACGGCGCGCACCTCCTCGGCGACGCGATCGACATAGGTCCTGAGCGCATCGTGAGCGCCGGCGAAGTGCGCCGCCGCGTTCTCGATCTCCTCCAGCGCCGCGCTCTTCGCGACTCCGGCCTCCTTCGCCTTAGCCATGGCGATGATCTCCTTTGAGGGTTGAACGATTGGGAAAGAACAGGGTGACGAGCCAGCGCAGCTGCTGGCGCAATGGGCGCAGGGGCGAGTGACGGCGGATCATCGGCCGACCTCCTGGAAGAGCGGCAGCACCGTCTCGCGATCGCGCGCGCGGATTTTGTCGGCGAGGCCCTTGACCTCCTCGAGCAGGGCGACAGGTCGGTGCGCCGCCTCCCGCCGGAGAAGCTCAAAGTCCCTATGAACAGAAGCCGTGAGCTCCCGCTCAAGCGCGCCGAGTTCCTTCGTGCAGGCCTCGTGCGCCTCTTCGTCGTACTGCCCGCCGGCCTCGATCACCTTGCGCAGTTGATCGAGCAGGCGCAGCGCGACCGCCCCAAGCTTGCGGCCGGCTTTCACGTCGGCCTCAATCTTCTGGACGCCGTGCACCACCGAGGAGTGATCACGGCCGCCGAAGTGACGCCCGATCGCCGGGAAGCTCAGCGTCGTCAACTCGCGCACCAGATACATCGCGACCCATCGGGCCTGGACGTATCCGCGGGCGCGTCGATTCGACTCGATGTCGATGATCGACAGCTCAAACTCGCGCGCGACGAACTTCTTGATGAGCGCGATCGGGCTCACATAGGGCTTGTCGGTCACGCCGCACCTCCCGACCCGTTCGGGTCCCGGTCGAGCGTCGGCGGCCGCGTGAGCGTGCGCGGATCGCGGGGCGCGCGCAGGCCGCTGAAGCGGAGCTTGGCGGGATCGCAGCCCGGCGCGACCGTCTCCAGCGCGCGGCGGGTGTGGAGATCCACGACGTTGTCGGCCGAGGTCTCGGCCGCCGCATCGGCGCCCGCATTCTCCGCCCGCAGGTCGAGGGCGTCGGCGACGCCGATGACCCCACGGAGCTGGTAGGAGAGCCGCTCCTCGGTCAGCTCGCCGGCGCGAACCTGCTCGCCGATCGAGCGGCAGAGCGCGCGCAGGCGCTGGGCGAGGCGGCGATCGTCTTCAGGATTGGTCATGATCGCCTCCCTCACGCCGTCGACTTTTCGAGCTGCTCGTAGGCGCTCTTGATGTGGGCGAGCGCGCGGTCCTGGCCCGCGCCGGCGGCCTGAACCGAGGCGACCTGCAGGGTCTTCGTGAGGACGCGCAGCGCGCCGGGCTTGCCGGCGATCGCCTTGCAGAAGCGCAGCTCCTCCTTGTCGGTGATCCCCCAGGCGGCGAGCAGCGAGCAGATGTCGCCGGGCTTCGGCTTCGCCTGCGTGATGCGGAACCCGACGCGGCTGAAAAGCTGGGCGAACTCCGCCTCGCGCTTGCCGCCCTCCAGGCGGGCGTACACCTTCTCGTTGCCGATCAGCGCGATGCCGAGGCCGAAGATGTCGTGGAAGGCGCGCAGCTGCTCCAGCGCCTTGGTGTCCAGATGCTGCGCCTCGTCGACGATGATCAGCGCCTGACTGCTCTGCAGCTTGCGGCCGATCGCCCGGAAGAAGCGCGTCTGCACTTTCTCGGTCAGGCCGATCTCTTCCGCGATCGCGCCCAGCATCGTGTAGACCGAGCTGGCGCTCGGGTGAACGGTCACCAGCACGACGTTCGGGTTCTTGGCCGCGTACTGGCGCGCGGCCGTCGACTTGCCGATGCCGGCGCCGCCGCCGATGACGGCGATGTCCGGCATGATCTGGGCGAACCGCAGGACGTCGGTGAAGGCGGCCGCGCTCTGGGTCTCGACGAACTCCGGCGGCGCGGGGATCCGCACGCGGGCGCGCTTGTTCTCCTCACGGCTCTCCAGCCAGAGAACGATCTTGCCGGCGACCTTGTCGTTGTCGCCCTGATAGGTCCCGGCCAACCAGCCGGTGAACGTGCCGTAGGCGATCCCGCTCTCGTCGGACAGCGCCTTCTGGCTCTTGCCCTCGACCTCCATGATCTGCCGGGCGCGCGCCCGCAGATCGGCCTGTTCGTCGGCCGTGAAGGTCCTGGCTTCAACGTTGGCGATCATGTTAAACAACCTCCGTGACTTGGTTTCAGGTCCTGAAGGCGCGGCTTCCGGTCCCACCCGGCCGCGCCTTCGCTATTCCCGCGATCCGTCGATAAGGGTCAGGCCTCGCGAGAAGGCTTCGTGGTCGAAGCCGCCGGTCTCGACGGCCTCGTCCTCGTTCGGTTGCGCCTGGGCGGCGAGCGCGTTGGCGCCGCGCACCAGGCGGACGGTCTTGGTCTCGGGGGCGGGCGCTTCGTCGATCTCCGGCAGCATCGCCGCCAGCTCGTCGATCGACATCGAGCGCTCCAACTGCAGGATTTGCTTCTGCGCCTTGAGGTATTCCCGGCGCTTCCGGCCCTGATCGCGGGCGGCGTCGACGCTGTTGAAGCCGGCCGACTCCCAGCACTCCGCAAAGCCGAGATAGGCGTCGTCGGCGCGGTAGATGTGGACGCCCTCGTGCAGCGCGTCGGGATCGAAACGCAGGGTCAGCTTCTGGCCGATGTGCTGCGGCAGCAGCTCCGACCAATAGCGGTTGTCGAACAGGTGAACCGAGCCGTCCGGCTGGCGCGCGGTGACCTGTTCGGCCGCCAGCATCGCCATGCGCAGCTGTTCGGGCCCGGCCTTCTTGATCGGCGCGCGCTCATAGCTCTCGGCGAAGGCCTCGTCGAAGCTCCGGCGGCCCTGGCAGACCTTCGTGCGCCGGCCCTCGCGCTCGTTGTAGCGGTTGACCCCGCTCTCCAGCGTCGCGATGAAGGTGTCGAAGTCGATCGCCTTGGGCTTGTAGTCGGGCTTGTTGGTCGGGCTGTTCCCGGCGTAGGCGCCGGCGAGCGCCGGGTGCTTCGCGATGCGGTCGCAAAACTCGCGGAAGGCGCGCTCGATCGGCTTCGACTGGCCGCTGTAGGGCGTCGTCCAATGGACTTCCACGCCGAGCTGGGTGAGGACGCCCGACATCTCTTCCGGGCTGACCTTGAACCGGAAGCGCGTCGCCTGGCCGCCGGTGATCATCTTCGCCGCGAACTCGCGGCCGTTGTCGAGATAGGCGTAATCGGGGATTCCGTAGGTCTTGAAGACGTCGAAGAAGGCGAGGCGGACGCCTGTTGACGTGGGGGCCTTGTCGACGCGCCAGCCGAGGATCTTGTTCGAGTAGAGGTCCTGGATCGCGATGACCGTGGGCCGTATCTCCGTACCGTCCGGCATGGTGACCCAGACGTCCATCTTGTGACCGTCCGCGTTGACCGCCTCCAGCGCATGGAAGTGCGTGCGGTCGCGCTCCTGCGCCGGATACATCCGCTTCGCGGCGTCGAGGCCCTGGCGCGCCAGCACCTGCGCGACCTTCGGGATCTCGGCGTCGAGGCGGCGCATCAACGTGCGCAGCGCCGGGACCGTCCAGCCACGTCCCTCGCCCGCCTGCAGCGTCCATTCGTAGGCGGCCTCGGCGGTCGGTTGCTCCTTGCGCAGATAGCCGGCCTTGAAGGCCTCCCACGCCTCGGGCGAGCACTCGGCGGTCTTCTGCCGGCCCTGGTGCTGCGGCGCCAGGTAGGGGAGCCAGTCCTTGCGGTCTCGGCCGGCGACCAGGTCGTACCAGTTCCAGATCGACCGCGCGCTCTTCTTGACCTGGCGCGCGACGTGGAAGACGGCCGTGTTCTTCTGCATGCCGCCGCGCACCAGGTGCTCGACGCGGTCGAGCGCGTCCAGCCGCTCCCGCGCCTTGGCCTTGCGGGTCTCTGGCAGCCGCTCGAACCAAGCCCAGACCTCGCCGGTCCCGGTCTCGGACCGCGCCGGCCCCTTGCCCTCGCCCGCGCGCATCGCCGAGTCGGCGACCAGCTTCAGCTGCGCCTCCTTCGGCAGCACGGTGTAGTGATACTCAAAGCCGCCGCCGCGGCCTTGTCTGCGGCGGGCGAGCGCGGTCCCCGCGACGGAGCGATGCGTCGACCAGCGCTTTCGCTTTGCTAGGTCATTGACACCACGCTGCGTGGCCGGAAGGCCTGGTAAAGCGAGCTGCGCCAGCTCGGCGGCGGTGAACCACTCGCGCATCAGCGTCCTCCCTTCCGGATGGTGCGGAAGGCGGCGCTGATCTCCTGCTCTTCCTCCTGGGCGATCTGCATCGCGCGATTGCGGCGATCGAACCGCAGGCCGATCTCGATGAAGGGTCGGAAACGGTTCTCGATGACGGTGTGCTCGAACAGCTCGGCGCCCAGCTGCAGCAGGCGCACGTCGCCGGTCACCTCGACGAGCGCCAGAAGCCGCAGATAAGGGATTGTATGTTCCTCGCGGCCCTGGCTCGCGTAGGCGTTCAGCATGTTCTCGCTGACTTCTTCGCCCAGCGATTCGCCCATCGCCTTCGCGATGTCGGCGCGGCTTTCCTCGCAGTCCTTCAGCGTCTCAGCGACGGCGCGCGAGATCCGGTCGCGCAGGGTCGAGGTGCGGATCCGCTCCTCGGCGTAGCGCGCCGGCTCCGGCGGATTCCACGAGAGCAGGTCGAGGGTCTGATCGTCGCCGCGCCGCTTCGCCATCAGACGACCTCCTCCGCGTCGTCGACCGGCTGTGCGCCGATCTGCTCGAGGAACCGCGTCTGGTCGCGCGCCGAGAGCCGGGCGAAGGCGTTCGCTAGCTTGGCGACCGCGTCCTTCTCCTCCGGCGGCTGCTCCGGCGCGTCGCTCAGAATCCGGCTGGCGTTGGAGACGCTGCGCGCCTCGCCGGCGGCGATCTTCTCGGCGAGCGCGCGCTGGATGCCGCCGCCGTAGCGCGAGAGGGCTTCCAGTTCTTTCTGGTTGTCGGCGATGGCCGTGCCGCGAAGAAGGTTGGCGACCTCCGGATTCAGCCGCTCTCCGATCTGCGCCTCAAGCTGGATCGCGCGCACGCTGCGTTGGGACCGGGAGGCGACAGACGCGTACCAGGATTTCAAGTTGCAATCGTTTGCATCTTGAAAATCCGCGCTGCGTCGGTCGCCGCCGTGCGCCGCTTCCGGGTGCATTTCCAGATAGACGCGCTTCAGCTCGGCGACGAACTGGACGCGCTCCAGCTTGCTCAGCTCGCTGCGCGTCAGGTTCTCCAAGAGCTCGTCTCGCTTCAGCTCCAGTTGATTGCCTTGGACGATGAAGGCCGCGATCTCGGTCACGCCGAGGATCTCGTGCGCCGTCGTGCGGTGCAGGCCGGAGACGAGGCGGTACTTCTTCTCGCCGCGCAGCTGGCCGGCGACCTCGATCGGGACGCGCAGACCGCGCTCCTCGATGTCGCGCGCCAGGGCCTCGACGGCGCCCATGTCGGCGGGCCGCACGCGGTCGGCGACCTCGATCTCGGCGAGCGGGATCATCTGAGGGATCGAAAGCTTGGCGCTCATGCCGCGCCCCCGATCGACAAGGCCCGGGCGGGCGTCAGCGCGGGAAGGGAGGGGGGCGCGCTGACGCCCGGCCCGGTTTCCTCTACACTCGGAGCTACCACACCACCGAGGAGAGAAAGCGAGATGTCGCCAAAGGATCCTGACGAACACGCCGCCAAGATCATCGAAGACCACATTAACGCCGTCGTGTCCGCGAAACTGAAACCGGTCGTTGGATTAATCGGCGGACTGGAAATCGCCTTGCACGCCATCATCATCGCGCTCCATCGGCAGGGCGCGTTGGATCGGGGTCGAGCAGCTCAAGGGCTCGATGAAGCAATTGCGCGATTGGATGGGCAGGTTTCGGGCGAGTCGGTGCTTGTTCTCCGGCAGATACGGAGGATGCTGGACCACGACTCGGGGCCTCATCCGGAGGACATCCGCGGGCAGCTTCGATTGCTTCAAGGAGGTCTTCCTGATTCTGACGAATCAGATCGGCCAACGGAGTAGGCCGGCACTGCCTGATCACCTTCACCCGCTCGGTTGACAGGGACACACCGAGAAGGCCCAGCGCCTCCAGCACGGTCTCGCGGTCAACCCCACGTTCATCGGCCTGCGCGATGGCGGCGCAAATGAGGGCGACCTCCAGGTCTGGCTCGGACTTCGGAGGCGCGCTCGCGATCTCAGCCGCCGGCCGTTCCGTGATCGCTTGGATCTTCTCCATCTCTGCGACAGCGCCGCGGGCGGAGCGGAGCGCCCTGACGACCTCCCAGCCGATGTTCCCGGTGGTGTGGTCTCGGCCGCGAAGCCAGACCTCCGCCAGGTCGCGCTGCGCATCCTGCAGTTGGGCGAGGGCCCGATAGGCCCAGGTTCCCGCGTATTCAGCGTCGTTGTTCACGCCGCCCTCCCTTTTTGACAGTGACCGGAGCGGCTCGAACGCGTACGATTTTCGGCGTCAGGGAGAAGACGGCTGCCGTCGTGGTTGAACCACTCGGGCCAGAGCGCGTGGAGCCTCACGCCCAGATGACGGGCGATGGCTCGGTTGCCTGCGGGCGTGCACCGGTAGAGGCACTTATGAGCTGCGGATTCAGAGATCCCAGCCCGCCGCGCCACCTCTGAAAGCGTGACGCCCGTTTTGCGGACGCGCGCCTTCACATCTTCCGGGTGCTCGTTGCGTCGCACCGTCTTCCCTCCAACACCGGCCCCGCCAGGCCGGTTTTTGTCGATCGGTTGCCGTCCGGTATCGGACTTCGAGGAGGCTAAGACAGATATGTCCACTCGTAAAGACGTTTTTGTCTTCCAAGAAGGCGCGCCTGACCAGTGTGTTGAGTAGACATGCAACCTGCTGATAATAAAAAGGAAAGTGAGAAGTTGGAAGTTTGGCCAAAAGATGGGGTAGGCTTTCCAAGATTGGAGAGAAATCTTGGAAGACGCCTCAGGGCGGCCTGCGAGTCCATCGGCCAGGACACTTCTGTCCGGGCCGCTGAACGATCATGGAAGCAGCTACAGCGATACTTCGATGGCGCGGAGCCAGGCGCGTTCGTTGTAGCGGGCATATGCACCGCCGCCCGCGTGTCGTTAGCGTATGTCATCGACGGTCGAATACAGGTTGCTGCCGATGCCGAGCTTGAAAGAACTCTGATCGATGAGGATTTCCGGGCTGTCCAGAAACGCATAGAGAAAGAAGGCAGAAGGACGGATTTGGTCGATGCGGAGACATTTTTGCTCAGGGAGTCGCAGGTCTATGCGCGCCTTGCCGCATTGCTCATTGGAAAGCCGAGGTACGAAAGGGATTACGAGCACCTCATCAAACCATCCCGTGAAAATTGGACGGCTGAGATCGACGCTGACGAACTAAGGGTCGTGCACGATTATTACGAGTTTGGCGCGGATGAGAGCCATTCAGAGTCAGACACGCCGAGGGTGCCGCGCTACGACCTGGCGCTCGCCGCCGGCCATGGGAGCTTCATCGACCGGGCGGAGCTCCTGGATCACATTCCCTTCACGCAAGCGTTTCTGCGCCGCAAGCTGGGACGGTCCTCGACGGACGGCCTGGTGATGCTGGACGCCCGCGGCGATTCGATGGAGCCGACGATCGGCGATGGCGACCTGGTCATGATCGACACGCGAGAGCGGGACCTGCAGGGCGGCCTCATGGCCTTCGTCCTGCACGACGTCGCCTACATCAAACGGCTGCGGCCCCTGATGGCGGGCGGTCTCGAGATCGTCTCCGACAACGCCGAGCTCTATCCGGCCGAACGTCTCGGCCAGCAGGACCTCGCCGACCTCCAGGTCATCGGCCGCGTTCGGTGGGTCGGGAAGGTACTCTGAGAGATCCCTGAGAGCGCCGTCACGCCGCGCCGAGAGACTGCAAATTCAAGTGTCAGAAAGGCCCGCAACATGCCCGACTGCAAATTCAACGACGAAACCCCGACGACGCCCGAACACCAGTCATCCCGCGGGGTCCCGCCTCATCCCGCCATATCCCGCCTCACTGCAGGTTCATGTGTCCCCTAACAGCTCAGCAGATTGATTATGGCCTGTTTTCAATGAGAAAAGGGCGATGAAGGTTAGCCCTTCATCGCCCGCTGTCCCAAGGTCCGGAATGTCTCGCTTCGCGCGGGGGGGGGCGCCCGCTGAACAATCAGGCGTGTCGGCGAAGGCGCAGACTCAAGCCGCAGCCGCTAGCGCAACAGATCGCGCACCGTCTTCGGCAGCGCGAAGCTCGCGACATGCAGCTCGGGGGTGTAGTAGCGCGTCTCGATCCCGGCGGCCTCGAAGCGCGCCTCGATCGTCTCGACCGGTTGGCGGCGCAGGCTCGCGTCGTCGCTGGCCCAGCCGAAGGCCATGTCGCCGCCCTGATAGGTGGGCACGGCCGCCAGGTAGAAATGCACGTCCTGGAAGCTGCGCCCCAAGCGCCGCCAGCTGTTCGTCACCTCGTCCGGTTGCACGAAGGGCACGCCGTTCTGGGTGACGATCACGCCGCCGGGCTTCAGGCGGCTCTTGCAGTCGGCGTAGAATTCGGCGGTGAACAGCACCTCGCCCGGCCCGATCGGATCCGTCGAATCGACGATGATCACGTCAAAGCGCTTCTCCGTCTCCTTCATGAACGTGCAGCCGTCGGCGATCACCAGCTCGAGCCGGGGGTCGTCGAAGGCGCCGTTCGAAAGCGACGGCAGATGCTGTTTCGAAAACTCGACCACGTCCGGATCGATCTCGACCATCACCGGGCGCACGGCCTGGTGCTTGAGGACCTCGCGCGCCATGCCGCCGTCGCCGCCGCCGACGATCAGCACGTCTTGCGCCCGCCCGTGCGCCAGGATCGGCACATGGGTCATCATCTCGTGATAGACGAACTCGTCCCCCTCGGTCGTCTGCACGACGCCGTCAAGGCACAAGACCCGCCCGAAGCGCGGGTTTTCGAAGACGACCAGATCCTGCAGCCCGTCGCCGGACTGGTACAGGACCCGGTCGATCTTCAACCCCTGGCGCAGCTCCGGATGGAGCTCCTCGTCGAACCAGTCGCCGGTCACGAGACCGGGACGCCCTGGCGCGCCACGCGGCCGCGCATAAGGTCGTTGAGCTCGACCCGGCCGGCCGAGAAGCCCTCGCGCAGCACCTCGATCGCCGCATGCGGCGTCGCGTCGCCGCACATGAAGATGTCGAGGGCCGCGTAGCCGACCTCGGGCCAAGTGTGGATCGAGATGTGACTCTCCGCCAGCACGGCCACGCCCGAGACGCCCTCGGGGCTGAAGCGGTGCAGGTGGAAATGCAACAGGGTCGCGCCCGCCACCTCGATGCAGCGCTTGAGCACGCTTTCGATATGGTGGATGTCGTCGAGCCCGCTGGCTTCCCAAAGGTCGACGATCAAGTGGGTCCCGGCGAACGTCTCGCCGTCGCGCTTGATGAAATGATCCAACCTGTCGTCGGCGAAAAGGCCGGCGGGCAGGTGGAAGGTTTCGGTTACGCTCTCGTCCTTATGGGCTGCGCTTTGGACCCCGTCCGCTGCCGTCCCCAGATCGGAAAGAGCGATGTCGTCTCTCGGCATCGCATCCTCCATCCAGTAGATGACACGCTTCATCAACGTGAGCGCGCGATATGCACTGGAACGGCTTTCGCACGCAATGGGAAAAATGGGGATTTCCCATGAAATTTCATCACTGTCGCCATGCAGTCACGGCAGGGCTGGTTTGCAGGCGGCGGTGATGACCCGCACCGTCTCCTCCCACAGCGCGAACCCGTCCAAATCCGCGGGATCGGCCCAGCAGGCGTCGATCGCGTCGTCGCCGGGGCGCGGCTCGCCCGCGGTCCAGCGCGCGGCGAAATCCACCAGAGTGTAGTGGTAGAGCGGCGGGCCGGCGGGCGCGGCGGGATCGGCCGTGATGCTGTCGACCACGTCGATCAGCCGCAGGTCGGCGATCTCGACCCCCGCCTCCTCGCGCACCTCGCGGATCGCGGTCTCGCGCACGGTCTCGCCCAGCTCCTGGCGACCGCCGGGCAGCGACCATTGACCCTCGCGCGGCGGGCGGCCGCGCTTGATCAGCAGCACCTGCGGGCCGTGGGCCGTCGTCTTCAACACGACGACGCCGACGCCGATCAGGGGGCGGGCGGTCATGGCGCCCCCGCCAACCTCCCCCCATGAAGGGGGGAGGCTTTGTCCGGAGGCGTCCTCAATACATATGCTGCCCGCCGTTGATGGAGAGGGTCGAGCCGGTGATGAAGCCGCCCTCGTCGCTCACCAGGAAGACGACGCCGCGGGCGATCTCGCTCGCCTCGCCGAGGCGGCCGACCGGGATGCGCGCCTTGATCTTCTCCAGCACGTCCTCCGGCACGGCGCGGACCATGTCGGTGTTGATGTAGCCGGGCGCGATCGCGTTGACCGTGATGCCGGCGCGCGCGCCTTCCTGGGCCAGCGCCTTGGTGAAGCCGTGGATGCCCGATTTGGCGGCGGCGTAGTTGACCTGGCCGTACTGCCCGGCCTGGCCGTTGATCGAGCCGATATTGACGATGCGGCCGAACTTGCGCTCCCGCATCCCTTCGATGACGGCGCGGCTGCAGTTGAAGCAGGAGCCGAGATTGGTGTCGATCACCGCCTGCCATTGGTCCGGCGTCATCTTGTGCATGGTGCCGTCGCGGGTGATGCCTGCGTTGTTCACCAGCACCTCGATCGGGCCGAGCTCGCTTTCGATCTTCTTCACGCCGTCGACCACCGAGTCGTAGTCGGAGACGTCGAACTTGTAGACGGAGACGCCCGTCTCCTCCTTGAACTTGTTCGCCGCGTCGTCGTTGCCGCCGTAGTTGGCGGCGACCGTGTAGCCGGCGTCCTGCAACGCCGTCGCGATCGCGGCGCCGATGCCGCGGGTGCCGCCGGTGACCAGTGCAACACGTCCCATGACTTTCCTCCTCGTTCCTGCGTTGTCGCCCGCGCGTCCCTGACGAAGCCGAACCGCACCGCAGCCGGCGCGGCCGCCGCGTGCACGCGGGCCGCCGGTTTAATCCGGGTGCTCGACCGGAAGACCGCCCGATCGGGGCGGGTCCAAAGGATAAGCGCGTCAGATGACCGGCTTCTTAGATTCGATTGAAACAAATTAAGCGCCCGGCCTCAATGCCGCGTCCGTGTTTCAACGCAGACGCGCCGCGCCCCCGCGGGCGGTGTCGCCCAACCGTCTCGCCCAACGGTGTTGTCATGCGCCGCGCGGCGGAATAAGCGGGAGGGAGCATGTCCCAATGGCTGGTCTCCCGCCTCGCGCGGCACACCCACGAGCTGTTCCGTCTGGCCGCGCCCGTCGCCGTCAGCCGCGCCGGCGTGCTCATGCTGACCACCGTCGACATCGCGATGCTGGGACGCTATTCGGCCGAGTCGGTCGGCTACTACACGCTGGGAACCTCGCCTTTCATCATTCTTCTGGTGGTCGGCATCGGGCTGATGCAAGGGGTGCTGGTGGCGACCGCGCACCATCGCGGCGCGGAGCGCTGGTCGGAGACCGGCCAGGTCTGGCGGCGCGGTCTGCCCTACGCCTTTGTCATCGGCGCGATCGGCTTCGCCCTGACCACTCAAGGCGCGCCCTATTTCGCGCTGACCGGCCAGTCGTCCGCCCTGATCGAGGCGAGCGCCTCCGTGACCTTCTGGCAGGGCGCCGGTCTGATTCCGATGATGCTCTATATCACCACCGCCTTCTTCCTGGAGGGGATCGGCCGCCCGGCGCCGGTGTGGGTGGCGATCTGGACGGCCAACGTGATCAACCTGCCGCTCAACTGGTGGCTGATCTACGGCGGCTTCGGCGTGGACGCGCTGGGCGCGGACGGCGCGGCGATAGCCACCACGATCGCGCGGGTCTTCATGGCGGCGGCGCTGCTGGCCTATGTCTGGCGCTTGCGGGACCGCGACGCACTCGGCGTGCGCCTGCGGCCGGACCCCGGTTGGCTGAAGGGCGGGCGCGGCG
This sequence comes from Marivibrio sp., assembly GCF_040218065.1. NCBI lineage: Bacteria > Pseudomonadati > Pseudomonadota > Alphaproteobacteria > Rhodospirillales > Aestuariispiraceae > Marivibrio > Marivibrio sp. The sequence goes on along the minus strand of NZ_JAVJQE010000015.1, from coordinate 392,658 downwards.
ACCGGCGCTACGGCTACGCGGCCGGCCTGTCGCTTGGCTTCGAGACGGGCGCCTTCGGCGTGATGGCGCTGTTCGCCGGCTGGCTGGGGCCGCAGGCCTTGGCGGTCTACGGCGTGGCCAATGCGCTTCTCGCGATGCTGTTCATGATCGCGCTCGGCCTGGCGACGGCGACGGGCGTGCGCGTCGGCGTCGCGCACGGCCGCGGCGACGGGCCGGACCGCGCGCTCGCCGGCTGGACGGGGTTCGGCTGGTGCATGGTCGCGATGGGTCTCTTCGGCCTTATCTTGAATCTGATACCGGGAGAGGTGGCGAGCCTCTACACCGACGAGCCCTTCCTGGCGGTCGCGGCCGTCCCGACCATCATGCTGGTCGGCTGGCTGCTGGTGGCCGACGGCGGGCAGGTCGTGCTGGCCAACGCGCTCCGCGCCGCCGCCGATCCCTGGGTCCCGACGGCGATCGCCTTCTTCAGCTATTTCGTCGTGATGATCCCGACCGGCTGGTGGCTGGGCGTGCATCTGGAGCGCGGACCGGAAGGGCTGTTCGAGGGGATCCTGATCGCCAGTTTCGTCAACGTGACGATCCTGGGCGCCCGGTGGGCGTGGCGGTCGGTGCAGGGGGTGCGGGCGGCGTGAGCGAGGGCGCCCCGCGCCGGGCTGGCCCGGGGGGCTGTAAAAAATCCCCGCCTTCGCGGGGACTGCGGCATGGCGAAAAGCGGGATGTCATCCCGGCCGGAGCGCAGCGCAGAGCCGGGATCTCGACGATCCTGCTCCTCCCTCGAGATCCCGGACGGCCTTAGGCCGTCCGGGATGACATCGGATGCGGTGGGAAAGCGCGCCCCGCCCCTCAGTCGAAATCCTCGGCCAGCGAGGCGCGGCTCGCCTCCTGCAGCACGACCATGTGGCTGTATTGCGGGTGGCTGAAGCCGACGACGATCTGCTCGTCCGTCTGCTTGAAGGCCCCGATCTGGTCGGCGGTGAAGGGGAAGTGCAGGAACTGAACGCTCGACGCCTTACCGTCGGCGGTGGTGCGGTCGACGTCGGCCTCCGGCACGCCTTTGACCTCATGGCCGGCGAAGCGGATGAACATCGTCTCCTCGATCCCGCCCAGCTTGGCGAGGAAGGCGTGGCGGCGCACCGGATCGTCGATCTCGAACATCACGGTCGCGACCAGTTCCCGGCCGTTAGGCACCATGCCGGCGTAGGCGGAGAGCTCGTCGTCGATCTGCTCCTCCCCGCCCTTCTCGATGCAGAGCATCTCATTGATCTGATGCACCATCGTCTCGAAGCATTCGAAATAGCAGGTGGCGACCGGGCCGATCTCGATGCGGCGCGGCTTCTTGATCGCGAGCAGCTCGGCGCGCTTCTCCTTGCGGACCTTGGCGTAGGCCTCAGGCTCCATCAGATCCGAGCGGTCGAGGCTGCGCTTCGAGGATCGGGCGGGGGTCATGGCGGCGGTCTCCATTGAACTCAGACTCCAGCGACGTCGGCGCTCAAAGCCCGTAGGCCTTGGCGAACAGGGTGATCGGATGCGGCGTGGTTTCGGGCAGGGACGCCTTCTCGTCCGCGTCCTTGGCCGACATTTCCATGCCTTGCGCGATGTGCAGGCCGGCGAGCGGGCATTCGGAGGCGACGTATTTGGCCTTGCCGTTCGCCTTGGCCTGGCGGAAAACCGGCCGGCCAACCTTGATCCCGACCTCGAAGTTCTCCTTCATCACGCCCCAGCTGCCGCCGTGGCCGGAGCAGCGCTCAACCACCGTCAGCTCGATCTCCGGGATCAACTTCAGCATCTCAGTCGCCTTCTGACCCATATTCTGGGCCCGGCTGTGGCAGGCGATGTGAACCGTAACCGGCCCGTCAAGCGGCTTCAGCCCGTCCGCCAGCCCGAACTCCTTGGCGAGGCGCACGACGTATTCGCTGGCGTCGCGGGTCGCGGCCGACAGCTTCTTGATCCGCTCGTCGTCCGGGAGGATCAGCGGCCACTCGAACTTCAGCATCAACGCGCAGGAGGGCACCAGCGCGATGACCTCATAGCCGTCGTCGACATATCTCTCCAGGGAGGCGGCGACGCGCTTGGCCTTCTCGGCCACGTCCTGGATCGCGCCCTGCTCCATCTGCGGCATGCCGCAGCATTCGGGGTAGACGACCTCGGCGGCGACGCCGTTCTTGGCCAGCACGCCGAGCAGCGCCTCGCCCACTTCCGGCGTGTTGTAGTTGCCGTAGCAGGTGGCGTAGATCACCGCCTTCTTCTTGCCGGCGGCGGGGGCCTTGTCGTCGGCCTTGGGCGGGTTGGCCTTGGCGCTGGCGACCAGGGTCTTCTTCGCGAATTTGGGCAAAGCGGCGTCGCGGTGGACGTCGGCCGCCTTCTCCATCAGCGGGCGGGTCAGGCCGTTCCCACGGTCGGTCGCCCAGTTGGCGACGCCCGACAGCGCGCCGGCGGCGAGCTTGCCGTTGCGGTCGGTCGCGGTGAGCTGTTTCTCGGCGAAGGGCGCGCCCTTCTTCTTCGCCTCGACTGCGCGGTAGCGCAGCATCAGGTGCGGGAAGTCCAGATTGAACTCGTGCGGCGGCACGTAGGGGCACTTCACCATGAAGCACATGTCGCACAGCGTGCAGGCGTCGACGACCGGCTTGAAGTCTTTGCTGTCGACGGTGTCGAGCTCCTCGGACGGCGCCTCGTCGATCAGATCGAAGAGCCGCGGGAAGCTGTCGCACAGATTGAAGCAGCGCCGGCAGCCGTGACAGATGTCGAAGACCCGGCGCAGTTCCTCGTCCAGCTTGGCCTCGTCGTAGAAGTCGGGGTTCTTCCAGTCGATCGGATGCCGGACCGGCGCTTCCAGGCTGCCTTCGCTCATCGTTTTTCTCCCGGCGCGACACGGGCCGCGCGCGCTGCTGCGGGTCCGGTGAAGAAGGCGGCGGGCGGGCGGGTCGCTTGCGGCGGACGCGCGACGCCACCGCCGCGGCGCCTGCGGCCGCCGGACCGGTGACTGTGGGGTCTGACTTTCAACCGTCTTTTGACGCGCCCGGATCAGCCTCTATCGGGCCGTGATGCGACCGGGCGCCGGATCGGACCCGCCGGCCGAGAGCCTTCAGCCCTCGGCCGGCGCGCCCTAACCATCGGCTCGGATCGGCCGATTAGCCGTCCAGGCTGTCGAGGGCCTTCTGGAAGCGGCCGGCGTGGCTCTTCTCAGCCTTCGCCAGGGTCTCGAACCAGTCGGCGATCTCGTCGAAGCCTTCCTCGCGGGCCGTGCGGGCCATGCCCGGGTACATGTCGGTGTACTCGTGCGTCTCGCCGGCGATGGCGGCCTTCAGGTTGGCGCCGGTGTCGCCGATCGGCTCGCCGGTGGCCGGGTCGCCGACCTCCTCCAGGAACTCCAGATGGCCGTGCGCGTGGCCGGTCTCGCCCTCGGCGGTCGAGCGGAACACGGCGGCGACGTCGTTGTAGCCCTCAACGTCCGCCTTCTGAGCGAAGTAGAGGTAACGGCGGTTGGCCTGGCTTTCGCCCGAGAAGGCGTCTTTCAGGTTCTGCTCGGTCTTGCTGCCCTTCAGCGACATGGGGTCTCTCCGTCTGTTCGTATGATCTCTTGCTAACGGATCGTCGCACGTCCGCGCCGGCCTCTACCGGGCCGCGGGGAACGCCGTCGACAGGCGGCATGATAGCCGCGCGCCATGCGCTGTCAACAGTTTAAAAAGGTTCTAAACTGCCGACGATGCGATTGTTTATGCGGAGAGAATGAGAAACGTTCGCACCCACAGATCCGGCACGGATCCGGCACAGATCTGGGCGTCCCGCCCGCGCGGGCGCGCCAGCGGATCAGCGCCGCGCGCCGACCCGGATCACCACCTCGACCCGGCTGATTTCCGCGCCTTCGGGCGGCTCCGGCAGACGGCTCAGCTCCACCGCCTCGTCCGGAATGTCGATCAGGCGGACGTCGTCCTCGTGGAAGAAATGATGATGCGGCCGCGTGTTGGTGTCGAAATAGGATCGTCCCGGCTCCACCACCACTTCGCGCAGGATGCCGACATCCTTGAACTGGTGCAGCGTGTTGTAGACGGTGGCGAGCGAAACCTTCACGTCGGCCGCCCGGGCGGCGGCGTGCAGCTGTTCGGCGGTGGTGTGATGATCGCCCTTGTCGAACAGCAGTTTGGCCAAGGCCAGGCGCTGACGCGTCGGGCGCAACCCCACCTCTTTCAGGCGGGCCAGCGCATCGGCAAAGGGTCGTTCCTGAACGCTCGCCATGGTCACAGCACTTCCCTGTCGTTCGCTTAAGCCGCGGTTCGCTCAAGCCGTCTGTCGCTCAACTCTGCGGCGACGGTCGCCGCCGGGGCCGCCCTTCGTCGAGAGGTCTCGGCGGGTGCGCCACCTTTACATAACCATGACAACTCAAAAATTAAAGTCCTTTGTTGCGAGCGCTCTAGCCATCTCTTTGGAACGAGTACAAGTCGAAACCCAACCCGGGAGCGCCTGACCCGCCGGCCAAGGCCCTGCCCTATCTGGCGAATTGAGGGCTGTGAACCCCAATATCTTGTGGCATAACCGGGCCTTACTCTCGCCATACGACGCAGGCAGAAGGCCGGGCCATGAGCGCGAAGAAATCAGCCGGGAAGAAGCGGCCCCAAAAGCAAGGCCGCCAGAAGAAGGCCGCGCCGCCGGCGCCCAAGGGGCGATGGCGGCTGCTGCGCGGCCTGGTGGCGGCTGCGATTTGGCTCATGGTGGCGGGCGCCGGCGTGATCGCCTGGTTCGCCTGGGATCTGCCCGATCCGGCCGCGGTCGCAGCGCGCACCGAACGCACGCCGATCGTGACTGTGGAGGCGGCCGACGGCTCGCCTCTACTGCGCCGCGGCCAGCTGTACGGCGAAGCGCTGACGCTGGCCGAGATCTCGCCGCATCTGCCCAAGGCCTTGCTGGCGACCGAGGATCGACGTTTCTACGAGCATCCGGGGATCGATCCGATCGGCGTGGCGCGGGCGCTGTGGACCAACATCGTCGCCGGGCGGGTGCGCCAGGGCGGCAGCACGATCACCCAGCAGCTGGCGAAAAACCTCTTCCTCACGCCCGAGCGCACGCTGCGCCGCAAGGTGCAGGAGGCGTTGCTGGCCTTCTGGCTTGAGCGGACCTTCACCAAACGGCAGATCCTGGAGACCTATCTGAACCGGGTCTATCTGGGCGCCGGCGCCTACGGCGTCGACGCCGCCGCGAAGCGCTATTTCGGCGTGGAGGCCAAGGATCTCGGCCTGTGGCGCTCAGCCGTGCTGGCCGGCTTGCCCAAGGCCCCCTCCGCGCTCAACCCCTTCGTCGCGCCGGAGCGCGCGGCCGAGCGCGCGCGCGAAGTCTTGCAGAACATGGTCGACGCCGGTTGGCTCTCGGCCGACGAGGCGAAGGCCGCCGCGCGTCAAACGGTCGAGACCCGCGCAACCGACGCCGCCGGACGCAACAGCCGCTGGTTCGCCGACTGGGCGATGGACCGGGCCGGCGATCTGTTGGGAGGGATCGATCAGGACGTGCGCGTCGAGACGACCCTGGAGCCGGCCCTGCAGCGCGCGGCCGAGGCCGCCGCCGCCGACGTCGCCGCCGCCGCGCAAGCCGACGGCGCGAGCCAGATGGCCTTCGCCGCGCTTCGGCCCGACGGCGCCGTCGCAGCCATGCTGGGCGGCTACGACCGTCGGCGGAGCGCGTTCAACCGCGCGGTGCAGGCGCGCCGCCAGCCCGGCTCCACCTTCAAGCTGTTCGTCTATTTGGCGGGGTTCGAGAACGGCGTCGCACCCGACGACGTGATCGACGACCGCGAGATCACGGTCGACGGCTGGACGCCGCGCAACGCCAGCCGCGGCCATCGCGGGCCGGTGACGGTGCGCGAAGGCGCGGCGCGCTCGATCAACACGGTCGCGGTCGCGGTGGCCGAGCGCGCGGGCCGCGGCGCCGTTATCGACACGGCGCGCAAGCTGGGCCTCACGACGGACCTGCAGCCGACGCCCTCGCTTGCGCTCGGCGTCTACGAGATGAGCCCGCTGGAGCTGACCGGCGCCTACGTCGCGCTGTCGAACGGCGGGCGAGCCGTCGCGCCGTTCGCGATCCGCCGCATCGTCGCCGCCGACGGGACCGTCCTCTACGAACGTCCCGTCACCTGGCCGCCGCAGGTGTTGAGCGGCCGCGCGGTGGCCGGCGCGCTGGACGTCTTCGGCGCGAGCATGACCTGGGGCACGGGCAAGACGGCCGCGCTGCCCGGGCGCGAAGCGGTCGGCAAGACCGGCACCAGCCAGGACTACCGCGACGCTTGGTTCGTCGGCGCGACCGCGCAGCTGACCGCCGGGGTGTGGATGGGCGCCGACGACGCCGCCCCGATGCAGGAGGTCTATGGCGGCCTGTATCCCGCACAGCTGTGGAAGGGTTTCATGCAGCGCGCGCTGGCCGACGCGCCGGCGAAGGCGTTGCCGCGTCCGCCGGCCGAGACGCGGCGCGCCCCCGAACCCGACGCCAACCCGATCGAGCGCCTGATCTTCTCCGCGCGCGAAGCGCTGTCAGACGCCGCGGCGCAGGGGGACGCCGGCGGCGCTGCCGACGAGACGCCGCTGTGGGAGCGCAGCAACCGCTAGCCGGTCCGCGCGCTATTCGATCAGCCCGTTGCAGATGAAGAGCGACAGCAGCTCGACCGTCGAGCCGACCTCGAACTTGCGCAGCATGCTGGCGCGATGGCTTTCCACCGTGCGATGGCTGATGGCGAGGTCGAGCGCGATGCCCTTGGCGCTGTCGCCGCCGAGCGTTCGGCGCAGGATCTCGCGTTCGCGCCGGGTCAGGCTTTGGAGCTTGTGGTAAAGATCGAGCCAGAGCGGCCAGTCGCGGATCGCCACGAAGGAGAGATGCAGCCGGCGCCCGCACGCCGCCTTTAAGGGGGTGACCAGATGCTCGGTCGCCACGATCTCGCCGCCGCGCCGCTTCATCCAGCCTCGCGCGGAAAACGGCTCGTTCCGCTCGAGCGATCCGTCCCCGATCCGCCCGAACATCGCGAACAGCTCCGGATCCGCGTGCAGAATGTGGGTCGGACGACCGACCAGCTCTTCGGCTGCGTAGCCGAACGCCGTCTCGGCGGCGCTGTTCACCTCGTCAATCAACCGGGTCTTGAACTCGACGACGAAGACCGGCTGGTGCAGGGCTTCGATGACGCGCCGCACGTCGTCGCGGTTGAGCGCGTCGGTCGGCGGTGACTGTGACATGACTTTCGGCCTCTTTGCGGCGGACGCCCCTCCACCGAATTTCCGCCGAGTGATCGCATACTCCTGGAACGTGGGAAGCACAGGACTTTCATGAAAGAGGGCGCCCGGCCGGTCAATTACGCAGGATTACGCAGGCTTGGAGCCGTACGGCCGCCTACTGCGCGCCGGCCTGACGCAGCACGTCCTCGATGCCGGGGCGGCGGCTGGTGCGGGCGTAATCCAGCACGCTGCGGCCGGTGTAGTCCTTGACGCCCAAATCCGCGTCGGCGTCGACCAGACGCTGCACGATGTCGCGATACCCGTCGCGCGCCGCCGCCATGATCGGGGTTAGGCCCTGCCGGTTGCGGGCGTTCGGATCGGCGCCGACGCCCAACAACACATCCAGGGTGTACCAATCGCCGTTCTCGACCGCCCAATGCAGGGGGGTGTTGCCGAAATCGTCCTGCCAGTTCGGGTTGGAGCCGCGCGCGACCAGCACCTCGATCATTTCGGCGTCGCCGTTGCGCGCGGCGATGATCACCGGGTTGCGGCCGTCGGTGTGGACCATGTTCGGGTTCTCGCCGCGCAGCAGTTCCGAGCGCACGGTCTCAAGGTCGCCGTCCTGCACCGCCCCGATCAGGGGCGGCGGCGCGCCGAGCACGGTCTGCGCCTGCGCCGGCCCCGCGGCCAGCAGCGCCGCGCCGAGGGCGGCGGCGCCCAGCAGAAGGGACGGACGGGGAAGTCGGCGGCGCATCGCGGTCTCTCTCAAGCTCAATCCTTACCGGCGGACGCGCCCGTGGCGTTATCGGCCCGCCCGTTTCACATGTAGCCCCTCAGAACCGCTCCGCCAACCGGCTTGCAAGCCAGTCGAGCGCGGCGGCCGGCGTCTCGACCCGCGGCGGCGGGACGGGCGGCGGGCGCCGGATCATCACAACCGGCAGGCCGAGCGCCCGCGCCGCGGCCAGCTTGCCCGCCGTGGCTGCGCCGCCGCTGTTCTTGGTCACCAGCACCTCGGCCCCGAGGTGCGTCAACAAGGCCTCCTCTGCGGCGGGCTCGAACGGACCGCGCGCGGCGATCAGGCGGAAGCCCGGCCGCTCGGCCGGCGCGCCGTCGGTCTCGATCAGCCGGACGGTCACCTCCAGATCCGGCCGCCCGGCGAAGCGCGCGGCCTCCTGAGCGCCCAGGGTCACGAACAGCCGCCGGCCGCACGCCGCCGCCTTCGCCAACGCGTCGGCGGCGTCGTCCGCCTCGATCCAACGATCCTGCGGGCCGGGGCTCCACGGCGGGCGTTCGACGCGCAGACGCGGGACGCCGGCCGTCTTCGCCGCCGCAAGCGCGTTCCAAGGCATCCGCCGGGCGAAGGGGTGGGTCGCGTCGATCAGCAGGTCGACGGCGCGGGCTTCCAGATAGGCCGCCAGTCCGGCCGCCCCGCCGAAGCCGCCGACGCGCACCCGGCCCGCCGGCTTGCGCGGTTGGCGCGTCCGCCCGGCGAGCGAGGTTTCGACATCGAGCGCATCGCCGAACCGCGCGACGGCGGCGTCGGCCAGCCCGCGCGCCTCCATCGCCCCGCCCAGAATCAGGAGCGTCGCGCGGCTCACGCCGGGATCCGCAGATCGGGATCGGTCGCGGCCAGCGGCGCGCCGGCCCGGTCGACGATCAACACGTCCAGCCGGACGCCGGAATCACCCAGCATGGCGCGGCCCGTCTCCCGCGCCTGGGCGGCGATCGTCCGGGGCAGCGGCAGATCGGCCGCCTGCGCCAGCGCGAGCGCTTCGGCGGCGGTGTTCGCGCCGGCGATCGCCGCGGCGAGTTCCGCGTCCGCGCCGATCCGCGCGGCGGTGCGGGCCAGCTTGTCGAAATCGACCTGCGCGCGGGCGGAGTGCAGATCGCCCGCCCCCTGCGCCAGCTTCACCAGCTTGGCGAAACCGCCTGCGACCGTGACTCGGGACACCGGATGACGGCGCAGATACTTCAACATGCCGCCGGCGAAATCGCCCATGTCGATCAGCGCCTCCAGCGGCAGATCGTAGAGCCGCTGGACGACGCCCTCAGAGGTCGATCCGGTCGAGCCTGCGACATGGCCGAAACCGTTCGCCCGAGCCACGTCGATCCCGCGGTGGATCGAATGAATCCAGGCGCTGCAGGAAAACGGATGCACCACGCCCGTGGTCCCCAGCACCGACAGACCGCCGACGATGCCGAGACGCGGGTTCCAGGTCTTCTGCGCCAGCGCTTCGCCGCCGGGAATCGCGATCTCGATCTCGAGGTCCAGAGGTCCGGTCCACTCGACGGCGTCGGCGGCCTCCCGCAGATTCGTCTCGATGATCTCGCGCGGCCTGGGATTGATCGCCGGCTCGCCGACGGCGATCGGCAGACCCGGCTTGGTGACCGTGCCCACCCCCTCGCCCGCCGTGAAGACAAGGCCGGCGCCGGGCGCGGCGCGCCGAACGGTCGCGCGCACCGTCGCGCCGTGGGTGACGTCGGGGTCGTCGCCGGCGTCCTTGACGACCGCGGCGCTTGCGGCGGCGTCGTTCAACGCCCGCTCGCTCAGCGCGAAGTCTGGAAGCTCGCCCTTCGGCAGGCGGATGCGCACGGGATCGGGAAAGCCGGCCCCGGCCAGCGCGCAAAAGGCGGCCTTGGCGGCGGCGGCGGCGCACGCCCCCGTCGTCCACCCGCTGCGAAGCTCTCCGGTCGGTCTGTTCCGCGCCATGGCGGCGGGGAGCCTACAGCCAAGTGCGGCGCACCGCCAGACGCTGCGCGCGCCCGAAGGCCTCGCAACGTCGGCTGACGCGACGCCGTCGCGGTCTTGAGAGTCGCATTCGGGCTAGGCGCAGCGGGCGCGCTTCGCTAGGCTCCCCTCCATCATGACGACGCGTTCGCTCTTCCCCTCGTCCTACGCCGCGCCCGACTTTCAGCCGGGCTGGGTCTGGCTGGTCGGCGCCGGGCCCGGCGATCCCGGGCTGTTGACGCTGAACGCCGCGCACGCGCTCGGCCGCGCCGACGTCATCGTCTACGACGCGCTGGTCGACGAGCGCATCCTGGACCTGGCGAGCCCCAAGGCCGAGCTGATCTTCGCCGGCAAGCGCGGCGGCCGGCCGAGCCCGAAGCAGCGCGCGATTTCGCTGCGCCTGGTCGAGCTGGCGCGCGAGGGCCGCCGGGTGCTGCGCCTCAAGGGCGGCGACCCCTTCGTCTTCGGCCGCGGCGGCGAAGAGGCCCTGACGCTGGTGGAGGCGGGCGTGCCTTTCCGCGTCGTCCCGGGCGTGACCGCCGGAATCGGCGGCCTCGCCTACGCCGGCATTCCGGCGACGCACCGCGACTGCAACTCCGCCGTCACCTTCATCACCGGCCATTCGGTGACGGGCGAGGTGCCGGACAATCTGGACTGGGAGGCGCTCGCGCGCGGCGCGCCGGTCATCATCCTCTATATGGCGGTCAAGCACATGGCGCGGATCGCCGACAAGCTGATCGAGGGCGGTCGCGACCCGGGCGAGCCGGTCGCCTTCGTCTCACACGCGGCGACCGAGCGCCAACAGGTGGTCGAAACGACGCTCGGCTCGGCCGCCGAAGCCGCCGCGCAGGTCGAGCCGCCTGCGGTGATCGCCATCGGTCCGGTGGTCAGTCTGCGCCCCGCGCTCGACTGGATGGCGGCGGCGAAAGGGGAGCGGGTGCTGATCGCCGACCTGCTCGGCGCTCGCCGCGCGGACGAGGCGGTGTGACGCCCGAGCGCTCCCCGCCCGGCCTGATTCTCGCCGCGCCGGCCAGCGGCTCCGGCAAGACGGTCGCGACGCTGGCGCTGATGCGCGCGTTCGCCGACCGCGGGCTGCGCGTCGCGCCCGCCAAGACCGGACCGGATTACATCGATCCCGCCTATCACGAGGCCGCCTGCGGCCGACCGTCGGTCAATCTGGACCCCTGGGGGATGCGGGCAGAGACCCGCGCCGGATTGGTCCGATCGCTGACGCGCGACGCCGATCTGGCGCTGGTCGAGGGCGTCATGGGCCTGTTCGACGGCGCCGCCGACGGGCGCGGCGCCACCGCCGACCTGGCGGCGGAAACCGGCTGGCCGGTGGTCCTGATCCTCGACGTCAAAGGCCAGAGCGCGAGCGCGGCCGCCGTCGCCAAAGGCTTCGCCGCGGTGCGCGAGGACGTCCGTCTGACGGGCGTGGTCCTGAACCGCGTCGGCTCCGCCGCCCACCGCGCGATGGTGGAGGCGGGCTTCGCCGCCCACGCCCCGCAGATCCCGGTGCTGGGCGCTATACCGCGCGACGCCCGCCTCGCCCTGCCGAGTCGGCATCTGGGCCTGGTGCAAGCGCGCGAACGCCCGGATCTGGACGCCTTCATCGCCGGCGCCGCCGAAATCGTCGCCGGCGGCGTCGACTTGGCCGCCCTGCGCGCCGCCGCCCGACCGGGCGCGGCGGAGGCTCGCGGCGAACCCGCGCCCGCGATCCCGCCGCCGGGTCAAACCGTCGCCGTCGCCGAGGACGAGGCGTTCGCCTTCCTCTACCCGCATCTGATCGACGGGTGGCGGCGCGCGGGCGCGGCGATCCGCGTCTTCAGCCCGCTGGCCGATGAAGCGCCGGACCCGGCGGCCCAGGCCGTCTATCTGCCCGGCGGCTATCCGGAGCTGCACGCCGGGCGCCTCGCCTCGGCCCGGCGCTTCAAGGCGGGCTTGCGCGCGGCGGCCGAGGGCGGCGCCTGGATCTTCGGCGAATGCGGCGGCTACATGGCGCTTGGCGCGGGGTTGATCGACGCGGACGGCGGGCGCCACGAAATGGCCGGGCTGCTGCCGGTCACGACCAGTTTCGCCGACCGGCGCCTCACGCTCGGTTATCGCCGTGCGACGGCGTTGGCGGACAGCGCCTTCGCGCCGGCCGGCGGGGCGTTGTTCGGCCACGAGTTCCATTACGCGACGCTGGCGAGCGAAGGGCCCGGCGAGCCGCTGTTTCGCCTCAGCGACGCGACCGGCGCCGATCGGGGAGCGGCCGGGCTGGTCGACGGGCGGGTGGCGGGAAGCTTCCTGCACGTGCTAGACCGCGCGCCATGACGACGCCCCGCTCCAAACCCGCCCGCCCGTTCTGGGAGGAAAAACGCCTCGATGAGATGAGCGAGGCGGAGTGGGAGAGCTTGTGCGACGGCTGCGGCCTGTGCTGCCTGCACAAGTTGGAGGACGTCGACACCGGCGAGGTGGCCTTCTCGAACGTCGCCTGCCGGTTGATGGATTGCGACAGCTGCCGCTGCACCGACTATCCCAACCGCAAGGCACACGTGCCCGATTGCGTGCAGCTGAGCTCGGAGACCCTGCATCAGATCTACTGGCTGCCGACAAGCTGCGGCTACCGACGCGTGGCGGAGGGGCGCGGGCTCGCCTGGTGGCATCCGCTGGTCTCCGGCGATCCCGAGACGGTGCATCAGGCGGGGATCTCGGCGCGCGGGCGCGTCGTCTCGGAAGCGGGATTGAGCGAGCCGGACCTCTATATCGAGCAATGGCTCAACGACGGCGGCGAGCCGCTGGTCCGCCTGCCCGGCAAGCGCCCGCCGCGCGTCGGGTGAGCCGGAAAGGTCCCGTCTGTTCTTCCTCCCAGGATAAAGGAAAACGACCCCGCGCCGCCGTCGCAGGGGGAGACCGGAGGAAGCCCGTCACCGGATCCGCGCGATCTCCAGCAATCGATCGACGGCGACGTAGCGCTCCAAATGCTCGGCGAGCGCATCGAGCGTGGTCTCGACCAGGGTCTCGAAGGCGGGGCCGGCCTCGAATCCGGGGCGCAGGCTTTTCAGGTAGGCGCGGCGGAATCCGTCGGCCGCGAACAGCGCGTGCAGATAGCAGCCGGCCGCCAACCCGTCCCGGCTGATCGCGCCCTCCGCCGTCCCGTCGTCGAGGCGCAGCAGAGCGCGCGCGCGATCTGCGCCGTCGGTCGCGCCCATGTGGATCTCGTAGCCGGCGACGGCCTCGCCGGTCTCGAGGTGGGTGGCCGCGCGCTCCGTCACCGTCTTCGGGCCTCTCAACACCGTCTCGACGTCGAGCAGGCCGAGCCCCTCGGCCTCGCCCGGCGGGCCTTCGATTCCGTGCGGGTCGGCGATGCGCCGCCCCAGCATCTGATAGCCGCCGCAAAGTCCCAGCACCCGGCCGCCGCGGCGCAGATGGGCGCGAAGGTCGACGTCCCAGCCGGCCGCGCGCAACGCCGCCAGATCGGCGAGCGTCGCCTTCGAGCCCGGCAGCAGCACGAGGTCCGCGTCCCCCGGCAGCGCCTCGCCCGGGCGAACGACGGTGAGGCGCACGCCCGGCTCCGCACGCAACGGGTCGAGATCGTCGAAATTCGCGATTCGCGGCAGACGCGGCACGACGACGTGCACCGGATCGACGCCCGCGCCCGCCGTCGCGATCGCCCCGCGGTCGAGGGCGACCGCGTCTTCGGCCGGCAGTCGGCCGGCCTCCGGGAAATAGGGGATTACGCCGAGAGAAGAGAGGGCGGTGCGCGCGGTGATGATCTCCAACCCGCTGTCGAACAGGCTGAGGTCGCCGCGGAACTTGTTGACGAGGTAGCCTTTGAGGCGCGCGCGCTCCCCCTCCTCCAACACCGCAACCGTGCCGACGAGACTGGCGATCACGCCGCCGCGCTCGATGTCGGCGACCAGCAGGACGGGCACGTCGGCGGCCTCCGCGAAGCCCATGTTGGCGATGTCGCCGCGGCGCAGATTGACCTCGGCCGGGCTCCCGGCGCCCTCGACCAGCAGGACGTCGGCGCCCTCGCCCAGGCGCTCGAAGCTTTCCAGCACGCGGGGAAGCAACTGATCCTTGAGGCGGTAATAATCGCGCGCCTTAGCGGTTCCGAAGACGCGGCCCTGGACGATGATCTGGCTGCCCATGTCCGATTGCGGCTTCAGCAGCACCGGGTTCATGTCGACCGAGGCCGGGCGGTTCGCGGCGCGCGCCTGAAGAGCCTGGGCGCGGCCGATCTCTCCCCCGTCCGGCGTGACGGCGGCGTTGTTCGACATGTTCTGCGGCTTGAAGGGCGCGACGACCAAGCCGCGGCGGGTCAACGCGCGGGCGAGGCCCGCGACCAGCAGGCTCTTTCCGACGTCCGAGCCGGTGCCCTGCAGCATCACCGCGGGCGTGCGCATCGGCGCTCCCTTCCCCCGTTTCGCACGCGACCTCGTGACGGCGTCTCAGCGGCGCGGGCCCGCGCCTCAGCGCGTGGCGTCGGCGAGCGCGTCGCGCAACAGATCCGCGTGGGGATTGCCCGCCTGGCCTTGCAGCACGATCGCCTCCGGCGCCAACCGTCTGCCGTAATAGGCCTCGTTCAGGCTGTCGCGCGGCAGGATCACCGACCCCTCGAAATTGACCCCAATATAGAGACCCTGCGCCACCGAATAGGAGAGAATGTCGACGTTCAGGTTGGTCGTCGTGGAGGCGTCGAGTCCGGCGCCGTACGGGCCGGCGGCGCCGTCCAGTTCGCCGCCGATCTTGACCATGTCCTCCAGGATCGCCTGGAGCCCGCTGCCCGTCATCACGAGCAGCAGCACCTCGGACGCCTGGCCGCCGAACTGCAGTCCGAAGGAGGCCGCGCCCATCGAATAGAAGGCGGGATAACTCCACCGCCCCTGCTCGTCGCGCGCCAGCAGCACGCCGGTGCCGCCCTCGCCGCCGACGATGAAGCCCCCCTTCAGGAGCTGCGGGACGATCAACACCGCCTTCGCGCGCTTCAGATACGCCTTCACATATGGACCCAGATCCGGGTGTTTCTGCAGCTTCTTCAAGGTGAACTGCGCTTCGGTCACCAGTTCTTCGGCGTCGGCCTGATCGGCCTTGGCCGGCGGCGCGGCGAGGACCGCCGCCGCCAGCATCAACGCGGCGATGACGACGGCTAGGCGGGTCTTCAAGAGCGGCATGGCGTGCCTCCTTTTCAGCGATCCGGGCTCACGCGGGCGGCGGGCGACGGGCCGAGCCTTCCTAAAATTCAATCCCAAGCTGCGCCTTCACGCCGTCGCGGAAGGGATGCTTCACCTGGGTCATTTCGGTCACGAGATCGGCGGCCTCGATCAACTCGTCCTTGGCGTTGCGGCCGGTGACGACGACGTGGAGCATCTCGCGTTTGGCGGCGAGCGTCTCCAACACCTCTTCGATCGGCAGATAGTCGTAGCGCAGCACGATGTTGAGCTCATCCAGGATCACCATCTGGATCGTCTCGTCCGCCATCGCCTCGCGCGCGAACTCCCAGGCGGCGCGCGCGGCGGCGATGTCGCGTTCACGGTCCTGGGTGTCCCAGGTGAAGCCTTCGCCCATCGCCTTCATGACGCATTGGTCTGGGAAGCGCTCCAGCACCTTGCGCTCGCCGGTCTCCCAGACGCCTTTGACGAACTGCACCACCGCGATCTTCATGCCCGAGCCGATGGCGCGCACGGCGAGCCCCATGGCCGCCGTCGTCTTACCTTTGCCCTTGCCGGTATGCACGATGATCAGACCCTTTTCGCGCGTCTTGCCGGCCAGCATCTTCTCGCGCGCGGCCTTTTTCTTCGCCATCTTCTCGGCGTGGCGGCGATTGATCTCCTCGTCGGTCATGCCGTCGGTCTTCATGGGCCCGTCCTTTGATCCTGCGCCGCGTCAGTGTGCGCCGATTCGCGGCGGAAATGAGGCGAGACCTGCATACGACGCCGAAGCCCCCACGCCAAGAGCCCGCTCGCCCCGCCGCTCGCGGGGCCGACCTCTTCCAAGGGAGGGCCGTCGATCGCCCCCCCATCGACCCGAGGCCCGATCCCCGCTATAGCGAAAGGCCATGAGCACCCTCGACGCCCCGCGCCCGCTTCCCAGCCCCTACATCCAGGTCGCCGGCCTGGTGGCCGCGATGGCGTTGATCGCCGTCGGCAACGGGCTGATGGCGACCTACGTGCCGGTGCGGCTCAACGATGTCGGCGTCGAGAGCCGAGCGGTCGGGGCGGTGGTGACGGCCTACGCCGTCGGCATGCTGCTGGGTTGCCTGCTGTCCGGCTATCTGGTGCGCCGCAGCGGCCATGTGCGCGCCTTCACCACGCTGGCGGCGATGGGCACGATCTCGGCGCTGCTCTTGTCGATCGAAACCGGCGCGCTCAGCTGGGGCGCGCTTCGGATCGCCGGCGGCTTCTGCACCACCGGCATGTTCATGATCGCGCAGAGCTGGCTCAACGCGGTGACGCAAAGCGCCTGGCGGGGGCGGGTCATGGCGCTGTTCTACGTCAGCTACACGGTCGGGCTGGCGACGGGGGCGCTGGCGCTCTCGCGGCTCGACGTCGCGGGCGACGACGCGCTGATGCTGCTGGCGGGCTGCTACGCGGCCGCGTTGGCCCCGATCGGCCTGACCCGGCTGCAGCAGCCCGACGCGCCGCAACGCATCACGGTGAAGCTGCGCGAGGTTTACGCGATCTCCCCCATCGGGTTGGTCGGGGCTTTCGTGTCCGGCGGGCTGGGGATGACGATGCTGGGCGTCGGGCCGCTTTACGGCACCGAGATCGGCCTGGCCGCGGCCCAGGTCGCGCTGCTGACCGCGGCGCTGCAGGGCGGCAATCTGATCATCCAATGGCCGCTCGGCGCGCTCAGCGACCGGATCGACCGACGGCTTGTGATTCTGGCGGCCTCGATCGGAGTCGCGCTCGCCTCGATCGCCGTTGCGGCTTTCGGAGCGTCGGTTCCAGGCGCGCTGTTCTGGGGTTTGTTGGCGGTGTTCGCGATCTGGGGCGGGCTTGCGGAATCGATCTACACGATCTCGACCGCGCATGCGAACGACCACGCGCAGGCCGACGACGTGGTGATGGTCTCCTCCACCATCCTGATCGTCTGGGCGACGGGCGCGACGCTCGGCCCGGCGGTCGCGACTGTCGCGCTGGAGGTCGCGGGCGTCGTCGGCCTTTGGGCTTTCTTCCTGGCCGAGGCGGCGCTGTTCGCCGGGTTCGTCATCTGGCGGCGCACCCGGCGGGAGCGCCCGGCCGACGCGGACCAGGAGGAGTTTCAGGCCTGGCCCGCCTCCTCGCCGCCGATACCGGAGCTGTCGCCGCTGTCGGAGCAGGAGGAGCGCGAGGGGGAGACTGAGGCGCAGCCCCGCTAGCCCGCCCGTCATCACCCAAGCGCAGGAGGTGCGCGGCGGCCGCTCCCTACCCCAGCCTCTCCCGGAAGAAGCGGGCGATCCAGTCGGCGACCCGCGCAGCGTGGATCGGCTTCTCCAGGCTCGCCAACGCCTCGTCGACCCGCGCGTCGCCGATCCGCTCGCGCCGGACCTCATAGAGATCGCGGCAATAGGCCGCCGGCATCTCGGGGTGGCTTTGCAGGGAGGCGACGTTGGGGAGGATTTGCAGCATGGCGTAGGGGCAGAAGTCGTTCGACGCCAGCACGGCGGCGCCCGGCGGCGGCGCGGTCACCTGATCCTGGTGGGAGACCAGCGTGCTCAGCGTCTCGCCCGGCTTTGCGTCGGTCATCCAGGAGGCGGTTTCGGCGACGGCGTAATCATGGACGCCGACGCCCCAGCCCTGCTCGGCCTTTTGGACCTTGCCGCCCATCACCTCGGCGACAAGCTGATGGCCGAAGCAAATTCCGAAGACCGGCTGGCCGCGGTCGATCGCTTCGCGCACCCGCTTCTTGAGCGCGCCGATCCAGGGATCCGGATCGTAGACCGAGTAGGCGCTGCCGGTGATCAGCCAGCCGTCCGCCTCGTCGAGCGATCGGGGCAGGTGGCCGTCGATCGCCGCGAAGTCGACGAACTCAGCCTCCGGCAGGGCGCCGGCCAGCAGGTCGCGGAACATGGCGCGGTAGTCGCCGTAGGCGTCGATCAGGCCCGCCGGCGGGCGGCCGGCCTCCAGGATGCCGATCTTCATCAGCCCAGACGCTCCGCGACCAGCGCCTTCAAATCGGCGTCGGGGCGCGCGCCATAGTGGCTGACCACCTCCGCCGCCGCGATCGAGGCGATGCGCCCCGCCTTCGCTAGGTCGTATCCCTGCGTGTAGCCGAAAAGGAATCCGGCGGCGTAGAGGTCGCCCGCGCCGGTGGTGTCGACCAGCTTGTCCACCGGCTCGGCGTCGACCACATGCACCTCGTCGCCCGACAGGATCACGGAGCCCTTCTCAGAGCGGGTCAGGCAGGCGATCTTGCAATGGCCGCGCACCTGCTGCAGCGCCGCGTCGAAGCTCTCCGCCTGGTAGAGGCTTTTGATCTCGTCCTCATTGGCGAACAGGATGTCGACATGGTCCTCGACCAGCGCGCGGAAGGCCTCGCGGTGACGGTCGACGCAAAAGCCGTCGGACAGCGTCAGCGACACCTCGCGCCCCGCCGCATGGGCGAGATCGGCGGCCTTGATGAAAGCCCGCTTCGCGTCGTCGCGGTCGAACAGATAGCCTTCGAGATAGGTGACCTTCGCCGCCTCGATCGCCGCCTTCTCGATATCGGCGGCGGTCAGCGCGTTGGCCGCGCCGAGATAGGTCACCATCGTGCGCTGCGCGTCCGGCGACACCAGGACGAGGCATTTGCCGGTCGGATCGGCGTCGGCCGAGGGCGCCGTCTCGAAGGCGACGCCAAGCGCCGACAGGTCATGACGAAAGACTTGTCCGAAGGCGTCGTCGCGCACCTTGCCGATATAGGCGCCGCGCCCGCCGAGCGCCGCAAGCCCGGCCATCGTATTGCCGCACGAGCCGCCCGAGCGCTCCGTCGAGGGTCCGAGCTTGGCGTAGAGCGCGTCCGACTGGTCGGCCTCCACCAGCACCATTCCGCCTTTCGGCAGGCTCTCGCCCTCGAGGAACCGATCCTCCACCGACACCAGCACGTCGACCAGCGCGTTGCCGATCCCGATCACGTCGTAGCGCGTCTCCGCCATGAGCTCCCCTCGCCCGTCCGTTCGATGAGTGACGGCGCGCGCCTGAGCGGCCGCGCCCTTGATCGCGCCGGTTCTATAGCGCGGCCGGGCGGGTGCGGCAATCGGCGGGCCGGCCTTGCGGGCGGGGATCGGCGCGGCTAAGTGTGGAGCGCCATGTTCAACGCACTCAGCAAAGCCCTCGCCCAGCTCTCCGACCCGCGCTTCAAGCGGGTGATCCTGATCGGGATCGGCGGCTCGATCGTCGTCTTCATCGCGCTCGGCGTCGCGCTGTGGGCGGCGCTGGACCTCGTGCCCTGGACCCAGATCCCCTTCGTGGGCGAGTGGATCGCCGATGCGGACGAGATCTTCTCGGTCCTCGGCGGGATCGGGCTCGCCGGCCTGATCGGGATTTTGACCTATTTCCTGTTCCCGCCGGTGATGACGGCGATCGTCGGGATATTTCTGGAGGACATCTGCGAAGCGGTCGAAGGGAAGCACTATCAAAATCTGCCCGAGGCGCGCGGGCAGAGCGTGACCGAGGCGGTCTTCTCCGGGATCCGCTTCCTCGGCATCGTGGTGCTGGTGAACCTGATCGCCTTTCCGGTCTATATCACGCTGCTGATCGTTCTCGGCGCGGGCGCCTTTCTCTATTACGGCGTGAACGGCTATCTGGTGGGGCGCGAATTCTATGAAGTGGTGGCGCTGCGCCGTCTGTCGCCCAAACGCGCGGAGGAGCTGCGCCGCCGGCACAAGGGGCGGATTACGCTGTTCGGCGTCCTGTTCGTCTTCCTGATGACGGTCCCGATCCTGAACCTGATCGCGCCGGTGCTGGCCGCCGCCGCCATGGTGCATTTCTTCGAAGGTCTGCCCGCGCGCAAGGACTTCCCAGACGATCCGCCGCCCGCCTCCGGCGGCTCCGCGGTGCAGACGGCGTGAGCGCGCGCGCGCGGGCGGCGGCCGTGGGCGCGATGGTCGCGCTGGCCGGATTGACGCTCGCCGGCTGCGCGGCGGACGGCGGCGGGCCGCCGGCTGAAGACCGCAGCGCGCTCGCGGCCGACGCGCCCGCGGGGGCGGCCAGCCGTCAGGCCTTGGCCCCGATCGCCGACCCGGCCCGCGATCGCGATCGTGCGGCGCGATTGGCCGCGCTGCCGACAATCTCCGACGATCCTGATCAGTTCCTCGGCCTCGACGCGCTGGAGGCCGCGCGCCGGCTCGGCGCGCCGCAGCTCGTTCGCCGCGACGGGACGGCCGAGGTGTGGGTGTTCCAAGGAACGGGCTGCACGCTGGACGTCTTCCTGTACGCCGGCGGCGCGGACGCCGACGAGGCGACGCTCGCCGTGCGCCATGTCGAACTGCGCAGCCCCGCGCAGACGCAGGCCGAGCGCCGCGCCTGCCTTAGGCGCCTGCTGGAGAACGAGGCCTTGCGCCGCCAGGGGGCGACATCCTGAACCCGCGCCGCGAATCCGTCGCGTCCCGCCGTCTGATCTTTTAAGAGGAAGACCCCGAAAGCAGAACGGCGGCCGCCGGATTTGGGGGGAGGGGGAGTCCGACGGCCGCCTGTCTGCTGCGACGATCGTTTCCGATCGCCTCGGGACCCTGGGGGGAGCCCCGATGAGAGGGGAGGTCTCAGCACCCCTCTATGTAAGGGGCGCAAGAGTTCGCGCTAGAGGCGCAATTTGGGCATTTTCGGGGCAGGTCATTCGCGGCGGAGGCGGGCGGCGCGAGCGAGCGGCGGCGCGAGCGAGCGGCGGCGCCGACGCCGCTCAACTCTCGAAGTCGCGCGCGTCCTCGATCACCTTGCCGTCGTCGGGGAGCGACCCCGGGGCGCAGGGCTCGATCGTCGCCTTCAGCTTGAAGACGCTTTGCGCGGTCTCGGCCAGCGTCGCGGGGTCGAGGTCCTGGGCGGTCTCGACCTTCACGGTCATGACGTCGTGCTTGTTCTTGTCGCTGGTCACGACCACGCGGGTCTTGGCGATTTCCGGGTGGCGTTTGGCGAAGGCGGCGACCTGTTCGGGCCGCACGAACATGCCGCGGATCTTGGTGGTCTGGTCGGCGCGGCCCATCCAGCCCTTGATGCGCGGCGCGGTGCGCCCGCACGGGCTTGCGCCGGCCAAGATCGCGGAGAGATCGCCGGTGGCGAAGCGGATCAGCGGATAGTCGCGGTTGGCGAGCAGCGTCACCAGCACTTCGCCGACCGCGCCCTCCTCGACCGGATCGCCCGTGCCGGGGGTGACGATCTCGACCACGACATGCTCGTCGCAGATCATGCCCTCCATCGCCTGGCTCTCATAGGCGACCATGCCGAGATCGGCGGTGCCGTAGCATTGGCGGGTGTGGACGCCGCGGGCTTCATACTCCTCGCGCATCGAGGGGAAGAGCGGGCCGGCCGCGACCATCGCCTTTTCGAGGCCGAGCGGGGTTCCCAGCGCGTCCGCCTTCTCCAGCAGGATTTTGACGAAGTCCGGCGTGCCGGAATAGGCGTTGATCTTGTAAAAGTCGGCCGCCTGGACCTGGCCCTCGGTGTTGCCGACGCCGCCGGGCAGCACGGGGATCCCCAGCGCATGGGCGGCGCTCTCGAACATATGGCCGGCCGGCGTCAGATGATAGCTGAAGCAGTTGATCACCCGGTCGCCCTTGCGGAAGCCGGCGGCGTAAAAGGCGCGCGCGAAGCGCCACCAGTCGCGCCCGAAGCCCTCCGGATCGGCGATCGGCCCGGGGGAGAGGAAGAGGCGGGCCAGATCCTCCGGCGCGCTCGCGGCCAACCCGCCATAGGGCGGCGCCTCGGCCTGGCGGGCCATCAGGTCGCTCTTGCGGGTGACGGGCAGGTCTTTCAGGCCGCCGAGCGTGATCTCGCCCGCGTCGACGCCGTCGAGCGTCTCCTTCCAATAGGCCGCGTTCGCCTTGGCGTTGGCGATCTGCTCGCGCAGGGCCTGGGTCTGGGCGACCGTGCGCTCGTCGGCGCTGCGGGTCTCGAGTTCGTCGTAGAAGTCGGCCTCGCTCATCGGGGCGCCTCTCTCGAAATCGGGGGGTTCGGGCGGTGCGCCGACCTCAGAGCCAGCGCTTGCGCCGCTTGTAGTGCTTCACCTGGCGGAAGTTCTTGCGGCCTTCGGTCGAGAGGCCGAGGTAGAACTCCTTCACGTCCTCGTTCGCCAGCAGCGCGTCGGCCGCGCCGTCCATCACCACGCGCCCGCTCTCCAGGATGTAGCCGTAGTCGGCGTAGCGCAGCGCGACGTTGGTGTTCTGCTCGGCCAGCAGGATGGTGACGCCCTCCTCCTGGTTCAGCTTCTTCACGATCTCGAAGATCTGCTCGACCAGCTGCGGGGCGAGACCCATCGAGGGTTCGTCCAGCAGAATGATCTTGGGGCGCGCCATCAACGCGCGGCCGATCGCGCACATCTGCTGCTCGCCGCCGGACGTATAGCCCGCTTGGCTGCGGCGGCGCTCCTTCAGGCGCGGGAAATACTCGTAGACCATCTCCAGGTCCTGCTTCACCTCCGCGCCGCCCCCGCGGGTGTAAGCGCCGGTCAGCAGGTTCTCCTCGATGGTCAGATGTTCGAAGCAGTGGCGGCCCTCCATCACCTGGACGCAGCCGCGCTTGACCAGATCGTTGGCGGAGAGGCCCTGGACCTGTTCGCCCGCCAGTTCGATCCAGCCTTTGGTGACCTCGCCCCGCTCGGCCTTGAGCAGGTTCGAGATCGCCTTCAGCGTCGTCGTCTTGCCGGCGCCGTTGGCGCCCAGCAGGGCGACGATCTTGCCCTTCGGCACCGTCAGGGAGACCCCTTTGAGCACCAGGATCACGTGGTCGTAGACGACCTCCACATTGTTGACGCTGAGCAGCGTCTCCCCGCGCTCTCCTTCGAAGGCGGGGGCGGCGGCGTCTCGATCCACGGTCTCGGCGCTCATCGGGATCTCCCTTTCGGCTTCTATCGATGCGTCAGGTCGGACGACGGATCAGGTCGTGCAGTCGCGGGGCTCGATGCCCTGCTCCTGCCCGTACTGGGCCGCCTCCTGCTCGACCAACGGGCGGGTCAGCTCCTTCATGGCCGGGACCCAGTCGGTGACGAGCTCGTACTCGGAGCCGTTCCACTGCTGAATCAGGACGGCCGGATTTTCGCCCTCATGGTTGGCGCAGGTGATCTGCGTCGGCGGCACCAGACCGGTGACGCCGAGATCGGCGATGTCCTGCGGGGTGAGCGTGAGCTGCTCGAGCGCCCACTGCATCTGC
The DNA here is from genome assembly GCF_040218065.1 of Marivibrio sp. Taxonomy (NCBI): domain Bacteria; kingdom Pseudomonadati; phylum Pseudomonadota; class Alphaproteobacteria; order Rhodospirillales; family Aestuariispiraceae; genus Marivibrio; species Marivibrio sp. Next base: position 369,442 of record NZ_JAVJQE010000015.1, on the reverse strand, counting down.
TCGCCGGTGATCACCTCGCCCTCGCCGAACTCGGCCTGGGCGGCGCGGATCGCCTCGACGGCGACGATCGCGTTGTTGAGCCCGCGGTTGTAGAGCACGCGGCCCATCTGATCGCCCTTACCGGCGGCCAGACCCTTATCGTAGACGTGGGTCTTGAGGTCGGCGTAGACCGGATAGTCGTCGCCCGGCCCGTGGAAGCTCGCGGCCTTGTAGCCGGTCGCCGCCTCGCCCGCGGCCTCGACCGCGTCCTCGCCGGCCGACCACCAGTTGCCGATGAACTTGTCCATCGGGAAGTTGATGTTGGCGGCCTCCTGCACGGCGGTGCCGTTCATCGCGCCCCAGCCCCACATCACGATGTAGTCCGGACGCTGACGGCGGATCTGCAGGAAGATCGACTTCTGCTCCGTCATCGAGGCCGGCGGCACCGGGTAGGGGGTGTAGGTGAAGCCGAACTCCGAGACCATGACGTCGAGGGTCGGGATCGGCTCCTTGCCGTAGGGGTGGTCGAGATGGATGTAGGCGATGTCGAGCCCGTCGAGCTTGTCCAGCCCGCCCTCCAGGTTGGCGATATGCTGCATGATCGCCGTCGCCTGGTTCCAGTAGGTCGAGGGGAAGTTGAAGACGTACGGGAAGTAGCGCCCGTCCGCCGCCGAGGTGCGGCCGTAGCCCATCGACAGGATCGGAATCTTGTCCTGCGTCGCCTTTTCGATCAGCGCGTAGGTGATGCCGGTCGACCAGGGGCTGTAGAAGGTGGCGCCCGACCCCTCGTTCTTGGTGCGGTCATAGCATTCGACGCCGCGGTCGGTGCTGTAGCCGGTTTCGCACTCGACGACTTCGAGCTTGACGCCGTTGATCCCGCCGTCGCGCTCGTTGATCAGCGTGAAGTAGTCGGCGAAGCCGTCGGCGAGCGAAATGCCGCCCGGCGCGAACGGGCCGGTGCGATAGACGAGCGACGGGATGACCTGCGTCTCCTGCGCCCCCGCGGGCTTCGGCTCGGCGACGAACGCGCCCGTCGCCATCACCGCCCCCGCGGCCAGGCCCAGCAGGGCCTTCCGGGTTATGTTCATGATACCTGTCTCCCACATGGTTGACGTTTTCTCCACTTGGTTCTCCCGCCGCCCCGCGGGCGCATCCCCCGGCGCGACAGGCCTTCGTCGGGCCTCCTTATGGTTGGAGGCTTGACGCTTGCGGCGGGCGTCCCGGGCGCCGGTTGCTCCGGCTTGCGGTCGCCCGGGCCTTAGGCCCTCCGATCCCGCGGAAAGCTTAGTGCGGGAACGGCCACAATCTCAATTTCTCCTTCGCGATCTGCCACAATCGGGCGAGCCCGTGCGGCTCCACGATCAGGAAGAAGATGATCGCCGCGCCGAACACCATGAACTCCAGGTGGCTGACCACATCGGTGGCCAGCGTCAGCCCGAACCAGGCCGGCACGTTGTTGAGCACGATCGGCAGCAGGAAGATGAAGGCCGCGCCGAAGAAAGAGCCGAGGATCGAGCCCAATCCGCCGACGATCACCATGAACAGCACCTGGAAGGAGCGGTCGATGTCGAAGGCGGTCGGCTCCACCGTGTTGATGTAGCAGAACGACCAGAGCGCGCCGGCGACGCCGCAATAGAAGCTGGAGATCGCGAAGGCGGAGAGCTTGGTCTGCAGCGGCCGGATGCCGATCAGCTCGGCCGCGATGTCCATGTCGCGGATCGCCATCCAGGAGCGCCCGATGCGCGAACGCACCAGATTGCGCGCCAACAGCGCCAGCACGATCACGAAGACCAGCACGAAGACGTACTTCGCCTCCGGGCTCGCCTGAGCGCCGGTGACGTAGACGCCGAAAATCGTCTCGGACGGGGCCGAGGGGACGCCGGAGATCGAGTTGTTGACGAACCACGGCACCTTCTGGAACAGCCAGCTCAGGAAGAACTGCGCGGCCAGCGTGGCGACCGCCAGATAGAAGCCCTTGATGCGCAAGGAGGGCAGGCCGAAGACCACGCCGATAGCGGCCGCGAACAGCCCGCCGCCCAGGATCGGCGCCCAGACCGGCAGAAAGTCCGGCATGTTGGTCGCGATCTTGTAAGACATGTAGGCGCCGGCCGCCATGAACCCGCCGGTGCCCAGCGACAGCTGACCGCAATAGCCGGTCAGGATGTTGAGGCCGATCGCCGCGATCGACAGGATCAACACCGGCAGCAGGATCGATTCCAACCAGTACTGGCTGCCGATCATCGGCACCACGATCAGCGCGAACAGCGCGACCGCGATGACGAACCACTTGTCCATCGGGATCGGCAGCAGCTGCTGATCGGCGGCGTAGGTGGTTTTGAATTGCCCGGCTTCGCGGTAGAACATCGCCCTAATTCCTCTTCAAAACCGCCTGGTTACACGCGTTCGATGATCTTCTCGCCGAACAGCCCCTGGGGCCGGAAGACGAGGAAGGCCATCGCGACGATGTAAGCGAACCATTCTTCGATCGCGCCGCCGACCATCTGGCCGAAATAGACCTCGGCCAGCTTCTCGCCGGCCCCGATGATCAGCCCGCCGATGATCGCGCCCGGGATCGAGGTGAAGCCGCCCAGGATCAGCACCGGCAACGCCTTCAGCGCCAGAATGGCGAGCGAGAACTGCACGCCCAGCTTCGAGCCCCACATGATGCCCGCGACCAGCGCGACGAAACCGGCGACCGACCAGACGATCACCCAGATCGTGTTCAGCGGAATGCCGACCGACATCGCCGCCTGGTGATCGTCCGCCACCGCGCGCAGCGCCCGGCCGATGCGGGTGTAGGTGAAGAACAGCGCCAGCACGGCGACCAGCACCGTCGCCACCGCGGCGGCGAACAGATCCGCTTCCTGGATCATCGCGTCGCCCATGAAGACCGCGCCTTCCGGGATTCCGACGTCGAGCGGCTTGATGCTGGAACCCCAGATCAGTTCGCCGAAGCCCTCCAGGAAGATCGCGATGCCGATCGTCGCCATGAACAGCGAGATGTGCGGCTGGTTGACCAGCGGGCGCAGCACCACGCGCTCCACCGTGAAGGCCAATGCGACCATCACGAGCATGGTCAGGATGAAGCTGGCCCAGGCCGGCACGCCGAGCCCGATGAAGCCGACGAAGTTCAGCGCCGCGAACAGCACCATCACGCCCTGGGAGAAGTTGAACACGCTGGACGCCTTGAAGATCAGCACGAAGCCGAGCGCCACCAGCGCGTACATCACGCCGCTCATCAAGCCGCCGATCAGCACTTCGAAGAAGAACCAGAGCTCGAACGGATCGATCCCGACCAGGCCTGCGATCGCTTCCATACCTAACCGCCCCCGCTTAGTCGTGCGCGACGCCGAGATAGGCGTCGATCACGGCTTGATTGTTGCGCACCTCGTCCGGCGTGCCGTCGGCCAGCTTCGAGCCGTAGTCGAGGACCACGACCCGATCCGACAGATCCATGACCACGCCCATGTCGTGTTCGATCAGCGCGATGGTGGTGCCGAAATGCTCGTTCACATCGATGATGAAGCGCGACATGTCCTCTTTCTCCTCGAGGTTCATGCCCGCCATCGGTTCGTCCAGCAGCAGGAGCGTCGGCTCCGCGGCCAGCGCCCGGCCCAGTTCGACCCGCTTCTGCAGCCCGTAGGGCAGCCGTCCGACCGGCGTCTTGCGCACCGCCTGGATCTCCAGGAAGTCGATCACCCGTTCGACATATTCGCGGTGTTCGATCTCCTCCGAACGGCCGCGTCCGAAATAGAAGGCCTGCTCGATCAGGCTCGCCTTCTGCTTCAGGATGCGGCCCGTCATGATGTTGTCGAGGGTCGACATGCCCTTGAACAGCGCGATGTTCTGGAAGGTCCTCGCGATGCCGTTGGAGGCCGCGTGATGCGGGCGCATGGGGCTGTAGGTCTTGCCCATGAACCAGATCCCGCCTTCCTGCGGCTGATAGAAGCCGTTGATGACGTTCAGCATCGACGACTTGCCGGCGCCGTTGGGCCCGATGATCGAGCGCACTTCGCCCCTGCGGATGTCGAAGGAGATGTCGGAGAGCGCCTTCACCCCGCCGAAGCGCAGCGTGATGTTCTCGGCGCGCAGGATGACCTCGCCGATGCGGTTTTGCTTGCCGACGGTCGGCGCCGCCGCCTGCGCGTCTTGGGCCTCCGCCGGTTGGGCCGCGCTGTCGTTCATCGTGATCGCCTCCCCAGGGCTTCTTTCTTTTCGGTCAACGCCGTCGCGCGCCCGTTATTCGGCCGCCGCAGCCCGTTCGCCGGAATGGCCGGCGGACTCGAAGGTCTCGACGTCGTAGATCGCGCAGTCCGCCTCCAACACGCCTTTGCGCCCGTCCTCGAAGGTGATCTCGGACGAGATCGAGGCGGTCTTGGCGCTCGGGTCGTAGAGCGCGTCGATCAGCGGCTTGTACTTCTCGGCGATGAAGCTGCGGCGCACCTTGCTGGTGCGGGTCAACTCGCCGTCGTCGGCGTCCAGCATCTTGGGCAGCAGAATGAAGCGCTTGATCTGCGAGCCGGCGACCATCTCCTCCTTCGAGAGGTCGCGGTTCACCTGCGCCACATGCGCCTGGACGATGTCGTAGACCTCCTTGCGCGAGGACAGGTCCTGATAGGAGGCGTAGGAGAGGTTGTTCCGCTCGGCCCAGTTCCCGACCGCTTCGAGGTCGATGTTGATGAACGCCGCGCAGTAGTCGCGCTCGTGCCCGAAGGCCACCGCCTCCTTGATGTTGGGGAAGAACTTCAGCTTGTTCTCGATGTATTTCGGCGCGAACAGGCCGCCGTGGTTCAGCTTCCCCACATCCTTCGCCCGGTCGATGATGTGCAGGTGGCCCGCGTCGTCCACGAAGCCCGCGTCGCCGGTCAGCACGAAGCCGTCCTCGGTCTTGGTCTTCTCGGTCGCCTCGGGATTCTTGAAATACTCCATGAAGACGCCGGGGCTGCGGAACAGCACCTCGCCATCCTCGGCGATCTTGATCTCGACGCCCGGCGCGGGCGTGCCGACCGTGTCGTCATAGACCTCGCCGTCCGGCTGGATGGTGACGAACACCGCCGCCTCGGTGGAGCCGTAGAGCTGCTTCAAATTGATCCCGATCGAGCGATAGAAGTCGAAGATGTCGGGCCCGATCGCCTCGCCGGCGGTGTAGCCGATGCGCACCCGCGTCAGACCCAGCACGTTCTTCAACGGCCCGTAGATCAGAAGCTCGCCCAGCCCGTATTTCAGCTTGTCCGCGAAAGGAACCGGCCGGCCGTTCAGGATGTCGATCCCGACGCGCTTCGCGTGACCGATGAAGTAGTGGAAGATCTTGCGCTTCAGGGCGCTGGCGTCCTCCATCTTGATCATCACCGTGGTCAGCAGATTCTCGAACATCCGCGGCGGGGCGAAGAAGTAGCTCGGCCCCAGTTCGCGCAGGTCGGTCAGCACCGTGTCCGAGCTTTCCGGGCAGGCGACGCAGAAGCCGCAGACGTAGGATTGCGCGTAAGAGAAGATGTGATCGCCGATCCAGGCCATCGGCAGGTAGGCGAGACACTCGTCGGTCTCCCGCAAGCCCTCGAAGCTGGCCCCGGCGTAGGCCGCCTTCATCACATTGTCGAAGCTGAGCACGACCCCCTTCGGATTGCCTGTGGTGCCGGAGGTGTAGGGGATGATGGAGGCGTCGGAACCCTTGCTCTTGTCGATCTCGGCGTCGATGAAGCCGGGCTCGGCCTTCAGCTTCTCCGCGCCGCGCGCGACCACCTCCTCGTAGGCGTGCAGAAAGTCGTGGCTGTAGTCGCGCACGCCGCGCTCGTCGTCATAGACGATGGTCTGCAGCATCGGCAGCCGGTCCTTGATCGAGAGCAGCTTGTCGACCTGCTCCTGATCCTCGACCACCGCGAAGCGCACCTCGGCGTGCTCCAGCGGGAAGTGGATCTCGGCCGCGACGGAATCCTGGTAGACCGGCACCGGCACCGCGCCCAGCGTCTGCGCCATGCACATGGTCCAATAGAGCCGCGGGCGGTTGTCGCCGATGATCGCCACCCGGTCGCCGCGCGCCAGGCCCAGCGCGCTCATGCCGGCGGCGTAGCGGTCGATCTCCGCCTTGACCTCCGACCAGCTCCAGGACTGCCAGATGCCGAGATCCTTCTCGCGCATCGCCGGCCGGTCGCCCCACTTCTGCGCGTTGTAGCGCAGCAGCTTGGGAAAGGTGTCGTGCTGGTCGATGTCCGGCAGGTGCGCCGCGCGCGGCATTTCAGCCGCGCCGTATAGCGTCGACGCGCTCATCGTTCCGTCGCCTCCCTAGGCCCTGTAAAAGTCTTGTTCTTGTTTCTTGTTTTTGTCTTTTCGTCGCGTGCGTCGACGCCCGGCGATCTTCGCCGCCTGGGCCGTCGATCGGCGCATCCTAATGGGGTTTTCCGGCTTTGCGAAAGCGGAATATCGCGCTGCGAGCGCCGGCGAAACCGAAGCCGCGCGATCGGACCGCCGCCGTCTGACCGGGGCCTCCTCCATACGGTTGCGTACGGACTTTAAGCGGGTCATGATATTGCGTCAATACGCTAGCGTATGGAATTCTCGTGCCGAACACGCGCCCGCCCGAGACAGGCTCCGACCCGGGGTCCTCGGCCGCCCCCAAGCTGGGGCGGGACGATTGGATTCAGGCCGCCTACGACATGTTGGGCGAGGGCGGCTCCGCCGCGATCAATGTGGAGCGCCTGGCCAAACGCCTGGGGGTCACCAAGGGCAGCTTCTATTGGCACTTCAAGGACCGGGCCGACCTGTTGGACGCCTTGCGCGCGCGCTGGACCGAACAGCTGGTGATCGGCCGGGTGGAGGCCGCCGGCGGCGCGCCGGAGGAGAAGATCCGCAACCTTCTCAACATCGTCGTGCGCTCGACCCGCCAGCGCCGGGGCGGCTCATTGGAGCTCGCGATGCGCAGCTGGGCGCGCCGCGACGCCGAGACCGCCCGCGTCGTCGAGGCCGCCGATCAGGCCCGCATCGATTACACCGCGCGGCTGTTCCGCGAGCTCGGCTTCGGTTCGGAGGAGGCGGAGGCGCGGGCCTTCCTGCTCTACGCCTACATCTTCTGTCAGGGGGTCTTCACCTTCGCCGAGGAAAAGGCCTTGCAGGCGCGCATCCACCAGCTCTGCTGCCGGGTGATCGCCGACGACGCGGGCGCGCTGGCGGCGGAGTGAGCGGCCCGCGGCGGGCCGTCGCACGCCTTCCGGAAAAATCGGCCTGCGTCGTCGGCGGCCCGCTCAGGCTCCGCTCGTCCCGGCTCTTCGGCCGGGACGACGGGCGGTTGGACCGTTCTCGATAACGAGCGCGTCCCGGCGGAAGCGAAGGATGAGAAAACCGCGGCGTTCGGCGCGGCGCGCCGCTCACGGCGCGACGTAGTACTGCATCCCGAACCAGCGCCAGCGGCCGTCGGCCCCCGGCGCGGTGCAGTTGATCCGGGTGCGGCCCGGCGGGAAGGGTCGGGCGAAGCGCAGCTCGATGCGCGGACCAAGCCGCTCCATATCCTCCACCCGGCCGACGGCGGAATGATAGCAGGCGAGCGCGTTGGTCCACGCCCCCGTTTCGGCCAGCGTGAAGCCGAAGGCGGGCGGGTTCTTCGGCCCGTCTGTCCCGTCCGACCCGCCGGCCGCGCCGAGGAACGGGTCGTCCGGCGTCAGGTCGGTCACCGGCAGCGGCAGCGAATTCACCACCCGGCGGAAGCGGTCCATGCCGCCGAAGGCTTCGTTCACCGGAAACCGCGGCAGGTAGAACCGGTCGAGCGTCGGGCCGATCGCGCCCGAATGCTGACCGAAGGCGGCGTCGTAGCCGGCCTCGCGGGTCAGGCGCATGATCTCGGCGCTGGCCTCGCCGTAGGGATAGGCGAACAGCGTCGGGCGCACGCCCAGCTCCTCCTCCAGCCGGTCGGCGGAGCGGACCAGCTCGCGGCGGTTGCGCACCGCCGATTGGGTCGGCATGTGCGGATGGGTGACGGCCTGGCTGCCGATCTCGACCCCGGCGGCGGCCAGCTCGCGCAGCTGGTCCCAGCTCATATAGCCGTCGAGCGACCGGTCGACCGGGTCGGTCGCGACGAAAAGGGTGAAGGGCAGCCCTTTCTCCTGCAGCAGCGGGAAGGCGCGGGTGTAGACGGAGGTGTAAGCGTCGTCGACGCTGATCGCCACCGTGCGCTCCGGCAAGGCTTCCCCCGCCTGCAACGCAGCCGCCACCGTGCCCAGCGTCACCACATTGTAGGCGCCGGAGGCGAGCTCCTCCACATGCGCCTCGAATTGCTCCATACGGATGTTGGTGCTGGGATAATCGGTCTCCCCGAAGCGGTGATAGATCAGCGCCGTCGCGTTCGGCCCTCCGACGCCGGCGTTCTGTGCGAGCGCCGGCGTCGATGCGAGCGCCAACGCCGACGCCAGCGCGCAGGCGAGCGCCGCCGGCGCCGTGAGACGGGCGTGCGAAAGAGACCGAGACCGACCGTTTCTCATCATATCGCCGCGACTGTAGACTCCCTCGACCCGCCCGAACAATGCACAAAACGATCCGTCGGCCCCGAGCGCGGCGCGGATCGGGCGGCGCGGCGGCCTTGCCATCGCCGGGCCGGGCGGCCACTTTCAGACCGGCACGCTAGCCTCATCCCGCCGCAAGCCGAGAGGAGAGACGACGATGAGCGAGGCGATCGACGACGCCGCCTTGGACGCCCTGTTCCGCGAGGCGCGCACCCACAACGCCTGGATCGACCGCGAGACGCCGGACGAGTTGCTGCGCCGGGCCTATGATCTCGCCAAGATGGCGCCGACCAGCGCCAACTGCCAGCCGATGCGCGTGATCTTCGTGCGCAGCGAGGCGGAGAAGAAAAAGTTGGAGCCCTGCCTGATGGAGGGCAACCGCGAGAAGACGATGAAGGCGCCGGCCACCGCGATCATCGGCTATGACGTCGAGTTCTTCGAGGAGCTGCCGCGGCTCTTCCCGCATACCGACGCGCGCAGCTGGTTCGCGGGCAAGCCGAAGGCGGCCGAGACGAATGCGTTCCGCAACGGCTCGTTGCAGGGCGCGTACCTGCTGCTGGCCTGCCGCGCGGTCGGGCTGGATTGCGGGCCGATGTCGGGCTTCGACAACGCCAAGGTCGACGAGGCCTTCTTCAAAGGCACGACGATCAAATCCAATTTCCTGATGAATATCGGCTACGGCGACCCGAGCGTGCTGCATGACCGCAGCCCGCGGCCCGCCTTCGACGACTTCTGCAAGATCGTCTGACGCGACGAGAGAGCGAGGATCCGGCGCCATGCGCCTTTTGGCGTTCGATACGGCGATGGACGCCTGCACCGTCGCGCTGGCCGAAGAGGGCGCGGTGGTCGCCGCCCGTCAGGAGGCCATGCGCCGCGGCCAGGCCGAAGCGCTCGTCCCGATGATCGACGCGCTGATGGCGGAGGTCGGCTGGCGGCCGGCCGCGTTGGACGGGATCGGCGTTTCGATCGGACCGGGCGCCTTCACCGGCATCCGCATCGGAATCGCGGCGGCGCGCGGCTTGGGGTTGGCGCTCGACCGTCCCGTGGCCGGAATCGCCACGACCGCGGCGATCGCGGCCGCGCAGCCCCCCGCCCCGAGCCCGCTGTTGATCGCGCTGGAGACCAAGCGCGACGATCTCTACGTCGCGCTGACGGGCGCGGGCGTCGATCCCGCGCCGCGGGCGCTGCCGCCGGGCGCGGTGGCGGGCTGGCTGCTCGATCGGCTGGGACGTCGGCCCGAGGCGCTGCGCCTCGCCGGCGACGCCCAGACGCGCGCCGGCGCCGCGCTGGACGCCGCGGGCCTCGCCTGGATCCGCGGCGGCGGTCCGGATCTGCCGAGCCCGCAGGCCCTGGCGCGCTTGACGCAGGAGACGCTCGCCGATTGGGCGGCGCGCGGCGAACGGCCGCCGCCTCCCTCCCCGCTTTACCTGCGCCCGCCCGACGCGACCCCGCCGCGCCCGCCGGCGAGCGCGCTCTGACGGGGTCGACGCGCGATGACCGCAGCCGCACCCGCGCCGGCCGACCGCCTGACGCTGAGCGCCGTCGGGGTTGAGAGTTTCCATGTGATCGCCGCGCTCTACGCCGAGGCCTTCGACGAGCCGTGGTCGGAGCCCTCGGTGCGCGAGTTGATGAGCGCCCCGGGCGTCTGGGGGCTGGTCGCGGCCGAGCCCGTGAAAGCGGAAGACGCGGCGGGCGCTTCGGCGGCCCGCGAGACGGGCGGCGACCCGGTCGGCTTCGTCCTGGCCCGCGTCGTCGCGCGCGAGGCGGAGGTTCTGGCGATCGGCGTGCGGCCGTGCGCGCGGCGACGGGGCGTCGCTCGACGCCTGATGCGGGCCGCCCTGCGTCTGGCCGCGCCGCACGCCGACGCCTTCTTTCTTGAGGCGGGCCGCGACAATCCGGCGGCGACGGCGCTTTACTTATCGCTCGGCTTTAGAGAGGTCGGACTGCGGCGCGACTACTATCGAAGAGCCGACGGCGCACGAGTCGACGCGGCGATCATGCGGTGCGATCTTGGGTCGGAATACTCGGATTAAAAGGCGAGAGTGATCGCCGCGCCGTCCATCAAATCGCCGTGACTTTTTGATTTGTATTGAATTCTATTTCTTGCCCAACTATGGACGCGCCTGATAAGACTGATGCAAGAAACGACTCGGCTTTCGGCAATCAAACCGACTTCGATTGTAGAGAGTGCGGGTCATTCATAAGAACTGGTTCCGGCGCGCCGCGCGCCGGCTTAAATCCCTCTCTCGGCGTCGCGCGTCAATCCGCCGTCCGACGAGGGAGCCTCACTGTGAAGGAAGTGGATAGATCATGGCTGACGCCCCTGAGAACGAGATCTCCTCGACCGAAATCCTCGGCCTGACCTCGGAGATCGTCGCGGCGCACGTCTCCAACAACACGGTCGCGACCGCCGACCTGCCCCAGCTGATCGAGCAGGTCTACAAGACCCTCTCGCAGGTCGGCAAAGGCGGCGAGCCGGCGCCCGACAAGCCGACCCCGGCGGTGCCGATCAAGAAGTCGATCACGCCCGACTACATCATCTGCCTTGAGGACGGGAAGCGGTTGAAGATGCTGAAACGGCATCTGAAGACCGCCTACAACATGACGCCCGAGGAGTACAAGGAGCGCTGGGGACTGCCGGCCGACTATCCGATGGTGGCGCCGAACTACGCCAAGCAGCGCTCGAAGTTGGCGAAGCAGATCGGCCTCGGCACGCGCTCGCGCAAGAGCTGAGCGTCCCCACCGACGGGTCGCTCGCCGTGTTACGGAGGACGCGTCCGCGGCTGTTGGCTGCGGACGCGTCCGTCTTTATACTGCTTGTCGGCAAAGAAGAACGGATGCGGCGCGGCGCGCGGACGCGCGGTGCGGCGACGTCTGAAACGGCTTTGGGACCATCGGCCTCGCCGCCGGTCGGGCTCCGAAGCGGGGAGTTGGGATGAGCGACGACAAGCCCGCGCGCGATCCGGAGCGGATCGAGAAGCTTTGCCTCGACAAGGGGCTTAAGATGACCGGGCAGCGGCGCACCATCGCCCGGGTCCTGTCCGAGAGCGACGATCATCCGGACGTCGAGATGTTGCACGCCCGGGCCACCGCCATCGATCCCAAGATCTCGATCGCCACGGTCTACCGCACCGTGCGCCTGTTCGAGGATGAGAACATCCTGACGCGCCACGATTTCGGCGACGGCCGGGCGCGCTACGAAGAATCCCCCGAAGAGCATCACGACCACCTGATCGACATCGATTCGGGAGAGGTGATCGAATTCACCAACGAGGCGATCGAAAAGCTTCAGGAAGAGGTGGCGCGCGCGCTCGGCTTCCGGCTGGTCGATCATCGGCTTGAGCTTTACGGCGTGCGCCTCGACAAGAAGGAGCGCGGCTCCTCTTGAGCCCCCGCGTCCGTGCGCCCGGCGCGTCGCCCGCCGGCCGCGCGCCCGCGGCCCCGCTCTTGACAGGCGCCGTCGCAGGGGACAGGTGACTTCTACGCCCCACCGCGCCGCCCGATCCCCGGGCGCGCCGCAATCCACGAGGTCCCTTCCGCCGTGACCGAGCCCGCAGCAGACACCCCGGACCTCGACCCCGCGACGCAGCCGGGCAGAGACAAGCTCGATGGTTATCTGGCGCAGCTGACCGACGGGGCGCTCCATATCCGGCTGGCCGCTACGGCCGAAGATCTCGCCGCCTCCCAGCGGCTGCGCTATCAGGTGTTCTATGAGGAGATGACGGCGAAACCGACGCCGGAGATGGCCGAATCCAAGCGCGACTTCGACGCCTTCGACCCCGTCGCCGACCATCTTCTGGTCTGCGATCGGGAGCGCGGCGAAGGCGCGGCCGGGGTCGTCGGGACCTATCGGCTGTTCCGCCGCCGCCAAGCGCAGAAGTTCGGCCGCTTCTACACGGTCGACGAATACGACATCACGCCGCTGCTCGCCATCGATAAGGAGATCCTCGAGCTCGGCCGGTCCTGCGTCGCCGAAGACTATCGCACGCGCCATGTGATGGAGCTCCTGTGGCGCGGCATCGCGGCCTACGTATTCCATTACGACATTGCGGTGATGTTCGGCTGCGCCTCCATCCCGGGCGTGGACGTCGACAAGCTCGCGACGCCGCTCAGCTATCTCTATCATCATCACCTCGCCCCGGAGGAGCGCCGACCCGTCGCGGTGCCCGAGCGCTATGTCGCGATGGACCGCATCCCGGCCGAAGAGATCGACCGCAAGCGCGGCCTCGCCGCCCTGCCGCCGCTGATCAAGGGCTATCTGCGCCTGGGCGGTTATGTCGGCGACGGCGCGGTCGTCGACCCCCAGTTCGACACGACGGACGTCTGCATCATCGTCGAGACCGAGCGGGTCACCGACCGCTACTTCAAACATTACGCCCGCCGCGCCGGCGAGGGCTGAGCCAACCCGCGGGAGCCCCAGTCGATGAGCCCGATGGAGACCTCCGCCATGCGGCCGTCGAAAGGGCTCGCAATCCTGCGCGCCGCGGGAATCGCCGGCTGGACGGCCTGGACGATCCTGCGCCATTTGCCGACCATCCTTCGCGGTCGAGGCGTCGGACCCGACATCTCGATCCCCTGGCATCGGCGGGTGGCCGAGATCGTCGGGCTGGAGGTGCGCGTCCACGGCCGACCGATCACCGGACGCGCGGCCCTCTATGTCGCCAACCATTGCTCCTATCTCGACATCGTGGCGCTCTCGACGACGTTGCCGTGCTGCTTCGTCTCCAAGGCCGAGGTGTACTACTGGCCGGTCTTCGGCTGGCTGGCGCGCCAGCAGCGCACCGTCTTCATCGAACGCCGCGCGCGCCGCGCGGGCGAGCAGTTGGAGGCGTTGAAGGAGCGGCTGGAGGCCGGCGACCACATGGTCGTCTTCCCGGAAGCGACCAGCACGGACGGCCAGCGCGTGATCCCGTTCAAGAGCTCGCTCTTCGAAGCCGCGCGCGCCGGCAGCCACGAGCAGGACATGCACGCCGGCGACACGGTCGCGATCCAGCCCGTCACCATCGCCTACACCCGGCTCGACGGCATGCCGATGGGCCGCGCCTTCCGCCCCCTGGTCACCTGGTTCGGCGATATGGAAATGGGCGGACATCTTATGACCATGCTGGGCCTGGGACGCGTCGGCGTCGATTTGGTGTTCCACGAGCCGGTGCGCCTGAGCGACTTCCACAGCCGCAAGCAGTTGGCCGACCATTGCTGGCGCGCGGTTTCCGGCGGCCTGCGCGACGCGTTGTCCGGCCGGCTGACGCCGGAGTCGACCGGCGGATCGGAGCCCGAGAGGCTTGCGGGGCCGAGCGTCGGCGTCGACGCCCTGAACCGCCGGCCGCGGGACGCCGCGGCGGGCGCGAAAGACGAGTCCCGCGCTTGAACCCGTCACAAACCGAGTGCTAGCTTGACTCACGCCCTGGACTATGGTGACGGAGCGCCCCATTTGATGCGACCGACAGACGCTCGCGCGATCGACCGGCGGCCCCGCGGGAAAGCGGGGGCGCGAGATCGGCGGCGGTCGGCCGGAACGGCGGCGCGAGGCCTATTCCCATGACGGATCGACGGACGGACGGCGCGCCGCGCTCGCGCACGCTTTTCATCAAGACCTACGGCTGTCAGATGAACGTCTATGACAGCGAGCGCATGCGCGACGCGCTGGCGCCGCTCGGCTTCCGCGCGGTCGACGCGCCGGACGGCGCGGACATGGTCATCCTCAACACCTGCCACATCCGCGAGAAAGCGAGCGAGAAGGTCTTCTCCGAGTTGGGCCGCCTGCGCGCGCTCAAGGCGCAGAAGGAAGAGGCCGGCGGGCGGATGATCGTCGCGGTCGCCGGCTGCACCGCCCAGGCCGAAGGCGAGGAGATCCAGCGCCGCATGCCGATGGTCGACCTGGTCTTCGGTCCGCAGTCCTACCACCGCCTGCCCGAAATGCTGGCGCGCGCCGAGCGCGAGACCGGCGCCAAGCTGGTCGAGACCGACTTTCCGGTCGAGGACAAGTTCGACCATCTGCCCGAGGAGCGCCGCGTCGACGGCGTCGCCGCGTTCCTGACGGTGCAGGAGGGCTGCGACAAGTTCTGCACCTTCTGCGTGGTGCCCTACACCCGCGGGGCCGAAGCCTCCCGCCCGGCGGCCTCGGTGCTGGCCGAGGCGCGGCGCCTCGCCGCCCAGGGCGTGCGCGAGCTGACCTTGCTGGGCCAGAACGTCAACGCCTATCACGGGACCGGCCCGGACGGGCGCGAATGGGGCCTCGGGCGGCTCGCCCGCGCGATCGCGGAGATCGAGGGGATCGCGCGCATCCGCTACACCACCAGCCACCCGCGCGATCTGGACGAGGACCTGATCGCGGCCCATCGCGACGTCCCGCAGTTGATGCCGTATCTGCATCTGCCGGTGCAAAGCGGATCGGACCGGATCCTGGCCGCGATGAATCGCAAGCATACCGCCGACGACTACCGCCGGCTGGTGGAGAGGCTGCGCGCCGCGCGCCCGGACATCGCGCTCACCAGCGATTTCATCGTCGGCTTTCCCGGCGAGACGGATGCGGATTACGCCGAGACGCTGAAACTGGTGGACGAGATCGGCTACGCCGGCGCCTTCAGCTTCAAATATTCGCCGCGTCCCGGGACGCCGGCCGCGCTGGCCGAGACGCAGGTCCCCGAGCCGGTGATGGACGAACGGCTGGCCGGCCTGCAGCAGCTGATCGACGCGCAGCAGGAGGCCTTCAATCACCAGACGGTGGGCCGCACCCTGCCGGTCTTGGTCGAAAAGCCGGGGCGCAAGCCGGGCCAGATGGTCGGGCGCTCGCCCTATCTGCAGCCGGTCCATATCGACGGCGATCCGGATCTGGTCGGCCGGCTGATCGCGTGTCGGATCGACGCGCTGCGGCGCTACAGCCTGTTCGCGACGCCGCTGGACGCATCCCCCGAGGCCGGCGCGCCGGCCGAGCATAGAAGGAACGTCGCTTGAGCTCGACGCGGACCTCGTCCGGGACCGGGGGCGCCGCCGGCGCGCCGCTTTTCCTCCAGTTCGACGACAATCGGCTTTTGCCGGAGCTGTTCGGCGAGCATGACAAGCATCTCGTGCGGATCGAGCAGTCGACCGGCGTCTCGCTGATAAACCGCGGGAACCGGCTGGCGATCGAGGGGCCGGAGGATTCGGCCGACATCGCCAAGGAGGCGATCTCGCGCCTGTACCAGCGCCTCAAGGGCGGCCAGTCGATCGACCCGGCCGACGTCGACGCGGCCGTGCGCATGGCGACCCAACCCGCCAATCTGTTCGGCGAGCAGGAGCCGATCATCCGCACCCGGCGCAAACAGATCAGCGCGCGCACCCCGACGCAGAGCCGCTACATCGAGGCGATCCGCAATAACGATCTGGTCTTCGGCCTGGGTCCGGCGGGCACCGGAAAGACATATCTCGCGGTCTGCATTGCGGTGGCGATGTATCTCAACAATCAGGTGGAGCGGATCGTGCTCACCCGCCCGGCGGTCGAGGCGGGGGAGCGTTTGGGCTTTTTGCCCGGCGACGTGAAGGAGAAGGTCGATCCCTATCTGCGGCCGATCTACGACGCGCTCTACGACACGCTGCCGGCCGATCAGGTGGCCCGCAAGATCGACAGCGGCGAGATCGAGATCGCGCCGCTGGCCTTCATGCGCGGACGCACGCTGAAGAACGCCTTCGTGCTGCTGGACGAGGGGCAGAACACCTCCATGATGCAGATGAAGATGTTCCTGACGCGCCTCGGCGAAAACAGCCGGATGATCATCACCGGCGATTTGAGTCAGGTCGACCTGCCGCCAGGTCAGAAATCCGGCCTGCGCGACGCGGTCGAGACGCTGCAGGGCGTGCGCGGGGTTGATTTCGTGCGCTTCGACGACAAGGACGTCGTCCGGCATCCGCTGGTCGCGCGCATCGTCAAGGCCTATGACGCGCGCCGCCCGCCGCGCGACCCGCTGGACGAGAGCGAGGAGGGGGCGTGAGATGACGCCTGCGCCTGCGCCCGCGCCCGACGCGGCGGCGCCGATCGCGCCGCTCGAGGCGGACGTGCTGCCGGAGTCCGACGGCTGGCCCGATTGGGCCGTCGCGGTCGTCAAGGCGGCGGCGGCGGCGGCGTACGCCGACGCGGCGCTCGCCGATCCGCCGCCGCCGGCGCAGGTGGCGGTGCTCTTGGCCGACGATGCGGCGCTGCGCCGGCTCAATCGCGAGTACCGCGGACAGGACGCGCCCACCAACGTGCTGAGCTTCCCCAACGACGACGAGCCGCCCGACGGCGAACCGCTGTTCCTGGGCGATATGGCGCTGGCGTGGGAAACGCTGGCCCGCGAGGCGGCGGCGATGGGAAAAAGCGACCGCGACCACGCGACTCACCTTGTCGTACACGGTATGCTGCACTTAATGGGGATGGACCATGAGGACGACGACGAGGCCGCCGAGATGGAGGCCCTGGAGATCGAGATCCTCGCCCGACGTTTCGGGATCGAAAACCCCTATGAGGAGGAGACGGCTTAACGCCGATGGCTGATACGTCCACGACCGGCACGACCGGACAATCCAACGGGTCCGGCGCCGCATCCGGCGGAGCGGAACCCAGTTCTCGCAAGCCGGGCGCGATGCGCAGCTTCCTGCGCGCGCTGCTCGGCCGAAACGGGGACTCAAACTTGCGCGACAGCTTCGAGGAACTCCTCGAAGAACACGACGATCGGGCGACCCCGATCGATCCGGACGAGCGCGCGCTGATCCACAATATCCTGAACGTCGGCGAGATGACCGCCTACGACGTGATGGTGCCGCGCGCGGACATCGTGTCGGTCGGCGCGGACGCGACGCTGGACGAAGTCATCCGCTTGATGAGCCGCCAGCCGCATTCGCGCTATCCCGTGCATCGGGAAAGCCTCGACGACGTCGTCGGCATGGTCCACATCAAAGACGTGCTGGGGGCGACGGTCGATCCGGATCCGGAGGCCTTCGACCTGCGCCACGTCATGCGCAAGGTTCTGTTCGTCGCTCCGTCTATGCGGGTGCTGGATCTGCTGCTGCAGATGCGCATGGATCGACTGCACATGGCGCTCGTCGTCGACGAATACGGCGGCATCGACGGGTTGGTGACGATCGAGGATCTGGTCGAAGAGATCGTCGGCGAGATCGAAGACGAGCACGACGTCGACGCCGGCCCGCGGATCGAGCGCAAGCCGGACGGATCCTACATCGCCGACGCGCGGATGCCGATCGAGGAGGTCGAGGAGAAATTCGGCCCCATCCTCTCCGACGAGGAGCGCGACGAGGATATCGACACGCTGGGCGGCCTCGTCTTCACGCTGGTCGGGCGGGTGCCGGTGCGCGGCGAGCTGGTGGCGCACGACGACTCCGGGGCCGAATTCGAGGTGCTGGAGGCCGATCCGCGTCGGATCAAACGACTGCGCCTGCGCAACATGCCGCCCGCGCGCGGCGAGATCGCCTGACGACGGCCGGATCATGAGCCGCTTTCCCGGCGTCGCGCTGGGCCGCTTCGACGCCCGCGTTCAGGCGTTGGGACCCTGGTCCTCGCGGCTCGCGCTATTTTCGGCCGGCGCCGCGGCCACGTTGGCCTTGCCGCCCGTCGGGGCCTGGCCGGTTCTCTATCCCTGCTTTTGGGTCCTGCTGCGGCTCGCGGATCGGGCGGCCGATCCGGCGCGCGGTTCGCGACGGGCCGCCTTCGGCGTCGGCTGGTGGTTCGCCTTCGGCTATCTTTCGGTCGGCTGGTATTGGATCGCCAACGCGCTGTTGGTCTATTCCGATCGGCTGTGGTGGATGACGCCCTTCGCGGCGCTCGGCCTGCCGGCGGCGATGGCGGTCTACTACGGGCTGGCGACGCTGGCGGTGCGGCCCCTGGCCTCCGGCCTGGCGCGCGCGCTGGGGCTGGCCGCAGCCTTTGTCGCGGCGGACTGGCTGCGCGGCCATCTGCTGACGGGCTTTCCCTGGAACGTCTGGGGTTACGCGTACGCCGACAGCGCCTGGCTGTCCCAAGGGGCCGCGCTGTTCGGGGTCTACGGGCTGGGGTTGCTGGCGCTCGTTTCGGCGACGCTGGCGGGCGCGTCGGCGACGCCGCGCGCGACCGGCCGGGCGCGCGCCGCGGCGCTGGTCGGCGCGGCGGCGATCCCGCTGGCGCTCGGAAGTTTCGGCGCGGCGCGTCTGTCGACGGCGCCGGACCCGCTGATCGCCGCCGCGGACGGGCCTGGTCTGCGCATCGTCCAAGCCGGCGTGCCGCAACGCGAGAAGTGGCCGCGCCGTTTCGCTGAGCGGAACTTCAACGCCCATCTGGACCTCAGCCTGAAGGGGCGGCCGGACTGGGTTTCGAGCGTGGTCTGGCCGGAGACGGCGGCGGCCTTCTTCCTCGCCGACGCCCCGCCGGCGCGCCAGGCGATCGCCGCCGTCCTGCCGCCGGGGGGAGTGCTGCTGACCGGCGCGCCGCGCCGCGGCGACGATCCGCCGGGCTTGCGCAACAGCCTGCTGGCGCTCGACGGCTCCGGCGCCGTGATCGCGCACTATGACAAGGCGCATCTGGTGCCGTTCGGGGAGTATGTGCCGTTCGCCGAGTGGCTGCCGATCGAGAAGATCGCCGAGGGGGGCTCGGGCTACGTTCCCGGACCCGGCCCGCGTACGTTGACCCTTCCCGGATTGCCGCCGGTGTCGCCGCTGATCTGCTACGAGGTGATCTTTCCCGGCGCGGTAACGCCCGAGGCGACGCGCCCCGCCTGGATTTTGAACCTGACGAACGACGCCTGGTACGGCGAGACCGCCGGCCCCTATCAGCATCTCCAGCACACCCGCATGCGCGCGATCGAACGGGGGCTGCCGCTGGTGCGCGCGGCGAACACCGGAATCTCGGCCGGTTTCGACGGCTACGGGCGAGAGCTGGGGCGACTCGGGTTAAACCAGGCCGGCGCGTTGGACCTGCGCCTCCCGCCGGCCTTGGAGACCCCGACGCCCTTCGTGCGTTGGGGGGCGGGCGCGCTGGCGATCGGGCTTGCGATCGTCGGACTGGCCGCCCTCCTCGCCGACCGTCGCGCCCGCCGGCGCGCGCAACCTTAAGGGCTTTTTTGACGCGACTTTTGCGATGAGGTTGCACGCCTTCATTTCTCGCTATGCGCGTTTTCCCGCTTAGCGGGCCTCGGGCTGAGGCGCGTCCCGCCGGCGCGCAAGAGCGCGCCCGACGCTCTGTAACTCGACCTTTCCTGTTGCTTTTTCGGCGCCTTTCGGGCGCTGCGGGCGCGCTTCAGCCATAAGCGCGTGAAAGGCCTACGGCCTATGAGCGTTGTCTATTCATCCCGCGCATGCGACCGTTCGTTGAAAGTGCGCTTGACCGACATACATGCGTATGTCTAGTTTTAAGGAATGAAAAACGCGGCGCGTTTCCTCTTAGGCGGGGCGCGCGCGGGTCGACGCGCGAAGTGACGGGAGGGGCGTGCGATGGCGAAAGGCGGGGGCGGGCGACCGATCGGCGGCGGCGACAAAGCCGTCCGCAAGAGCGCCTCAAAGGCCGCCGCCTCCAAATCCGCCGCCTCCAAATCCGCCGCTTCAAAATCCGCCGCCTCCAAATCCGCCGCCGCGAAGTCTGCGGCCGCGAAGCCGCCGAGCGGCGCCCCCTCCCGCAAGACGACGGCGGCGCGCGCATCGGATCAGCCGGTTCGAATTTCCGCCGGGCGCCCGGGCGTTCCCAATCCGATCGACATCCACGTGGGCGGTCGCGTTCGCCTGCGCCGCACGATTCTGGGGATGAGCCAGGAAAAGCTGGGAGAGGCGCTCGGCCTGACCTTCCAGCAGGTGCAGAAGTACGAGCGCGGTTCGAACCGCATCGGCGCCAGCCGACTCTACGATCTGAGCCGGGTGCTGGACGTGCCGATTTCTTTCTTTTACGAGGACATGCCGCCGGAGGTGGCGGGCCAATCGCCGCGGCTGCGCGCCGGTCTGGGCGAAGCGCCGCCGGAACCCTATCGCGAAACCGACCCGATGGCGCGCCGCGAGACGTTGGAGCTCGTGCGCGCCTACTACAAGGTCAAGGACCCGATGGTGCGCAAGCGCATCTTCGAGCTTTGCAAAGCGATGGCCCACGCCGACGGCGAGGAGTGACGATCGCGGCCGGGTTCGACCCGGAGGTCCGGGCGCGCTAGACGCTGCGCCCTCTTTCCCCCTCGTCTCAGCATCTTTTCCGGCCGCGCGCTTGACGCCTTGTGAAAAGCTTGCCAGAAACCCGCGGTCTTACGTGATCCCGTCGATTCGTCGAACGTTCAGGCGCGCCCCGTTCCCGGCGGCCGCGCCAACGTCGAGCGTCGCGACCGCCGGGGTGTCGGCCGACCCGCCGCGTCCGGTGACGCGGCGCGGAGCGGCGGTTGGGTTTAGTTGGGAAGGACGACGGGGGATCAGCATGGCGGATTCGTACCTCTTCACTAGCGAGTCGGTGTCCGAAGGGCATCCCGACAAGGTCTGCGACCGGATTTCGGACGAGGTTGTGGACCTGTTTCTCGCCGCGGACGAACACGCCCGCGTCGCCTGCGAGACGCTGGCGACAACCAACCGCATCGTCATCGCCGGCGAGGTGCGCGGGCCGGAGTCGCTGGTCACCGACGGCGAAGTCCACCGCGACAAGATCGAGGACCTGGCCCGCCGGGCGGTCAAGGACATCGGCTACGAGCAGGCCGGCTTCCACTGGGAGACGGCGGAGATCGACGTCTTCCTGCACGCCCAGAGTTCAGACATCGCCCAGGGCGTCGACGCCGCCGGCAACAAGGACGAAGGGGCGGGCGACCAGGGCATCATGTTCGGCTACGCCTGCCGCGAAACCGACGTGCTGATGCCGGCGCCGATCCACTTCTCCCACCGCATTCTGAAGAGCATGGCGGAGGCGCGCCACGCCGACCCGTCGCTCGGCCTCGGCCCCGACAGCAAAAGCCAGGTGACGCTGCAGTATGAGAACGGCCGCCCGGTGAAGACCACCTCCATCGTCGTCTCGACCCAGCATGACGAAGGGATGGACCAGGACCGCGTGCGCGAGATCGTGCGCAGCCATGTCGAGGGCGTGCTGCCCGCCGGCTGGATGTGCCCGGAAGACGAGTTCTACGTCAATCCGACCGGTCGATTCGTGATCGGCGGGCCTGACGGCGACGCCGGCCTGACCGGGCGCAAGATCATCGTCGACACCTATGGCGGCATGGCGCCGCACGGCGGCGGCGCGTTCTCGGGCAAGGATCCGACGAAGGTCGATCGGTCGGCCGCCTACGCCGCGCGGTACGTCGCCAAGAACGTCGTCGCGGCCGAGCTGGCTGAGAAATGCACGATCCAGCTCGCCTACGCGATCGGCGTCTCCAAGCCGCTGTCGATCTTCGTCGACACCTACGGCACGGGGAAGGTGGGGACGGACAAGCTGATCGCCGCGATCCGCGAGGTGATGGACCTCTCGCCCCGCGGCATCCGCGAGCATCTCACCCTCTCGCGCCCGATTTACGCGCCGAGCGCCGCCTACGGCCATTTCGGCCGCCTGCCGACCGACGAAGGCCATTTCAGCTGGGAGCGCACCGATCTGGTCGAGCCGCTGAAGGCGGCGCTGACCTGACAAGAGCGCCCGCATGAGCGAGAGCCGCGCCCCCAAATTCTTCGGCCGGCGCAAGGGCAAGGGGCTGAAGCCCAACCAGCAGCGTCTCCTCGCGGAGGCGCTGCCGGCGTTTCAGGTCCCGGTCGATCCGGACGCGCCGATCGCCGACCCGGCCGCCCTGTTCGACGCGCCGGTCGATCAGGTCTGGCTGGAGATCGGCTTCGGCGCGGGCGAGCATCTGCTCGCCCAGGCGCGGATGCACGAGCGGGTCGGGCTGATCGGGGCGGAGCCGTTCGTGAACGGCGTCGCCAAGGTCCTTCAGGCGATGGAGGCCGAGCCGGCGCTCAAGCCGCGCATCCGCCTTTTCGCGGACGACGTGCGCCTGCTGCTCCAGGCGCTGCCCGCGGCCTCGATCGACCGGCTGTTCGTGCTGTTTCCCGACCCCTGGCCGAAGCGCCGGCATTGGGAGCGGCGGATCGTCGGGCCGTCGACCCTGCCCGCGTTCGCGCGCGTCCTGAAGCCGGGCGGGCTGATGCGGCTCGCCACCGACCATCCGGGCTATTGCGCCTGGATGCTCTATCACCTGACCCGCACCGAGGCCGGCCGCACCGCTTTCGAGTGGCTCGACGAAGGTCCCGGCGACTGGGCGGCGCGCGAGGCCGACTGGCCCCGGACCCGCTACGAACAAAAACGCCTCGCCGGCCCGCCGACCTATCTGCGGTTTCGGCGGCGGTGACTCGACGCTGGGGCCGCCCTCTTGAGTTCGCGCCGCGATAGGCGTATATAACCGGTCATACTTTCTGTATCCGCTAACGCGGACGACGGGGGTGGGCCGCGGCCCGCCCTTTTTTGTTGCCGATGCGGGGTCCGCGCAGGGCCGCCTTCGGCGAAGAGGACGACCGACCCGTCATGACCGTGGAAGACCGCATTCGCAGCCTGATCGAACCGGCGATCGAGGATATGGGCTATCTGCTGGTGCGCGTGCGCTACAGCGGATCAAAGCGCCCGACCTTGCAGATCATGGCCGACCGGGCGGACGAGGCGCCGATTTCGGTCAACGACTGCGCGGACATCAGCCGCGCGGTCTCGGCCGTGCTGGACGTCGAGGATCCGATCCCCGACGCCTACAGCCTGGAGATCAGCAGCCCCGGCATCGACCGGCCGCTGGTCCGCCCGCGCGACTTCGAGCGCTTCGCCGGCTTCGAGGCGAAGATCGAGCTCGCCCGCGCGATCGAGGGGCGCAAACGCTATCGCGGCGAGATCGTCGGCCTGCAGGACGACGCCGTGCTGATCGATCTGGAGAACGAGGGCGGGCGCGTCGCCCTGCCCGTCGCCCAGATCGGGACGGCCAAGCTGGTGCTGACCGACGCGCTGATCGATTGGGCCGCCGCCCAGCAGGAAGAGCACGCCCTCTACGACGAGGACGACGTCGAGTTCGAAGACGCGGACGAAGAGGACGCGGACGAAGAGGAGACGGCCGGCGGCGCCTGAGGCGCGCGGCCTTGAAAGCTTTGGACGACAACCCGCCGGAGGCCGCGTTCTTCGCCCCCGGCCCGAAGACCGAAAGCGAGAGAGAGTGATGGAAGGCGTAACGATCACCCGGACCGACATGCTGGCCGTCGCCGACGCCGTGGCGCGCGAGAAGTCAATTGAGCGCGAGCTGGTGCTCGAGGCGATGGAGCAGGCGATCCAGAAGGCCGGCCGCTCGAAATACGGCCATGAGCACGACATCCGCGCCCACATCGACCGCAAGACGGGCGAGATCGTGCTGGCCCGCTACATCGAGGTGGTGGCGCCGGACGATCTGGAGAACGAGGTGACCCAGATCACCCTCGATCAGGCGCGCAAGAAGAAGCCGGACGCCGAGGCGGGGGAGTTCATCGTCGACCGGCTGCCGCCGATCGACTTCGGCCGCATCGCCGCCCAGACCGCCAAGCAGGTGATCGTCCAGAAGGTCCGCGAGGCCGAGCGCCAGCGCCAGTACGAGGAGTACAAGGACCGCGTCGGCGAGATCGTCAACGGCATCGTCAAACGCGTCGAGTTCGGCAACGTGACCGTCGATCTCGGCCGCGCCGAGGCCGTCATGCGCCGCGACGAGGTTATCCCGCGGGAGCATTTCAAGCGCGGCGACCGGGTGCGCTGCTACATCTACGACGTGCGCGAGGAGGTCCGCGGCCCGCAGATCTTCGTCTCCCGCACGCGGCCCGAATTCATGGCCAAGCTGTTCGCCCAGGAGGTTCCGGAGATCTATGACGGCGTGATCGAGATCCGCCGCGTGGCCCGCGACCCGGGCAGCCGGGCCAAGATCGCCGTGATCTCCAACGACAGCGGCATCGACCCGGTCGGCGCCTGCGTCGGCATGCGCGGCAGCCGCGTCCAGGCCGTCGTCGCCGAACTGCAGGGCGAGAAGATCGACATCATTCCCTGGTCGCCGGAGGATGCGAGCTTCGTGGTGAACGCCCTCGCCCCGGCCGAAGTCAGCAAGGTCGTGATGGACGAGGAGACCAACACGATCGAGGTGGTGGTGCCTGACGACCAGCTGTCGCTCGCCATCGGCCGGCGCGGACAGAACGTGCGTCTCGCCTCGATGCTGACCGGTTGGAACATCGACATCATGACCGAGGATCAGGAGAGCGAGAAGCGCCAGCGCGAGTTCAACGAACGCTCGGACGCCTTCATGCAGTCGCTCGACGTCGACGACGTGATCGCCCGCCTGCTGGTCACGGAGGGCTTCACCACCGTGGACGAAGTGGCCTATGTGCCGCTTGAGGAGCTCGCCTCCATCGAAGGGTTCGACGATGAGATCGCCGAGGAGTTGAGCGCGCGCGCCAACGCCTATCTCGAGGCCGAGGCCAAGCGTCTTGAGGAGCGTCGTCGCGAGCTCGGCGTCACCGACGAGTTGGCCGAGATGGACGGGCTGAGCCAGTCCATGCTGGTCGCGCTGGGCGAGAACGACGTCAAGTCGCTGGAGGATTTCGCGGGCCTGGCGGCCGACGAGCTGACCAGCCCCGAGGACGGCATCCTGAAGGACTACGATCTCGACGAGGAGCGGGCGACCGAGATGGTCATGAACGCCCGCTTCGCCGCCGGCTGGATCACCGAGGAAGACCTCGCCCAACTGCGCGCCGAGATGGCCGGCGAGGAGATCGCGGGCGATCCGGTCGACGAGGAGGCGCTCGCTGAAACCGAGGCCGAAGGCGGAGCCGACGCCGCGCCGACGGCCCCGGGCCGGGAGCTCTGAGGCCGGGCCCTTCGGGTCGGGTCTCGGCGGTCGAGCCGCGGCGATGAACGCGGGACGCCAGACGGTCGAGGATGGGACGACCGGCGCCGACGACGCGCCGATCGATCCGGCCTGCCTGGACGACGGCCCGCCGTCCGACCGACGCGGGCGCTCAGGCGGATCGTCGCACGGGTCTTCGGACCGGTCCGACGCCTCGGGCGACGCGCCGGAGGGGCCGGGCGGACCGATCCGCAAGTGTCTGGCGACGGGCGCGCGCAAGCCCCAGGCGGAGATGATCCGCTTCGTGCTGGGGCCGGAGGGCGAGGTGGTTCCGGACCTCGCTCAACGCCTGCCCGGGCGCGGAATGTGGTTGAGCGCGGACCTCGGAAGCATTAAGACGGCATGCGCCCGCAACCTGTTCGCCAAGGCGGCGCGGGCGCGGGTCCGGCCGCCGGCCGATCTGCACGCGCGGGTCGAGCGCCTGCTGACCCGGCGCTGCATCGATATCCTGTCGCTGGCGCGCCGCGCCGGCGAAGCGGTGACCGGGTTCGAGAAGGTGCGCGCGCTGATCGCGCGCGGCGAGGCGGTCTTGCTGGTCGAGGCCGCCGACGGCGCCGAGGACGGACGGCGCAAGCTTTCTGCGGCGCTGACCGCGGCCCGGGCGGCGAGTGGCGCAGCGGGGGGCGGCGGCGACGCGGCGATCGTCTCGACCCTCGACGCGGCCGAGATCGGCGAGGCCTTCGGGCGCGACCGCGCGGTGCACGCCGCGCTGAGCGCCGGCGGCCTGGCCCGTAAACTGGCGCGCGAGATGCGGCGCCTGGAAGGATTGAGAGCCGACGCGGGCGCGGATGAGGCCGGCGGGCGGCGGTGAGCTTTTTGGGGTCGCTTCTCGACGGCGAAGGCCGCGCGGAGGGACCGACGATTAGGGAAGATGATGAGCAGCGAGAACGAGAACGGCGGTAAGAAACTCACCCTCGGCAAGGGCAAGCTGGAGCTCAGCAAGCGCGTCGAGGCGGGTCAGGTGCGTCAGAGCTTCAGCCACGGCCGCTCCAAGCAGGTGCAGGTCGAGGTGAAGAAGAAGCGCACCTTCGACCGCAATCAGCCGTCCTCCGCCGCCGGCGGGTCCGGCGCGCAGGCCGCCGACATCGGCCCGATCAAGCGCCCGGAGGCGAAGAGCGCCGAGCCCGCGAAGTCTGCGCCGTCCAAGCAGGCGGATCCGGCCTCCAGCCCGGCGCTGAAGGGCTTGAGCGAGCAGGAGCGCGCCGCCCGACTGCGCGCCATCCAGACCGCCCAGGCCGAGGAGGAGCGCCGCAAGCGCGAGGCCGAGGAGGCCGAGCGTCGCGCCGAGGAGCGCCGCCGTCAGCGCGAAGCCGAAGAGGCCGAGCGCAAGCGCCTCGAGGAGGAGGAGGCCGCGCGCAAGGCCGCGGAAGCCGCCGCCGCCGAAGAGGCCGAAGAGGCCCCGGCCGGGGAGCCGGAAGAAGAGGCCGTCGACCAGCCCGCGGCGCCCAGCCCGGCCGACATCGAGGCCGAGGCCCAGGCGGCCGCCAAGCAGGCGGAGAGCAAATCCGGCCGCGAGAAGGCGGACGAGCTGATCGAGCGCGAGCAGAAGAAGCGCCCGACCATGCGCCTGAAGGGCGGCGAGAAGCGCCGCCAGGGCAAGCTGTCGATCTATCAGGTCGACGAGGACGCAGACCCCGACAGCGAGGCGCGCCGCGGGCGCTCGATGGCCGCGCTGCAGCGCCAGCGTCAGCGTGAGCGCGAGAAGAACCGTCAGGCCCTGGCGCGCGGCGAAAAGGTCGTGCGCGACGTGACCGTGCCGGAGGCGATCACCGTCGGCGATCTGGCCAACCGCATGGCGGCGCGCGGCGCGGACGTCATCAAGTCATTGATGAAGATGGGCGTGATGGCGACGGTCAACCAGACGATCGACCAGGACACCGCCGAGCTGGTGGTCGAGGAGTTCGGCCACCGGGCGCGCCGCGTCTCGGAGGCCGACGTCGAGGACCACCTGATCGAAGACGACGCGGACGAGGGCGCCCAGGCGCCGCGCGCGCCGGTCGTCACCGTCATGGGCCATGTCGACCACGGCAAGACCTCGCTGCTGGACGCGCTGCGCGAGACCGACGTGGCCGCGGGCGAGGCCGGCGGCATCACCCAGCATATCGGCGCCTATCAGGTGCAGATGAAGTCGGGCGGTCTGATCACCTTCCTGGACACGCCGGGCCACGAAGCGTTCACCGCGATGCGCAATCGCGGCGCCCAGGTCACCGACATCGTGATCTTGGTGGTGGCCGCCGACGACGGTCTGCAACCCCAGACGATCGAGGCGATCAATCACGCCAAGGCGGCCGAGGTGCCGATCATCGTGGCGATCAACAAGATCGACAAGGACGGCGCCGATCCGAACAAGGCCACCACGCAGCTGCTGGAGCACGAGCTGGTGCCCGAGAGCATGGGCGGCGACGTTCAGGTACTGCCGGTCTCGGCGCTCAAGCGCACGGGGCTTGAGGAGCTGGAGGAGGCGATCCTGCTGCAGGCCGAGCTTTTGGAGCTGAAGGCCGACCCCGACCGCCCGGCGCGCGGCGCCGTGGTCGAGGCGAAGCTGGAGAAGGGCCGCGGCTCGGTCGCGAGCGTGCTGGTGCAGACCGGCACGCTGCGCGTCGGCGACATCTTCGTCGCCGGCAGCGAGTGGGGCCGGGTGCGCGCGCTGCTCGACGATCGCGGCCGTCAGGTGCAAGAGGCCGGCCCCTCGGTTCCGGTCGAGGTGCTGGGCCTGCAAGGCACGCCCCAGGCTGGCGACGAATTCGCCGTGCTGCAGGACGAGCAGAAGGCGCGCGAGATCTCCGACTACCGGCAGCGCAAGCAGCGCGAAGCGCAGTTCGCGGTTTCCGGCCGCGCCGGCAAGAGCTCGCTCGAAGCGATGTTCGACCAGATCAAGGCCGGCGAGGTCGAGGAGATGCCGGTCATCGTGAAGACCGACGTGCAGGGCTCGCTGGAGGCGATCACCGCTTCGCTGGAGAAGCTGGCGACCGACGAGGTCAAGGTGCGCGTCGTGCACGGCGCCGTCGGCGGCGTGACCGAAAGCGACGTCAGCCTGGCCGCCGGTACGGGCGGCGTCATCATCGGCTTCAACGTCCGCGCCAATCCGCAGGCCCGCGATCTGGCCAAGCGCGACGGCGTCGACATCCGCTACTATTCGATCATCTACGACGTGATCGACGACGTGAAGTCGGTGTTGAGCGGCATGCTGGCCCCGGAGCAGCGAGAGAAGTTCCTGGGCTACGCCGAGATCCGCGAGGTCTTCAACGTCACCAAGGCCGGCAAGGTGGCGGGCTGCATGGTGACCGAAGGCACGGTCAAGCGCGGCGCCAAGGTGCGTCTGCTGCGCGACGACACGGTGATCCACGAGGGCTCGCTCAAGACCCTGAAACGCTTCAAGGACGACGTCCGCGAGGTGCAGCACGGCTACGAGTGCGGCATGGCGTTCGAGAATTACGACGACATCAAGGTCGGCGACTTCATCGAGTGCTTCGAGGTCGAGGAGGTGGCGCGCGCGCTGTAAGCGCGCGCGCGGCCTCCCCGGCTCGCCCCCCTCACTTCCACCGCAAGGCGGCATAGGGCGATGAGCGCGAAAGAACCCACGCAGCGCCAGCTTCGCGTCGGCGAAGAGCTGCGCCACGCGCTGGCGCAGATCATTCAGCGCGGCGAGCTGCGAGACCCGGCGCTGGCCGGCGTGTCGGTCACCGTCTCCGAGGTTCGGGTCAGCCCGGACCTGAAGAACGCGGACTGCTTCGTCACCCCGCTCGGCGCCTCGGCCCAGGATAAGGCGGCGGGCGAGGCGCGCGAGCGCGAGGTTCGCGAGGCGCTGCAGCGCGCGGCCTCCTTCCTGCGCGGTCAGGTGGCCCGCGAGGTGAAGCTGAAATTCACGCCCAACCTCCGCTTTAAGACCGACAAGAGCTTCGACGAGGCGGCGCGCATCGATGCGCTGTTGAGTCGTCCGGAGGTTCGGCGCGACATCGCGAAACCCGATTCCGACGACGACTGATCGGCGGGCGCGCAGGGCATGGGGCGCAGAAAGAAAGGCAAGCCGATCGACGGCTGGCTGGTCCTGGACAAGCCGGCCGGGCTGGGCTCGACCGACGCCGTCAGCCGCGCGCGCCGGCTGTTCGACGCCCGGAAGGCCGGCCACGGCGGCACGCTGGACCCGTTCGCGACCGGCCTTTTGCCGATCGCCTTCGGCGAGGCGACCAAGACCGTCCAGTACGTCATGGACGGCGAAAAGACCTACCGCTTCACCGTGCGTTTCGGCGAGACGACCGACACGCTCGACCCGGAAGGCGCGGTGACCGAGCGCTCCGACCTGCTGCCGGACGCGGCCGCGATTGAGGCGGCCCTGCCCGCCTTCATCGGCGAAATCCAGCAGGTTCCGCCGCAGTTCTCCGCCGTCAAGATCGACGGTCGACGCGCCTACGACAAGGCGCGCGCCGGCGAAGAGGTGGAGATCGCCGCGCGGCCCGTGACGATCCGCGCGCTGAGCCTGATCGAGCGGCCCGACCCGAGCCGGGCGGTGCTGGAGATGCAATGCGGCAAGGGGACTTACGTCCGCGCCGTCGCCCGCGATCTCGGCGCGTCGCTGGGCACCGTGGCGCTGGTCGAGGATCTGCGCCGCACGGCGGTCGCCGGCTTTGCGGAAACCCAGGCGATTTCCCTTGAAGCGCTGGAGCGATTGGGGCATAACCCCGCCGCATTGGCGGAGCGCCTGCTCCCCATCGAAGCCGCGCTGGACGGTATCCCGGCGATGGCTTTGAGCGAAGCGGAGGCCACGCGGCTCAGAAACGGCCAGGCGGTCTCGCTTCTCCGGAAGATCGATCTCGATCGGATCGGCGCGCTGCAGGACGGCGACGCGCTGGTCGCCCTCTACAGGGGCAGGGCCGTGGCGCTGGCGCGTTACGGCCGGGGCGAGATCAAGCCGATCCGGGTGCTGGCGGCGCGCTGAGCGGGCGCCGCGGATTTATCAACCCGATACCGTGGAAGAGGACGAACGCAAGAGATGTCGATCACCAAGGAACGCACCGCGGAACTGGTCAAGGAATACGGCGGATCGGACGGCAATTCCGGCGCGCCGGAGGCGCAGATCGCCATTCTGACCGAGCGGATCACGAACCTGACCGAGCATCTGAAGGGCCACAAGCAGGACAATCATTCCCGCCGCGGCCTCCTGATGATGGTCGGCAAGCGGCGGCGCCTGCTGGACTATGTCCGCCGGCGCGACGAGGCGAAATACAAGACGCTGATCGCCAGCCTTGGCATTCGCCGCTAAGCAGAATTGAGTTTCGGGCGGGGCGCCCGCGACCTGAAAAGTCGCCGGCGCCCCGTTCGCATTTGTCGCTCCCGTTTTTCGACCGCCCCGGCTCAGGCCGGTCGGCCGAAACGGGGCCCGCCGCGGGACAAGTCCCCCGCTCGGCGGAGGGGTCCGGGCCCGAGCCGCATGCGCGCGGCGCTCCCGGAGGCGACGACACCATAGGCGCATCGCCCGGCCGTCGGCCGGGGCCGCGAAACAGCCCGCGCGCCGACCAAGCGCATGAAGCGGGCTAGACCGATCCGGGTGGGGACGACCGACAGACCCGGGTTTCGCGACAGGCCCCGACGACGGCCCGACAAGGGGCGGCGCGCCGGCCGGACCCCCTCATGGGGAGGGGGCCGGTTGACCGCTGAAAAGAGATGCGGGCGGCCTCCGCGACGACGCGCGGGCCGCACGCCGAACGACTGAAGAGACGAGATGTTTCAAATCCACAAACGTGAAATCGAGTGGGGCGGCCGCACGCTGACCCTGGAGACCGGGCGCATGGCCCGACAGGCCGACGGCGCGGTGCTCGCCACCTACGGCGACACGGCGGTGCTGTGCACCGTCGTCTTCGAGAAGCAGGAGAAGGCCGGCCTCGACTTCTTCCCGCTCTCGGTCCACTACCAGGAGAAGACCTACGCGGCGGGCAAGATCCCCGGCGGCTTCTTCAAGCGCGAAGGCCGGCCGACCGAGAAGGAGACGCTGACCAGCCGTCTCATCGACCGTCCGATCCGCCCGCTGTTCGTCAAAGGCTTCAAGAACGAGACGCAGGTCATCTGCACCGTCTTGAGCCACGATCTCGAGAACGATCCCGACATCCCTGCGATGATCGGCGCCAGCGCGGCGCTGACGATCTCCGGCGCGCCCTTCATGGGTCCGATCGGGGGCGCGCGCGTCGGCGAGATCGACGGCGAGCTCACGCTCAACCCCTCGATGCTCGACACCAAGCTGAACAGCGCGCTCGACCTCGTGGTCGCCGGCACGCAGGACGGCGTCCTGATGGTCGAGTCCGAGGCCTCCGAACTCTCGGAGGAGCGCATGCTCGAGGCCGTCATGTTCGGCCACAAGGCGTTCCAGCCGGTGCTCGACATGATCATCGACCTGGCCGAGGACGCGGCGAAGGAGCCGTTCGACCTGCCGGGCGAGGATCCGGCGGCCGAGCCGGTTCGCGCGCGCCTGAAGGAGCTGGCCGAGGCCGGCCTCCAGGACGCCTATGCGATCAAGGACAAGCTGGAGCGTCAGAACGCCGTCGGCGAGGTCAAGAAGGCCGCGATCGCCAAGCTCGAAGAGGAGGAGCTTGACGTCTCCCTGGCGGGCAAGCTCTTCAAAGAGCTAGAATCCGGCGTCGTGCGCGGCAATATCCTGAAGACCGGCAAGCGCATCGACGGCCGCGGTCTGGCCGACGTGCGGCCGATCGACTGCCAGGTCGGCGTGATCCCGCGCGCGCACGGCTCGGCGCTGTTCACGCGCGGCGAGACCCAGGCGCTGGTGGTGACCACGCTTGGCACCGGCTCGGACGAGCAGATCATCGACGCGCTGGAGGGCGAATTCCGCCAGCACTTCATGCTGCACTACAACTTCCCGCCCTATTCGGTGGGCGAGGCCGGCCGCGTCGGCTTCACCGGGCGGCGCGAGATCGGCCACGGCAAGCTGGCCTGGCGCGCGCTCAACCCGCTGATGCCGGAGAAGGAGAGCTTCCCCTACACGATCCGCGTGGTCTCGGAGATCACCGAATCGAACGGCTCCTCCTCGATGGCGACCGTCTGCGGCACCTCGATGTCGATGATGGACGCGGGCGTGCCGCTGGAAAAAAGCTGTGCGGGCATCGCCATGGGCCTGATCAAGGACCCGGAGGGCGTCGCCGTGCTGTCCGACATCCTGGGCGACGAAGACCATCTCGGCGACATGGACTTCAAGGTGGCCGGCACGCAGCAGGGCGTGACCTCGCTGCAGATGGACATCAAGATCACCTCGATCACCGAGGACATCATGCAGACCGCGCTGGCCCAGGCCCGCGACGGGCGCCTGCACATCCTGGGCGAGATGGCCAAGGCCATCACGTCGGGTCGGGAGGAGGTCTCCTCCAACGCGCCGCGGATCGTCACGATCCAGGTGCCGAAGGACAAGATCCGCGACGTCATCGGCACCGGCGGCAAGGTGATCCGGGAGATCTGCGAGGTCACCGGCGCCAAGGTCGACATCGACGACGACGGGACGGTCAAGGTCGCCTCCGTCGACGGCGACGCCGGCCAGAAGGCGGTCGAGTGGATCCAGGGCATCGTCGCCGAGCCGGAGCCCGGCAAGCTCTATCGCGGCAAGGTCGTGAAGATCATGGACTTCGGCGCCTTCGTGAACTTCATGGGCAACCGCGACGGGCTCGTGCACATCTCAGAGCTGGCCGAAGGCCGCACCGAGAAGGTGAGCGACGTGGTCAACGAGGGCGACGAGGTCTGGGTCAAGTGCCTGGGCGTCGACGAGCGCGGCAAGGTCCGCCTCTCGATGCGCGTCGTCAATCAGGAGACCGGCGAGGACATCGAGGACCAGCTGCCCAAGCGCGAGCCGCGCGGCGGCGGCGACCGGGGCGACCGCCCCCGGCGGAACCGCCGCGAGGACTGATCGCGCCCCATCGGTCTGAGAGCAGCCTGAGACGAGAGACGCCCGCGGGTCCGCCCCGCGGGCGTTTTTCATCGCAGCCTCTCCCGGCGCCCCCGCGCAAGCGGGGGCCTTCCGCGGCCCGCGCCGCCGCCGGCGCGCCGCTCGACCAGGTCCCCGCTTTCGCGGGGACTCCCGACAGCGTTGTCGCGCTTGCCGCAGTTTTCCGCCCGGCGCCCCCGCGCAAGCGGGGGCCTCTCGCGGCCCGCGCCGCCGCCGGCGCGCCGCTCGACCAGGTCCCCGCTTTCGCGGGGACTCCTGCGGGGTTTATGGGGCCGGGCGTTTGTTATCAGGCGCCCCCGCGCAGGCGGGGGCCTCCCGCGGCCTGCGCCGCCGCCGGCGCGCCGCCCGACCCGGTCCCCGCTTTCGCCGGGGACTCTGGCGCGGGTCTGTCATCGCCGCTTGACCGTCGATAGCGTCGCGTCGTACTGATTCCGGCAGACGATCGGTTCCCCGGGACGGCCAAAGGCCTGGGGGATTAAAAGGGAACACGGGGAGAGCGCCTACCCATCAGGGGGCGCCGAGCCCGGGCTGCCCCCGCAACCGTAGGCGGCGAGCGGGGATCCCCGATCCGGCCCTGAGAGAGGGCGGATCGGCGAAGCCACTGGGGCGCGTTCGCGCGCGCTGGGAAGGCGGATCCTTCAGCGACGACCCGCGAGCCGGGAGACCTGCCGAGCGTTGAGGCGCGCCCATTCGGGGCCGCTTCGCCTGAAGGGCCTGCCGCTGTCGCGCGCAGGCGTGTTTCGTCGGGTGTGACGAAAGAAGGGGGAAGACTTCCATGCAGACCATGACCGCCAAGACGGGCGCCGTCGCGCGCCCGCAAACCCGTCTCGCCGCCGCGCTGTTCGCCGCGCTGTTCGGCGCCCTCCTCGTCTTCGGGGCGGGGCTCGCCAATTCGTCGACGCTGCACAATGCGGCGCACGACGCGCGCCACGCCTTCGCCTTCCCCTGCCACTAAGGCCGGGGATCGGCGTCACGCCGAGGACCGTTCCATGCTGAAACGCATCATCGCCCCGGCGCTGGCCGCGGGCGTGCTCGTCGGCGCGCTCATCTCGGGCCTGCAGACGATCACCACGACGCCGATCCTGATGGAGGCGGAAACCTATGAGAGCGCCGCCGCCCCGGCGCTCGACGGATTCCGCATCGTGCTCGCGCACGCCGAGCACGACCACGGGACGGGCGCGATCGGCGCGCCCTGGGCGCCGGACGCCGGGATCGAACGGCTGCTCTACACCGTCATGGCCAACATGGTGCTGGCGACGGGCTTCGCGCTGCTGCTGACTGCCGCCTTCGCCGTTTATGGCGGAAAAGTGGACGGCCGGCGCGGCCTGATCTGGGGCTCAGGCGGGTTTCTCGCGCTGACGCTGGCCCCGGCGGCCGGCCTGCCGCCGGAGCTTCCCGGGACCTTCGCCGCCGACATCGTGGACCGCCAGATCTGGTGGATCGGGACCGCTCTCGCCACGGCCGCGGGCCTAGCGCTCGCCGTCTTCGCGAAAGAGGGCGCGGCGAAATGGCCGATGATCCTGGGCGGCCTCGCCCTGATCGCGCTGCCCCATCTGATCGGCGCGCCGCATCCGGGCTACGCCGGCGGCGCGCCGCCGCCGGAGCTGGCGGCGGAGTACGCCGCCACCTCGATCGCGGTTTC
This sequence comes from Marivibrio sp., assembly GCF_040218065.1. Lineage (NCBI taxonomy): Bacteria > Pseudomonadati > Pseudomonadota > Alphaproteobacteria > Rhodospirillales > Aestuariispiraceae > Marivibrio > Marivibrio sp. The sequence goes on along the minus strand of NZ_JAVJQE010000015.1, from coordinate 334,564 downwards.
CGCCGTCTTCTGGGCCTTGCTCGGCTGGACGGCGGGGACCTTCTGGGCCCGCGGCGAAGCGGAGGCGGCGGCCGAGGACGCCGCGCGCGCCGGGGTGCGATGACGCGCGGCGCCGACGATCCGGCGGAGGCGGTGCGGACGCTGGCCCGCACGGTCGACCGGGCCGCCCTGTCGACGCAGACGGCGGACGGGGGCGCGCCCTATGTCTCTCTCGTCCTCACCGCCTGCGATTTCGCCGGCCGGCCGGTGATGCTGTTGAGCGACCTGGCCGACCACACCAAGAACCTGAAAGCCGACCCGCGCGCCGCCCTGCTGCTGGACGGCACGGCCGGCCTCGCGGAGCCGCTGACGGGCGCGCGGGCCAGCCTTTTGGGCCGCATCGAGCGCGTGGCCGACGCGGCCGAGCGCGCCCGCCTGCAGGGGCGCTATGTGGCCCGCCATCCCTCGGCCGCGCTCTACGCCGGGTTCGGCGATTTCGCGCTCTATCGCTTCGAGATCGAGCGCGCCCATCTGGTCGCCGGTTTCGGACGCATCCATTGGATCGAGGAGGCGGACGCCCTGCTCTACCCCGGCTCGGCGGACGCGGCGGGGCTGTCCGCGGCCGAATCGGACGTCGTCCAGCACATGAACGAGGATCATTCCGACGCCGTCGCCCTCTACGCCAACCGGCTTCTCGGCCTCCCGGGGGCGGGCTGGCGGCTGACCGGGATCGACCCCGAAGGCGCGGACCTGCGCCGTGGCGGCGAGACCGCGCGGCTTCCCTTCGACAAGCCCGTGCGCGACGCCGAGGCCGCGCGGGTCGAGCTCGTACGGCTGGTCAAACGCGCGCGGGCGTAACGGGGTCTCGGCGCCCCGGGGCGGGCTGAACGGCTTTCGCGCGGACGCCTGCGCGCCGGGCGCGCCGTCGGGCCGCGGAATCGGTTGATCCCCCCGCCCCGCCCCGCTATGCAAACCCTCGGCCGTCGACCGCCCCGTCCCGCGGGTCGACCGGCGGCGTCGTCAGAACAGCCGAAAGCCGCGCCCGGCGCCGCCTCCCGACACGGGGAAAGCGGCCGGTCGCGGATCGGATGGGGTCCGGGGCGAGGCGCGCCGCTTGCAACGAAGCGCGCCCTCCCCGAAGAACCGCCGGGCCGCCGCCCTCAGGGCGCGGCCGGGCCGCTTGCAAGGAGGAGGAAAGCCTTGGCGTCGAAAGATCTCGGGACTCCCAGCGCGTTCGGGCTCGACAATCACGGGGTGGTCAATCCGGGCCCGGTTCACTGGAACTACGGCGCCGAGGCGCTCTACGAGGAGACGGTGCGCCGCGGCCTTGGGACCATTACGACGGGCGGCGCGCTCAGCGTCGAGACGGGCGCCTACACCGGCCGCTCCCCCAACGACAAGTTCATCGTCGACGAGCCGGCCAACCGCGACCAGGTCTGGTGGGGCGCGGTCAACAAGCCGATCGAGGAGCGCCGCTTCGACCAGCTGCACGCGCTGACCGCCAGCTACCTTCAGAACCGCGACGTCTTCGTCCAGGACCTCTACGCCGGCGCCGATCCGGAGCATCGGCTGCGGGTGCGGGTGGTCTCGGAGAGCCCGTGGCACAGCCTGTTCGCGCGCAACATGTTCATTCGCCCCGCGGCGAGCGAGCTGAGCGGCTTCGAGCCGGATTTCACGATTCTGCACGCGCCGCATCTGAACGCCCTGCCCGGACGCGACGGCACGAATTCGGAATGCTTCGTGCTGTTGAATCTGGCCCAGCGCCTGGTGCTGATCGGCGGCACCCGGTACGCGGGCGAGATCAAGAAGTCCGTCTTCTCGATCATGAACTACCTGCTGCCGGCCCGCGGCGTGCTGCCGATGCATTGCTCCGCCAATATCGGCGAGGCGGGCGACGTCGCGATCTTCTTCGGGCTCTCGGGCACCGGCAAGACGACGCTGTCGGCCGACGGCACGCGCCGGCTGATCGGCGACGACGAACACGGCTGGTCCGACAACGGCGTCTTCAATTTCGAGGGCGGCTGCTACGCCAAGGTGATCAAGCTCAACCCGGAGATGGAGCCGGAGATCTGGTCCACCACCCGGCGCTTCGGCACGATCCTCGAAAACGTCGTCTTCGATCCGCAGACGCGCGAGCTCGACCTCGACGACGGCACGTTGGCCGAAAACACCCGCGCCAGCTATCCGATCGACTTCATCCCCAACATCGAGCCGACGGGCCAGGGCGGACAGCCGAAGAACATCGTCATGCTGACCGCCGACGCCTTCGGCGTGCTGCCGCCGATCGCGGAGCTGACGCCGGAACAGGCGATGTACCACTTCCTGTCCGGCTACACCGCCCGCGTCGCCGGGACGGAGCGCGGCGTGACCGAACCGCAGGCGACCTTCTCCACCTGCTTCGGCGCGCCCTTCATGCCGCGCCATCCGACCGTCTACGCCCAGATGCTGCGCGAGCGCATGGCGCAGTCCGGCGCGCGCTGCTGGCTGGTCAACACCGGCTGGTCCGGCGGCTCTTACGGCGAAGGGCAGCGGATGTCGATCCACCACACCCGCGCCATGGTGCGCGCCGCGATCGAGGGCAAGCTCGGCTCCGTCGCCAAGGTCCCGGACGAGAATTTCGGCGTGTTGATCCCGGAGGCCGTCCCCAACGTGCCGGCGGAGGTGCTGCAGCCGAAAAGCACCTGGGCCGACGGCGGACGCTATGACGAAGTGGCCCGCACCCTGCGCGGCCTGTTCGAGAAAAACTTCGAGCAGTTCGAGGACCACGTCTCCGACGACGTCAAGAAAGCGGGAATCTACGCAGCCTAGGGACCCGGCGCGACGCCTCAGCGGATATCCGCCTGTGCGGGAGTTCCTGGGCGGGACCGATGTAGGGCTTTCGCTTTTGGTGGGGCGGCGCGTCGGAGCGTGTTAGACTGGACGCCAGACCAGTCGAAGAGGACGCCTGAGACCTCATGGAGCTCTATCCGGACGGACCGACGCCGACCGCGCCGATCGATCTGCCGCCCGCCGCGGTGCGGGTGGAGGCGGCGGAGGACGGCGGGCCGATCCTGCACGGCCTGCCCGAGCGGGCGCCGAGCTTCGGGGCGGCGGCCGAATGGCTGGACTGCGCGGCCGTCCGCACGCCGGACCGGCCGTTCCTGATCGCGCCCGGCCTGTCGCTCGGCTTCGACGAGGCGGCCGGCCTGACCGACGGCATCGCGCAGGCGCTGATCGATCGGGACCTGGGCGCCGACCGACCCCTGATGATCCACGGACCCGGCGAGCCGGCGGCGATCCTGATGCATATCGGCGCGGTCAAGGCGGGCGTGCCGACCGCGATCGCGCCGCGCGCGCCGGCGCGGCTGGCCGCCGAATCGGGGCCGGGGCTGGTCTACGGCCTGGACGGGCGCGCCGCCCAGGCGGTCAGCGACATCCTGGAGACCACCGGCGCCGGCCGGCCGGAGACCGTGATCGGGGTGCGCGGGGTGGAGCGCATTGCGCTGACCCGCGCGACGATCGAGATCATGGAGGCGCGCCAACGCACGCCGCTGGACCGGGCGTTCGCGCTCTATCCGGCCGCCCAGCGTTCGCCCTCGCCGCATTCGGTGATCGCCTCGCGGCGCTCCGCCGCGGCCGCGACCTCGGCCCTGTTGGCGGCCTGGCCCTTCGCGGCGGTCCGGCACACCGTGGTTCTCAGCTCCGGCGACCCGCTCGACCCGCTGGGGGCCGGACCGGCGACCCGGCTGGTCATGGCGGTGGGCGGCACGATGATCCTGCACGCCGGCCAGTCGCGGCGCGGCGAGATCGCCTCGCTGCTGAAGGCGTCCGGCGAGACGGGCCCGACCTTGATCGCCGAGCCGGCCGCGGCGCTGGAGCATTTGTTGGACGCGGCCGACGAAGACCCGCTGTTGGCCGATCACCTCGCCTCGCGCCTTGAGGCCGTGTGGGTGCTGGACGGCCCGGCGGAGCCGGGTCTGGCCCGCCGGCTGGATCTGTTCGGTCGGCGCACCCGCGGCGAGCGCATCGCGCTGCTCGATTGCCTGAGCCTGCCGGAGACGGCCGGTCCCGCCCTGTGGCGGCGGGCCGACGCGCTCGCCGACGGACGCGGCGCGGCGCCCGGTCTGGCCCCGCTGCCCGGCCTGTCGGCGCGCGCCCCCGGACGAGAGGCGGGCGGACGAGAGGCGGGCGGACGGGAGGCGAGCGGGCTTCGGCTGCGCGGCCCGGCGGTGGGGCCCGGCTGGTTCGGCGCGTCGGAGGAGGATGTGCTGTGGGACGGCGACGGTTTCCGCCTGACCGGCGCGGCGGCGCGTCTGATCGACCCGGCGCGGCCGGAAAAGGGGCTGGTGTCGGCCGCGTGACGCCCGCAGCCTCCGCTCAGATCATGAAATCGAACTGGCTTTGCGATTGGCTTTCGATGCCCGCCTTGCGGGCGGCGACGCACAGATGTTCGATCGTCGTCTCGGACAGACGCTGCATCGCGTAATCCTCGATCTCCTGCCAGATCGGGCGCAGCACGACATGGCCCAGTTCCGAGCCGGCGGGATCGGTCAGCGGGTCGCGGCCGCCTTCCATGTCGCTCACCACTTGCGCGATGTCGGCGATCGTGATGCGTCGGCGCTCTCGCGCCAGCCGGTAGCCTCCGCGCGGCCCGCGGACGCCGCGCAGGACGCCGGCGTGCACCAGCCCTTGCAACACCTGCTCCAGATAGCGGCGCGGGATGCCCTGACGCTCGGCGATCTCTTTCGACTGCACCGGCTGATCGGAGGCGTGGTAGGCGATGTCGAGCACCGCCTCGATCGCGAACATGAGCTTCTTGGTGAGCCGCATCCCGCCGCCTCTCTCAGTGCCCGGTGGACCCGAAGCCGCCGACGCCGCGGGCGGTGCGGTCCAGATCCGTCGTCTCCGCCCACGCGACGCGGGTCACCGGGGCGACCACCATCTGGGCGATGCGCATGCCGCGCTCGATCGTAAAAGGCGCGTCGCCCAGATTGACGAGAATAACCTTCACCTCGCCGCGGTAATCGCTGTCGACCGTGCCGGGCGTGTTCAGCACCGTCAGCCCGTGCTTCGCCGCCAGCCCCGAGCGCGGGCGCACCTGGGCCTCATAGCCCGGCGGCAGGGCGAGGCGCAGCCCGGTCGGGATCATCGCCCGCGCGCCCGGCGCCAGGGCGACCGGCCCGTCGATCGCCGCCAGCAGATCGCAGCCCGCCGCCTCCGCGCTGCCATAGTCCGGAAGCGCCAAATCCGCGCCGTGCGGCAATCTCTCAACTTTTACAGAAATTGTTTCCATATCGGATCGATGGTCCTTCGACTGACCGGCGCGGGACTATTCGGCGGCGTCCCGGGCGGCGGCCTTGAAATGATCGGCGATGCGCCGCGCCAGCGCCTCGGCCGCTTGGGCCTTGGTCTGGCGCGGCCAGGGCTCGGCCCCCTCGGCGGTGATCAGCGTGATCTCATTGTCGGCGCCGCCGAAGGTCCCGCTGCCTTCGGAAACGTCGTTGGCGAGAATCCAATCGCAGCCCTTGCGCGCCCGCTTTTCGGCGGCGTGCTCTGCGACCTTCTCCGTTTCGGCCGCGAAACCGACCACCAGCGCCGGCCGGCTCGGGCCCGGGGCGCTCAACCCCATGAGGATGTCGGGATTTTCGGCGAGCGGGAGCGGCGGCGGCGGCTCGCCCGGGCGCTTCTTCAGCTTGTGCGCCCCGCGGTCGGCGACCCGCCAGTCCGCGACGGCGGCGGCGCAGACGGCGACGTCCGCCGGCAGGGCGGCGCGACAGGCCGCCTCCATTTGCGCCGCGGTCTCGATCCGCACCACCGCGACGCCGGCGGGATCCGGCAATTGGGTCGGGCCTGAGACCAGCGTCACCTCTGCGCCCAGGGCGGCCAGCGCCGCGGCGATCGCATGCCCCTGACGCCCGCTGGAGCGGTTGGCGATGTAGCGCACGGGATCGATCGGCTCGTGCGTGGGGCCGCTTGTCACCAACGCCCGGCGGCCGGCGAGCGGCCTGTCGGCGCCCGCGGACGCCGCCGGCGCCGCATTCAGGCGGCGCAGGACGGCGGCCGTCAGCGCCTCCGGCTCCACCAGTCGGCCGGGGCCGTACTCGCCGCAGGCCATCGGGCCTTCGTTCGGTCCGATCACGGAGACGCCGCGCCGAACCAAGGTCTCCAGATTGCTTTGGGTTGCGGCGTGCTCCCACATCCGCACATTCATGGCCGGGGCGACGAGGACCGGCTTGTCGGTGGCGAGCAGCACGGTCGTCGCCAGATCGTCGGCCATCCCGGCGGTCATCTTGGCCAGGATGTCGGCGCTGGCCGGGGCCACGACCACCAGGTCGGCCTGCCGGGAAAGTTCGATATGGCCCATTTCGCTCTCGTCGGTCAGCGACCAGAGATCGTCATAGACTTTGTCTTCGCTCAGCGCCTGGAGGGAGAGGGCGGTGACGAATTGGGCGCCGCCGCGGGTCAGCACGCAACGCACCGCGACGCCCGCCTTGCGCAGCAGGCGGACGGTCTCCAGCGCCTTGTAGGCGGCGATCCCGCCGGAGACGATCAGCAGGACGCGGCGCTCGATGTCGGCGGCGGGAACGGCGGCCATGGCGGGACCCCTTCGGCTCGCGCGGAATTCACGTCCCTTCCATGTAAATTGAAGTCGGCGCGAGCGCAAGCGGCGCGGCGTTTCGAGGGGCCGGCGCCGCGCCGGCGCTCGGCGAGACGAAAAGTGAATCCGCAAGCGAAATGGTTAAGAGGAGGTTAACGCCATCCAAACTGCGTTTGAAGTTTTATCTGCGCCGAGCGCGTCGGCGCGGCGCGTCAAAAGGCCGGACGCGCGCTCAGAAAATCTCCGCGACCGCCAGCACGATCAGCGCGGCGGCGATCACCGGCAGCCAGAAGGACAGGCCGGGACGGTCGATCCGGGTCTCGTGGGTCGGGCCGCCGCGCGCCCCGTCGCGCGACAGGCGGGCCAGCGTGTCCTCGGCGCGCCGCAAGGTCTTGGGAAGCCGTTCCAGCGCCTCGACCGTATCGCGCACGACTTCCACCGCGCGCGCTTCGGGTCCGCGGTTCGCGATCACCCAATCCTCGATCATCGGACGGGCCATCAGCCACATGTTGACCCGGGGGTTCAGGGTGCGGCCGACCCCTTCCGCCACAAGCATGGTCTTCTGCAGCAGCAGGAGATCGGGCTGGGTCTCCATGTCGAAGCGCTCGGTCGTGCGGAACAGGTGAGAGAGCAGCCGCGCGACCGAGATCTCGGCGAGCGGCTTGTCCAACAGCGGCTCGCCGATCGCGCGCAGGGCTTGCGTGAACTCCTCCCGGCTCTTGGTCGGCGGCACGATCCCGTAATCGAAATGGGTGTCCGCGACCCGCCGGTAATCCCGATTCAGAAAGCCGACGAGAATATCGGCCAGGAAGAAACGCGTGCGCCGGTCGACCCGGCCCATGATGCCGAAATCCACCGGGCACAGCCGCCCGTCCGGCGCGACGAACATGTTCCCGGGATGCATGTCGGCGTGGAAGAAGCCGTCGCGGAAAACCTGCAGAAAGAAGATCCGCGAGGAGCGCTCGAGGATGTCGTCGATATCGTGACCGGCGGCGCGCAGGCCCTCCAGATCGTCGATGTTGACGCCCTCGAGCCGCTCGATCGTCAGCACGCGCCGGCCGGTGCGCTCCCAATCGACGCGAACCACATGAAAGCCCTCGTCGCCCTCGCAATTCTCGCGCAGTTCGGACGCGGCGGCGCCTTCCAGGCGCAGGTCCATCTCGGTCTCGATCCAGGTCTGGAAGGTGTCGACCACGGCGACGGGCCGCAGTCGGCGCATCGCCGGGACCAGCCGCTCGACCAGGCGGGCCAGCCAGCGGAACAGCGCGACGTCCTTCTCGAAGCGGGTCTCAATCCCCGGCCGCAGCACCTTGACCGCGACCAGATCGCCCGCCTCGCCCCCGAAATCGCCGGCGTCCGCCTCCGGCAGGCGGGCGAAATGAACCTGCGCGATGGAGGCGGCGGCCACCGGCTCGGCCCCGAATTCGACGAACAGATCCTCGATCGACCGGCCGAGCTCCGCCTCGATCGCGCGACGCGCCTCGGCCGCGGGGAAGGGCGCCAACTGATCCTGCAGGCGCGACAGGTCGGCGGCCACCGCCTCGCCGACCAGATCGGCGCGCACGCTGAGCGCCTGACCGAGCTTGACGTAGGTCGGCCCCAGCGCCGTCAGCGCGTCGGCCAGACGCTCGCCGGGTCGGCCCTGATTGGGCTTGCCCCAGAGCGCGCGCAACAAGCCGCGCAGCCAGCGCACGGGCTTCAGGCGCTCCGCCAACGGGTCGAGCGGCCAAAGCGCGTCGTGCCGCGCCAGCGTCTTCACGATGCCGATCAGTCGGGCGATGTGAGAAAGCGTCGTGAACACGGACCCTCAACAGATGAAACGGCGGGCGAGGCCGGCGCGGCGCTAAAGCCGGCGGCCGCGATGGATGGCGGCGATCCCGCCCGACAGATTGCGGCAGCCGACCCGCGCGAAGCCGACCGCCTGCATCCGCCGGGCCAGGCTTTGCTGATCCGGGAAGCGGCGGATGGATTCGGCGAGATAGCGGTAGCTCTCCTCGTCCTTGGCGACCCATCGGCCGAGCGCGGGCAGCACCTGGAAGCTGTAGGCGTCGTAGAGCCGGTCCAGGGCGGGCAGCACGACCCGGCTGAACTCGAGGCAGAGGAAGAGCCCGCCCGGCTTCAACACGCGTCGCGCCTCGCGGAGCGCTCGGTCGATGTCGGTCACATTGCGCAGGCCGAAGGCGATCGTGTAGGCGTCGACGCCGGCGTCCGCGATCGGCAGCGCCTGCGCGTCGCCGACCGTCCAGTCGACGCCCGAAAGCCGGCCGCGGTCGATCGCCCGGTCGCGGCCGACCGCCACCATGCTCTCGGTCAGGTCGCAGACGGTGACATGGCCGCCGCCGGCGTCGAGAAACCGAAAGGCGACGTCGCCGGTCCCGCCCGCGACGTCCAGCAGGCGCATGCGCGAATTGGGCTTCAGCTCGTCGATCAGGCTCGCCTTCCACAGGCGATGGACGCCGCCCGACATCAGATCGTTCATCAGATCGTAGCGCGCGGCGACGGAGGTGAAGACGCCGCGCACCAGCCCCGGCTTCTCCGCCGCGTCGACGGTGCGGTATCCGAAATCGGCGGTCTTGTCGTTCATCTCGCTCATCGGGGCGGGCCTTCGTCTGACGATAGGCGTGCGCGCCGGCCGTCCGACGCGCCAGGAACATAGCGCTCGCCCCCCGGCTTTGCTATAGGCGAGGCATGCCCGAATTGCCCGAAGTCGAAACCGTCGTCCGGGGCTTGCGCCCCGCGCTGGAAGGCCGCGTGATCGCTAGAGCCGATCTGCGCCGACCCGATCTGCGCTTCCCCCTGCCCGCGCGCTTCGCCGAGCGCCTGGAGGGGCGGCGGATCGTCGCGCTCAGCCGGCGCGCGAAATACATCCTGGCTGAGCTCGACGACGGCGAGGTCTGGCTCACCCATCTCGGCATGACGGGCCGGTTCACGGTGGACGCGGCCGCCGGCGCGACGGCGACCTCGGGTCAGGTCGGGCACAACAGCGGCTGGGCGCTGATCGAACCGCACGACCATCTGATCCTGGAGACAGAGGCCGGCGCGCGGGTCGTCTTCAACGACGCGCGGCGCTTCGGCTATATGGATCTGCTGCCCGCGGGCGGCGTCGAGACCTCGAAGCATCTGAAGGACCTGGGGCCGGAGCCGCTGTCGGGCGCCTTCGACGCCGCCTGGCTGACCGCGGCGCTGGCGGGCAAGCGCACGCCGATCAAGGCCGCGCTTCTCGACCAAAAGGTCGTGGCGGGTCTCGGCAACATCTATGTTTGCGAAGCGCTGTGGCGCGCCGGGATCAGCCCGAAGCGCAGCGCCCATACGGTCCCCGGCGCGCGGGCCCGCCGTCTGGTCCCCGCCATCAAGGCGGTGCTGGCCGCGGCGATCGAGGCCGGCGGCTCCTCCTTGCGGGACTATCGTCAAACCTCGGGCGAGCTGGGCTATTTCCAGCATGTCTGGGACGCCTACGACCGCGAGGGAACGCCCTGCCGCAAGCCCGGCTGCGCCGGCGTGATCCGACGGATTGTGCAGAGCGGGCGGTCCAGTTTCTATTGTCCGGCGCATCAAAGATAGGTAACGCTGGGCGCGATCGCGATGCGGAGCAGGAGCTGACCCGATGACAATCCGGCCCGTTCTGGCGGCCTTGATCGCGGCGCTGGCGCTGTGCGTCGCCCAACCGACCGGGGCGACGGCCCAAGAGGCGGCGTTCCTCGAAGGCTCGGAGGACATCCCGCTGATGACGGAATTGGCGGCCGTGCCCGACGCCGGCATCGTCTTCGACAGCCCGGCCGGCCGCATCGTGGAGAGCTTCGCCGCCGGCCCGACCAGCCGCGAGGCGGTGCTCGCCTTTTACGCGGATACGCTGCCCGCGCTCGGCTGGGAGCCTGAAAGCCGGGTGCGTTTCAACCGCGAGGGCGAGAGCCTGACCCTCGATTTCTTCGGGCCGGACGGGGAATTGACCGTGCGCTTCACCCTCGCCCCGGCGGACTAGGGCCCCGACGTTCTCGGACGACGCGCCGGCGCGACGTGTCGGATTGACGGACCGGGCGCAGCCATTAAGTATCGCGCAGCTCGCGCGCCCGGCCCGTCCGGCCGGTCGCCAGACAGGAACCTGAAGAGGGGAGCCGTCGTCAGACCATGGCTTACGAAATGATCCTGAGCGAGAAGAAGGGGCCGGTCGGTCTCATCACGCTCAATCGGCCCAAGGCGCTGAACGCGTTGTGCGCCCAGTTGATCGAGGAGTTGGGCCGGGCGCTCGACGACATGGAGGCCGACGAGGAGATCGGCGCCGTGGTCGTGACCGGCTCGGACAAGGCCTTCGCCGCCGGCGCCGACATCAAGGAGATGGCCTCCAAGAGCTTCATGGACGCCTATCTCGACGATTTCATCACGGTCGGGTGGGAGCGCATCAGCACCTGCCGCAAGCCGATCGTCGCCGCCGTCAGCGGCTACGCGCTCGGCGGCGGCTGCGAGGTGGCGATGATGTGCGACTTCATCCTCGCCTCCGACACCGCGAAGTTCGGCCAGCCCGAGATCACCATCGGCACGATCCCCGGGTCGGGCGGCACTCAGCGCCTGACCCGCTTCGTCGGCAAGTCGAAGGCGATGGAGATGTGCCTGACGGGCCGCCTGATGAGCGCCGAGGAGGCCGAGCGCGCCGGTTTGGTGAGCCGGATCGTGCCGCAGGACGAACTGCTGGACGAGGCGCTGAAGACCGCGACGAAGATCGCCGAGTTGTCGCGCCCCGCCGTCTTCATGGCGAAGGAAGCGGTCAACAAGGCCTATGAGACGACGCTGGCCGAGGGCGTCAAGTTCGAACGCCGCCTGTTCCACAGCACCTTCGCCACCGAAGATCAGAAGGAAGGCATGGCGGCCTTCGCCGAAAAGCGCACGCCGCAGTGGAAGAACAAGTGACCGCCTGATCGCCCGGACGGCGAGCTCAGACGGCGAGCTCAGACGGCGGGCGCGCGGGCTTGACGGCCCGTGCGCCCGCCGATATAAGCCCGCGGTTCCCGAGCGACGGGAAAAGACGCAGGCGATCGTTCGCGCCCTTCGGCGCAGACGGCCCGGACCAGTTCAAGAAGATCGGATTTCGACGACCATGGCGAACCACAAGTCGGCTGAAAAGCGCATCCGTCAGACCGCCAAGCGCCGCACGCGCAACATGGCGCGGCGCAACCGCATCCGCTCCTCGGTGCGCAAGTTCGAGGACGCGATGAAGGCGGGCGACGCCCAGGCGGCGCAGGCCGCCTTCGCGCAGGCGATGCCGGAGTTGCATCGCGGCGTGACCAAGGGCGTGCTGCACAAGAAGACGGCCGCGCGCAAGCTGAGCCGCCTCCAGAAGCGCCTCAAGGCTCTCGAGGCCTAAGACCGGCGCTTCGGGGTCGGGGGCCGCGTCGCCGGCCCGCGACGGGCGTCGAGCCGAAGCCTTGGATCAACCGCCCGCGCGCCGCGTCGGGCGGTTTTTCTGCGTCCGCCCCTAGGCGGGCGGCCGACGCCCCCGGGGGGCGCCGCGACGGCGCGGCGGCGGCATGCGGCCGGGCGCCGCGGCCATCGCGTCGCGCAACATCCCCGGATCGCCCCGCGCCAGGCTGAGCGCGCTTGCGCCCTGCCAATCCTGCAGAAACAACCCCGCGCCGCGACGCGCCGCCGGGGCGGAGCGACCGGCCTCCCGCAGACAGGACGCGGCGAACGCCTCGACCTCGGCGAGACCGTCCTGCAACAGCGCGCGCGCCTTGCGTTCCTCGCCCGTCGCGCCCGCGAGATCGGCGATCATGCGCATCACCGGGCACCCGTACCGGGCGACGACCGGGGCCGTTTCGGCCAGCGCCGCCGCCAACGCCGCGAAGCGCGCTTCGGGATCGTCGGGATGGGCGGCCCGCAGCCCCTCGAGCAGGCGCGTCGCCGCGGCGCGGCGCGCCTCCGCCGCGGCCAGCACCAGCCGCGCCTTGGTGGGGAAATGATAGAACACGCCGCCCGCCGGCACGCGCGCCGCCGCCGCGACGTCTCGCAGGCTGACGGCGCCGACCCCGGAGCGGTGGAAGAGGCGTTGCGCCGCCAGAGTCAAGCGCACGGCCCGATCGGATTTTTTCTTGCCCCTCATGCGCGGCGCCCCGGCCCTGCAATGCAACCATTGCGGCGGCATCGTTCAGTCAATTGACTAATGAAAAACCGATTTCGCATTGCGAGTCAAACCGCTCTCCGACCGCGCCTCAAGAGTCCGGCGGACGTTCCAAAAAGGCCGGTTTTCCGCCCGTTTTCCCTCCGTTCCGACCGGATTCGCCAGCCGGCGCGGCGACTCCCGCCGGATGGCGAATGTCAACTGCTTTATTTTCGTCGCCACCGGTTTGCGCGCTTGATTCGCTTCGCGCCCGGTGGTTAGAGTCAGCGGCGTCGCGGTTGGTCACGAACGCCGACGGCAAATAATCAACAAGCGCCGGACGCATGTTCGGCCCAAGCCTTCGGGAAGCGACGAGGGAAAGACGCAAGAATTTCAATAAAATTTGCGTCGATTACTTCTCCCACTGGCTTTTTACTACTCCGTTTGCTCGTCTCTTCGGGCGACGGTGCGCTGCGGTCTTTGTGCGCCCGGATGCGCGCAACGGATCGCCGTCGCCTGAGGCGTGCGGCTTGCCGCGCTCTCCCGGCGGCGCAGCGCGGGTCGGGCGCGCCCTTTTGGGGCGGGCGCGTCGGGCCGGGTGTTTTGGGGCGCCGGGTGTTTTGGGGCGAAAAGGATGAGCCGGTCGGTCGGCCGCCGCTAGGCGGGCGAGGCGGTCGGTGCGGGGCGAGCGAGCGGCCGGGGGAAATAAGCGTGGTCGGGACGATCGGAACGGGCGCTGACGGAGCGGGCGGCGGCGCAGACAACGGCGCAGACAACGGCGCCGGCGGCGGCGACCGGGGGGTCTCAAACGAGCGGCGGGACGGACGAAACGCCGCGAACAGGACGAACAGAGCGTCGGGGTCGACCCCGACGCACGACATCAGGCCGGGCGACGGCGGGTCAAAAGGCGGGTTCAACGGCATGACGCAGCAAGGTCGGGGCTTCGACGGCGCGGGTCGGCGGGAGGAGGCGGAGCGCGCCCCCTCGGGCGACTCGCCCTCCGCCAGACCTTCCGCCGGCCTCTCCGGCGCTCAGAGGCGCGACGCCGCCGACCAGCGCTGCGCCTCCCAGTGGGCCCGCATCCGCGCGCGGCTGCGCTCGGAGTTCGGCGAAACCGCCTTCAAGAGCTGGCTCAAGCCGCTGACCCTCGACGGGGTCGAGGACGGCGTCGTGCGGCTGACCGCCCCCAACCGCTTCATGCGCAATTGGATCGAAAGCCAGTACGGCGCCCGGCTCGAACGCATGTGGGTCGGCGAGAACGCCGCCGTGCGCGAAGTGGTGATCCACCACGCCCCGCAGTCCGCCGCCGCCCACACCGCCGCCCACGCCGCCCCCCACGCCGCCCCCCACGCCGCCGCCCGGGCGAGCGGCGCCGCGCCGGACGCGGCCGGGCCGCAGGGCGACGATCCGGCGCACCGCCCGGTGTTCGAGACGACGGGCGGGCAGTCGGCGGATCCGGACCTCTCGGCTCCGCTGAACCGGCAGTTCACCTTCGAGAGCTTCATCGTCGGCAAACCGAACGAACTGGCCTTCGCCGCGGCGCGCCGGGTCGCAGAGGCGGAAAGCGCGCCCTTCAACCCGCTGTTCCTCTTCGGCGGCGTGGGCCTCGGCAAGACGCACCTCATGCATGCGATCGCGCGCCACATTCGGGAGACGGCGCCGCACAAGCGGGTGCTCTACCTCTCGGCCGAGAAGTTCATGTACCAGTTCATCCGGGCGCTGCGCTATCGCGACACGATGGCCTTCAAGGAGCAGTTCCGCTCCGTCGACGTGCTGATGATCGACGACGTGCAGTTCATCGCCGGCAAGGAGAACACCCAGGAGGAGTTCTTCCACACCTTCAACACGCTGGTCGATCAGAACCGCCAGGTGGTGATCTCGGCCGACAAGTCGCCGGCCGAGCTCGACGGCATCGAGGATCGGATGAAGTCCCGCCTCGGATGGGGCCTGGTGGCCGAGATCCACGCCACCACCTACGAACTGCGCCTCGGCATCCTGCAGTCCAAGGCCGAGCAGCTGCAGGTCGAGGCGCCGCAGAAGGTGCTCGAGTTCCTGGCCCACAAGATCACTGCGAACGTCCGCGAGCTCGAGGGGGCGCTGAACCGTCTCGTCGCCTACGCCAATCTCGTCGGCCGGCCGGTCACGCTGGAGACCGCCCAGGACGTGCTGCACGATCTGCTGCGCGCCAACGACCGCCGGATCACCATTGAGGAGATCCAGAAGCGCGTCGCCGAGCACTACAACATCAAGCTCGCCGAGATGCATTCCGCCCGGCGGAGCCGGGCGATCGCGCGTCCGCGCCAGGTGGCGATGTATCTGGCCAAGCAACTGACCTCCCGGTCGCTGCCCGAAATCGGCCGCAAGTTCGGCGGGCGCGACCACACCACCGTCATGCATGCGGTCAAGAAGGTGGACGAGTTGCGCGGCTCCGACGCCGGCTTCGCCGAGGACGTCGAGCTGCTACGCCGCATGCTGGAGGGCTGACGGCGCGGGAGAATCCGCGCGGTCTCAGCGCTAAGCGAGCCTGCGCCGGACGCGGCGCGCCCGGGGTCCGCGCTCATCCGCGGCCCGCCGGCGGCGACACAGGCGGCGACACAGGCGGCGACACAGGCCGCGAGGCGGGCGAAGACGGCTTTTTCCGCGCGAAAGCAAGGGGTTGTCGCCGCGCTCTTCGACGGCGAACGCCGGCGAAAAATGCTGCGTCGCCGGGGCGCCCGTGTTATAACCTTTTCCCGTTCGAACCGAGCGCCGATTCGCCCTTTCCGAGGGTGGGGGAATCAGGCAGTTTTCCGGGAGAACGGGGCCGAAAAGGGAGGCGTCCGCTTCACCGATCCGAAACCGGCCGCACCGCAGTCGAAGCAAGGCTGCGCCGGGGCCGCACCCGCCTGATTGTTCGAACGGAAACGATAAGACAGATCCATGAAGCTCACGATTGAACGCGCCGCGCTGCTCCGTGCCCTCAACCATGTGCAGAGCGTGGTCGAGCGCCGCAACACCATCCCGATCCTGTCCAACGTCCTGATCGATTCGAAGGACGGGGCCTTGGGGTTGACCGCGACCGACATGGACATCGCCATCGTCGAGCGTACCGCCGCCGAGGTCGCGACGGCCGGGGCGGTCACCGCGCCGGCCCACACGCTTTACGACATCGTCCGCAAGCTGCCCGACGGCGCGCAAGTCGATCTGGACGCGACCGGCGAGGGCGATCGACTGACCCTGAAGTCGGGGCGCTCGCGCTTCACGCTGGCCACCCTGCCGACCGACGACTTCCCCGTCATGAGCGGCGGCGACATGCCGCACGAGTTCCAGCTCGACGCGGAGGCGCTGCGCGCGCTGATCGACCGCACGCGCTTCGCGATCTCCACCGAGGAGACGCGCTACTATCTCAACGGCATCTATCTGCACGCGGCCGACGGCGAGACGCCGATGCTGCGCGCCGTGGCGACCGACGGCCATCGGCTGGCGCGGGTCGAAATCCCGCTGCCCGACGGGGCGGGCGGCATGCCGGGCGTGATCGTGCCGCGCAAGACGGTCAGCGAGCTGCGCAAGCTGATCGAGGAGACGGACGGCGCCGTCTCGATCTCGCTGTCCGACACCAAGATCCGCTTCGCCTTCGGGGACGCGGTGCTGACCTCCAAGCTGATCGACGGCACCTTCCCCGATTACGAGCGCGTGATCCCCAGCGGCAACGACAAGATCATGACCGTCGATTGCAGCGATTTCGCCGAGGCGGTCGATCGCGTCTCCACCATCGCGACCGAGAAGATGCGCGCGGTGAAGATGAAGCTCGACGGCGACCAGATGGAGCTGTCCGCGTCCAGTCAGGAAAACGGCCAGGCGGTCGAGGAGTTGGCGATCGACTACGGCCGCGAGGCGATCGAGATCGGCTTCAACGCCCGCTACCTTCTCGACATCGCCAATCAGGTCGAGGGCGATGCGGCGGAGTTCGTGATGGCCGACGCCGCCTCGCCCACCATCGTGCGCGACCCGAAGGATCCGGGCGCGCTGTACGTACTCATGCCGATGCGGGTGTGACCGGCGGTTGACGGCGGCGGCTGACAGGCAGGCGGGGGCGGCGCGCGCAGGCTTCTGCGCCGTGACGCGCCTGCGCGTCACCGATTTCCGCAACTATCGCCGGGCCGGTCTGGATCCGGCCCCGCGGCCGGTGGTGCTGACCGGGCCGAACGGCGCGGGCAAGACCAATCTGCTGGAGGCGGTCTCGCTGCTGGCGCCCGGGCGGGGCCTGCGCGGCGCGCAGCTGGCGGAGCCCGACCGGCGCGAGACGGACGACGATCCGAACGCGCCCGCCGACCGCCCCTGGGCCGTCGCGGCGCGCATTGAGGGTCCGCACGGGCCCGTCGATCTGGGCACCGGGCGCGAGCCGACGGAGGCGGGCCGGGGCGAACGTCGCGCCGTGCGCATCGACGGCGCGCCCGCGAAGAGCCAACAGGCGCTGGGCGAACACGTCTCGGTCGTCTGGCTGACGCCGCAGATGGATCGGCTGTTTCTCGACGGCTCCAGCGCGCGCCGCCGGTTTCTGGACCGGCTGATCTACGGCTTCGATCCGGCCCACGCCGGCCGGATCAACGCCTACGAGCAAGCGCTGCGCCAGCGCGCGCGGCTGTTGAAGGAGGGCGGGGCGGACGGCGCCTGGCTCTCGGCGCTGGAGGCGCAGATGATCGAACGCGGCGTCGCCGTCGCCGCCGCCCGGCGCGATATGGCCGACCGCCTGGACCGCGCCTGCCGACAGGCGGAGGGACCGTTTCCCGGCGCGCGGGTCGGGCTGGAGGGGGCGCTGGACTCGTGGCTGGCCGAGGGCTCCGCGCTGGCGGCGGAAGAGCGCTTCGCCGCGGCGCTGGCGCGAAGCCGGCCGCGCGACGCCGAGACGGGCGGCGCCGGCGTCGGCCCGCATCGCACGGATCTGGCGGTGCGCCACGCCGCCAAGGGCCTTCCGGCCGATCAATGCTCGACCGGCGAGCAGAAGGCGTTGCTGACGGCGATCGTGCTGGCGCACGCCCGCCTGCAGGCGGCGGAGAAGGGCGCGGCCCCGATCCTGCTGCTGGACGAGGTGGCCGCCCATCTCGATTCCGAACGGCGCGCGGCGCTGTTCGGCCGAATTCTCGATCTGGGCCTTCAAGCCTGGGTCACGGGCACGGACCGCAACGCCTTCGAGGGGCTGGAGGGCCGGGCCGACTTCTTCCGCGTCGACGCCGCGCATGTGGCGCCCGATGCGGCGTGAGCCTTTCGTTTTGATGCGACCAGCGATCGGATGAGCCGACCATGAGCGACGAGACCGAGAACACCGAGAGCCCCGACGACGCCGCAGGCGCAGCCGGCGAGGCGGCCGCCTACGGCGCCGAGTCCATCAAGGTCCTGAAGGGCCTTGAGGCCGTGCGCAAGCGCCCGGGCATGTATATCGGCGACACCGACGACGGCACCGGCCTGCACCATATGGTCTATGAGGTCGTCGACAACGCGATCGACGAGGCGTTGGCCGGCTGGTGCGACACCGTGACGGTGACGCTGAACGGCGACGGTTCGGTCACCGTGACCGACAACGGCCGCGGCATTCCGACCGAGATGCATGAGGGCGAAGGGGTCTCGGCCGCGCAGGTCATCATGACCCAGCTGCACGCCGGCGGGAAGTTCGACCAGAACAGCTACAAGGTCTCCGGCGGGCTGCACGGGGTGGGCGTGTCGGTGGTCAACGCGCTCTCCTCCAAGCTGGAGCTGAAGATCAAGCGCGCCGGCAAGCTCTACCGCATGACCTTCACGCACGGCGATCCGGACGGCGATCTCGAGGCCGTCGGCGAGGCCGGCGAGGAGACGGGCACCGAGATCACCTTCCTGCCCTCGCCCCAGACCTTCACCATGACGGACTTCGACTTCGGCACGCTGGAGCATCGGCTGCGCGAGCTCGCCTTCCTCAATTCCGGCGTGCGGATCGCGCTGACCGACCGGCGCAGCGCCGAGCCGAAAGAGGCCGACCTGCACTATGAGGGCGGCATCAAGGCCTTCGTGGAGTGGGTGGACCGCTCCAAGCAAGGCCTGCACGGCGAGCCGATCATGATCGCGGGCGAGCGCGAGGGCGTCACCATCGAATGCGCGATGCAGTGGAACGACAGCTATCACGAGACGATGCTGTGCTTCACCAACAACATCCCGCAGCGCGACGGCGGCACGCATCTGGCCGGCTTCCGCGGCGCGCTGACGCGCCAGATCAACGCCTACGCCAACGCGACGGGGCTCGCGAAGAAGGAAAAGGTGGCGATCAGCGGCGACGACGCGCGCGAGGGGCTCAGCTGCGTGCTGTCGGTCAAGGTGCCGGACCCGAAATTCTCCAGCCAGACCAAGGATAAGCTCGTCTCCTCCGAGGTGCGCCCCGTGGTCGAGGCGATCGTCAACGAGAAGCTCTCCGAGTGGTTCGAGGAGCACCCGAACGAGGCCAAGCGCGTGGTCCAGAAGGTGGTCGAGGCGGCGGCCGCGCGCGAGGCGGCGCGCAAGGCGCGCGAGCTGACCCGGCGCAAGGGCGTGCTCGACATCTCCTCGCTGCCGGGCAAGCTGGCCGACTGTCAGGCGCGCGATCCCGCCGTCGCCGAGCTCTTCATCGTCGAGGGCGACAGCGCGGGCGGCTCGGCCAAACAGGGCCGCGACCGCAAGTTCCAGGCGATCCTTCCCCTCAAGGGCAAGATCCTGAACGTCGTGCGCGCGCGCTTCGACAAGATGCTCTCCTCGGCCGAGATCGGCACGATCATCACCGCGCTCGGCACCGGCATCGGGCCGGAGGAGTTCAATCCCGACAAGGCGCGCTATCACAAGATCATCATCATGACGGACGCGGACGTGGACGGCAGCCACATCCGCACCCTGCTGCTCACCTTCTTCTATCGCCAGATGCGCGAGCTGGTGGAGCGCGGCTATCTCTACATCGCCCAGCCGCCGCTCTACATGATCCGCCGCGGGCAGGAGAAGAAGCCCCAATACATCAAGAACGAGCGCGACATGGAGGCCTTTCTGATCGGCGAGGGCGTGAAGGAGGCCGTCTTCACCGACGCGCAGGGCGCCCAGCGCGCCGGCCCGGACCTGGAGGCGCTGGTGGAGCGCTGCCGCAAGGCCGCCCACTCGATCGACCCGCTGGCGCGGCGCTGCGGCTCCCACACGGTGATTGAGCAGCTCGCCATCTTCGGCATGCTGACGCCCGAGCTGGCGCAAGATCCGGAGAAGGGCCAGGCGGCCGTCGATTTCCTAGCCGGGGTGCTCGACCGCCTGTCGGAGGAGCACGCTAGGGACTGGAAGGGCGCGCTGACCGACGACGGCGGCTATCTCTTCCACCGCATGAACCGCGGGGTGGAGGAGCGCGTCACGATCGACGGCGAGATGCTGCGCACGGCCGAGGCGCGGCGCCTCGACGCCATGGCGGCCGAGCTGCAGGAGACCTTCGGCCCGCGCGCCGGGTCGTTCCAGGGCAAGGACGACGAGACGCGCATCAACGGCCCGTCAGATCTCGTCGCGGCCGTCATGGGCGCCGGGCGCAAGGGCATGACGACCCAGCGCTACAAGGGCCTCGGCGAGATGAACCCGGACCAGCTCTGGGAGACGACGCTCGACCCCGAAGCCCGCTCCCTCCTCCAGGTCAAGATCGCCCACGGCGACGACGCCGAGACCGTCTTCTCCACCCTGATGGGCGACGTCGTCGAACCGCGCCGCGATTTTATTCAAGAGAATGCGTTGAAGGTGGCGAATTTGGATGTGTAGAGCGTCAAAAATACTGCGAGTTATTCGTCGATCTGCAATTTCTTTGATAACGATAATGCAAAAGATTCAATAGGCGGAAATCTTGCCTCTATCAAAATATCGTTTATATTTTTCCTTGCGAATTCCGCAAGCCAAAGTTTTACTCTCATTTCGACACTGTCGTCCCAGACTTTGCCATGTGCTTGGAATTTTTTAGCCATGGCAGCGGACCATTTTTTTCCCTTAGCTGTTGGTGGTTTGATATTTGGGTCAACGCCAAATTCATTTAAAAATTCTTTTCCATACTTTTTCGGATCCAGAATATCCTCAATCTCTGCTTCTTTCTGTCCCTGAACAATAATAAGATTGTAGTCTGCGTCCCGCAAAATACCGTCATTTAACGCCTTGTTAACCCCATTATTTCCTGGCTCATCGCCGTCGAGAAAACAATGAACGAGAGTTGCGGAACTTCTGTAAGTGCGAACCTTGTATGAAAGATTTGACGCGCCCCCCAACGCATCAAATACTAAGTCGCCTTCTTTAATAGCCTGAGCAAGACGCGGGAATCTAGCCTCCAACAATGCTTTTAATATTATTACATCATCATCCCCCTCAACAATCGCAACCAGGCGTGCACTTTGCAAGTTATCCGACAAGCGAACACCTAGAACCTCTCTCACTTCAGCTATATTTTTTGCAATAGCCGCTTTACTTTCCTGAACGACGATCGTGCTATCCAAGCGCACCGGATTAACAAAAAGAGGCGAGTGACTTGTAAGTACAACTTGATTTTTTTCTGATAAATTTAGCAAAACATTCCTTAACTCGTGTATTGCTTGCGGGTGCAGGTGCGCTTCAGGTTCTTCAATCGCCACTATTGAACTTGCAGAACCACTCGCAACACTTGACGCATAACGCATGAGTGCGAGCGCTACTAAACTCTTGACGCCATCCCCTTTCCGTTCAAGAGGCGTCCGATTTCCATCATTAACCTCTATCGAAATTCCGCGGCGCATGGCTGTAAGCCGTGCTTCACGAGGCATACCAATATCAACGCTTGTGACAGACGGCAAAAACGAACAAATTGTTTCTGTTATGGAATTAGAAAGGTCATCTAGTACAGGTTTTTGGATTTCTTCTATTTTCTTAATTGCTTCTTTATATTCTTTATTATCTTGCAACCTCAACATTTCTTTCTCTAAAAGATCGTAAATGACACGTTCCGCACTTGCAGAGGTTCGGATCGCAGGAATATATTCAAAGCTTACATTTCTCGAAACAAAATCTGCTATCTTATTAGTTTTCCTGTTTAAAGTTGCGCCTCCAGGACCTTGCTTTGGGATAATAACTTCTTGTGTATCTGGAAAAATTTTTACTAACACTGGTAGCGTTCCATTAATTTTGCTTCCAATTTCTTCGTAAAATGTCGCATTTTCTTCAATTGATAATTGAAACTCAAATGTAATTTCAATGCATTGTTCGCTTTTTGATTTATTTTGCTTTGATATCGGAAAATCTTCCGTCCAATCTACTCTACCTCGACCACCTAAGAGCGTTGGTCGCATGCCGATAATTCGACCTAAGCTGTCTCGTCTAACCTCATGCTTAAAGGCCTCAATGATTTCCATACCCAGCGCTAAAGCGTGCAGGATATTGGATTTACCTTCATTATTGGCGCCCACCAAAACAGAGTAATTCGTAAGTGAAACTCTCTTGGCCGTGGTGATGCTCCGAAAATTCGATACGGTGAATGAGCTGAGCTGCATTTTGCATCCGTAAATTATTGGGTTGTCTCAATCAAAGAGATTAAAATCTCCGGCGCTCTAAAGCAACTGTTTACACGTTTTTCGATTATCACGAACTTGCTACGCGAGGGTGTGGCGTGCGCCTCTGACACCGACGACCGCCGCTTAGCGGTCGAGGACAGTGCTGGGTCGGCCTGACGGCCGCCCGGGATGACAGTCTTTCGCAGCAAGAAGCGCCGGCGCGCGCGCACCCGCCTGCGCGGGGACTCCGGGAGAGGGCTTAGAGCGCGTCGCCGGGGCCCAACCGCTCCCCGCGTAAAAACTCTTCCCCGGAGACCGGTTTGCGGCCCGGGCGCTGCACGCGTTCCAGGCGCAGCGCGCCTTTGCCGCAGGCGATGACAGCGTGCCGGTCGAGGATGGTTCCGGGCGCGGCGGGGCGGCCCAGCGCGTGGGCGGCGGGTTTGGCGGCGATGAGTTTGATGCGCGCGCGCTCTCCGCCGTCGGCCTCGCGCTCGAAAAAACAGCCGGGCCAGGGGGTCAGCGCGCGGACCCGGCGGTCGAGGTCGACGGCGCTTTCCGACCAGTCGATCAGCCCTTCCGCCTTCTCCAGCTTCGGCGCGTAGGTGACGCCCTCGTCCGGCTGGGGCTTGGGGTGCAGCGTCCCAGCCTGAAGGCCGTCCAGCGCCTCCAGCAGCAGGCGCGCGCCGAGCTGGGAAAGCTCGTCATGCAGCGCGCCGGCGGTGGTCTGGGCGGTGATCGGCGTCGGCTCCTCCAGGATCACCGGGCCGTCGTCGAGGCCGGGGCCCATCTGCATGATGGAGATTCCCGTCTGCGCGTCGCCGGCCAGGATGGCGCGCTGGATCGGCGCCGCGCCGCGCCACCGCGGCAACAAGGAGGCGTGGATGTTGAGGCAGCCGAATGTCGGCGCCTCCAGATAGGGTTTGGGGAGGATCAGGCCGTAGGCGACCACGACGGCCGCGTCGAGCCCGAGATGGCGGAAGCTGTCGAGGACGCCCGCGTCGCGCAGGCTTTCGGGATGGACGACGTCGAGGCCGAGATCCTGGGCCGCGCGGTGGACCGGCGTCGGCCGCTCCTGCTGGCCGCGGCCCGCGGGACGCGGGGGCTGGGTGTAGACCCGGCGAATGCGGTGGCCGGCGTCGACCAGGGCTTTCAGCGTCGGGACCGAGAAATCCGGCGTGCCCATGAAGGCGAGCGTCAGCGGCATCTCAGCTCCCGTCGGCCTGGCGCGGCCGTCACTCCGCCGCCGCCAGCCGGCCCTGCTTCTTCATCTTCTGCAGCTTGCGCAGGATCATGGCGCGCTTCAGCTGGGAGAGATGATCGACGAAGACGACCCCGTCGAGATGGTCGATCTCATGCTGGATGCAGGTGGCGAGCAGGCCGTCGGCGTCGATCTCATGGCTCACGCCGGTCTCGTCCAGATAGCGGATCCGGGCGCGCGCCGGGCGCTTCACCTCGGCGAACTGGTCGGGAAAGCTGAGGCAGCCCTCCTCGTAGGTCGCCATGTCCTCGGACGCCTCGATCACCTCGGGATTGACGATCTTCATCGGCTGCGGAGCCTCGTCGCCGCGCGCGATGTCGATCACCAGCATGCGCTTGGAGACGCCGACCTGCGGCGCCGCCAGGCCGATGCCCGGCGCGTCGTACATGGTCTCCAGCATGTCGTCGAGCAGCTTGCGCTCGACGTCGGTCACCTCGGCCACCGGCGCCGCCTTCTTTTTCAGCACCGGATGCGGGGCGACAAGGATGGGGAGAATCGCCATGGCGGATTCGGCCTTCGTTCCTGTCAGAATAAAGCGTAGGTAAGCCCGGCTGACTGCGGCGTCAAGCGGCCGGCTTGTCCCGCCGGGCCGGGGCTCCGTATGATTCGCGCCCGCCGTTCTCAAAGAGGGGTCGCCATGCCGTTCGATCCGACGCTGATCGTCTTGTCCCTGGTCGTCCTGGGCGCGGGCCTGACCGCCGGCCTGCTGATCGCGCGCCGGCGCGGACCCGCCGGCGAGGCCGACCAGGCCGCCGCGGCCGTCGACCAGCTGCATCAGGAGCAGCTCGCCCATTCCGAGACCCGCACGCGGCTCCAGGGCGCGGAGGCGCGCATCGTCGAGCTGAAGCAAGAGCAGGAGGCGCTCGAGGCCAAGCTGGAGGCGCGCGATCGCGCGCTCGCCGAAAAGGACAGCGAGATCGCGCGCGCCGGGCAGCGTCTGAAGGATCAGCAGGAGCAACAGGCCGATTGGGACAAGGCCCGTCATGAGTTCCTGACCATGGCCAAGGCGAGCGTCAGCGAGACGGCGGCCGAGCTCTCCACCAAGCTCTTGAAGGACCATAAGCAGGAGAACGAGGCGGCGAAGAAGGAGGCCGAGCAGCTCAAGACCAAGTTCACCGCCGAGATCCTCCAGAAGGTCGAGGCGCTGGGCAAGCAGTTCACCGAGGTCGACGCGCTCAGCCGCCAGAACAGCGACCATGTGGCGACCGTGCTGCGCGCGCTCTCGGCCCCGGGCACGTCCGGCCATGCGGCGCAGGTCTCGCTCGGCAACGTCCTCAAGGCGTTCGGGCTGGTGGAGGGCCGCGACTACCATCTGGAATACAGCGTCGACGGCCACGGCGACGCGCCCGGCAAGCTCAGGCCCGACGCGGTGGTCTTCCTGCCCTCGGAGACGGTGCTGGTGGTCGACAGCAAATCCTCCAAGCACCTGCTGGAGCTGGCCGAAGCGGAGGATGAGGGCGAGGCGGCGATCGACGCGGCGCGCCAGCAGTTCAAGCGCTCCATGAACCAGCATCTGCGCGATCTGACGACCAAGGATTACCGCGCCGCCGTGTCGGCCGCCCTGCGCGAGGCCGGCCGGGAGAGCGAGGCGCGCCAGGTGCTGACGCTCATGTGGCTGCCCAACGAAGGGGCGGTGGAGAAGCTGACCCACGCCGATCCCGGCTTCGCGGAGCGCGCGGCCAAGAGCGGGATCTACGTCGTCGGCCCCAGCGGCCTGTGGACGGGAATCGGCGTCGCCCAGCAGCGCATCCAGCTGGCGATCCACCAGGACAGCCTGCAGGACATCGCCGACGAGACCGAAGCGCTGATCGACCGCATCGCCACCATGCTGGAGCACGCCGCCAAGGTGGGTCAGGCGATCAACCGCGCGGCGGACAGCTACAACAAGATGGCGGGCTCGGCCAATTCGCGGGTGCTGCCGAAGCTCGGCCGTCTGACGGCGCTGGGCGTCACGCCGCCCGCCAAGGGCCTGCCGGAGAAGCTCACCTCCTTCACCATCCAGAAGGACGTGATCGACGCCGAATCAGAGCTGGTGGAGGAGCCGGCGCAGCTGTTCGCCCCGCGCGACGAGGCGGCGCGCGGCGGCTCGTCGTAACGCGGCCGCGGCCGCCCAGGCCGCGCCCGGCGCAGAGGGAGATGCGCGATGTCCGATCTTTCCGGCCGCTGCCGATGCGGCGGCCTGACGTGGCGCGCCGAAGGGCCGATCCTGTGGAGCGCGTTCTGCCATTGCGACGACTGCCGGCGGGCCGCCTCGTCGGATTACGTCAGTTGGCTCGGCGTGCGCCGGGCGGGCGTGATCTGGACCGGCGATCGGCGCCTCTTTCGATCCTCGCCCCGGGTCGTGCGCAGCTTCTGCGCGGTGTGCGGCGCGCCCGCCTCCTTCGAGACCGACGTCTTCCCGGACGAAACCCACCTCTACGCGCCGAGCCTGGACGACCGCAGCCTCTATCGGCCGAGCGCGCACATCTTCTGGTCGGAGCGTCTTCCCTGGGTGAGCGTCGGCGACGATTTGCCGAAGCACCCCAAAGGCCTGCAGGACGCGGCCGCGAACGGGCGATCTTTGCTGCGATAAGCATGCGGGGTTGCGATGAATGCGCGGGTCGGGCCGCGCGGCGAATGGTCCCGCGGGCGCCGCGCGTCCCGCCTTTTCTTGCGCCCGCGCGGCCCGCTGGCTACAGTCGCGCCGCGCGTGCGGGGGTGTATGATTTAGGAAAGGGCTGAGCGTCCGATGGACACGATTTTGATCCCGCTGATCCAGGTGATCTCGCTGGCGCTGGACCTCTATGTCTGGGCGATCATCCTGTCTGCGATCTTGAGCTGGCTGGTGGCCTTCAACGTCATCAACACCTCCAACCGCTTCGTCTACATGGTCGGCGACTTCCTTTACCGGATCACCGAGCCGGCGCTTCGCCCGATCCGCAATTTTCTGCCCAATCTGGGCGGCATCGACATCTCGCCGATCGTCGTGATCCTGCTGATCTTCCTGGCCCAGGGAATCCTGCAGCGCCTCGCCATGCAGATTTGAGCGCCGGGCCGATCGAGCGCGCGGGCGACGGCGTGCGGCTGCATCTGAAGGCGACGCCGAAGGCCGCCGCCGACCGTCTGGGCGGCGTGGTCGACGACCAGGGCGCGCGCGCGCGAAGCCGCCGGCTTGCGGTGCGGGTGACGGCGCCCCCCGCCGACGGAGCGGCCAATGCGGCCGTCCTCAAGCTCTTGGCGAAGGCGCTCAGTCTGCGGAAAACGTCGCTCACCCTCATATCCGGCGCGGCGTCCCGCCATAAGGTCGTGCACGTCGCAGGCGATCCGGATCGGCTGACGGCGGAGATCACGGCCCGGCTGGGCCTCGGTTCATGACGCGGGGAAGGGACTTAATCACATGACGGCAGAGATCATCGACGGAAAGGCCTTCGCCGAGGGCCTGCGGGCGCGCGTGGGCGACGCGGTCGCGCAGTTGCAGGCGGATCATGGGATCACGCCCGGACTCGCCGTCGTGCTGGTTGGCGAGGATCCGGCGAGCCAGGTCTATGTGCGCAACAAGGCGAAGCAGACCGTCGAAGCGGGGATGGAGAGCTTCGAGTTCCGCTACGACGCCGCGACCGACGAGGAGACGCTGCTCGCCAAGGTGCGGGAGCTGAACGCCGACCCCAAGGTCAACGGCATCCTGGTGCAGCTGCCGCTGCCCGATCAGATCGACGCGGAGAAGGTGCTGGCGACGATCGACCCCGACAAGGACGTCGACGGCTTCCACGTGATCAATGTCGGGCGGCTCTCGACCGGCTCGGCGGACGCGCTCATCCCCTGCACGCCGCTCGGCTGTCTGCTGCTGCTGCAGGATCGGTTCGGCAAGGACGGGCTGTCGGGCAAGAAGGCGGTCGTGGTCGGCCGGTCCAACATCGTCGGCAAGCCGATGTTCAATCTGCTGCTGCAACAGAGCTGCACGGTCACCGTCGCCCACAGCCGAACCCAGGACCTGCCGGCCGTCTGCCGCGAGGCCGACATCCTGGTCGCCGCGGTCGGGCGCCCGCAGATGATCCAGGCCGACTGGATCAAGCCGGGCGCGACCGTGATCGACGTCGGCATCAACCGGGTTCCCAAGGACGACGGCAAGACCCGCCTGGTCGGGGACGTCGACACCGAGGCCGCGAAAGCGGTCGCCGGCGCGATCACGCCCGTGCCGGGCGGCGTCGGCCCGATGACGATCGCCTGCCTGCTGCGCAACACGGTCACGGCCTGCTGCCGTCAACACGGGGTCGCCGAGCCGGCGATGTGACGGACGCCGGTCGCCGCGTCCGAACGCGTCGGCTCCGACGCGTCGGCGAAGCCGGTCGCGGGCTCACCCGCCGACCGAGCCCTCCAGGCACCACAACAACACCCCCTTCTGGGCGTGCAGGCGGTTCTCCGCTTCGTCCCAGACGACGGATTGCGGGCCGTCGATGACGCCTTCGGTCACCTCCTCGCCGCGGTGGGCCGGCAGGCAGTGCATGAACAGCGCATCGTCCTTGGCGCGCGCCATCAGCCGCTCGTCCACCTGATAGGGCTGCAGCTGGTTGTGGCGCACCGGCGCGTCCGGATCGCCCATCGAAACCCAGACGTCGGTGACGACGCAATCCGCGCCCGCCGCCGCCTCGGCCGGGTCGTGCGTGATGCGTAGATCGCAGCCCTCCGAGATCGCCCAGTCGACGACGTCGCGCGGCGGCTCGAGCTCCGGCGGGCAAGCGATCTTGAGGGTGAAGCGGAAGCGCGCGGCCGCATGGATCCAGCTGGTCGCCATGTTGTTGCCGTCGCCCGACCAGGCGATCGTCTTGCCGGTAATGGGCCCGCGATGCTGTTCGTAGGTCATCACGTCGGCCATCAGCTGGCAGGGATGCGTGCGATCGGTCAGGCCGTTGATGACGGGGACGCGCGCGTGCTCGGCCAGCTCCAGAAGCTTCTCCTCCGCCGTCGTGCGGATCATGATGGCGTCGACATAGCGCGACAGGACGCGCGCGGTGTCGGCGATCGTCTCGCCGCGGCCGAGCTGCGTCTCCGCCGGCGTCAGCACCACGACGTCGCCGCCCAGCTGCTTCATGCCGACGTCGAAACTGACGCGGGTGCGGGTCGAGGGCTTTTCGAAGATGCAGGCGAGGATCTTGCCCGCCAACGGCTTCGCCCCGCCCGGCTTGACGTCGCGGGCGGCGTTGCCGCGATCCAGCATGTCGCGCAGGCTCGCTTCGTCGAACCGATCGAGATCCAGGAAGTGGTTAGGCCGCATTGCGCCCCTCCTCAATCTCCCGCGCGACCGTCTCGAGGATCGAGAGCGCTTCGTCGACGTGGGAGTCCTCGATGATCAGCGGCGGCAGCAGGCGTACGACGTTCTGGGCGGCGCCGACGGTCAGCAGGCCGTGATCGCGCAGCCGGGCGACCACGTCCGCATTCACGACGCCCGCCGCCTCGTTGCACACCAGGCCCAGCATCAGACCGGCCCCGCGCGTCGAGGAATAGACCTCCGGCCTGGCGGCGCACAAATCCTCGAGCTTCCGCCACAGCCGCCGGGCGACGCGGTCCACCTCGTCGAGGAAGCCCTCTTGGGTCAGGACGTCCATCACGGCGTCGCCCACCGCCATCGCCAGCGGATTGCCGCCGAAAGTGGTGCCGTGGGTGCCGGGCGAGAGGCCTTCGGCCGCCGCCTCCGTGGCCAGGATCGCGCCCATCGGGAAGCCGCCGCCGACGCCCTTGGCGGCCGCCAGCGCGTCCGGCGCGATGTCGGCCCATTGATGCGCCCACAACTTGCCCGTCCGGCCGGCGCCGCACTGCACTTCGTCGAGAAGCAGCAGCAGACCGTATTCGTCGCAGGCGGCGCGCAGCTCGCGCAGAAAGCGCAGATCGGCCGGGCGGATGCCGCCCTCGCCCTGGATCGGCTCGACCAGGATGGCGGCGGTCTCGTCCTGGATCGCGGCGCGCACGGCGTTCATGTCGCCGAAGGGCGCGCTGTCGAAGCCCTCCACCTTGGGGCCGAACCCGTCGAGATACTTCGGATTGTTGGCGGCCGAGATGGTCGTCATCGTGCGGCCGTGGAACGCGCCCTCGCAGGTGATGATGCGGTATTTCTGGGGATTTCCGCGCATGTGGTGATAGCGCCGGGCGAGCTTGATCATCCCTTCCAGCGCCTCCGCGCCGGAATTGCAGAAGAAGACCCGATCGGCGAAGGAGGTCTCGCAGTAGCGGGTCGCGAGCCGCTCCTGCTCCGGAATCCGATAGAGGTTGGCGACGTGCCAAAGCTTTTCGGCCTGGGCGGTCAGCGCCGCGACCAGATGCGGATGCGCGTGGCCGAGCGCGTTGACCGCGATGCCGGCGTAGAAGTCGAGATAGCGTCGCCCGTCGCGGTCCGTCAGATAGACGCCCTCGCCGCGCTCGAACTGGATCGGGCTGCGGGCGTAGGTGTTCATGACGTGGGCGGACTCGGACTTCGGATCGGGCGCACTCATCGTCGCGCACTCCTTCTCTTCTCGATTACGCGCGGATCCCCGGGCTTTCCTGGCGGATTTGCGGGAAAGGCGGACAGTGCCGCCGCGGCGCGGCCCCGTCAATTCGCAAGGGCGTGCGGGCGCGGCCGGTCGGCTAAAACATCGTCTCGATGACCCGGTCGGGGGGATTGTGGCCGTCCACGAAGGTCTTGATGTTGATGATGACCTTCTCGCCCATCGCGACGCGCCCTTCGATGGTGGCCGAGCCCATATGCGGGAGCAGCACCGCATTCTGGGCCTTCAGGAGCTTGGGATTGATCTTCGGCTCGTTCTCGAAGACGTCGAGGCCGACGCCGCCGATCTGGCCCTGGGTCAGCGCCTTGACCAGCGCCTCCTCGTCGATCACCTCGCCGCGGCTGGTGTTGACCACGTAGGCGTGCGGCTTCATCAGCGCGAGGCGGCGCGAATTCAGCAAATGATAGGTGGCCGGCGTGTGCGGGCAGTTGATCGACAGGATGTCCATATGCGCGATCATCTGGTCGAGCGAGGACCAGTAGGTGGCCTCCAGCTCCCCCTCGATCTCCGGCGCGGCCCGGTTGCGATTGTGATAGTGGATCGACAGGCCGAAGCCGCGCGCGCGGCGCGCCACCGCCGCGCCGATCCGGCCCATGCCGACGATGCCGAGCCGCTTGCCCCAGATGCGATGGCCCAGCATGCCGGTCGGGCTCCAGCCGGTCCATTCGTTCGCGCGCACCAGCCGCTCGCCCTCGACCAGCCGCCGGGGCACGGCCAGGATCAGGGCCATGGTCATGTCGGCGGTGTCTTCGGTCAGCACGTCGGGCGTGTTGGTGACCAGGATTCCGCGCTTCTTGGCGCTGGGGAAGTCGATATGGTCGACGCCCGTGCCGAAACTGGCGATCAGCTTCAAGCGATCGCCGGCGGCCTCGATCACGTCGCGATCGATCCGGTCGGTGACGGTCGGGACCAGCACCTCCGCCTCGCGCGCCGCCTCGATCAACGCCGGCTTGTCCATCGCGCGGTCGTCGAGATTGAGATTGCAGTCGAACAGCTCCATCATCCGCGTCTCGATGATGTCGGGCAGCTTCCGCGTCACGACGACCTTGGGTTTCTTGTAGCTCATCGCCCCCTCGAACACTCGCGCGGCGCGCCCGCGCCCCACCGGCTGTGCGGCTTGTGGAACGCCGCGACTCGCGGCAGTTTGCACCCGATCGCCCCGGTCGCGTCAATCGACCTGTCGCCAAGCGCGCGACAGGCCTGCGGCGGCGACCGGGTCCTTATAGAAGCTCGACCCCCGGCGGGCCAGCGCGAACCCGCGCGCCGCCGGCGCCGACGCAAGACGGGTCAGACGCGATGCGCACTCCCGACTCGATCGATCGACGCCGTCCGATCGCGCCCCCCGCCCGGCTTTCCAGCCTGACGGGCGCCGCCGCGCGGCGGCGGGTGAAGGCGGCGCTGGCCGCGGCGGTCTTCCTGGCGGGCGGCGCGCTGGGCGCGGCGGCGTTGCCGGCGCTGGTCTCCCCCCGTGCGGCCGTCGCCCAAGCCGACGGGGAGACGGGCCGGCCGATCCCGCGCATGGTCTCGCTCGCCGCCGACGAGGTGAATGTGCGCACCGGGCCGGGCATTCGCTTCCCGGTGAAGTGGGTCTTCCAACGCGAGGACATGCCGGTCGAGGTCCTGGCCGAATACGAAACCTGGCGCAAGATCCGCGACTGGGAAGGCGCGGAGGGATGGGTGCATCGCGCCATGCTGTCCGGCCGGGCGACCGTGCTGGTGATCCGCCCGGAAGTGACGCTCCGCCGCAGCCCGGAGGAGACCGCGCCCGCCGTGGCGCGGCTGGCCGAAGGCATGACCGCCCGGGTCGACGGCTGCGAGGGCGATTGGTGCCGGGTCGAGGTTCGGGGCTATGACGGCTGGCTGAAGCGCGACGGGATTTGGGGGCTGGAAGCCGGGTCCTGAGCCGTGTTCACTTTGTGAACGAAGGCGCGGGCCACGGCGCGACGCGCCGCGGCGCCGTCGAGTACCGTGGCGCCGCGCGGGCGCCCTTGATATGTCGGACAACTCCCTGACTTTCTTGAGAAAAAAACCAAAGACGAGCGATCAGTCTCGGATGCGCCGGCCTTGTTCATCAAATGAACGTCAAATTTTACGGGCATTTTAGCGGGCGCTGCGCGCCTCAGGCGTCCTCGGACAGCCAATCCTCGATCAGCCGCCGCGCGATGCTGTCGGGGCGCGGCAGTTTGAACGTCTCGTCTTCGGGGCTCGCCAGCAGCTCGTCCCGGCTCATCCAGCGCGCGCTCTCGATCTCGTCCTCGGCGATCGTCAGCGCGTCCTCCGTAGCCCGCGCGGTAAAGCCCAGCATGATGGAGGAGGGGAAGGGCCAGGGCTGGCTCGATCGATAGGCGACGTCCGCGACAGGCAGGCCGACTTCCTCCATGACCTCGCGCGCGACCGCGTCCTCCAGGCTTTCGCCCGGCTCGACGAAGCCGGCGAGCACCGAATGCAGACCCGGGGGCCAGACCGCCTGGCGGCCCATCACGACGCGATCGCCCCCGTCATGGACCAGCATGATGACCGCCGGATCGGTGCGCGGGAAATGCACCGCGCCGCAGGCCGCATGGTTCGTGCAGCGCCGCTCGTGCCCGCCCTTGGCGGCCTCCGCCGGCGCGCCGCAGGCCCCGCAGAAGCGGTGCCGACGGTCCCAATGCACCATGCCGCGGGCGTACGCCAGGACCGCGCCCGCCTCGTGGCTCAGCATCGGGCCCACTTTACGCAGATCCTCAAAGACGCCCTCCTCGGCCAGCGGCGGAGGCGCGCCCCCGCCGGACGGGCCGCGCCCCAGATCGATCGCGAAATGCGGCCGCCCGTCCGGGTCGAGGCCG
This sequence comes from Marivibrio sp., assembly GCF_040218065.1. NCBI lineage: Bacteria > Pseudomonadati > Pseudomonadota > Alphaproteobacteria > Rhodospirillales > Aestuariispiraceae > Marivibrio > Marivibrio sp. The sequence goes on along the minus strand of NZ_JAVJQE010000015.1, from coordinate 301,819 downwards.
AGGAAGACCACCGCCTCCGCCGCCTCCAGGAGGGACAGCGCGCCCGGGAGATGGCGGGCCTGCACGCCGTCGGCAGCGTAGGCCACCAGATTGGCCTGACCCCATATCGGCGTGAACAACGCTTGAGGATCGCTCATCAGCCGATGCACGGCGGCGGCGTCGTGGCGCACCAGATCCGCCCGGTCGAGCGGACCGGAGGCGTAGCGATTGGCCGGATGGGCGTGGTGCGGAACGGTCCGCCGCGGGAGCGTCGTCATGATGGCCGCAAACCTCGCACGCGCAGGCGGGGTCGGCAATGCGGGAGGCGAGACTCCCCTTCTGCAAGGGGGAGGAGGTTCGGACGGAGGACATTGCGAAACGGCGCGGAAAAGCGCATATTGACCTTGGATCGCCCCTTTGCCGAGGAGGGCCCTCCCTTTGGGGGACCGTTAGTCACTGAGGCAGAGCTACGGCGATCCGTTTTCTTTTTCGCCCGTAAGCCAATCTGGCGCGACCTCGCTCAGGTCCAAGGCCGTTGCGCCACCGCCGTAGCGCTTGTCGAGCACACGGAATAAACCCTCTAACGGCGCCGCCCCGAAGTCCGGCGTTCCGTTCAGCCTTCGAAAGGCCAAGTTCGCCGAAAGATCGGCCAATTGCACGCCCGGCGATGTTTCCGAGCGTCGAAAAGCGATGGGGATAGGCCGATTGCTGGCGCGCTCAAGGCGATCTTGCAGGCGACGTTGCACGCTTCTCTTGAAGCGGCCGTGGTCAATCGTGAGGCCTTGTATATCAACGCCCCCGAGAGACACCATGCGGCGAACTTGCTCAATCATTCGAGCATAGAGCTCTGGCTCTCCAAGCTCCTTCGCCGCCCATGCATGCCTTGGATCGCTCAATCGGACAAAGACCGTCGCGAATCGCGTTTCAATCGGAAGGTCGGACAACACTTCGTATTCGGCGATCCGAGCGAGGTCGGCGCCTTTGAGTTCCGTCAACGGTCTGCGTCCGCGTCCAATGCGCCTGCGATGCTTGGTCACCCGCTTAGCGAACGCGTCCGCGTCGCCGCAAACACCCGAGACCACAAATAGACGGTCTTTGCCCTCGAGACCTCCGCTCTCATCAATGAACAATTGCATTTGCGCGAATCCGTCCGGCGACATTCGATCATGCATAGAGATAACCGAGTCGGTCGCGCCCGTCACAAGAACAAATGCGAACGCCGCCTGTGGATAGAGAGGATATCGGGCTTGGCCGGAGCGAGCCGTGAAGAGGAATCGGGTTGCATCCCCCCGCCCTGATCCTGATATAAGGCGCTTGGAAGGCCGGAGCGCGGACGGGCGCCTCGCCAACCCGGTCAGGTCCGGAAGGAAGCAGCCGTAACGAGTTTCCGCTCGGGTCGCCGCTCCGGTCTTCCGCCTTCCCTCCGTCCCCCGATCGTCGCGCCGGCGCCGCCCCAACTATCTGTTGGGTTCGCCGGAGCGCGCCGTTATTGTCGGGGCATGCAACGGGCGAGCGGAAGAGTGAGCGGATGACCAGCGGCGCCAACGACCGCGACGAGGATTTCGAGGACGAGTCCGAGGAGGGCGCGCCCGAGCCGCCGCCGCCCGGCCCCAACCTGTTCGGCGAGGAGACGCCGCCGCCGGGATCTGAGCCTGAACCGGAGCCGGAGCCGCACGCCGCGCGCGAAAGCGACGCGGCCGCCGGAGGCGCCCCCGCGCCGCCCGCTTCGCCCGCGCCCGCCGAGAAAAAATCCGACGCCTACCGCGTCCTGGCGCGCAAATACCGCCCGACCAATTTCGACGAGTTGATCGGCCAGGAACCGCTGGTCCGCACGCTGACCAACGCGATCCAGGCGGGCCGCATCGCCCAGGCCTTCGTGCTGACCGGCGTGCGCGGCGTCGGCAAGACCACGACCGCGCGAATCATCGCCAAAGCGCTGAACTGCATCGGCCCCGACGGCGACGGCGGGCCGACGGTGAAGCCCTGCGGCGTGTGCGAGCATTGCACGGCGATCGCCTCCGACCGCCATGTCGACGTGATCGAGATGGACGCGGCCAGCCGCACCGGCGTCGGCGACATCCGCGATCTGATCGACGGCGTGCGCTACCGCCCGACCTCGGCGCGCTACAAGGTCTACATCCTGGACGAGGTGCACATGCTCTCGACCCAGGCCTTCAACGCGCTCCTCAAGACGCTGGAGGAGCCGCCGGAGCATGTGAAGTTCGTCTTCGCCACGACCGAGATCCGCAAGGTGCCGGTGACGGTGTTGAGCCGCTGCCAGCGCTTCGATCTGCGCCGGGTGCCGGTGGAGCAGCTGTCCGCCCATTTCCGCCGCGTGGCCGAGGCCGAAGGCATGGGCGTCGACGACGAGGCGCTGGCGATGATCGCGCGCGCCGCCGACGGCTCGGTGCGCGACGGGCTCTCGATCCTGGATCAGGCGATCGCGCTCTCGTCCGAGCGGGTGGCGGCCGAGCGGGTCCGCGACATGCTGGGCCTCGCCGACCGCGCGCGCATCTACGATCTGTTCGACGCGGCGATGAAGGGCGACGCGCCGGGGTCGCTGCAGATTCTGGAGGACCTCTACGATGTCGGCGGCGACCCGGCGGTGGTGATCCAGGACCTCCTCGACGTGACCCATTGGCTGACCCGCGCGAAGCTGGTCCCCGATCTGGCGGACCGGGCGACGACCCCGGAGCTTGAGCGCACTCGCGGGCGCGAGATGGCCGCGACGCTGGGCCTGCCGGCGCTGGCCCGGGCTTGGCAGATGCTGATGAAGGGCCTTTCAGAGGTGCGCGAGGCCCCGAGCCCGATCCAGGCGGCCGAAATGGTGCTGATCCGCCTGATCCACGCCGCCGACATGCCCCCGCCGGGCGAGTTGGCGAAGCGCTTGAAGGCGGCCGGCGAGGGGCCGGCCCCAGCACCCGGGGTTGGGTCGAGCCCGGCCTCCGCGCCCGGGACTCCCGCCTCTGGGCCTCCCGCCTCTGGGACGCCCGGCCCTGGGGCGTCCGCCTCTGGGGCGACGCCGGCGCCGACGGCGGGCCAGGTCTCAGACCCGGCGGCGCCCGATCGGGCCGCATCGCCTCAGGGCGCGCCTTCCGGCGAGTCGCCGCGCGCCGCTGCGCGCGGGGCGGACGCCGGGGTCCAGACGGCCGCGGCGGTTCGGCCGGCCTCGCCGGAACCCGAGGCGCAACCTGCGCCGGCGCCGGCCGGGCCGCTGGAGCCGCCGCCGGGCGACCTGCGCGCGCTGGCGGCGCTCGCCGACAAGCGCCGCGAGTTGCGCATGGCGAGCGCGCTGCGCCGGCACGTCCACCCGGTCGCCTTCGAGCGCGGCCGGATCGAGTTTCGCCTTTCCGAGGCCGCGCCGCGCGATCTGAAGGAACTGCCCGGCCGTCTGGCGCGGAAGCTTTCGGAATGGACGGGCGAGCGCTGGATGGTCAGCCTGTCCAACGCGCCGGGCGGCCCGACCCTGGTCGAGGAAGACGAGCGGGCCGAGCAGGCGCGGCTGCGCCGCGCCGAACAGGACCCGCTGGTCCAGGCCGTGCGCGCCGCCTTTCCCGGCGCGGAGATCGCCCGCATTCTGGCGGCCGAAGCGGAGCGCGCGGCGGGGGATGGTCAAGGCCTCGCCGCGCTCCCATCTCCAGACCCGGACGGAGGCGCTCCGGCCCCCGACGACGACGCGGCGTATGACGAGGACGCCCCTTTCGATCACGGGCCGCCCCCCTGGGAGGACGGCGACCCCGGTCCTGAGGATTTCTGATCCGCCGCCGCCCGACATGTGTCGGGCGCGGCCTGGCGAGAAGCGAGCGAGCCGACGATGAAGAATATGGCGAACATGATGAAGCAGGCGCAGGAGATGCAGGAAAACCTCCAGCGCATGCAGCAGGAAATGGAGCAGGTGGAGGTCATGGGGACGGCCGGCGGCGGCATGGTCTCCGCCACCGTCTCGGGCAAGGGCAAGCTGCGCCGGATCGAGGTCGACCCCTCGCTCGTTTCAGCCGACGAGAAAGAGGTGATGGAGGATTTGATCGTCGCCGCGATCAACGACGCCCAATCCAAGGCCGAAGCCCGTCTGCAGGAGGAGACCCAGAAGCTGATGGGCGGCCTGCAGCTGCCGCCCGGCATGAAGCTGCCTTTCTGACCCGCGAGACGGTCCGGCGCCGTCCCGACGAACCTCCGGCGAACGCATGCAGGAAATCGAGCGTCTGATCCAGTTGCTGGCCCGACTTCCGGGCCTCGGCCCCCGATCGGCCCGGCGCGCGGCGCTGGAGCTGGTCAAGAAGCGCGAAAGCCTGATGCGCCCGCTCGCGACCGCGCTGTCGGAGGCGGCCGACAAGGTGGCGCCGTGCTCGGTGTGCGGCAACCTGGACACGACTGATCCCTGCCGGATCTGCACCGACGAGACTCGCGACGCCCGGACGATCTGCGTGGTGGAGCAGGTCGGGGATCTCTGGGCTTTGGAGCGCGCGTCCGGCTTCACCGGCCGCTATCACGTTCTCGGCGGGACCCTTTCGGCGCTCGACGGAATCGGACCGGAGGATCTGACGATCGGCCAATTGCTGGCGCGCGTCGGCCCGGATCGGCCGACGGCGGAGATCATTCTGGCCACGAACTTGACCGTCGACGGCCAAACCACCGCCCACTACATCACCGAACGTCTGGAGGGCGCCGGGGTCAAGGTCACCCGCCTGGCTCACGGGGTGCCGGTGGGCGGCGAGTTGGATTACCTGGACGACGGCACGTTGAGCGCGGCGCTCAAGGCGCGTCAGGCGCTCTAGCGCGTGTGAGGAGAGTGCGATGACGACCCGTCTGAAACGGTTCGCGTTCCTCGGCCAGCTGGGCGCGCCCGGGCGCTACGACCCGGCGATCTTCGCCGACGAGCCGGGCGGCGACGACGAAACCGTCTGGTTCGAGGGGACCCTGGAGCGCGCCGGCGTGCGCGATCGGCTGGAGTATGACGGCCGACGCATCTGCCACGGCGCGCCGCTGCCGCCGCTCGACGGGTCGGAGGCGCCCGACGCCGTGGTGATCGGCGGCTCCTTCCATTCGGTGCATGACGATCTGGCCTGGCAGCGCGCGCTGATCGAGTGGCTTCGGGCCGCCCGCGCGCGCCCGGACGGCGGACCGCCGATCTTCGGGGTGTGCGGCGGCCATCAGATCATGGCGAAGGCGTTGGGGGCCCCGGTGGAGACCGTGGCCGCGGGAACCATGGCCGCAACCCTGCCCGTCGACCTGACCGAAGCGGGCCGCGCGCACTGGCTGTTCGAGGGGCTGGACGATCCGCCCGCCTTTCATTTCGGCAATGAGGAGCATGTCGCCCGTCCGCCGGACGGCGCGCAGGTGCTGGCGACGCGCGCCGAGCTGCCGGCCGCGGCGATCGACTACGGCGGCGGCTGGGTGTCGGTCCAGTTCCACCCGGAGGCGGAGGCGGACTCCTTCGCGCGCGGCTGGCGCGGCAGCCATCCCGAATTCATGCAGAACTACCGACCGGTCCCGCTGACGCCGCTGGTCTTCAAGAATTTCCTCTACGCGACGGCGGTGCTGTCATGAGCCGGCGCGCCGCCTTGGCCGTCGCCGCCGCGATGCTGGCGCCGCTGCCGGCGCTGGCGCAGACCGCGAGCGCCCCGCCGCCCAACGCCCATGTCGCGACGCTGTACCGCGGCGGGCCGGCGGAGTTGCGCGAGACGCGGCCCGTCGCGCTCGACGGTCCGGCGGACGTGCTGATCGCGCGCGATCTGCCCGACGGCGCGCTCGGCGACAGCCTCGCCGCGCGCTTCCTGCCGGCGGCGGGCGGCGCGGCGGTCGTCCCCGACACCCTCGCCCTGCAAGAGGCGGAGGCGGAGCCGGCCGCGCTGCTGGCGCGCATGGTGGGGCGCGAGATCACCTGGCTGACGCGCAACCCCGCCACCGGCGCCGAGGAGGAGATCACCGGCCTGCTGCGCAGCGCCGGGCGCGGCTGGCCCGTGATCGAACGCGCCGACGGCGCCCTGGAGGTGCTGCCGCCCGGCCGATTGCTGCTGCGCCGCCCACCCGCCGATCTGGCGCTTCAGCGCAGCGTCGCGGTCCGGTTCGTCGCGCCGGTGACGACGGGAACCCTGCAATTGCGCTACGAGACGCCGAGCCTCGGCTGGGACGCGCGCTATGACGGGGTGTTGCGCGAAGACGGCGCGCAGCTCCGCCTCTCGGCCGATTATCTGATCCGCAACGACGGCGCCGAGGACGTCCTGAACGCAGCGGTGACGCTGGTCGCCGGCGACGTCCCGCGCGCGGGCGGCGGCGGGCCGGGCCCGCAGGCGGACGCCGCGATGCAGGCCCGCGCGATGAGCGCCGAATCCGCCGGTCCGCCCCAGGCCCAGGCCGTCGGCGACCGCCAGTTGTACCGACTGGCCGCCCCGATCGATCTGCCCGGCCGATCCACCGTGCGCCGGGTGCTGATGGGCGAGACCGCGGTCCCGGTGACGCGTCGCTACGTGCTGGAAGGCCGCGGCGAGGCCTGGCCCGGCCGTGTCGAGAGCGGGGAGGAGCTGCTGCGCCCGCACGTGCGGCTCACGCTGGCCAACGCCGCCGACGGGCCGCTGGCCCGGCCGCTGCCGGCGGGCACGATCACGGTGCGCGCGCCGGACGCCTCGACCGCCTCGGCCGATCGCCCGGGGGCCGGCCTCTCCACCCGGCTGCTGGCCGAGGCGCGGCTGCCCGACCTGCCGGTCGGCGCCGCGGCGACCCTCGATCTCGGCGCCGCCTTCGATGTGACCGCCCGGCGCACGATGACGGCCTTCGAGTGGCGGGGTCCTGACGAACAGCGCCGAAACGGCCCGCGCCCCTACGAGGCCGAGCACGAAATCATCCTGAAAAACGCCAAGGATGCGGCCGTGACGGTCGACGTCGTGGAGCGCTTCAACGCGCCCTGGACGATCCTGCAGACCAGCCATCCGGCGCAGACCGCCGACGCCGGCGCCGCGCGCTTCGCGGTCGAGATTCCCGCCCGAGCCGAGACCGCGCTGACCTATCGCGTGCGGGTCGGCGGCGAAGACTAGCCCCAAGCGTTTGACGAGAGGATTGCCGCCGATGCGCGACGCCTTCGCGAAGATTCCGACCCCGGCGCTGTTCATCGGGCTGGCCGGCCTCATTCCCTTCGTCGTCGGCGCGGCGGGCGCCTGGTTGGCGGAGCCCGCGGCGGCGGCGCTGGCGCTCAACGCGATGCTGGGCTACGGCGCGGTGATCCTGAGCTTCCTCGGCGGCGTGCATTGGGGGCGCGCGCTGGCCCCGGACCTTGCGATGCGGCCCAACTGGATGCAGCTGATCTGGTCGGTGACCCCGGCCCTGATCGGTTGGGGCGCGATGTTCACCGGCCAGATCTATTCGGTGCTGATCGTCTATCTGATCGCCTTCACGCTGGCCTTCATCGTCGACGCGAAGGCGGTGCGCGGCGGCCTGTTCCCCGCGTGGTACGGAACGCTGCGCAAGATCCTGACGACCGGCGTCATCCTGTCGCTGGCGGCGGCGCTTTACGCCGTCTTCGACGCCAGCCGCTTCGCCGGCGGCTGAGCCGATGGCCGCGCGCGGGACGCCCGTCTGGCTGGAAGTCGCGCTGAACGGCCCCTGGGGCCCGGCGAAGCAACCGCGCGCGCCCTATTCGATCGCGGACTGCGTCGCCGAGGGGATCGCCTGCGCGCGCGCCGGCGCGGCCGTGATCCACGTCCACGCCTTCGATCCCGACAGCGGCCGGCAGAGCGACGATTGGCGGACCTACGCCCGCATCATCGAGGGCGTTCGGGCCGAGGTCGACGCGATCGTCTACCCGACCTTGCCGTTCAACGGGGCGGAGGGACATGGCGGCGGCCTCAGCGTCCAGGCGCGCTACGCCCACACCGTGGAGTTGGCGCGGCGCGGCCTGATCGAATGGTCCGTGGTCGATCCGGGCACGGTCCATATCGCCGATCTGGCCGGCGTCGCGGCGGACCGGCCGGGTTTCACCTACTCCAATCCCGAAGACCACGCGCGCGAGGGGCTGCGGCTTGCGGCGGAGTACGGCTTCCATCCGGGCTACGCGATCTACGAGCCGGGGTTCCTGCGCTTCGGCGCGGCGCTGGCCGCGCGCTATGCGGACGCGCCGCAGGCGGTCTATCGGTTGATGTTCTCCGATCGGTTCAGCTTCGGCTATCCGCCGCGCTCCTATGCGCTCGACGCCTACCGCGCGCTGTTGGCGGACTGCGCGCCCGGCGCGCCCTGGATGATCGCGGGCCTGCAGGTCGATCTGCGCGCGCTGATTCCAGAGGCCGTCGCAGCCGGCGGGCATGTGCGCGTCGGGCTGGAGGACGCGCCGCTCGGCCTCGATATCCGCAATCCCGCGCTGGCGGAGGAGGCGGCCGGCCTGATCCAGGCGGCGGGCGGGCGCCCGGCCTCGGCCGCGGAGATCCGCGCGGCGCTTGAAACGCCGCCCCGTTCGCCCATCTAAAAGCCGCCTCGACGGCGAGGCTGTCGGTCGCGATCGGCGCGGTCGGCTTTCTGTTCAAGGTGGAGCGACGTCGATGAATTGGGTGCGCACCAGCCTACTGATGGCCGGCCTGACGGCCTTGTTCGTCGGCTGCGGCTATCTGGTCGGCGGCGAGGGCGGGATGCTGATCGCCCTGGCGCTGGCCGGCTTCGGCAACGTCTTCGCCTATTGGAACGCAGACAAGATCGTGCTGCGCATGTACGGCGCGCGCGAGGTCGACCGCACCAGCGCGCCCGATCTTGTGCGCCTGGTGGAGCAGCTGGCCCAGCGCGCCGAGCTGCCCATGCCCAAAGTCTACATCATCGAGCAGGACCAGCCGAACGCCTTCGCCACCGGCCGCAATCCGGACAACGCCGCCGTCGCCGCCACCACCGGCCTTTTGCGCATGCTGAGCCATGAGGAGATCGCGGGCGTCATGGCGCACGAGCTGGCCCATGTGAAGAACCGCGACACGCTGATCATGACGATCACCGCGACGCTGGCCGGCGCGATCTCGGCGCTCGCCAACATCGCGATGTTCGCGCAGCTCTTCGGCGGCAATCGCAACAGCCCGCTCGGCTTCGTGGGCGTGATCCTGGTGATGATCCTGGGGCCGATCGCCGCCATGCTGGTGCAGATGGCGATCAGCCGCACGCGCGAATACGGGGCCGACAAGATGGGGGCTGAGATCTGCGGCCAGCCGCTGTGGCTCGCCTCGGCGCTGGAGAAGATGCAGAACGCCGCCGCGCGCACCGACATGGACACGGCCGAGAAGAACCCCGCGACCGCCCAGATGTTCATCGTCAACCCGCTGCACGCCAACGCGATCGACGGCCTGTTCTCGACCCACCCCAAGACCGAAGAGCGCATCCGCCGGCTGCGCGCGCTCGCCGGCGAAGCGCGCCCCTGGGGCTGAGGGGGGGGCTGAGGGGGGCTGAGGGGGGCTGAGCGGCCTGGCTCCCGCCTGCGAAGCTACCCGTCGTAGCCCAGCCGCGCGCGCCACGGCTGCAACAGCGGCGCGGTCTCGGCGAGCGCGTCCTCGTAGCGCCGCCAGCGGGCGACGGCCCGCTCGGTCACGGGGCCGGCGATCTGGTGGTAGCTCGGCGTGCGCACGCGCCGCGCGCGCGCGCCGGCGCGAGTCTCGTCCGCGGCCAGCGCCTCCTCGTACGGGATCTCCAGGAAGCCGCACAACGCCTGCAGCTCGCGCTCGTAATCGCCCGCCAGTCGCTCATAGAACAGGGTCAGACGCCGCTCGTCCGGCAGATGGCGGGCGAGCGCCTCCAGGCAGGTCAGCGTCGCGTCGTAGAGCCGGGCCGCCCCGTTGAGCGTGCGGAAGCCGTGCAGCAGATCGGAGCCGCGGAAATTCTGCAGATAGGCGCTCAACACCACGTCAAACGGGTCGCGGTGCATCAGGATCAGCTTCGAGTCGGGCGCGGCGCGGAACAGCTTCGGAGCGTCCAACGCCGCCATCGGCGCCTTGATCAAGACAAGCTTTCCGTCGAGCGCTCGGGCGTCTGCGAGGCCGGCCGCCGCCGCCAGCGCGTCGAACAACGCGGCGCGCAGGCGCGCAGGCGGCTCGTCGAGCGACAACCGCGCCAGGCCCAGCGCCGGTTCGTCCAGCGCGATCAGACGGCTCGACGCCTCCAGACTGCGCACCAGCAAGGTCGAGCCCACGCGCGCCGCGCCGGTAAGGAACACGAGCCGCGGCGCCGGTCCCCCGTCCATGAGGTCCTCCGCAAGCCCGTCCTCGAGCCCGTCCTCGAGCCCGTCCTCTGGCGCGGCCAGCGGCGCCGCCTCTTGCAGTCGGCGCGTCGTCTCGGCCAGCCGGGCCAAGTGCCGCTCGGCGTCGACGCCGGCCGCCGCTTCCCGGGCGGCCATCAATTCATTGCCCGCCCGCGCGTGCGCCAGCGTCTCCTCGGTCCGTCCCAGCAGGTCGGCGGCGCGGGCGATCTCGAAATGGATTTCCGCGGCCAACAGAGCGCGGCCGGCGGCGTGGCGCCCGGGCTCGGCGCCCGCCAAGGCCTCCAACGCCGCCGCCGCATCACCGGCCCGGCGCGCCAGGCGCGCCCGGATCACCAGGGCCCAGTCGCGGGTCTCGGCGTCGTCGCCCGCGCCGGCCAGCGCGGCCTCGGCCCAGACTTCGGCGTCCGACAGTCGCCCGCATCGTTCGGCGATGGAGGCGGCCTGCCCCAGGACGGCCGGCGAGGCCTGAGCGCCCTCGAGCAACGGGCTGAGAACGTCGAGCGCCTGCGCCGACAGCGCGGCGTCGTCCAGAGCGGCGGCCATCAGGCTGCGGGTGACCTCGGCCGGGCCGGGCTCGCGGGCCAACAGGGGCGCCAGCGCTTCCGCCGCCTCCTCGGGCCGGCCCGCCGCCTTGACCGCGCGGGCCCAATTGCGCAGCGCCGTCGGGTCGTCCGGCGCGCGGCGCCGCGCCTCGGCGAAGGCGGCCTCCGCCTCCAGCGGCCGGCCCGCCGCCAAATGCGCGAGGCCCGAGGCGTTCGCGGTCTCCGGCGCGTCGGGGTTCAGGCGCCGACAGGCCTCGGCGTGCGTCTCGGCAAGCGCGACGTCGCCCGTCTCGGCCGCCAGCAGCACCAGATTGTAACGCACCGCCCAATCGTCAGGGGCCCGGGCGAGCGCCCGCAGCAAGGCGCGCCGCGCCGGCCCGAGCCGGCCCAGCCCCAAGAGGGCGGCGCCCTAATCCGCCAACGCCGCGCCCTGCACCGGCCCGACGGGCTTGGCGGCGCGCTCGAACGCCGCCGCGGCCTCCGACAACCGGCCCAGGGCGCGGAGCACCCGCCCGTAATAAAGCGCGGGCCCCGGGGCGGCGGGCGCGCGGGCGACCGCCTGACGGAGCAGCCGCTCCGCGTCCGTGAAGGCGCCCTTCTGCGCGCAGCGCAGCGCCTCGTCGCACAGGGCTTGCAGGCTCAGCTCAGTCATGGGCGCGCCCGGACCGCTTACTTGTACGGATCGGCCGCGTCGCGCAGCCCGTCGCCGAGGAATTGGAAGGCGAGGACGACGAGGATCACCGGCACGGCGGGGAACAGCAGCCAGGGCGTGTTGACGATGGCGTTGAAGTTCTGCGCCTCGTTCAAGAGCACGCCCCAACTGGTGATCGGCGGGCGCAGGCCGAGGCCTAGGAAGCTGAGCGCCGTCTCCCCGAGGATCATCGCCGGAATCGTCAGCGTCGCGCTGGCGATCAGGTGGCTGGAGAAGCTGGGCAGCAGATGCCGGCCGATGATGCGTTTCGGCTTTGCGCCCATCAGTTCGGCGGCGACGACGAAATCCTCCTCGCGCAGCGCCAGCAGTTTGGAGCGCACGGCCCGCGCCAGGCCCGGCCAGTCGAGCAGCCCCAGGATCACCGAAATTCCCATGAAGACGATGATCGGCGACCAATCGACCGGCATCGCCGCCGACAAGGCCATCCACAGCGGCAGCGAGGGAAAGGAGCGCACGATCTCGATCGCGCGTTGGACGGCCGAATCGACATACCCGCCGTAATAGCCGGCGAGCCCGCCGAGCACGACGCCCAGCGCGAAGGAGATCACCACCCCGATCAAGCCGATCGTGAGCGAGATGCGCGCGCCCTGGATGATCCGGCTCAGCATGTCGCGCCCCAGCCGATCGGCGCCCAGCGGAAAGAAATAACCGCCTTCGGCCGGACAGACGATGTGGAAGCTCGCCTCGACCAAGCCCCAGAACTGGTAGGTCGCGCCGGGATAGTCGGCCTCGGTGCAGAAGAAGCGCAGCGGCATGACGTCGCTTTTATCGACGTCATAGCGCCACGCCATCATCTCCATATCCAGGCTGACGTCGTAGCCGTAGACGAAGGGGCCCACGAACTCCCCCTCGTGGAACAGATGGATCGCCTGCGGGGGGGCCTTCAGATACTCGGTGTTGCGGTGGTTGTAGTCGACCGGCGCCAACACCTCCGAGATCAGCACCGAGGCGTAGACCAGCAGCAGAAAGACGCCGCTCACCACCGCCAGCCGGTGGCGCTTGAATTTCAGCCACATCAGCCGCCATTGGCTGGAGAGGTAATAGCGCTCCTGCTCCGGCGTCAGCGTGACGGCGGCCTGCGGATCGAACGGCGCCTGGTCGACATAGTGCGAGAGCGGCTCGTCGCCGCGGTTCGGAAGGCGCGGGCTCTCGCTCATCGGGCGGACTCCGCGCCCAGCCTGATCCGCGGGTCCAGCGCGGCCAGCGCCAGATCGCTGAGCAGGTTCCCAACCACCGTCAGCAGGGCGAGCGCCATCAGGAACGAGCCCGCGAGATACATGTCCTGGCTCTGCAGCGCGCCGAGCAGCATCGGCCCCGTGGTCTCCAGGCTGAGCACCACCGAGACGATGGCCGAGCCCGAAATGATCTCCGGCAGCAGGTTGCCGATGTCGGCGATGAAGGGATTGAGCGCCATACGCAGCGGGTACTTGCGCAGCAGCTTGCCCGGCGGCACGCCCTTGGCCTTGGCGGTGACGACGTACTGCTTGTGCAATTCGTCCAGCAGATTGGCCCGCAGCCGCCGGATCATCCCGGCCGTGCCCGCCGTGCCGATGACGATCACCGGCACCCACAGATGGCCCAGCACGTTGACGAGCTTCTCCCAGCTCATCGGCGCGTCGCGCAATTCGGGATCGACCAGTCCGCCGATCGAGACCCCGAACCATTGATTCGCGAAATACATCAGGATCAGCGCCAACAGAAAGTTCGGCGTCGCCAACCCGATGAAGCCGACGAAGGTCAGCGTGTAGTCGCCGAGCGAATATTGGCGGACCGCCGAATAGACGCCGATCGGAAAGCTGACCAGATAGACGAAAAGGATGGTGGTGAAGCTCACCAGGATGGTCAGGAAAACCCGGTCGCCGACGACGTCGGAGACCGGCAGCTCGTATTCGAAGCTGTAGCCCATGTCGCCCTGCAGCAGGCCCCAGAACCAGACCGCGAACTGCTTCCACATCGGCTCGCCCAGGCCGTACTGCTCGCGATAGAAGGCGATCCGCTCCTGGCTCACCTCCTCGCCCTGGCTCTGCAGTTCGGCCACCATCGTCTCAAGATAGTCGCCGGGCGGCAGTTGGATGATCACGAAGACCAGGACGCTGATGATCAGCAGCGTCGGGATCATGACGAGCAGACGGCGCGCGATGTAATCCAGCATAAGCCTGTGCGCCCTATCCGTCGTCCGCCGCGGCCGCGGCCGCGGCCGCCCGATCGGCGTCCGCGGTCTCGCCGACGCCCGGGTCCCACCAGAAGCCGTCCATCCCGTAGAGGCCGAAATGGGCGCCCGGGTCCCAGTTCCAGATCCCCTGGTCGGGCACGTTCATCAGGCCGTGGCGCACGGCGATCGGCTGCATCACGCCGGCCACCAGGCCGATGGTGAAGACGTTGTCGGAGTGGATCTCCAGCATCTCGCGCCACAGGCGGGTCCGCTCGGCCTTGTCGGCGGCCCCGTACCAGCGGTGCAGCAGATCGACGAGCCGCTTGCCGACCGCCATGTCGGGCGGCGATCCGGCCTCGCCGTTGGTCTCGAAATACTGACCCCAGTCCGACCACTGGTACTGGATCTGATGCACCGGCGCGAGCTCGTCCGGCGTCATGTCCGCCGTCGCCATGCCGTTCTCCAAGCCGGAGGAAATCGCCATCTGCGTTTCGCCCGCGTAGATCCGCCGACGCATGGTGTCGAGGTTGATCGGCTTGATGAACACGCGGACTCCGACCTCGTACCAGCTGTCCTTGATCAGCTGCAGCACGTCGGTCTCCTCGGTCGAGGTGCCGGCGCTTTCGACCACGATCTCGATCGGATCGCCGTTCGGATAGGTGCGCACGCCGTCGATCATGCGGCGCTCCAGGCCCATCTCGTCGAGCAGCGCGTTGGCGCGCTTCAGGTCGAAGCCGGTCCACTGCTTTCGGTATTCCCGCTTGTAGAGCGGACTTTCCGGCAACAGCGTGTTCTGCCCTTCGATCGCCAGGCCGTAATAGACGACGCGGTTGATCTCATAGCGGTTGGTCGCAAGGCTCAGCGCCTGCCGGAACCGCGGGTCGCGCACCAGGTCGCGATAGCGCGGATCGCCGTGGGTCAGGTTGGGAAACAGCGCCAGATGCGCGCCCTTCGCGATGCGCCAGAGATGGACGTCGTAGCCCACCTGGTCGGCGTTGCGCTTGAGCAGCGTGTAATCGTCGAACGTGAGGTAACGACCCTGTAGATCGACGTCGCCGGTCGCCACCTTGCCCGGGATCAGCTTGGATTCTGTGACGTCGAAAATCACCCGGTCGGCGTAGGGCAGCTGCCGGCCGTTGCGGTCGATCTTGTGGTAGAAGGGGTTGCGCTCGAAGATCAGGCGCTTCGCCGTCTGCTCCGTCACCGGAAACCAGGGCTGGAGGAGCGGCAGCTCCGGATTGTCCATGCGGTAGAGCCGGCCGTTCTTGGTGTGCAGAGCCGCCCAGTTGCGCTGACCGCTCTCCGCCACCGCCTCCGCCAGCGCCTCCGGATCGGCGTAGTCGAGGTGAAAGCGCTTCAGATAGTGAGCGGGCGCGTAAATGTATTCCGGCGTCGCCCCGGCCAAGCCCGGCAGGAAGTCGGGATTGGGATAGCGCCATTCGTAGCGCACCCGCGTCTCATCGAGGATCGTGACCGTCGGGTATTCGCCGCGCACCTTCAGGAAGGCCGGCGGTCCGACCGGATAGAGCTCCTCGTTGTTCGCCATATCCTCCCAGAAGTACCGGAAGTCGGCGCTGGTGAAGGGCGCGCCGTCGGACCAGCGATGGCCTTCGCGCAGGTGAAGCGTGAAGACCCGGTCGCCCTCGTTGTCCACCCGCTCCAGCAGGTCGGGGACCAGCTCCAGATCGCGGTCGTACTTCACCAGACGCGCGTAGCCGTAGACCGTCAGCTGGCGGGCGTCCTTGGCCCGTTTCATCAGCATGCGGATATCGCCGCCATGCCGACCCGGCGCCTGACCGCGCGCGTCGAAATCGACCAGCTGCGGCGCGTCCGGGAGGCGCGCCGCCACAGGCGGCAAGTCGCCCCGATCCAGACTTTCCGCGAAGAAGGGCGTCTCCTGCAGCGGCGGGAGGATCTCGCTCGCCGGCGCCGGCGCGGCGGCTGCGAACAGCAGCGCGGCGAGAAGCGGCGCAAAGCCTCTCATTCCGCCGCCTCCGGGGCGGCGGCCGCGTCGGCCGCCTTGCGCACGAAATGGCCCGGCGCGATTTCGACCAGCCGCGGGCGGGTCTCGCCGCGCTCGCTCAGATCGGTGAAGGGGGCGGGCCAGGCCGCAGGCTCCGAGGCGCGCGCGTTCATCAGATGCGCGAAGTCGAGCGGCCGATCCGGGTTCGGATCCGGCACCGCCTTCAGCAGCGCCTGGGTGTAGGGGTGCTGGGGTCCGCGGAACAGCGTCTCGCGCGGGGCCAGCTCCACCAGCCGGCCCCGGCACATCACCGCGATCCGATCGGCGATGTAGTCGACGACCGCCAGATTGTGACTGATGAAGAGGTAGGTCAGCCCCAGCTCGCGCTGTAGATCCTTGAGAAGATTGAGGATCTGCGCCTGAATCGAGACGTCCAACGCCGAGACCGGCTCGTCGCAGATCAGGATTTCCGGGCGCAAGGCCAGGGCGCGCGCGATGCCGATGCGCTGGCGCTGCCCGCCGGAGAAGCTGTGCGGGTAGCGGTTGAGATGGCGGGTGTCCAGGCCGACCAGCGCCATCAGCTCCTGCGCGAAGGCCTTTCGTTCGCCGGGAGTCCCCAGCCCGTGGATGTCCAGCGGCTCGGTCACGATGTCGAGCACCGTCATCCGAGGATCGAGGCTGGAGAACGGGTCCTGAAAGATGAACTGCATGGTGCGGCGGAAGACCTTCAGCCCGTCCCCGTCGAGCGCGAGCACGTCGACGTCCTCGACCCCGTCGGAATAGACGACCGAGCCTTCATCCGGCGACAGCGCGCGCATCAGGATCTTCGAGACCGTGGTCTTGCCGCATCCGCTTTCGCCCACCAGCCCGAGACATTCGCCGCGCCGCAGTTCGAAACTCACCCCGTCGACGGCGATCACCTGGTTGGCCGCCGCCGGCCCGCGCGAGAACAGCCCCGACTTGCGGATCGTGAAGCGCTTGGCGAGGCCGGATACGCTCAGGATCGGCCGGTTCGGGTCCGCGCCCGCCGGCGGGACGACCTTGCGCGCGGTCAGCGCCTCGCTCGGGGGGGCGATCTCGCGGATCGGGACGAGGCGTTCGTCCCGGCCCATGTCGAAGCGCGGCACCGCGCGCAGCAACGCCCTCAGATAGGGGTGCTGCGGATCGCGGAAGATATGGTCCAGCGTGCCGTGCTCCATCACCCGGCCGTGATACATCACGACCACCTCCTCCGCGACGTTGGCGACGACGCCCAGATCGTGGGTGATCATCAGCACGGCCATGCCGAGCTCGCGCTGCAGATCGCGGATCAGCTTCAGGATCTGGGCCTGGATAGTGACGTCCAACGCGGTCGTCGGCTCGTCCGCGATCAACAGCGCGGGATGGCAGACCAGCGCCATCGCGATCATCGCGCGCTGGCGCAGGCCCCCGGACAATTCGAACGGATAGGTCTTGAGGGCGCGCTGGGGGTCGGGGAATCCGACCATCTCCAGAATGCCGCGCACCAGCTCTTCGACCTCCGCGCGGCCGCCGCCGCGATGCAGCGCGACAGCTTCGCCGATCTGATCGCCGATCGTATGCAGCGGCGAGAGCGAGGTCATCGGCTCCTGGAAGATGATCGAGATGCGGCCGCCGCGGATTTTGCGCATCGTCTCGCCGTCGCGGTCGAGATGGGCGATGTCGAGCGGCGGCGCGTCCGGCGGGGCGAGCGGGTCGCGGAACAGGATCTCGCCGCCGGCGATGCGCGCGGCCTTGGGCAGCAGGCCCATGATCGCCTGACTGACGACCGACTTGCCGGAGCCGCTCTCGCCGACGAGCGCGACGGTTCCGCCCGGCGGCACGCGGAAGCTCACGCCGCGAACGGCCTCCAGCGGGCCTTCGGCCAGGTCGAAGACGACCTGCAGATCCCGCACTTCCAAAAGATTGGCCGTCATGCGACGCCCTCGCCCTTCCTCGGCGCGGCGACGCCGAGTCGTCAGTCCGCCTCTCCCCCAACGGAGAGGCGCAACGGTCGGCCGGCGGCGGCGAAATTGTGGACGGTGGTCTCGTCCATCTCGAGTCCGCGCCGCACGGCCGTCTCGGCGACCGCAGTTAGAAGATCATCGAATCGCTCAAGCGTCGATTCAACAGAGATTTTTTTTCGCGCCCGCGGCGCCGGTCCCGGCTCTTCCGGATCGGCCGGATCGGGTTCGCCGGCCAACGTCAGCACCAGCCAGCCCGCTCCCTCGCGCCCGCGCTTGGTGCTGTAGTAGCGCAGCTTGACATGGTCGATCCCGTCCCAGGCGATCCGCTTCACGCCGAGCGCGCGCTCCTCGACGCCCGAGGCGTCGATGCGGATTTCCGTGCGGTAACGCAGCAGCGTGCGCGTCAGATAGAGCGCAAAGATCGCCGCGCACGCGCCGAGCGCCAGATCGACCGCCAGCAGCGCGTCCACCGCGAGGATCGGCGTCAGCGTCAGCGCAAGGCCGATCGCGGCCCGCGCGGCGTCGCCGTGCAGGCTCTTGCGCCCGTAGGCGAGGCGCGCGGTGAGCGGCGCGCCGGCCGTTTTCGGGCCGCCGCCGCTATCGCCGCCGGTCACGCCGCCGCGCTCCTGATGCAGTCTGCGCAACCGTTCGCTCACGGCTCGAGCCCCTGCTCGGCGTCGACGAAGCGCGCGGCCGGATGATCGGCGACCGCGCGGTGCAGCCGCTCCAAGAAGCGCCAGCATGCGCCGTCATGGACCGGATGATGGGTCAACAGCCCGGTCGGCTCCTGCGGGTCGCCGGGAAACTCGGGATCGAGGCGCGCCGTCAGATGCCCGATCGCCTGCTCAAGCGCCGGCGCGTCGCCCAGAAACCGCTTGCCGGCCTTCCAATCGATCGGATCGACATGCACGTTCAGGCGTCGGCCGCGCTCCGCCGGCGTGCGCGGCTTGACCGTCGACAGCGCGGCGAGGCCGGCCTCCGGCAGGCGCGCGGCCAAGCGCGCGTCGATGCGGTTCCACGGCGGAACGAAGATCGGCCGCGCCGCCGTCGGGGCCAGCGTCCGCAGCCGTCGCCAGGCCGCCGCGATCTCCGCCAGCATGGCCTCAACCGGCCGGTGGGCCCCGAATTCCGCTTTCTTTTCGCCCTCGGGCGCGTGGTTCGCATGCGCCCAGCCGTGCGGGGCCAGCGTCACGCCGGCGGTCGCGTCCAGCCGCGCCGCCGCCGCGGCGTCCAGGTCGCGGGGGATCGCCGCCAGGGTGACGGGCCCGCCGTCGGCGAGCGCCAGCAGCCGGTCGAGCGCCGGGCCCGCGACGCGCAGATCGTCGTCGCGCCGCCAGAAGGTCGCAGTGCGGCCGGCGGCGGCGTAGCGATCGAAGACCTGGCGCAGGCGATCCCACGGATCGGCGGCGGGGTCGACGTGATCGCTCTGGCGGCGGGCGGCGGCGGCCTGCATCGGGCGGGCGCTCCTCATCGAAGAAAACCGGACGGTCAGGCTTAGCCGAGACCCGTTTCCCGCACAAGGGCGGCAAGCGCCGCCGCGCCGGCGCTCGCCCCGTTCAGATCGGGCGCGCGCGCCGGTCCCGGACGCGGCCGGCTCATGACCGTCTCGACCGCGCAGGTCAGCGCGGGCCCGTCGAGCGCCGCCTCGGCGCAGACCGCCGCGCGGCCTTGGGCCGCGATCTTGGCGGCCCGCAGCGGCTGTTCGCTCTCGCGCCCGTCAGGGCCGGCGAAGGGAACCAGGACCGCCCGCGGTCCGGCGCGCCAGAGATCGACCGCCGTATTGTACCCGGCCTGGCTGATCGACAGCGCCGCCCCGGACAAGGCGGCGCGAAACGCCGCACCGTCCAGCGCCGGCTCGATCGAGACGTCCTCGAGCGCGGCGGTCCGCGCCGCCAGACGCCCGCGCGCGTCGGAGTCGAGGTTCGGACCGCCCAGCAGCCGCCAGCGATGATCGGCCAGAAGACCCGCGGCGCGGGCGTCCAACGCGGCCGTCATGAGCCCTTCCCCCACCGCGCCGCCGCCGGCGGAGACGATGACCGTCTCGCCCGCCGGGGCCTCGGCGACCGGCGGCGGCGCGACGTAGCCGGTGTAGACCAACCGGGCGGCGGGCAGCGCGTCGGCGGCGGGGAAGCTCTCCGACAAGGCGGCGAACGCGGGATCGCCGTGCACCAGAATGCGGTCGTAAAGCGCAGCCGCTTTGGCGGCGATGCGATCGTTGCGCGCCCGATCCGGTTTGGCGACCAGGATGTCGCGGATCGAACAGGCGACGCGCCCGCCGGCGGCCCGCACGGCGGCGATCAAGGGTTCGATCTCGGCTTCGAACTTGCGGCGGGCGAACGGATAGCCTTCGACCAGCAACGCGTCCGGCGGGCGCGACGCGACGGCCGCGGCCAACGCGTCCGTCCGCGCGCGCCACAGGGCCTCGTCGGCCGGCCGGCCGTCCGCCCCCACCAGGGTCGAAAAGCGCGCGTCCGCCGCCCGGACCGCCGGCAGGCGCAGCGCCGCGACGCCCTCGGGGACCGGCTCTCCCGGCGCGGCGGTCAGCGTCACGTCGAAGCCGGCGTCCCGGGCCGCCTCGGCCAACCGATGCGCGCGCGCCCGGTGCCCGACTCCCAGCAGATGCTGGACGTGAAACAGCAGGCGCGGGCGCTCAGTCATCGCGGCGCCTTGCCTCGCCGGGTCCCGCCGGATCGCCCGGGGGGCGCTGCGGGCCGGGCGGCGGCGCGGCGGTGAGCGGCAGATTGAGCCGCTCCACGCTGGGTCCGCCGTCCGCGTCGAGTTGGAAGAAATGCGCCGCCCCGTCGCGCAGCTTGGCCGGCGGCTTGCCGGTGAAGTTCCAGCCGGTCGCGACCGCCAAGATCGTGCGGATCACCCCGTTGTGACACACGGCCACTCGGTCGACGCCGGCGGCGGCGGAGTCCCGCAGGAAGGGGGCGAGACGCGCCCAGACCGCTCGCGGACTCTCGCCGCCGGGCGCGTGGAAGTCCCAGCCGGCCGCCTCCAGTCGGGCGAGCTCCCGGCCGAGGCGCGCGCGGAGATCGGGCAAGCGCTCCCCCTCCCAGGCGCCGTAGCCCATCTCAGCCAGCCGCGGGTCGGTCGCCACGGGGCCGTCGAGCAGAATTTCGGCGGTGCGTCGGGCCCTCGCCAGCGGGCTGGAGACGGCGTCGACGCCGCGCGCCTCTTCAGGCAGGCGCCAGCGCGCGACCCACCGTTCGCCGGCCGCGTCGAGCGGCGTATCGGTGCGCCCTTGCAGCCGCTTTTCGCGGTTCCAAGGCGTCGGCGCGTGACGGATCAGGACCAGCCGCGTCATCGAAGCCAGGGCCCCAACGCCGCCATAAGGCGGGCGGCGGCGGCGGGCAGGTCGCGCTCGGCGGCGCGCGCCGCCGCGGCGGCGCCCATCCGCCGGCGTCGGTCGTCATCGCGCAGCAATCGGGCGACGGCGTCGGCGAAGGCCTGCGCGTCGCCCTCTGGGACCAGCAGGGCGGTCTCGCCGTCGGCCGCGACGGCCCGGACGCCCGGACGGTCGCCGACGACGGCGGGCAGCCCGGCCGCCTGCGCCTCAAGCAACGCCAGACCGTAGGCCTCCCCCACCGCCGGCCAGACGAAGAGATCGGCGTCGGCGAACAGGTCGGCCAGCGCCGGCTCCTCCAGCGCGCCCAGGAAGCGCGCCTCGGGTCGCTCGGCGAACAGCGCCTCGACGTCCGGACGCGCCGGGCCGTCGCCGGCGATCGCCAGGCGCCAGGGCGGCGCGTCGGCCGGCAGCCGGGCGAGCGCGTCGGCCAGCACGGCGTAGGAGCGCTGTTTCGCGCCGGCCCGCATCATCGCGGCGGTCGCCAGCCGCCGAGCCGCGCCGCGCGCCAGCCCTTCCCCCGGCGCGTGCGGCGGCGTCCCGCCGGCGCGCCGGGCGCGAAAGGCTGAAAGGTCGGCGAAGGGCGGCAGATCGATCTGTCGGGCGGACGGCTTCATCACACGCGCGGCGCCCGGCCGGTCCGCTGGATTGGGCTGCAGGACGAGGTCGGCCGCGCCGATCGCCTCGGCCGCGGCCCGGGCGAAGCGCGCCCAGGGTCCGCTCAGACGCTTGGCCGCATGGCTCGCCTCCGCCAACGCGTAGGGCAGGCCCAAGGCGGCGGCGACCCGCGGACCGATCAGATCGGGCGCCTTGTAGTGGCAATGGTAGGTCAGCCAAAGGTCAGGCGGATCCGGACGGAGTTCGGCGGCGATCCGCGCCGCCTCCGCCTCCGCCGCGGCCGACAGATCGACCTGACGGGCCGCGTCGCCGGTCATGTCGAGGCTCTTGAACGCGCTCGGCCGCTCGACCGTGCAGCCGCCGGCCTCCAGCGCCGCCAGCAGCGCGCGCGCCATCCGCCGATCGCCGCTCGGTCTGGGGTCCTCCGGGGGCTTCATCGGGGCGTAGAAGGCGATGCGGGGTCCGGCGGTCACGGCGCCCTCCGCGCGCCCGACGCGGTCGGCGCGACGGGATCGCCGCCGGCCGCCAGACCGAAGCGCTGCGCCAGCGCGTCGAGACAGACGCCCGCCTCGAACCGAGCGGCCACCCGCGCGGCGCCGGCCGCGCCCAGCCGCCGGCGCTGCGCGGCGTCGCGCAGCAGCTCTTCCAGCGCGGCCGCCAGCGCCGGCGGATCCTGCGGCGGAACGAGCCGGCCCGTCTCCCGATCGAGGATCAGCTCCGGGATCGCCGAAACCGACGTCGCCAGCACCGGCAGGGCCTGGCTCTGCGCCTCCATCAGCACGTTCGGCAGACCGTCGCGGTCGCCGTCGGCGGCGATGCGGCTGGCCAGCACGAACAGGTCGGCGGCGCGCAGCGCCTCGAGCACGGCCTCTTGCGGCTCCGCGCCGCGCCACTCGATGCGCTCGGCGACGCCGGCGTCGGCCGCCCGGGCCGCGAGCGTCTCCCGCAAGGCGCCGCCGCCGATATGGACGAAGCGCCAGGCGAGATCCTGCGGCAGGCGCGCCAGCGCGTCGATCAGATCGTCGTACCCTTTTTTCTCCACCAACCGCCCGACGGACAGGATGACGACCGGCCCCTCGCCGTCGCGCGTCCGCGGCCCGTCCGGGGCGGAGGACGGCGGCGGGGGGAACCGGGAGAGATCGACGCCGTGATAGATCAGCGGCACCGCATCCGCCCGCGGCGCCAGGGCGCGCAGGCGCTCGGCGCCGCTTGCGGTGCAGGTCGCGACCCACTCGGCCTCCGCCAGCTTTTCGGACAGGTCCCACTCGGGCGTGGTCCAGATGTCCTTGGCGTGGGCGGAGCCGCTGAGCGGAAGGCTGCGCATGCGCGCCGCATAGCGCGCGACGCTGGCGGGCGTGTGCAGGAAATGGAAGTGCAGCCGCGCGACCTCCGCGGGCGCCTCCGCCGCCAGCACGCAGGCCTGGCCGAACCGCCGGGCGCGGCTTGCGCTGGGATCGCGCCGCAGGTCCTTCAGCCACTGCGCCCGCGCCGCCTTGTAGCCGGGCAGGCGCCGGGCGCGCCGCCAGCCGGCCAGCACGCGCGCCGGCTCGTCCCTCAGATATTCCGGCAGATAGAGGATCGGCGCGCGGATCTCGTCATGCACCGGATGGCGCGCGTCGTCCGTCGGATGGCGCAGGCTGACGAGGCGCACGTCGAGCCCGCGGCGCTCCAACCCCAGGATTTCCTGGGCGATGAAGGTCTCGGACAGGCGCGGATAGCCTTTGAGAACGAACGCGACCGCGGCCATCGAGAGAATCGCTCCGCTTGCAGAAGTCGGCCCCGGCCCGGGCGCCCGGGCGGGACGGATCAGGCCCGCCGCTCGACCACCTCGAACGAGGCGGGGCGGCGCGGCCGGTCGATGAGGCGGCGCGCGAGCCGGTCGACGTTATCGAGCCCGTCGAGCAGCCCCGGCACGATCCGGGTCGAAGGTTTGGCCTGTTGCGGCAGATGACGCAAGGCGGTCGCCATCCGTTGGGGGTCGGCCGCCTCGGCGTCCGGCAGCATCGCGACGAGGCCGAGTTCGGCCGCGCGGCTTGCGCGGATCAGCTGTTCGCGCCGCGGGGCGGAGCGCGGCACGATCAGCGCCGGCTTGTCGAACGACAGGATCTCGCAGAACGTGTTGTAGCCGCCCATGGCGACGACGCCGAGCGCCCGGTCCATCAGGCTTTCCATGTGCGCGTCGAAGGTCAGGCATTCCACGTCGGGCAACCGTTCGGCGCGGGTCACGAACTCGGCCTGTCGGTCGCTGTGCATGAAGGGTCCGAAGACGATCAGCGCCGGGTGCGGCAGGCCGCGGTCGCGCTCGTAAGCGGCGATCACCCCGTCGACCAACGCCTCGCCGTCGCCGCCGCCGCCCGGCGTCACCAGGATGTAGGGCGCCTCGATCTTGGCGGTCGGCGGCGGACCGGCGTAGTCGCGCGCCACCTTGCGCTCCAGATAGCCGGTGTAGCTCATCTTGCGGGTGACGGAGGCCGGAATGTCCAGGCCCGCCAGCGGCTCGCAGATCTGCGGCAGTCCGTAGACCCAGATATCGTCGTAGAGCTCGCCCAGCGCGGGCAGCGCGTTCTTGCGCTCCCACTCCGGCGCCAGCAGATCGGGGTCGTCCATCACGTCGCGCAGACCGAGCGCCCGCGGCACCCCGCGCGCCTTGAGCATCCACAGCGTCTCCTCCACCTCGCCGCGCAGGCCGAGCGGCTCCTTGTCGACGATGAAGAGGTCGGGATCGAAGGTGTCGGCCGTGTGCTGGATGATCGAGGCGCGCAGATCCAGCGTGTCCTCGATGTCGATATGGAGTTTCAGCGAGGTGTAGTCCCCGTTGCGCAGCTTGATGACGCCCGGGATGCGGACGAAGTCGACCCGCGCCCGGAAGTCGAAGCTGCCGATGATCGGGGAGCCGGACAGAATCAGGACGGAGACGTCCTTGTTGCGCTCGACCAGCGCATGCGCGATCGCGCGGCAGCGCCGAAGATGGCCGAGGCCGAAAGTGTCGTGGCTGTAGAGCAGCACGCGCGCAGCACCCTGCGCGCCGCCCGCGCCGCGGTCCCGTTCGGCCCGTCGGCCGAATTTTGTGAACCGCGTCGGTCCGGGGGGATGGGCCCCTCTGTCGGATGGCGCCGTCATGATCTGCCGCAGACCTCCCGAAAGACCTCCCGACCCGGCTTGCCGACCCGGCTTCCCGACCCGGCTTGCCGACCCGGCTTGATCGGACCCGTCGCGCCGGCCGCGACGGGGCCGTCGACGAAGGGGCGGCCGGCTCTCCCCGAAACCGGCCGAACGGCCGGACTATGGCACAGTTCCCGCGCCCGGCAAACGCGGATTGCGTTCACGTCCGGTTGAGCCTATGGCTTGGAGCCATGTCGCGCCTCGATTCCGTGATCCGCCGCCTGAAGGCCCAACGCGCCTGTCTCAACGCCGCCGCCGAGCGCGTCGCGGGGCGCGAGGGCGTCGTGCTTGAGCTGGGGCTCGGCAACGGACGCACCTACGACCATCTGCGCGAGATCCTGCCCGAGCGCCAAATCTTCGTCTTCGAGCGCGAGGTGCGCGCCCACCCGGACTGCATCCCGCCGGACGATTACCTCTATCTCGGCGACGTGCGCGACACGCTGACCCGCGCGGCGGCCGATCTGGCCGGGCGCGCCGTGCTGGTGCACAGCGACATCGGCACCGGCGAGGCCGCGCGCAACGCCGCGCTGGCCGCCGAGATCAGCCGGCTCTTACCCGGCCTGCTGGCCCCCGGCGCCGTGATCGTCAGCGACCAGGCGCTCGCGCTGCCCGGGACGCGCCCGCTCGACCCGCCCGAGGGCGTTCGGCCCGGGCGCTATCACATGGCGGTGAAGGGGTAGGCGCGCGCCGCCGTCCCGCCGTCCCGCCGGCCCGCCGTCCCGACGCCCCGACGCCCCGACGCCCCGACGCCCCGCGCGCTCCCGCGCCTCTCAGACGTCCAGATCGACCACAACCGGCGCGTGATCGGACGGCTTCTCCCAGCCGCGCGCGTCTTCGATCACCCGCATGTCGCGCAGCGTCCCCTCGAGGCCCGGCGACAGCCAGACATGGTCGAGCCGCCGGCCGCGATCGGCCGCCCGCCAGTCCTTCGCACGGTAGCTCCACCAGGTGTAGAGCCGCTCCGGCGCCGGGGTGTGGGCGCGCATCGCGTCGATCCAGCCGAAGGCCTCCTGCGCGGCGGTCAGCCCCTCGGTCTCCACCGGGGTGTGGCTGACGACCTTCAGCAATTGCTTGTGCGACCAGACGTCGGAGTCGAGCGGCGCGATGTTGAGGTCGCCGGCCAACAAGATCGGCCGCTTGGGATCGCGGGCGCCGGGGAACCAGGATTTCATTTCGCTGACGAAATCTAACTTGTGGCGGAACTTGTCGTTGACCTCGGGATCAGGTTCGTCGCCCCCGGCCGGGACGTAGAGGGAATGCACCTCGACCCCGTTCGGCAACGTCGCCAGCACGTGGCGCGCGTCGTCGCGCCCGACCCAGTCGCGCGTGTCGGGATCGCTGAGCGGATGCTTGGAGAGGATCGCAACGCCGTTGTAACTCTTCATGCCGCGGATCGCGCTATGCGCCAGACCTAATTCTGCGACCGCGTCATGGGGAAATTGCGAATCCTGCACCTTGGTTTCCTGGAGCAGAACGAGGTCGGGATCCGTCTCCTCGACCAGCCGGCGCAGCAGATCGATGCGCAATCGAATCGAATTGACGTTCCAGGTGACGACGCGCATGAGGCGAAATCCTTTTGTTTTTCGCACAACGGCAGACTAGGCTCGGGACCGGGAACCGGACGGCCTGCGCCGCCCGGTCGGGTCGAGGAAGCATGAGGGGAGCCGCCATGACAAGCAAACTCCGCAGTCTGGCGCTCGCCGGCTGTCTGGTCGCCTCCTCCGCGCTCGCGCCGCCGGCCGCGGCTGAAGAAGAAGGTCAACCGTCGGACGCCTATCGCGCCGAGGTCGCAAAGTTTCTCGACCTCGCAAACATCGCGCAGCTGTTCGACGAGGTCATGCTGCAGATGTGGGCGACGCAAAAGGCCGCAATCGAGGAGCTCGTGCGGCGAAACGCGGCGGCCGAGGGCGAGACTGTCGACGAGGAGCGGCTGTCCCAAAGGCTGTCGCGCTTGGGCGAACTCTTTTTGGCGGAATTCAGGAAAGCGGAACTGCCGCTGGTCGACCTCTACACGGCGCTTTACACCGATCACTTCACGTTGGAAGAGATCAAGTACCTGAATTGGGTCTACAGCCGGCCGACGATGAAGAAGTTCAATCGCCTGCAGCCGCAAATCATGCAGGAAAGCGGGCCGGCGCTCGGCGCCTGGGGCGCGCGGGTGGGAGAACAGGCGATGACGCGCGCCCTTGAGAGGTTGGAGGCGGAAGGGGCCGCCCCGTTGATCGAACAGCCGAGCTGACGCGGCCGCCCGCCGGGTCCTGTCACGCCGCGCGCGCGCCGGCGCGGTGGCGGGCGTAGACCCGGGCGGCCTCGCCGAAGGCCGCGAACATGGCTTTCGACAGGGGCCATTCCAGCGCCGTCTTGTGCTCCGGATGCCACTGGACGCCCAGCGCGAAGCCGGGCGCGTCCTTGACGCTGACGGCCTCGATGATCCCGTCGTCGCTGACGGCTTCGACGACCAGACGTTCGGCCGGGCGGTCGATGCCCTGGCCGTGCAGGCTGTTCACCATCACCTCGCCGGCGGCCCCGTTGATGCGGGCCAACAGGCCGCCTTCGCGGATCGTGATCGGATGCGCCGCGCCGTAGCGCGCGTCCATCGGCAGGTCGCGCTGCATGCGGTGGTCGCGCTTGCCCTCCAACTCCTCGACATGCTGATGCAGCGAGCCGCCGAGCGCGACGTTCAGCTCCTGATGGCCGCGGCAGACGGCGAACAGCGGCAGCCCGCGCTCAAGCGCGCCGCGGATCAGCGGCAGGGTGGTCGCGTCCCGCGCCGGGTCGCGGGCGACGCCGTCGCGCGCGGGCGGGCCGTCGTAATGATGCGGCTCGACATTCGACGGGCTGCCGGTCAGGAACAGCCCGTCCAGGCGGTCCAGCAGGCCCTCGACCTCCTGGGCGCCGGCCAGCGGCGGGATCAGCACGGGCATCGCGCCCGAGGCCTCGGCCACGGCGGTGACGTACTTCTCGCCGACGCGGAAATAGCGCCCGCCCTCTTCCGTCTCCTGCACGCAGGCGGAAATGCCGATCAGCGGCGCGGGCTGGGCGGGAGCGGCGTGGACGGGCGGCTGATGGGTCATGGCGTGGGTCATGGCGGCGGATCGTCCCGAGGTTCGAGCGCCGTCGGCGCAGGCGCGCGCGCCGCGGCTCACAAGCATTTGAGCGGGCGCGACCCTACGCCGCTTGCCGGGGGCCGACAAGCCGGCCATATGCTGACCCAGCCGTCGCCCGTCGCGTAGAGGAGCCTCGCCGTCTGATGGAAGAGATCGTGAAGCAACTGCTCGCCTTCAAGGGCGTCGCGGTCGCCTGTTGGGTGGCGCTGTTCTTTGCGGCCGAGCGGGTGAAGCCCGCGGCGGAGACCGAGCCGACCGGCCCGGCGCGCTGGCGGCGCCTCGCGCGCAACGGCGGGCTTTTCGGCGCCAACGTCGTTTTGTCGCTGGCGGTCGTGATCCCGCTGAGCGCGGCGGCCGCAGCGGCCGCGCCGGCCTGGCGGGACGCGGTCGCGCCCTGGTGGGACGGCTGGCTCGGCCTCGCGCTCGATCTCGTGCTGCTGGATTTTCTGATCTATTGGTGGCACCGGGCCAATCACGAGATTCCGTTCCTCTGGCGGTTTCACGAGATCCATCATCTGGACGAGCATCTCGACGTCACCTCGGCCTTGCGCTTCCACTTCGGCGAAGTGGCGTTGTCGGCGGCGGCGCGAGCCTGCTTCATTCTGGCCTTCGACATTCCGCTCGCGAGCGTGCTGGTGTTCGAGGCGATGGTGCTGTTCGCCGCGATCTTCCACCATTCGAACCTGAAGCTCCCGGCGGGCTTCGAGCGCGCGCTGTCCCGGGTGATCATCACCCCCGCCCAACATTGGGTGCACCACCACAAGATCCGCCGCGACACGGATTCGACCTACGGCACCACCTTCAGCTTCTGGGACCGGCTGTTCGGCACGACGAGCGAGACGGTGCGCTGGCCCGCCATGCCGATCGGCGTCGAAGGCTTGGCCGAGCGCGACCTGCCGCGGCTGATGCTGAAGCCGTTTCAACGCGGGCGCCCCAAGGCGGACCCGCCCCCCCGAGCCGCCTGACGGCGCTTAGCGGTCGTTTGAGTTCCTACCCGGGCCGTAGGGGTTGCTGAACTCGAAAGTTTCGGGATCGAACCGAACGCCGAAGCGCGGGTCGAGCAGCGTGACGCGCGTGAGCCGGCCTTGGCTGTCTTCGATCACCCATTGGCGCAGCTGCATCGGGTCGGCGTTCAGCGTCACGGTGACGGCGCCGACATCCTCTTCGCCCGCACGTTTCAGCGTCAAACGCACCAGCCCCGCCGCCCGGTCGACCGCATTCACCACGATTTCCTCGCCCAGGGTGAAATCGTCGCGCAGAAGCAGATGCGCCGGCGTGGCGTCGAGCGGCAGATAGGTCACCGACTCCAGCCGGTGGTCGACCAGAATGAAGAAGGTTCCGTCGGCGATCACCTCGAGGCCGCTGTCCGGCGCATATTCGATGTGCATGCGGCCTGGGCGTTGCAGCTTGATCGTCCCGTCGACATAGGAGCCGTCCGGATTGGTCTGCAGGAAGCGCGACTGCAGGGTCTCGATCTCGTCGAAATAGCGCTCGGCCCGCGCGACGAGGTCGGCCTCGCTCTCGCTCGGATCGCCCGTCTCCTGCGCCGCCGCGAAAGCGGCGGGGGGCAGAATCAACCCCGCCCCGGCCAACCCGGCCAACCCGGCCAACCCGGCCAGATCGAACGCCGCGCGCCGCCGGCCGCGATCGAGGGGGGCCTCGGCCTCACCGGCTGTGGTCGCCGACCAGGACTTCGCGCTTACCCACGTGATTCGCCGCACTGACGACGCCCTCCTTCTCCATCTGCTCGACGATGCGCGCCGCGCGGTTGTAGCCGATCTGCAGGTGGCGCTGGATGAAGGAGGTGGAGCATTTGCCCTCCCGCGCCGCCAGAGCGACCGCCTGATCGTAGAGCGACTCCTCGCCGCCGCCGCCTTGGCCGCCGAATCCTTGGGCGGCGCCGCTGACGTCGGTGTCGAAACCGCCCGTCATGTCGTCCTCGTCGGTCACCGCGTCAAGATAATCGGGCTCGGCCTGGTGGCGCAGATAGCTGCAGACCGCCTCGACCTCGCTGTCGTCGACGAAGGGGCCGTGGATCCGGGTGATCCGGCCGCCGCCCGCCATGTAGAGCATGTCGCCCTTGCCGAGCAGCTGTTCAGCGCCTTGTTCGCCCAGGATGGTGCGGCTGTCGATCTTGCTGGTCACCATGAAGCTGATGCGGGTCGGAAAGTTCGCCTTGATGGTGCCGGTGATGACGTCGACCGACGGGCGCTGGGTCGCCATGATCAGGTGGATGCCGGCCGCGCGCGCCATCTGGGCCAGCCGCTGGATCGAGGCCTCGATGTCCTTGCCGGCGACCAGCATCAGGTCGGCCATCTCGTCGACGATCACGACGATGTAGGGCAACGGGGTGAGGTCGAGGGGCTCTTCCTCGAAGATCGGCTTGCCCGTCTCCTGATCGAAGCCGGTCTGCACCGTGCGGGTGATCACCTCGCCCTTCTTCGCGGCCTCGGTCACGCGCTTGTTGTAGCCCTCGACGTTGCGAACCGAGAGCTTCGACATCGCGCGGTAACGATCCTCCATCTCGCGCACCGTCCATTTCAGCGCGACCACCGCTTTCTTCGGATCGGTGACGACCGGCGAGAGCAGATGCGGGATGTCGTCGTAGACGCTGAGCTCCAGCATCTTGGGGTCGATCATGATGAAGCGGCACTGCTCCGGCGTCAGCTTGTAGAGCAGAGAGAGGATCATCGCGTTCAGGCCGACCGATTTGCCCGAGCCCGTCGTCCCCGCCACCAGCAGATGCGGCATCGCCGCGAGGTCCGCGATTTCGGCCGCGCCGCCGATATCCTTGCCGAGGACCACCGGCAGCTTCGCCTTCGACCCCTCGTAGGCGTTGGCGGCCAGGATTTCGCGCAGACCCACCATCTCCCGCTTGCCGTTGGGCAGTTCGATGCCGATGACCGACCGGCCGGGCACGGTCGCGATGCGCACGGAGACCGCGCTCATCGAGCGCGCGATGTCGTCGGACAGCCCGATCACGCGGCTGGTCTTGGTTCCCGGCGCCGGCTCCAGCTCGTACAAGGTGACGACCGGGCCGGGGCGCACCTTCACGATCTCGCCCTTGACCCCGAAATCCTCCAGCACGCCTTCCAGCATGCGCGCGTTCTGCTCCAGACCCTCGCGGTTCTGGGTCTGCGCCTGGGCGTCGACTTCGACGTCCTCCAGCAACTCCAGGGTCGGCAGGTGGAAGGCCCCGTCGGTGGGCGGCAGATCGAGCGTGCGCTGGCGCTCCGCGCTTTGACGCTTGGAGGGGCGCGTCTTCGTCGGGCTTTCGACCCGATCGGCCCGGGTCGGGCGCGGCTCCGGCGCGACGCGCGGGCCGCCCTCGGCCGTCTTCGCCTTGGGCTTGGGGTCGAGCGTCGGCTCGACCCGGCCGTCGCCGCGTCCGCGCACCAGCGCCAACGCCGCCGGGGCCAGACCGCCGGCGCCGCGAATCGCGCCCCGCGCCGCCCCGGAGGCGGCGCCGACCCCGCCGGCCGCGCCGCGGCCAAGCCGCAGCCATTCGCCCGGCGTGATCCCCATCGCGTAGAGCAGCAGCACCGCCGCCGCCAGACCCAGGCCTGCGGCGCTCCACCCGAGCGTCGCCGGCGGCAGCAGGCCGGCCGTCCGGTCCAGCAGCAGCGATCCGACGAAGCCGCCGCCGCCCGCGCCGGTCGGCCACGTCTCCCAGCCGGCCGCCGAGAGCGCCGCGGCCGCCAGCAGCGCCATAGGCGGAACCAGCGCGAGGCGCAGCCAGATCCGCGTCACGCGCCGATCCACAACCAGCCGCCAGCCCCACGCGGCCGCCAGCGGCGCGAACAGCCCCGCCGCCGCCCCCAGGCTCTGCAGCGCCAGATCCGCCGCCGCCGCGCCCGGCGCGCCCAAAAGATTGCGCGGCGCCGCGTCGGTCGCGACATTGAGGGACGGATCGGCCGCATGGAAGGTCAGGAGGGCGGCCAGATAGGCGAGCGCGGCGGCGATGAGCGCCACCCCGCCGGTCTCGATCGCGCGGCGCTTCAGCGTGTCGGCGACGCCTTCCGGCAGGAAGGCGGGCTTGCGGCGGCTGTCGGCGGTCATGGCCTCGACCCTCTCGTCGTCATCTCAGGCGGCTCGTTCGGCCGCGGCGCGCGTCAGACAGGCGCGGATCCGGCGGCAGGCTTCGGCCGTCACGGCCTCCTCATGCACCAGGGCGATGCGGATGCAGCCGTCGCCCGGCGTCGCGTCGCCGCCCGAGCCGTCGGCCTGCGCCATGTATCGGCCGGGCAGCGCCTTCACGCCCTCCTCCGCCCACAGGCGCTTGGCCGCGGTCTCGCCGTCGCCGGCCGTCTCGCGGACGTCTAGCCACAGAAAAAAGGCGGCCTCGGGGCGCCGGTAGCCGGGCAGGCCGCCCAGCATATCATCCGCCAGCTCGACCAGCCGGCGGTAATGCGCGCGGTTGGCCTCGACATGCGTCTCCTCGCCCCACAGGCGCGCGCCGGCGGCCATCAGCGGGCCGGGCAGCGTCGCCCCGCCGTAGCTGCGCACCCGGGCCAGCGCGGCGATCAACTCCGCGTCGCCCGCGACGATCCCGCAGCGTAGGCCCGGCGCGCCGGAGCGCTTTGAGAGCGAGTTGAACGTCAAGAGCCCGCGGAAGTCGCTGTCGGGCCCGTCGAGCGCGACCGCGGCTTCGAGCCCGCCGGTGGGCGGCCGGTCGAACCAGATCTCGGAATAGCACTCGTCCACCGCCAGCACGAAGCCGTGCCGGCGCGCCAGCGCCAGCATGTCTGCCAGGTCCTGCGCGCCCGTCACCGTCCCCGTCGGATTGCCGGGGGTGCAGAGATAGACCAGCGCCGTGCGGTCCAGCACGTCGGGCGGCAGGGCCGAATAGTCGGGCGTGAAATTGTTGTCCGGGGTCGCGGGAACCGGGATCAGATCGCAGCCGGCCATCACGCCCGCCCCGAGATAGACGTGATAGTGCGGGTTGGGCGTCAGGATCGCAGGCCGCACGCCGTCGGCCAGCTGCGGCTCCTTCAACGCGGCCGCGACGAGCGCCGCCTGGAACAGCGCCTCGCGGCTGCCGCTGGTGGCCAGGATCTGCGTCGCCGGATTGATCGCTCCCGGCTTCAGGGCGTAGCGCCGTTCGGCCCAGGCGGCCGCGGCCCGCCGATAGGCCTCGCTGCCCGCCGGCGGCGGATAGCGCCCGAAGAGGTCGAGGTTGGCCGAAATATCGTCGAGCACGCTTGTCGGAACGGCCGCCTGCGGCTCGCCGATCTGCATCAGGATCGGGGCGCGCCCCTCGGGCGGCTCGACGCCCTCCAGCAGAGCGGCCAGCCGCGTGAAGGGGAAATCCCCCATCCGGTCCAATTTGCTGTCGGCCATGGGCGAGGGCCCTTCCGTCGAAACCGTTGCGCTCCGCACAGCTATGCAAGCCGCGCGCCGTGAACGCAAGATGTGGATAACTATACAGGATATAGCGGAGTCGCGCACGTCCCACACCCTCTATTCGCGTCACGCGCTCCGATAGACGGTCGCCCGAGAAACCCTCCGCACAAAGAAAGAGCCCGGAGGGACGAACCCTCCGGGCCAAGTTTGCGGGGTGGAACCGTGTCGGGTTCCGGTCTTCTTGTCAGCGGCGAGATTACATCCGCTGCGAGCCGGACCCGAATTCCGGATAGGCCTCCATGCCGCAGTCCGCCTTGTCGAGGCCGTCCATCTCGGACTCCTCGTCGACGCGGACGCCCATGATCGCCTTGATGATGAACCAGACCGCGAGGCTGGCGACAAAGGTGAAGACGCCGACCGAGACGATGCCGACGATCTGCGGGCCGAAGGAGGCGCCGTCGTTCGACAGCGGCACCGCCAGCGTGCCCCAGATGCCCGCGAACAGGTGGACGGGGATGGCGCCGACCACGTCGTCGATCTTCAGCTTGTCCAACAGCGGCACCGTGAAGACCACGATCGCGCCGCCGATGGCGCCGATGATGATCGCCAGACCGGGCGACGGGGCCAACGGCTCCGCCGTGATGGCGACCAGACCGCCGAGCGCGCCGTTGAGCGCCATCGTCAGGTCGATCTTCTTGTACAGCACCTGCGTCAGGATGGTGGCGACGACCACGCCGCCGGCCGCGGCCAGGTTGGTGTTGATGTAGATCGTGCCGATGTCGGTCACGTCCTGCATCGTGCCCATGGCCAGCTGCGAGCCGCCGTTGAAGCCGAACCAGCCCATCCACAGGATGAACACGCCAAGCGTCGAGAGCGGCAGGTTGGCGCCCGGCATCGGGTGGACCTTGCCGTCCGAGCCGTACTTGCCCTTGCGCGCGCCGATGACGATGGCGCCCGCCAGAGCGGCCCAGCCGCCGACCGAGTGCACGATGGTCGAGCCGGCGAAGTCCGAGAAGCCCATCTCGGCGAGCCAGCCGCCGCCCCAGCTCCAGGAACCCTGGATCGGGTAGATCAGCGCCGTCAGGATCACGACGAACAGGAAGAAGCTCCAGAGCTTCGTGCGCTCGGCGACCGCGCCGGAGACGATCGAGGCCGTCGCGGCCACGAACACCATCTGGAAGAACCAGTCGGAGCCGGCGGAGTACTCGCCGCCCTCAAGCGCCTCGGCCGCCGGGACGTCGCCCGCGCTCCAGAAGAAGCTGAAGCCGCCGAAGAACGGCGACGCACCGCCGTAGAGCATGTCGTAGCCCAGGAAGTAGAACATGATGCCCGCGATGGAGTAGAGCACGATGTTCTTCAGACACTGCGCCGTGGTGTTCTTCGTGCGCACGAGACCGGCTTCGAGCATCGCGAAGCCGGCGGCCATCCACATGACCAGGAAGCCGTGCATCAGGAAGGAGAGCGTGTTGAAGATGTATTGCGATTCAAGCGACGGGGCCGCGACGGCCGGCGTCGCGACGAGCGCGACGGCGCCCGCGCCGCTTCCCAGCAGCAGGACGCGCTTCAGCGCGGTGAAGGACAGCAAGGATTTCATGACCATCTCCCTCCTCAAAGCGCCTCGCCGTCGGTCTCGCCGGTGCGAATGCGCACCGCCGAAGCGACGTCGATGACGAAGATCTTGCCGTCGCCGATCCGGCCGGTGGCGCCGGCCTTCTGGATCGCCTCGACGACCTTCTCGGTCATCCCGGCGTCGACCACGACTTCGATTTTGACTTTGGGCAGGAAGTTCACAGAGTACTCCGCCCCTCGGTAGATTTCCGTCTGCCCCTTCTGACGGCCGAAGCCTTTGACTTCGCTGACCGTCAGGCCCTGGACGCCGAGCCCGGTGAGGGCCTCGCGCACGTCGTCGAGCTTGAAGGGCTTGATGATCGCCATAACGAGTTTCATCGCATGGGCTCCCCTTTCGTTGCGTCACATCGCGAGCGTCGATCCGGTCTTCCGGCGACGGCTCGCGACACCCAGTCGGCCCGGCCGCTCGCCGCCGCGCGGCTCCCCCTACCGCACCGCTCCGACAGGCGCTGTGCTGTTGTGCGATGCACAAACACCCGGCTCTGTTAGATCAAGATGCGTGCCAGAGTCGCGACTGGCATATTTTTCTATTTAAAACAGAAGGTTAGGAGTTTCGCCTCCTTCGGGCGCCGTGGTGCCGGTTTATTTTTTTGCCCAAAAAATAATCATGGATCCCGAAACGCCTAAATTTTAATCAAGTCTTAACCCATTCGGTCAGAGGGCGGGGCGGTGCGTCGAAACGCGCCCGAACGTCCGGCGCCGCGGCCTGGACAGACCGGCCCGATCGACCGATCTTTCCCGGCGACGTTTCGTTTTTTCGCAGGAGACGCCCGATGGCCCGCCCCGACGACCTCGCGCCCGCGACCGCCGGATCCGCCGCCGACCCGACCGATCCCGGGTCGCGCGCGCCGACGGCTCGCGCGGACGTGCTGTTCGCCGGCGGCGGCATGGTCGGTCTGACGTTGGCTTGCGCGCTGGCCCGCGCCGGCCTTGAGGTGGCGGTGATCGACCGCGAGACGCCGGCGGAAGTCGCCTCGCTCTCCTACGACGGCCGCGCGTCGGCGATCGCGCTCGGCTCCAAGCGGGTGTTCGAGCAGATCGGGTTGTGGGCGCGGATCGAGGAGGAGGCCTCGCCGATCTGGGACATTCGCGTGGCGGACGGCCATCCGTTGCGCGGCGTCTCGCCGCTGTTCCTGCACTACGATCATGCGGAGGTCGGGACCGACCCGTTCGGCTGGATCATCGAGAACCGCGTGATCCGCCAGGGGCTGCACGCGCTGGCCGCCGATCTTTCCCGGCAGACGGGGCGCCTGCACCTCATGGCGCCGGCCGGCGTGGAGCGGATCGAGCGCGGACCGGCGGTCGCGCGCGCGCATCTCGCCGACGGCCGGGTGGTCGCGGCCGATCTGGCGATCGCCGCCGACGGCAAGTTTTCGCGCCAGCGCGAAGCGGCGGCGATCAAGACCACGGGCTGGACCTACGACCAGGTCTCGATCGTCTGCACCGTGCGCCACGAGCGCAGCCATGAGGGAACGGCGGTGGAGCTGTTCCTCCCCGGCGGCCCCTTCGCCATGCTGCCGATGACGGAGAACCGCTCGAACGTCGTCTGGTCGGAGAATAAGGACCTCGCCCCCCGCTTTCTGGCGATGGACGACGCGGCCTTCCTGTCGGAGTTGAAGACCCGGTTCGGCGACTGGCTGGGCGAGATCGAGCTCGCGGGGCCGCGGTTCTCCTATCCGCTCAGTCTCAGCCACGCCGAGACCTACACCGCCCGGCGTTTCGCGTTGATCGGCGACGCGGCGCACGCCATCCACCCGATCGCGGGTCAGGGCCTCAACATGGGGCTGCGCGACGTCGCCGCGATGGCGGAGGTGCTGGTCGACGCCCGCCGGCTCGGCCTCGATGTCGGGTCGGCCTCGACGCTCAAGGACTATGAGCGCTGGCGGCGCTTCGACAACGTGCTGCTGGCGGGCGTGACCGACGCGCTGACGCGGCTTTTCTCCAACGACGTCGCGCCCTTGCGCCTCGCCCGAGACGTCGGGCTGGCGGCCGTCGACCGCACCCCGCCGGCCAAGCAGTTCCTGATGCGCCACGCCATGGGCGTCGTCGGAGACCTGCCGCGCATGGTGCGCGGCGAGCCGCTCTGAGGGCGCGCGCCGGGGCGCCCGGTCACGGCGTCTCCAGCTGCGCCGGGGTCTCCAGATCGAGAAAGGCGCCGTTCCAGCGCCGCACCCAGCCGCGCACCCGCACGACCCGCCCCTCAAGCGCGTCGAGATCGACGCCCGCGCGCTCGAAGCGGCGCGCGGCCCCGGCGTCCAGGCCGGCGGTGAAGTCGCGGCGCCAATCGGCCCCGAACTCCAAGAAGACCCGACGACCGGCGCGCCCGACCCGCGCCACCACCCCCTCCACGATCGCAAAACCGTCGAGCGGCCCGTCGTAAGGCTCGGCGGCCGCGACGCGAAAGAAGCCGTCCCGCCAGAAGCCGGCGCCGGCCGCCCGCGCCTCCGCTTCCGCCGCCAACAGCGCGGCGAGGCGCGCCGGCGGGGCGTCGGGCTCCGCCAACGTCACGGCGCGCCCGGCGGCGAGCATCGCGACGGCCAGGTCCGTCCCGTCGGCCAGGCGCAGACGCCCGCGCAGCCGAGCGTATCGGTCGCGCGCCGCGGCGGCGAGATCGACCCGCACCGTCGCGCCCAGCGTCCGATCGGCCAACGCCGCGGCGGCGGCCCGCTCGGCTTCGATCGCGCCCGGACGCCAAAGACCGGGGGAGAGCAGATGCGGCAGGACGAACTCGCGCCCGCCCGCAAGGCGCACGCGGTCGACGGCGATCGCGGCCTCGACGCGGGCCTCGAAGCTTTGCGGCAGGCCCGCCTGAAGATCGAGCGGGGAGGAGGCCTCGTCCTCGGGGGGCGGCGCGGGGGCGGGCGGCGCGGCGGCGTCGAGTTCGAGCGGCGGTTCGGGCGGCGGTTCGGGCGTCTGGGCGCGCGCGTTCGGCCCCGGCGTCCCGCCGCAGAGCGCCGCAAGCGCGAGCGCGCCGGCCCAGACCCCCGCCCTCGCCGCGCGCCGTGCGATCATTCCTCTCCTCCTCGCTAGCCTGCGGAAAGCGCTGGCCATTTCCGCTTTGCGCGCGCCGGGCTCGCCCCGCATACTGCCGGACGGCGGCGCGACCGCCGCCAGTTGCATCTTAACCGAAGGCGCGATCATGCCGCGAGACCGGCTTTACCCCACCCTCGACGCCCGCGCCAGCGGCCGCCTCAAGGTAGAGGCCCCGCACGAGATCTACTGGGAGGAGGCGGGCCATCCGGGCGGCGTGCCGGTTTGCTTCCTGCACGGCGGGCCGGGCGCGGGCTCCAGCGCGGGCCATCGGCGTTTCTTCGATCCCTCGCATTATCGCATCGTGCTGCACGATCAGCGCGGGGCCGGACGCTCCTCGCCCCAGGCCGAGATCGAAAAAAACGACACCCAGCGCCTGATCGCCGACATCGAGGCGCTGCGCGCGCATTTGGGGATCGAGCGTTGGATCGTCTTCGGCGGCAGTTGGGGCTCCAGCCTCGCGCTCGCCTATGCGCAGGCCCATCCGGAGCGCGTGATCGCGCTGGTGCTGCGCGGCGTCTTTCTGTGCCGCCAGGCGGAGGTCGACTGGTTTCTGCACGGCATGGGCCGCTTCTTCCCCGAAGCGGCGGAGGCCTTTCTCGGCTTCCTGCCGGAGGCGGAGCGCGGCGATCCGCTGGCCGCCTATTACGCGCGGCTGTGCGATCCGGATCCGGCGGTGCACGGTCCCGCGGCGACCGCCTGGAGCCGCTACGAGGCCGAATGCTCCACCCTCATGCCCAATCGCGAAAGCGTGCAGTCGCTGACCCGATCCGACGTGGCGCTGCCGTTGGCGCGGCTCGAGGCGCATTATTTCGTCAACCGGCTGTTCCTGGAGGAGGGGGAGCTGCTGGCGAAGGCCGAGCGCCTGCACGGCATTCCGGGCGCCATCGTCCAGGGGCGCTACGACGTCGTCTGCCCGCCGCACTCGGCCCATGAGCTTGCGGCGGCTTGGCCGGACGTGCGCCTGACGCTGGTCCCCGACGCCGGCCATTCCGCCACCGAGCCGGGGGTCGCCATCGGCCTGGTCAACGCCATGGAGCGGTTCAAGACGCTCGGCGCGTAAGGCGCCGAGCGGGGGCGCGGCGCCCGCTCACCCCTCCGCCCGCACCCGCCGCGGGAACAGCCGGCGCACCCCCATCGGGGCCAGATAGCCGACGAAGAAGCCGACGAAAGCGTGGAACAGCCCGGAGAGGCTGAGCGGCGCGGCCGGGACGTAATCCTCCAGCGCCGCCGAGGCGACCTCGGGCTCCAGATTGAGGACGATCTGGACGACGTGCAGATAGGCCGGCGCGTCCTCGATCCGCGCGATCGCCGTCTCCAGCCGCCGCTTGCGGCTGACCAGATCCAGCAGCGCCTCGCCCTCGCGCACGACGATCGGATCGGGGTTGCCCAGCAGCCGGCGCAGATACGCGTAGCGCTCCAGACCGGCGGCCTGCGCGCGCTCGTCGAGCGCCGCCACCTGGCGCGTCACCTCGTCGAGCGCCCCGCCGAGGCGCTGCAGATACTGTTGACGGAACTCCGGAACCTGCGAGGCCAGAAGGGCGACGATCAGCGCGAAGGCGGTCAGCAGCGTGCGTTTCATGGGCGCGGCCTCGTGTGACGGAACGGACGCTCAGGCGTCGGCCTTCAGCGCCTGGTCCAGGAAAGACGTCGTCCGATCCCAGGCGCGGGCCGCCGCCTCCGCATCATAGGCCGGGTCGGCCGGGTTGGCGAAGGCGTGATCGGCGTCATACCAATAGACCGTGAGCGCGCCGCCCGCCGCCGCCGTCGCGGCGATGAAATCCGCCACCATCGCGCGGTCGATAAAGGGGTCGCGCTCGGCGAAATGGCCCAGCACGGGGCCTTGCAGCGCGGCGAGCTCCGCGGTCGGGCGGTTGACGCGGCCGTAATAGACGACGCAGGCGGCGAGCGGCGCGGCGAGCGCCGTCGCCAACGCCCATCCCCCGCCGAAGCCCCACCCGAGCGCGCCGACCGGCTCGCCGGCCGCCGGACCGCGCGCCAGCCAGTCGGTCCAGCCGATCAGCGCCTCCCGCGTGCGCGCGGGATCCAGCCCGTCGATCAGGGCGCGCGCCGCTTCCGGCGTCGTCGGCCGGCGCCCGTGCGTCAGATCGACCGCCAACGCCGCATAGCCCCGCGCCGCCAGATCAGCCGCCGCGGCGGCGACGGCGTCGGTCAATCCCCACCATTCGGGAAGCAGCAGCACCCCCGGCGCGGGCGCGCCGTTCGCCGGCCGATGCAGCAGCGCCGCGACCTCGGCCCCGTCGGAAAGGGTCAGCGTGACGCGCTCTCCCGACGGCGGGGCGGGCGCCTGCGCCGCGGCCGAAGCCGATCCCCCGCGAACGAGGGCCGCCGCGCCCAGCGCGGCGCCGGCCAGCGCGCCCGCCGCCTCCCGGCGCGAAAGGGGGCGCGAAAGGCGGGATCGGGCGCTCACTTCGTCCCGAACAGCCGGTCGCCCGCGTCGCCCAGGCCCGGGACGATGTAGGCGTTTTCGTCCAGCTTCTCGTCGAGCGCGGCGGTGTAGACCGCCACGTCCGGGTGCGCGTCGGCGAAGACCTTCACCCCTTCCGGCGCGGCCACGAGGGAGAGGAAGCGGATGTTCTGCTCCTCCGCCCCTTCGCGCACCAGCACGTCGACGGCGTGGGCGGCCGAATGGCCGGTCGCCAGCATCGGATCGCAGAGGATGAAAAGGCGGCCGCCCGGCGCCGGCAGCTTGACGTAATACTCTTTCGGCCGCTTGGTCTCAGGGTCGCGGAAGAGGCCGATATGGCCGATGCGGGCGGAGGGCATCAGCTCCACCAGCCCGTCCGCCATGCCGAGGCCCGCGCGCAGGATGGGCACGATCGCCGGCTTGCGGCCGGCCAGCACCGGCGCGTCCATGTCGGTGAGCGGCGTTTCGATGGACTGCGTCGTCATCGGCACGTGGCGGGTGATCTCGTAGCCCATCAACAGCGCGATCTCGCGCAGCAGGCCGCGGAACATCGCGGTCGGCGTCTCCTTTCGCCGCATCCAGGACAGCTTATGCTGCACCAGCGGGTGGTCGACGATGTGCAGCGTGGGGAAGTCAGGGTGGCTTCGCATGGCGGGGACGGCCTCTCGATCTTATTTCGCAGCGGGCGCAGCGTCTGGCGGTGCGGCGGAAGGCGCGCCCGCGCGCGACCTCGACCGGCGCCGCCGGCCCGGGATCGGGCGGGGACGTCGCGCGGCGCGCTCGGTTTCGCTTTCTCGCTAAGCCGCCACCATAGACGCGGCCGCCCCGCCCCACAACGCCGCAGGCGCGCCGCCGACCGCCTTAAGCGGCTGCACCGGCGGCGGAATCGGGGTAAGGTCGAGCCTTCACCGTCAGCGCCAGACCGACAGGACGCCCATGACCGCGAAAGTGACCCGCCTGCCCTCCGCCGACCGCCCGCGCGAGGAGGTTCGAGCCGAGGAGATCGAGGAGGCGCGCCGGCGCGCCGATCGCCGCGCCAGGACCGCCGGCTGGATCGCCGCCGCCGCCACCGGCGGCTGGGTCGCACTGTGCGGTTGGTATTTCCAGACCATGGGCGGGCTGATGCTGCTCGAAGCCCTGCTGCCGCACGAAATCGGCGCGATGCTGGCGGGCGCGCTGTTCCCGGTGCTGCTGGTCTGGCTGATCGCGCTGTACGTGCGGCGGGCGGAGGATGTGCGGCTGCACACGGAGACGCTGCGCCGACAGCTGGCCTTGCTGACCTATCCGGCGGACGAGCAGGACGCGCGCGTGCGAAGCGTGGCCGACGCCCTGCAGCGTCAGACCGACCGGCTGACCCAGGCCGGCGACGTCGCGGCCGCCAATCTGGGCGAGCTGGCCGAGACGCTGCGCCTGCAGATCGAGGCGCTGGAGAGCGCCAGCGGCTCGACCGAAGGCCGCGCCAAGAGCCTGCGCGAACAATTGAGCCACCAGACCGACCGGCTTGAGGCGATGGCCGACCGCCTGGAGCGCCATCAACGCCAGGTCGAAGCCTCGGCGGAGGAGACGGCGAAGGCGCTGGGCGAGGCGAGCGAATCGGCCCTCGCCCGCGCGCATGAAATCGAATCCGCGCTGCACGCCCAGGCCGAAGATTTGGTCCAGGCGGCCGCCCGCGCCGCCGAGCAGGCGGATCTGTTGGGCGCCCGTTTCGAGGAGAGCGCCAAGCGGCTCGACGTCGCCGGCGCGACGAGCCAGGGCAAGGCGGAGGAAATCGCGGCCAACCTGAAAGCCGGCGCCGCGAGCCTGAGCGAGGCCGGCGGCGCGGCCGAGGAAAGCGCCCGGCGCATCGCCGAGCGCTTGCGGGCCGAGACCAAGCGCCTTTCGGACGCCCTGTCCCAAAGCTTCGGCGAACAGCAGGGGGCGCTTGACCAGTATC
Organism: Marivibrio sp.; assembly: GCF_040218065.1. NCBI lineage: Bacteria > Pseudomonadati > Pseudomonadota > Alphaproteobacteria > Rhodospirillales > Aestuariispiraceae > Marivibrio > Marivibrio sp. The sequence continues at coordinate 259,695 of NZ_JAVJQE010000015.1, read as the reverse complement.
TCGCCGACAGCCGCCAGCGGATCGAGCGGATGAGCGAACTGCTGGCCGAGCGCAGCCGCATGCTGGGCGACGGCGTCGCCGATCGGCTGAACAGCCTGACCGAAGGGCTGGAGGAGAGCTTCCAAGGGGCCGATCGCACGGCCGACCGGCTGGGCGAAAAGTTGGAGGATCAGGCCGAACGCTACGCCGGTCGGCTGGACGAAGCGCTGGAGGCGCACGGCAAGGGGTTGGAGCGGGCCTTGGAGCGGAGCGCCGAAGAGGTCGCCGCCATCGTCGAGCAGTTGAAGAGCCAGACCACGGCCCTGGAGACCGCCAGCGAGCGCTCGGCGACCCAGGCCTCCGTCGTGCGCGGCGCGGTGGCGCGGCAGGCCGAGGATCTGGCGGCGCTGGCGGAGCGCCTGACGCGCCAGACCGACGCCTTGCAGGCGGCCCAGGGCGCCAACGCCGACGCGCTGGCCGAGACCGCCGAGACCGCCGGCGCCGAGATCCGGCGGGCGAGCGCCGCCCTGATGCAGGAGGCCGAGCAGCTGGGCGACGCCGGAAGCGACGCCGCGAAACGCGCCGACGGCGTGCGCGCCGCGCTGGCGCGCCAGACCGAGGCGTTGATGCAGGCCGCCGAGGCGACCGCGGCCCAGGCCAGCGCGCTGGACCGGCAGATCGAAGACCGCCTCGGCCAAGTCGCCCAGCGTCTGCAGGAGGGCGGCGCGGCCCTGACCCGGGATTTGGATCCGACGCTGGGCCGCGCGGAGGAGACCGCCAAGAGCCTGCGTCAACAGTCCGAGGCGCTGCGCGCCTCGGCCGAATGGAGCGCCGAGCGCGCGCGCAGCGTCGGCGCGGCCCTGGCCCGCGACGGCGAAGCCCTGCGCCAGGCCGCGGACGCCGCCGCCGAGGGCGTCGGCGCGGTGCGCGCGGCGCTGGGCGAGGGGACGGAGGCTTTGAGCGTCGCGAGCGCGGAGGCCCGCGGCGCGGCCGAGGGCGTGCGCGAGCGTCTGCGCGCCGACGCCGACGCGCTCGCCGCCCTGGCGGGCCAACTGAGCGACCAGGCCGAGGCGATCGACCGCGCAGTCGAGCGTCAGACGCAGTCGTTGGCCGGCGCGGCCAAAGCGGCGGTCGACGGCGGCGCGGATTTGGACGCGACCCTGACCGCACGCGTCGGCGAGCTGCGGCAAGCGGCGGATCAGGTGGCCGAGCGGCTGGCCAAGGCCGGCGGCGCCTTCCGCGCCGAGCAGGGGGCGCTTCAGACCGCGCTGGAAAGCGCGCTGAGCCTGATCGAACAGGTCGGCGCCAAGTTCGCCGAGCAAAGCGAGAAGGTCACCACCGCCTCCGTCCAAGCCGGCATGCAGGTCGCCGACAACCGCGACCAGCTCAAGGCTCAAGCGGCGGGGCTGGCAGCCGCCGCGGAAGAGTCGGAGAAGGCGCTGCGCCTGGTCTCGGACGCCTTCGCCGCCCAGGCGGCCCATGTCGACGGGCAGACCGCGACCTCAGGCGAGCGGATCGAGCAGCTGATCGAACTCTTGCGCAAGCAGGCGGGCGAGGTCGCCGCGGCCGGCGATCTGGCCAATCAGCAGATCGCGACCGTCGGCAAGACGCTGGACGAGCGGCTGGAGGCTTTGGAGAAGGCGGCCGGGGTGGCCGACGGCGCGCTCAAGGGCTTCGCCGAGCGGCTGACCGACAAGGCGGCCCAGCTGGAGAGCGCGAGCGAGACCGCCCGCGCCAAGACCGAAGCCGCCGGCGCCGTGTTCGACGACAAGGCGGAGCGCCTGACCCGCGCGGCCGACGCCGCCGCCGAACAATCGAAACAACTGGCGCAAAAGGAGATGGAGGCGCGGCGCAATCTGTTCCTGAAGACCGCGCGCTTCATCGTGGAGGACCTGAACTCGATCTCGATCGACTTGACCCGCATGTTGCAGGGCGAGGTGCCGGAGGCCGACTGGAAGCGCTACGTCAAGGGCGACCGGGGCGTCTTCACCCGCACCCTGCTGCGCCAGAAGCAGGGCGCCGCGGTGCGCCGCATCGCCGAGAAAGTCCAGGAGGATCCGGAGGCCCGGAAATACGTCACCCGCTACGTCGATCAGTTCGAGCGGCTCTTGAGCGAATCCGAAAGCGCCGATCCGGAGCACCTGCTGCACTCGACCTTCATGACGGCCGACGTCGGCAAGCTCCACATCCTGTTGAACCGCGCGCTGGGGCGCGAGGACTAGCGCGGGCGTCGCCGGGTCGCGTCACCCCTCGTCCAACAGCTTGGCCATCAGGATCTCGTCGATCAGGCCGCGTCCGGGCAGCTCGACCGAGCGCCGCTTGGTCCCTTCGCGCCCGTAGCCCAGCCGCTCATAGAGCCGCTGCGCCCGGTCGTTCGGTTCGAAGACGGTGAGCTCGAGCCGGATCAGGCCGGCGGCCTGCGCCCGCCGCTCGACCGCCGCCATCAGCGCCCGCCCCAAGCCGCGGCCCCAATGCGCGCGCAGCACGCCGACGCCCACCACGGCCGTTCGTCGGGTGCGTTGCAGACGGCCGGGAATCAGCACGCCTTCGCCGACCGGCGGCCCCTCCGATCCGTCCGCCCGCACGACCCAGGCGTTCATCATGGCCGCGCCCGACGCCCCCTCGAAGCTGCGGATGACGCCGGCCATCTCCGCGTCGTCGGCCGCCCGCTCCTCGGGGCCGCGCAGAAAGAAAGGGGTCTCGTCCAGCAACTGCGCGCCGAAGCGGCGCAGGACGGCGGCGTCGGCCGGGCGGGCGGGACGAATGCGATAGCCGGGCGGCGCCGGATCCTGATCCGCGCTCACGGCCGCGCCTCCCGCTCGAACACCGGCGCGAGGGCGACGGTCACCCGCACCGACCCGATCAGCCGGAAGCGCGCGGCCAACGCGTCCAACGCCTGGAGATCCGCCGTCGCCGCCTTCAACAGCAGCGAGCCCGCCCCCGCGATGCGGTGACATTCCAGGATCTCCGGCGCGCCCTCCGCCGCGGCGAGCGCGGCGCGCATCCGATCGCCGGGGACGTCGATCTCGAGGAAGGCGGTCACCCGTCCGCCCAACGCCGCGCGATCCAGGCGCGCGGCGTAGCCGCGAATGACGCCCGCCCGCTCCAATCGACGCACCCGCTCCGCCGCCGCCGGGGTCGACAGGCCGACCGCCTTCGCCAGGGCGCGAAAGCTCAACCGCGCGTCCTGTTGCAGGGCGACGAGCAGTTTGCGGTCGAAAACGTCAAAGGTGCTTTCCATTTGTAAATTTTTATATCAGTTTGCCTTCTAAATAAAGTCTCAACCGCCCGGCGGCGGGGCGGCTGCGCCCGTCCGACCGACGGCGGCGGCGAGACTTTCTCATGGCCTGCCCCGTGCGGGCGCCGTATCGTGCGGAAAAGCGTCGGGTAAGACCAAAGTCGGTGGAGGGAAATCGCGGCCGGGGGCGGGGGGCTCCACGGCCTCGTCCACCGTTTTCTGCGGGGCCGTTCGATGAGCGAGGCGCATGCGCGCGACGGCGCGAGCAAGCTTCCTGAAACCTTTCAGCAGCGCGGGATCGCCGCGCCTTTCACGACGCGGATTCTGAGCTTCGCGCGCTACCGCCGGTCGCACGGAGCGGCGGACATTCTGGTGCCGGGGCTGGGCGCGGGGACGGAAGTCTACGTGATCCCCTTCAAGACGCTGCCGGGCGTCTTCTCCATGACCGTTTTCGACCGCGCCCTGCACGAACAATTGGGCCGTCTGCACATGGTCACGCCGCTGGCCATGCGTCAGGCGGCGATGGAGGTCGCCGCGACCGGTCTCGCCGGTCCGCAGCCGATGCGCCGCGCCCGCAGCTGGCGAAACCGTCAGGGCGCGCTGCGCAACAAGGTGCTGTTCGGTCTGATCAAGTCGGCGGTCGAACAGCTCGGCGGGGCGGGCGAAGAGGCCAAGACCATGGACGAGCGCGCGCTGATGACGCCGGAAGGTCTCGCCGCCGCCCGGCGGGCGTTGCGGGGCTTCGCCGAGCAGGCGGGGGTCAACGGCGGCGAGATCATCAAGCGGCTGGAGATCTGGTCGGATCTGGTCACGCCGGTCGGCGCGCACGAGGGCGACGGGCTGGAAGGCCCGCTCGCCGAGCGCGTCGCCGCGGTCGAGGACCTCGCCGCCGACCTGTCGAAATGGCTGATTCCCGAGCCCCCCGACACCGCCGAAATGGCCCAGCGCACCGCAACCGCCGGCCGGGCCATGGCCAAAGAGGCCCGCAGCGTCATCGATCGTCTGCACGGGATGGCCCGGGCCATGAGCGGGCCGTTGCACGATTGGGACAAGGCGAAGGTGCAGATCAACCGCCGGGTCGAGCGGATCGCCTATCTGACCGACGGCTGGCGGCGCATCCTGGACATGTGGGAGATCGCCCAACGCTCGGACCGCAACGAGCAGCGCGACGTGCTCGAGACCTTCGCCCAGCACATCCCCATCCTGCCGTTGGAGGCCGTCGGGGCGGACGCGCTGTGGATCGAGTTGCGCGAAAGTCAGGCCCGCTGGATTCGAAACAGCCGTCAACGGGTCGATTCCGATCTCGACGACGACACCCGCGACAAGCTCAATCAGTTCCGCCAGGAGGCCGCATGAGTGCGGACGCGGGCGAACAGTTGCAGCAGTTCGTGCAATCGCTGCCGGAGCCGTCGCTGAAGAAGCTGGCGGCGACGATCGAACTCGATCGCGGCGAGAACCGCTACGGCCTGCCGCACGACGCCATCATGCAGATCCTGCGGCCCCGGCTGGCGGAAGTCCGCGCGCCGCGGGTCTTCACCGCCCAGCGCATGCTGTGCGTGCCGTTCGAGGACATGCTGGTCGTCAAGGATCCGGGCTACAAGGAGACGGGTCACATCCTGCGCCGCTCCATCATGCCGATGTGGACGCTGCTGACCGAGACGCTGATTGCGGATGATTGGCCGCCGCTCGCCGACGCCTTCACGGCGGCGCAGAAAGCGGGCGACGAGGCCCGCGCGGCCGCCGCCGCCTCCGACATCTGGTCGACGGCGGCCGACGCGCTGATCGCCTGGCTCGTCGAACAGGAGGCCGATCCGGACCAGCTGCGCAAGGCGGCCAAGCGGCTCGGCGGAACCCGCGCCCTGGAGGACGCGAAGGAGATGGCCTACACGCTGCGCATCGCCGACATCCTGGAGTCGGCGAAGGCCAGCCTGCCGCGCAAGCCGATCTTGAACCTCAATCAGGAGCAGGTGAACGTCCTGAAGCGCCATTACGATCAAGTAGCCGAACAGCACTCGGGCTTGGAGCTCTATTTCCTGACCGCGATCATGGGTCGGCTGTTGCAACCCTTCCCGATCTTGAAGCTGGTCCGCGCCGTGACGCCCAAGCTGGACGACACGCTGGCCAGCCGTCCCGACCTGGCCACGGCCGGCAATATGGTGATCCGCGCGTTGGAGGCCGACGCCGAACGGGTCTCCGCCGTCGCCGAGGAGGAGGGCGCGACCGAGGAGGAGATGATGAGCCGGGTGCGGCGCTTCGCCGCCGCCTTCAAGGGCATCACCAGCGACATCGGCGTGCGCCGGGACGGCGAATGGGGCCGGCGCATGTTTCAGTGCCGGGCCCAGGTTTCGGATGCGGTCGAGCGCATGATCTTGCGCGACGCGGATCAGGTCGTGCTGCTGGTGCTGCCGAAATCGGGGACGCGGCCGGTGGCGGATTTCTCCGACCTGCCCGACGAGGCGCGCTTCGACCGCTCGGAGCGCCGCGCCCGGGCGCTGGGCGAGACGATGGCGATCGCCGAGGAGATCGGCCTGCAGTCCGCCTGCGCCTCGACCATCAACTCGCTGCGCAAGGACCTCGACAATTACGCGGCCCGCATCATCGCAAAGCTGCCCAAGGCCGAGAGCGAAGACGAGATGGAGCGCGCCCGCGCCCATCTGGCCGCCGCCGTGCGGTTGATCGAACTGATCTCCAACTCCGACGAAGCCGACCTGCTGCGCCGGCGCGGCAACGCGGCGCTCGACCGAAAGGCGATGAGTTGAGCGCTTCCGCCGCCCCCCGCCGCCGCGCTAGACTGCAGCCATGATCGGCAAGATTCTGCGCTTCGCCTTCCTGGAGAAGGACGCCCGAAAACGCTGGGAGGAGTCCGCGGCGAAGAAGGCCGCGGCCGGAAAGCCGGCCGGAAAGCCGGTCGGAAAGCCGGTTGGACAGCCGATCGGCAAGGCGGCCGCCCGAAAAGCGGACGCGCCGCGCGGCCCGGGCGCCGTCGAGCGTGCCGGCGACGAGGGCGCCGCCGGGGTCGAGGGCGCCGCCGGGGTCGAGGGCGACCTGCAGGCGATCCGTCAGGCGATTGACGCGGCGCACGCCGAGATGACGCGCGGCGCAGCGGCCGGGACCCCCGCGCCGAGCGGCGACGGCGGGCGCGCGGCCGAACGCCGACAGTTGATCCGAAGCGCGCTGACGGTGCATAAGCTGAAGCAGTCGGCGCTCGACGATCTCGACCCGGAGCAGCGCGCCCAGCTGCGCCTGATGGCCGAGAAGATGTTGGGCGTCGACAAGCGCGGGCGTTGACCGGCCTGTCGCCCGCCCCCCGCCACGCAAGCGTCGGAGTCCCATGCCCCGCCCGATTCCCACCGCCGAGGAGCTGGCCGACCGACTGGCCGCGGGCGAACGGCGGGCGTTGGCCCGCGCCATCACATTGGTCGAAAGCGCGCGCGCCGACCACCGCGCCGTGGCCGAGGACCTGCTGGCCCGCCTCATGCCCAAGACCGGGGCCAGCCTGCGCATCGGCCTGTCCGGCGTTCCGGGGGTGGGCAAGTCGACCTTCATCGAAGCCTTCGGCCGCACGGTGACCGAGCGCGACCGCAAGCTCGCCGTGCTGGCCGTCGATCCGTCGTCGAAACGCAGCGGCGGCTCGATCCTGGGCGACAAGACCCGGATGGAGGAGCTCGCGCGGAACCCGGCCGCCTTCATCCGCCCCTCGCCGGCCGGCGGGACCTTGGGCGGCGTGGCGCGGCGCACGCGCGAATCGCTTCTGCTGTGCGAGGCGGCCGGCTTCGACGTCATCCTGGTGGAGACCGTGGGCGTCGGCCAGTCGGAGACTGCGGTCGCCGAGATGACCGATCTGTTCGTGCTGATGCTGCTGCCGGGCGGCGGCGACGAGCTGCAGGGTCTGAAGAAAGGCGTGGTGGAGATCGCCGATCTGTTGCTGGTCAACAAGGCCGACGGCGCGCTGGAGCGCGAGGCGCGGCGCGCAGCCGCGGAGTATCACGGCGCGCTGAACCTGCTGTCCGGCGGTCCCGATCGGGTCTGGGCGCCGCCGGTGCAGACGTGCTCGGCCGTCACCGGCGCCGGGATCGAGGAGGCCTGGGAGACCATGCGCCGCTTCGAAGAGACGATGCGCGAGGCCGGCCGCTTCGAGGATCGCCGCGCCGAGCAGGCGAAAAGCTGGCTGCATGACGAACTCGCGGCCGGTCTGATCGAGGCGCTGAAGCGCGATCCCGCCACGGCCGACCGTCTTCCGGCGGTCGAGGCCGAAGTGATGGCGCGCAAAAGCCCGCCGACGGTCGCGGCCAAGCGGCTGATCGAGGCGTTTCTGGCGGGCGGGCGGTAGCGATCGGTCGCCTCTAGCCGTCCACCGGCGCGCCGACGCCGAGCCCGAGCGCTTCGGCGGCGGACCCCTGATTGACCGCGATTTCGGCCAAACCCGCCGAATTCTCGTACCAGAAGAGCTCGCCCGCGCCCGCCTCCGCGAAGGTCCGCCGGCGCGCGAAGTCGAGGTGCGCGCGCTCGGCGCGCAGCCCGGTCATGCAGTTGCCGTAGGCGTCGACATAGACGATCTCCGCCAGATCGTCCGGCCAGTCGAGGCCGACAGGCGCGGGGCCGTCGAGCGGGCGGCTCTCCAGCGGATCGCCCGCCGCCCAGCGCGCCGCGGCGGGCGCGAAGAGATCGCGGCCGTGGAAACTGGCGCTGAGACGCGGCGGGACCCAGACGATCTCCCGCCAGGCGGTCCGGGTCGCCCGCTTGGCGACGATCGCCAGCAGCCCGTTGTCGGGGCCGACCAGCTTGCGCCCGTCCGCCTCCAGCATCAGCGCGCGCCGCCCGGTCCCGACGCCGGGGTCGACGACGGCGCACAGCGCGGCGTCGCGCGGCAGAGCGGGGGCCAGCGCCGCGAGCAGGTAGGCCGCCGGCTTCGGCCGGAAGGCGGGCGCGTCATGCTGCAGATCGACGCGCGCGAGGCCGGGCGCGACGGCCTCCGCGGCCGCGTGCAGTTGACCGACATAAGGGCCGGTCGCGCCGAAATCCGTGAAGAAGCACAGCATCGCCATGACGCGCACTATGGCGCGTCGGGCCTCCCGGCGTCCACCGCCGGGGCGCCGCTCAGCCGATCTCCTTCAACAGGTCCGGAATCGTGCGCCGGTCGCCTTCGCCGGGCCGCAGACACAAGACGCGCTTCGAGCCGGTGCGATGGGCGTCCTGCTCCTTCAGACACTGGGCCTCGGTCGCCTGGTAGAAATTGTAGCTGATCGGCGCGAACTCGCCGTCCACCGGCGAGGTGAAGCCCACCAGCACGATCATCGTCAGCAGTTGAGCCGTCTCCATCGGTTCGTCCCTTCGGTGCGACGTTTCATGACGAATCGATGAAAGCATGGCGCACACTGTGCGCCCTGTATAGCCCTTATGTGCACAAAGTGCGCTTTTGACGCGTCGCCCGCCCCGTGGTTGCCGCCGCCGCCGCGTTTTCCTAAAGTGAAACACGCTGAAGGCGAGCGGCGACGGGGCGCAGACATGGACGACGGGGCGACGCCGGGCGCGGGCGCGGGCGCGGCCCAGGGCTGGGACGCGCTGGCCGATTTGGCGGCGAACGAGGCCGTCGCGGCGCTGTTCGACGATGCGGACGCGCGCGCGACCCTCTTGGCCGCGATCAAGGACGCGGGCGCGCCGGCGCCCCTTCATCACATCGTCTTCTTTTGCTTGAAAAAGGCGGTTTTCGGCGCCGCCGGCTTCCTCGGCGGCCGGGCGACCGCGCGGCTGGCCGCCTTCGCCCAAAAGTTCCCGGCCCTCAGATCGCTGCGCGACAAGCTGCTGGGCCTGGCCGAACAGGCGCGCAGCCGGGGCGAGGCGCGCGCGGCCCTGCGCGCCGGCCTGTCGGCGGAGGCCCTGGCGGGCGCGGGCGAGGACGCGGATCTTTCCGTCCTGCAAGCGCTCTATCTGAACGAGCGGCTCGACGATTTGGTCGACGAAGAGGGCCTGCGGGCTCTGCTGGACGAAATGCGCCACGGCGTGCGCGACGACCTAAAGCAGGCGTTGGACGCGCGCGAGGAGCCGGCGCTCGCATGGGTGATGCAGGAGAACGCCGCCGCGTCGGACAGTCCGGTCGACCGCATCACCTACACCGCCGGGATCTTTGACCTGCACGGCCGCGAGGATGTGCTCGCGCTGTTGCACGCCTTCCTCGGCCGGCCGGCGGCGGCGATCGGGACGGACGGCTTCCGCTGGCTCCTGATGACCGGCGAGGCGGGGGAAGGCAAGACGCGCCTCGCCGTCGCGCTGACGCAGCAGGCTCGAGACGGGGGTTGGGCCGCCGGGCCGCTGACGCTAGACGATCTGGCGCGGTTCCGCGCCGATCGGTGGCGGCCGTCGCGGCCGACGCTTTTGATCATCGACTATCCGGCGCTGGCGGCCGGGCGCTTGAACCGCTTGCTCATCGATCTGACGCGCCGCGCGCGGGACTTCGATTTTCCGGTGCGCCTGCTGCTGCTGGAGCGCGCGGCCGACGGCGAATGGTTCAAGGCCATGCTGCCCGCGGACGCAAGCCGCGCCTCCCTTATCGAAACCGCCTTCGCCGTCGAGGGGTCGCCGCGGCCGAAGGAACAGGGGCTGGCGCTGCCGCCGCTGGCGCACGCGGCGATCGTCGCCCTGATGCAGGAGCGGCTCGACGCTTTGGGAGCGCCGCCGCCAGACGACCCGCGTGCGCTTGTTGTGGCGGCGCACCGCGTCGATCCGCGCCGGACGCCGCACGACGACGGCGGCATTCCGATCCCCCGCGCCCTGTTCGCCGCCGCGGCGGCGGAGGTCGTGGGCAAAGCCATGGTCGAGGAGGGGCTTTCCTTCGATGAGGCCGCGGCGCGGTTCGGCGCGCAGGAGGACATCCTCGCCTATCTGATCGAGCGCGAGCGGGAGAAGCGCTGGGCGCCGGCCGCCAAAGGCAAGCACCCGCACACCCTGCCGGCGCATGAGGCGTTGTTGGCCCTCGCCACCGCCTGCCTCGGCCTGCCGCACGCCGACCTCGCCAAGGCCGACGCGGACCTCTGGGCGGCGGCGCGACTGCCGCAGGAGGCGTTCGGAGCCCCGGTCCCGCTGGATGACGGTCTCTACAACGTCATGGCCGGCGCGGACGCGACGGCCTTTCCGGCGTTGGAGCCGGATCTGCTCGGCGAATATTTCGTCCTCGATACGCTGCAGCGCCTCAAGGCGGGGGGCCGCGCCCCGGCCGCCCAGGCGCTGATCGACCTCGCCTTCGCCCTCGGCGGCGATCGAACGGCCGTGTTCCTGCTGCGCTGCCGACGCGATCTGCCGCAGCGCCTTGCGGCTTTGGATCATCTGGCGCCGTCCCCCGCGGGGGGCGCGGCGACCACGTTCTTCTTCGCGCGGGCCGCGGTGGATCTGGCGGCCGCCCTGGCTAAAGGCGCCGACTGGTCCGCGATCGACGCCGTCATGGCGCGCCTCGCCGCGTTACAGGCGGCGTCCCCGCAGGCCGCCGACATCGCGCTGACGGAAGCCGAGGCCGCCTTCAACGTCACCAGCGCCGCCGGCGCCGCCGGCGACTGGCCGCGGGTCGAGGCCATGCTGGACCGCCTGGACCGCCTGCGACGCGCCTTTCCCGACAGCGCCGACATCGCGCTGGAGGAGGCCGCGGCCGCCTTCAACGTCACCAGCGACGCCGGCCGCGCCGGCGACTGGCCGCGGGTCGACGCCATGCTGGACCGCCTGGACCGCCTGCGACGCGCCTTCCCCGACAGCGCCGACATCGCGCTGAGGGAGGCCAAGGCCGCCGTCAACGTCACCCACCACGCCGGCGCCGCCGGCGACCGGCCGCGGGTCGACGCCATGCTGGACCGCCTGGACCGCCTGCGACGCGCCTTCCCAGACAGCGCCGACATCGCGTTGGAGGAGGCCAAGGCCGCCGTCAACGTCACCCACCACGCCGGCGCCGCCGGGGACCGGCCGCGGGTCGAGGCCATGGCGCGGCGGAGCGCGGCGCTGGAGACGGCCTTTCCGCAAAGCGCGGAGATCCACGCGTCTGTCGCGGCGCAGCGGGTGGCGGCGCATCACCATCGCCGGACGCAGGGCGAGGACGCGACCGCGGCGGCCGGCGCCGCGGCGGCGCAGGCGGCCGGCCGGCGGCTGGCGGCGTCCCAGCGCGAGGGGTCGGACTTCGCGGTCGGCGCGTGCCTGATGATCATCAAGGACGCGCGGCGGCTGGCGCCGGCGGATGCGGACGTCGCGGCGCTTTATGCGGCTTTAGAAAAAGCGGGCGTCGATTTCGCGCAGCTTCCGGACTATCCGGACGCCGCGTGAGGCGGCGGCGCGGTCGGCGTCCGCCCTCAATGCCGGAAATGGCGCATGCCGGTGAAGACCATGGCGACGCCGGCCTCGTCGGCGGCTTGGATCACCTCCTCGTCGCGCATCGAGCCGCCGGGTTGGATGGCGGCCGTCGCGCCCGCGCCGACCGCGGCCATCAGGCCGTCGGCGAAGGGGAAGAAGGCGTCGGAGGCGACGACGCATCGGTCCGTCCCCTGATTGTCGCCGGCCTTGGCGGCGGCGATCTTGGCGCTGTCGACGCGGCTCATCTGCCCCGCGCCGACGCCGACGGTCGCCTGGTCGCGGGCGTAGACGATGGCGTTCGACTTGACGTGCTTGGCGACCCGCCAGGCGAACATCAGGTCGGCGAGTTCCTTGTCGGTCGGCTGGCGCTTGGTGACGACCTTGAGGTCCTGCTCCGTCAGCACGCCGTTGTCCCGGCTTTGAATCAGCAACCCGCCGGAGATCGAGCGCACGATCGTCCCCTCGTCCGCCGGGTTCGGCATGGCGCCGGTCGCCAACACGCGCAGGTTCGCCTTCGCGCTCAGGACCTGCTTGGCCTCGTCCGTCACCTCCGGCGCGACGACGACCTCGAGGAACAGTTCGGTCAGCTTTTCGGCGGTCTGCGCGTCGAGCGGCCGGTTGACCGCGACGATGCCGCCGAAGGCCGAGACCGGATCGCAGGCCAGCGCCGGGCCCCAGGCGTCGACCAGCTTGGGCGCGCTGGCGACGCCGCAGGGATTGGCGTGCTTGACGATCACGACGCTCGGCTCCGTGAACTCGGAGGCCAGTTCGAAGGCGGCGTCGGCGTCGTTCAGATTGTTGAAGCTGAGCTCCTTCCCCTGGAGCTGCTCGGCCCGCGCGACGCCCGGACGGCGGTCTCCGGCGCGGTAATAGATCGCGGCCTTCTGGTGCGGGTTCTCGCCGTAGCGCAACACCGACTTGCGGCGCGAGGCGACCGTGATCCGCTTCGGCCAATCCTCGCCCTGCTGCTGGGCCAGCCAGTCGCTGATCGCGCTGTCGTAGGCGGCCGTGCGGGCGTAGGCCTCGCGCGCCAGGAATCGGCGCAGCTGTTCCGAACAGGCCCCGGCGTTGGCGTCCATATCCTCCAGCACCGACTGGTATTCCGCCGGATCGGTGATGACGGTCACGTGGGCGTGGTTCTTCGCCGCGGCGCGGATCATGGCCGGACCGCCGATGTCGATGTTCTCGATGCACTCGTCATAGCCCTTGCCGGAGAGCATCGTCTCGACGAAGGGGTAGAGATTGACAACCACCATGTCGATCGGGGCGATGTCGTGGCTTTCCATCGCGACGCGGTGCTTGTTGTCGTCGCGCTTGGCGAGGATGCCGCCGTGGATCGCAGGGTGCAGCGTCTTCACCCGCCCGTCCATGATCTCCGGGAAGCCGGTATGGTCGGACACCTCGGTCACCGCCAGGCCGGCCTCCTTCAACGCCTTGGCGGAGCCGCCCGTCGACAGGAGACGCACCTTGTGGCGGGCCAGCCCCTGAGCGAACTCGACGAGGCCGGTCTTGTCGGAGACCGAGATCAGGGCGCGGGCGATCGGCGTTTCAGCCATGGAGGATCCTTCTGTCAACGTCGAGACGGTGGGTGACGGGACGCGGCCGGCCTACTCGGCCGCGTCGGAATTCGGCGCGGCGTCGGCGCGCGCGGCCTTGAGCGTTTCCGGATCGGGCGTGAACTCGGGCACCAGCGCCGCGAGCCGGGCGAGCGCGTCGGCGCGCGCGCGGCCTCGGGCCGCAGCCTCCAGCGCGTCGAGCGCCGCGCCGAGTTCGAGCGCGTCGCCGGCGCGCGGCGCGGCCAGCGTCATGCCGGGCGCGCGGGTCGGCAGCTGCGATTCCTCGTCGTGCAGCAGTTCTTCGAACAGCTTTTCGCCCGGGCGCAGGCCGGTGAACTCGATCCGCACGTCGCGGTCAGGCTGCAGCCCGGCGAGATGGATCATCTGTCGCGCGAGATCGAGGACCTTCACGGGCTCGCCCATGTCGAGGACGAAGATCCGACCGGCGGCGTCCTGGTCCTCCACGCCGACGACGGAAGCCTGGAGCACGAGCTCGACCGCCTCGCGCACCGTCATGAAATAGCGGGTCACGTCGGGATGGGTGACGGTCAGCGGTCCGCCCGCGGCGAGCTGGCGTTGGAACAGCGGCACGACCGAGCCGGTCGACCCCAGCACGTTGCCGAAGCGCACGACGACGAAGCGGGTGGCGCCTTCGCCGCGGCTCACAGGGTCGAGGGCCTGGATATAGGCCTCGGCCAACCGTTTGGTCGCGCCCATCACGTTGGTCGGGTTGACCACTTTGTCGGTCGAGATCTGCACCATGCAGGCGACGCCCGCCTTGCGGCAGGCGTCCGCGACGATGCGGCTGCCGAGCGTGTTGGTGAGGATCCCCTCCAGCGGGTTCGCCTCCACCATCGGCACGTGCTTGAGCGCGGCGGCGTGGAACACGAGCTCAGGCGCCAGACGCGTCATGACGTCCTCGATCCGCCCGCGATCGCGCACGTCGCCCAGGACGACGTGGCGGGGCAGATCCGGCGCGCGCTCGGCCGCCTCCAAGTCGATCAGGTAGAGCTGGTATTCGGACGCGTCGAGCAGCGCGATCTCCGACGGCCTGAAGTCCAGGATCTGGCGGACCAACTCCGAGCCGATGGTCCCGCCGGCCCCGGTGACCAGAACCCGGCGGCCTTCGATCAGCCCCTTCATCGCCGCGCGGTCCAACGGGATCTGCGGGCGCCCCAGCAGATCCTCCACCGCAATCGGCCGCACCGAGAGCGCGCCGCCCGAGAAACCCCCGGCCTTCAGCTCCGAGAGCTTGGGCAGCCGCGCCAGCGTCAACCCGTGCGTCTCGCCGATTTCCAGCACCCGGCGCACGGCCGCGCCGTCCAACCGCTCGCGCGTCAGCACCAGGCGCTCAGGCCGGCCGTCCTTGCCGCGCCAGCGCTCGAGGATCGCGTCGAGATCGTCGATCGACCCCATGACCGGGACGCCGTGCATCTCGCGCCCGACGCGTCCGCCCTTCTCGTCGATGATGCCGACGGGCTTGTAGGGCGCGCCGGGATCGCGCTGCTGTTCGCGAATGAAAAGCTCCGCCTCGTCGGCCGCGCCGATCAGCAGCACAGGCACGCGCCGAACGCCCTGACGGGAGAGGACGTTGCCGAGATGGCGGTCCTTCATGATGCGGTAAAGGAAGCGCGGCCCCCCCAGCATCGCGATCAGCAGGAACCATTGGATGATCGGGGCCGAACGCGGCACCATCTCAAGCCGCGTCAGCAGAAAAAGCAGCGGCACGAACAGCAGAACCGCCAGCGTCACCGCCTTCGTGATCGCCACGAGATCGTTGAGCGAGGCGTAGCGCCAGATGCCGCGATACATCGGCACCGTCGAGAAGGCGAGCGCCGCGCACAACGCGAACAGCGCCGTTCCCTCCCAGAGATAGTCGCGGGTGAAATAGGGCGTCGCGTCGCCGAGGCGCAGATAAAGCGCGAGCGGAAACGACGCCGCCGCCATCGCGACGTCGTGCAGGAACGCCACCCGCGCCCGGCGCACTCGGAGAAGCTGCGTCATGGCTGCTGTTTAATCCCGGGCGGGGCCGCGTGCAAGCGCGCGCCCCGCAGCGCGCGGCCCGGAAGGCGGGGCTATCCGCGCCCCGCGACCGTGCGCGCCAACCCCTCGTCGGTCGAAATCGGCGGCCGCCAGCCGTCCATTTCGCCGTCGACGCTCAGACTCTGGGTCAGACGCTCCACCTCGGGATAGCGACGCGTCAAGATTCCGGCCGCCTTCAGCGTCCAAATCGGGGCCGGGAACAGCCGCGCCGGCCGCCCCATGGCCCGCGCCAGCCGGCGAATGAGCTCCGGCGTCGAAAGATCTTCCGCGTCCTTGGGGTGGAAGGTGTCCGGACGGCACGTCAGCGCGTGGCGCACGGCGTCGGCGAGATTTTCGACGTAGATCAGGCTGCGTTCATTGTCGATCGAGGCCAGCGGCAGCGGCGTTCCGCGCGCGACCAGACGCATCAGACGGGCGAAGTTCCCCGTCACCCCCGGCCCGTACACCAGCGGGGGCCGCAGCACGACCGCGTCCATGTCGGGTCCTTTGAGATCGCGCAGCGCCAACTCCGCTTCGATCTTGCTGACCGCGTAGGGGTCCTCCGGCATCGGCTCGGCGTAGGGATCGAGCTTCCAGCCGCGATCGCCCATCACCTTGATGCTGCTCATCAGCACGAGCCGGCGTACGCCCGCCGCGCGCGCCTGGGTCGCCAGGGCCGCGGCGCCGTACAGATTGACCTCGCGAAAGGCCGCCGCCGGATCGGGGCTGCGATCGTCCATGACGTGAACGCGGGCCGCCAGATGCACCACCGCCTTGGCCCCGTCGAGGACCTGCGACCAGTCGGTGCCGCGATGGATCTCGCCGACCTCCGCCCGGCCGACCGGACGCACCCGATAGCCGGCCGCCTCGAGCGCGGCGACGGTGAAGCGGCCCACGAAGCCGGTCGCGCCGGTCACCACGACAGGCCCGTCGCCGACCGGGCGGCCGGCGCCGTCGTGATTGGGCTCGGGGCGGGGACCCCCGCCCCCGGTCAGGCGCGCGTCATCCATACCAGCAACAGTCCCACGATCCCGGCCGCGGCGCCAAGCGCCGGCCAAGGGTGCAGCGTCGCAGCCAGAGCGGCCGCGACCAGGCCGGCGTTCGCGAGGGCGACCGCGCGCGCCACGGCCGCATGGTCGCCCCGGGCGGCCGCGGCGCGCTGGTAGAAATGGCTGCGATGCGCTTCCCACACCCGCTCGCCCTTGAGCAGGCGGCGCAACAGCGTGATCCCGGCGTCCGCCAGGTAATAGAGCGGCAGGATCACGGCCGAGGCCCAGAAGCCGGCGCCGGCCAGCGTCAACAATAGACCGCCGAGCAGAAAGCCCAGCGGCACGCTGCCGACGTCGCCCAGGAAGATTTTCGCAGGTCGCCAGTTCCACAGCAGGAAGGCCGCGCCGGCGGCGCCCAGCGCCGCCCCGGGGCCGAGCCACACCCACGCGCCCGAGAGCGCGCCGATCGCCGCCAGCCCGAGGCCGATCGCCGCCGTCTCCACCCCGGCGATCCCGTCGATGCCGTCCATGAAATTGAAGAAATTGACGAAACCGATCCAAACAAGCGCCGCCAGGCTCAGATCCAGCCAAGCGGGGAGCAGGCCTTGGAACGCCGGGCCGGCGGCCGCGATCGCCGGCAAGGCCGCCAGCACCGCGATCGCCTGCGCGCCCAATCGCACCGCAGCCGGCAGCGGGCGCACATCATCGCGAAAAGAGATCGCCGCGAGCATCAACGCCGCCGCCAGCCAAACCGCGGGCAGGGCGGGCGGGGCCGGGCCGAAGGCCGCGGCCGCCGTCATCGCCGACAGAACCGCGAGCGCCGATCCGACCACCGCGATTCCGCCCCCGCGCGGGGTCGGCGCCGTATGGCTGGAGCGCGCGTTCGGATGATCGATCACCTGGCGACGCAGCAGGATCGTCCGCACGACGCCGGTCAGCGCCGCGCTGCCGAGCGCCGCGGCGAGGGCGGCGAGCCCCGCCTGAGCCAAGACGACGCCGGAGGCGGCGACCTCAGGAAGCGGCACGGATCTGGTCTCCGCGCACCCGAACCGGGACCTCGCGCCCCAGAAGGCGCATCAGCACGACGACCCGTTTACGACCGTCGGCGGCCTGGAACAGCCCGTCCGCTTCGGCCAGCGGTCCGTCGGCGATCGCCACCCGATCGCCGGGCTTGTAGCGCGCCGCGGCGTCGCCCGCATCCAGTTCGACCAGCCCGTCGGCGCCTTCGCGGGCGCGGACGCCCTCGATCACGCCGTCGGGCAGCGGGGAGGGGCGCGGCCCGAAGGAAACCAGCCCGATCGCCCCGATAGTGCCGTTGATCGAACGCCAGGCCTGGCGGGTGACGTCCAGCTCGACGAACAGATAGCCGGGGAACAACGGAACGGGGACGGTGATCCAGCGTCCCCCGCCAGCCTTACGGCGGCTTTTCAGCCGCGGCAGGTAGGCGCGATAGCCCTGGCGCAGCAGATTGGCCTCGGCCGTCCGCTCCTGACCCGGCTTCGCTTGGACGACGTACCAGCGTCTCATTCCGAACGCGCCTCCCGGCCCGACGGGAGCGGCGCCGGCGAGGCGGCCGGGCGCGGGTTCGGATTGACGTGCAGCAAGGCGGGCGCGAAGACCCGCTCCGCCCCGTAGCGCGCGACAAGCCGGTCATAGACCTGCTGGGCGCGTTTAATGTCGGTCACCAGCAAGGCGTCGTGCTTCGGCAGGCCGGCGGCGTCGGGCGCCACCTGGACGCCGGCGAAATGGCGCGGGCGCACGCTCGGCTCGACGATGCCGACGACGCTCACCTTCGCGTCGCTCTGGCACAGGATGGCGATTTCGGCCAGTTCGCTGAGGCCGGCCAGGGCGATCGTGCGATAGCCGCGGGCCTGGGCCTGCGCCATCGTCTCCGCGCATTGCGCGCGCGCGCGCCGGTAAAAGGTGAAGGAGCCGGAGAGATATTCCCCCGTCAGCCGCGCCTTCTCGGCGAAGCCGTGCGGCGTCAGGTAGTACGCGTAGCGGTTCGGCGGGATCTGGTTGACCTTGATCAGCCCCTTGCGCACGCACCGCTTGAGATAGGAGTTGGCCAGACCGAGCGCGATGCCGAGCTCGTTGGCGAGCGTGCGCTGCGTCAGCGGCTCGCCGCGCTCGACCGCATTGAGCAGACCGAGCGTAATCGCGGTCTCCGAATCAACCGTCTCGTCCATCTTGCCGCGATCGTCCACGCCGAAGCCCCCTCGCCGGCCGAACTCCCGGTCCAGCCCTGCTGTTCACGGCGCGAACATAGTCCGTTCACAAAATGAACGTCAACCCTTGCGAGGGCGTCTCAGGGGCGCGCGGGCGCGTCGGTCGGGTCGCTCGGGTCGGCGTCGTCCGACGCCAGAACCTCGTGCAGGAAGGTCGTGAGATCCTCGGTCACATGATGGATGTAGGGGGCCGGGGCGCCCTCGTCGGCCGCATCCGCGTCCGCGACGCCGACGCCCGGCTTGGACCAGGCGTGTTCGGTGCGCACCCACACGGTGCGCATGCCCATGGCGTGCGGCGTCTCGAGATTCTGGGCGATGTCCTCGACCATGACGGCGGTCTCCGGCGCGACCGCGAAGCGCTCCACCATCGTGCGGTAGGGGGCGGGCTTCGGCTTGGGCGTGTAGTCGGCGGCGTGGATGTCGAAGATCTCGGCGAAGTGACGCTCGACGCCCAGCCGATCGATCACCGACTGCGCGTGCGCGACCGTGCCGTTGGTGAAGATCACCTTGCGCCCGGGCAGCCGGTCGAGCGCGTCGGCGAGCCGCAGATCGGGCTCGATCGGCGAATAGTCGATGTCGTGCACATAGGCCAGAAAATCGTGCGGATCGACGTCATGCCGCGCCATCAGGCCGCTCAGAGTCGTGCCGTAGTCCCGAAAATAGCGTTTCTGGATCACACGCGCCTCGTCGTGATCGACCGACAGCGCCTCGGCGATGAAGCGTCCCATGCGCTGGTCGACCTGATCGAACAGATTGCAGCGCGCCGGGTAGAGGGTGTTGTCGAGATCGAAGATCCAGGTCTGCGCCTGCGCCAACAGTCGCGGGTGATTGAGGTCGGACCCCGCGCCGGAGCCGGGCGCAGGGTCGGAGGCGGGGGTCTTCGGAGTGGTCATGAGCCGTCGGCCTGTCGTTTCGAGGGCGAAGCGACGGGGCTCGCCCGCAGCGCTTCGCCTGATTCGCGGCGCCAGATGTGCGTCGCCTGATGCGCGGCGCCTGAGTCGCGCCGCCTGAGTCGCGCCGCCTGAGCCGCGCCGCCTGAGTCGCGCCGTATGGTGCGCGCGGCGACGGGCGCCGGCGCGCTCTCGCGCTGCGGGGAGATTCACGCTATTGTCAGCGACCGGGCGGCGCAAGCGTCGCCGGCGCGTTTACCAGTTGGTAAGGCCCGTAGCCGATAGTGACGTCTGACGCGGGGAGACGGACGACGCGTTCGATCGCCTCGCGGCGCCTGGAACGCGGGCGCCCGGGAAAACTGCGTGAGCGGCGATGACAAAGGTCAAGCAGACCGCCGGAGGCGGAGACGACGACCGGGACGACGCGGCGAGCGGCGCCTTCGATGAGGCGCTGGCGCTGATGCGTCGTCTGTTCGCGCACCATCCGGGCCCGGCCGTGCTGTTCGATCGCGCCGCCGTCGGGCATGGTCTGAACACCGCCGGCGAGCGCCTAGCGGATCAGCTGGGCGGCGACGGCGGCGTCACCATGATGCCGCAGCTGGTGCAGCTGGCGGTCAAGGCCCGAATCGCCGGCAAGGGCATGGCGCGCGAGGTGCCGATGCCGGGCGGGCGCGCACGGCTTGAGGCGACCGTCCTGCCCCAGGCCGACGGCACGCTCTTGATGCTCGGCCGCGACGCCACGCTGGACGCCAGCATCCGCACGGCGCTCGCTGAATCCCGCACGCGCTTCAAGGATCTGGTCGATCTGGCCGCCGATTTCGCCTGGGAGACGGACGAAAGCGGCGCGCTCACCTTCGTATCGGCGCAGGGCGCGCTCGGCTACCCGGCGGAAACGTTGATCGGCCGCGATCCAAGCGATCTGCTGGTCGATCCGGACAGCGCCCCGACGCCGCTTCCCTTCGCCGCCGCAGAGCCGGCGCGCAATGTGGAGCTTTGGATGCGCGCGGCCGACGCAGAGAGCCGCTGTCTGTTGGTTTCGGCCGCCCCGGTGCGCGCGGCGGACGGCCGACGCACCGGCGCGCGCGGCATCGCCATCGACGTCACCCAGGAACGCCGCCAGCAGACCGAGCTGGCCCAGCTGAAGACCCGCGAGCAGTTGGTGCAGTACATCCTAGACGCGCTGCGCGGCGAGGTCGAGCCGGCCGACATGCTTCATGCGGCCGCCGCCGCGCTCGCCCGCGCGGCGTCGGTGGGGGCCTGCGCGCTCACCATCCTCGAAGGGGAAGGCCAGATGCTGGAGGCCCATTTCGGGGTCCCGCCGGACGCGGCCGCGATCGACGCCGTCAGCCGCCGTCTGCTTCGCGAGGCGGGGCTGGCGGAAGGCTCCACCGAGGATCGGCGCTGGCTGGGCGTCGCCGCCCGCCACGGCGGCGAGATGGTCGGCGCGATCACGCTGTGGCGCGACGCCGACGCCGGCCCGTGGAGCGAGGACGACCGCCGCCTCTTGGAGGCGGTCGAGCGGCATTTCGGCATCGCGTTCCGCCAGATTCTGGATCAGCTGCAGCTCGAAAGGCTCTCCCGCACGGACGAGCTGACCGGGCTGATGAATAGGCGGGCCTTCTTCGAGGACATGCGCCGCAGCCTGCAGCGCTGCAGCCGGCGCGGGGAAAGCGGCGCGCTGCTCTATATCGACCTGGACAACTTCAAGCCGATCAACGACACGCTCGGTCACGAGGCCGGCGACCGACTGCTGCGCCAGCTGGGCGAGCGGCTGCGCGGGGCGACGCGCGGCTACGACCTGACCGCGCGGCTCGGCGGGGACGAGTTCGCGGTTTGGCTGGAGGGCGCCGACCGCGCCATCGCCGAACGGCGCGCCCGCGAAATGCAGCGCGAGATCGCCGATCTGGCCGAGCCGCCCGCCGCCGGCGCCGATCCGCTGGGCGCGTCGGTCGGAATCGCCATGCTGGAGGCGGGTCGCGACGGCGCCGGGCAGCCGATCGAACAGCCGGACGTCGGGGATCTGCTGGCGGCGGCCGACGCCGCCATGTACGGCGCCAAACGCGCCGGCAAGGGCGGCGTGCGGTTCGCCGACCAGGGCGCGAGCGCGGCGGAGGACGAAGGGTGAGCGCGCAGGACTCGACCATGCCGGCGAACCGTCCGGCGCCGCACGTCTTGCCGGAGCGCTTGAGCTACGAGCAGACGCGCGAGCTGGCGCGCAACGAGGATCCGAGCGTGCGCGCGGCGCTCGCCCGGCATCCGGACGCGCGGCCTGAAATCCTGTATTTCCTCGCCGAGGACGCCGAGCCTGAGGTGCGCCGCGCCGTCGCGCGGAACGAGCGCACCCCGCGCCAGGCCGATCTGGTCCTGACGAAGGACGACGAGGCGTCGATCCGAACCGATCTCGCGGCCAAGGTCGCGCGCCTCACGCCGGATCTGGAGGAGGATCAGCGCTCCACCCTCTACCGCTTGACGGTGCAGGCGCTGGAGGTGCTGGCCGAAGATCAGCTGGTCCAGGTCCGCCGCATCCTGGCCGACGCGCTCAAGGACGTGGCGCATGCGCCCGCCAACGTGATCCTGATGCTCGCCAACGACAAGGAGCTCTCGGTCTCCGAGCCGGTGTTGCAGTTCTCGCCCGTGCTGAGCGACGAGGACCTGCTCTCCATCATTCGCAGCGGGCCGATCCAGGGCGCGCTCGCCGCGATCTCCCGGCGCTCGGGCGTGGCCGCTTCGCTGTCGGCGGCGATCGTCGACAGCGGCGACGAGTCGGCGATCGCCTCCTTGCTGGCCAATCCGTCGGCCCAGATCCGCGAGGAGACCCTGGACGTCATCCTCGAACAGGCGCCGGGGGTCGAGAGCTGGCACGAGCCGCTGGTCGTCCGTCCGAAGCTGACGCCGAAGGCCGCGCGACGGATCGCCAGCTTCGTCGCGATGCATCTGCTCGACCGGTTGCAGCGGCGCATCGATCTCGACGACGACACGCTGGTCGCGGTGACGGAGGCGGTGGAGACCCGGATCGAAAAGGAGAGCAAGGCGCTCTCCGATCCCGATTGGGCCGAGAAGGACGACGTGGGCGATCAGGTCGCGCGGCTCGCGAAGGCCGGCAAACTGGACTCCAAGGCGATCGAAAAGGCGCTGGGCAAAGGGGAGCGGCGCTTCGTCGTGGTCGCGATCGCCCAGCTCGCGAAGCTGCCCAGCGACGTGGTGGGCGAAATCGTCGCCCGCCGCGCGGGCAAGGCGATCGTGGCGGTCACCTGGAAGGCCGGCCTGCGCCCGCATCTGGCCAAGCAGCTGCAAAGCCAGCTGGCCGGCCTGTCGCCGGACGCGATGATCCGGATGGACGGTGACCGCTGGCCGATGACGCCGGACGACATGGAGTGGCAGATCGAATTCTTTCAGGAGCGGCCGAAGCGCTGACGGCGTCGGGAGACCCTTCCCGCGACCCGGCGGCGCTGCTAGGCTTTCGCCCATGAGCACCTCGCCTTCAGATCCGAGCGACCTGCGCGGCGCGATCGACGCCGGGCGGCGCCATCACGACATGGGCGGGCTTGACGCCGGCCCGGTCGATCGCAGCCAGCACGCGCTTGCGCCCTGGGAGCACAAGACGGATGCGATCCTGCGGCTGCTGGCGGACCCCAAGCGCGGACCCGTCATGCGCATCGACGAATTGCGCCGCGGGATCGAGGAGATGGGGCCGGGCGTCTATGACGAGCTCAGCTACTACGAGCGCTGGATCGGCTCGATCGCCAACATCCTGATGGAGAAGGGCGTGCTGGAGGCCGAGGCGCTGGGCGCGAAGATCGAGGCCGTCCAGGCCCGCCACGCCGCCGCGCCGCCGCGGCGCGAGGGGGCCGGCGGGGGCGGAAACCTGTGAGCGCGCCCGCCTATCCGCCCGGCGCGCGGGTGCGCGTCGTCGAGCGCTTTCCGCCGGGCCACATCCGCACGCCGCACTATTGCCGCGGCCGTGTGGGACGGGTGGAGCGGTTGTGCGGCCGCTTTCCCAATCCGGAGAAGCTGGCCTACGGCCGCGGGACCGACGACGTGCGCGCCCTCTACCGCGTGCGGTTCCGCCAGCGCGAGCTGTGGCCGGACTACGCCGGACCGGCGGAGGATACGGTCGAGATCGAGATCTACGAGCATTGGCTGGAGGACGCCTCATGAGTCCGCATGACGGGCCGCATGATCACGGCTCAGAGGAGCACGGACCCCATCCCAACCAACCGGATCTGGAGGACGCGCCGCTCGGCTACTATCCCGCGATGGCGGAGGCGATCGCCGAATTGCTGGTGGAGAAAGGCGTCTTCACGGCCGACGATCTGCGCGCGACGATCGACGCCATGGCCAGCCGCACGCCCGCGCTGGGCGGCACGCTGGTCGCGCGCGCCTGGGTCGATCCGGCCTTCAAGCGCCGTCTGATCGCCGACAGCAAGCCGGCCGCCGCGGAACTTGGGATCGACACCGGCCCTGCGCCGATCCTGGTGATGGAGAATACGGACGCCCTGCATAACGTCGTCGTCTGCACGCTGTGCTCCTGCTACCCGGTCTTTCTGCTCGGCAAGTCGCCCGACTGGTACAAGTCGCGCAATTACCGCAGCCGCGTCGTACGGAACCCGCGCGCCGTGCTGGCCGAGTTCGGCACGATCGTCGAGGAGGGCCGCGAGGTGCGCGTCCACGATTCGACGGCCGACATGCGCTACATGGTGCTGCCGCGCCGCCCGACCGGAACCGACGGCTGGTCGGAGGAAGACCTGGCCGAGATCGTCACCCGCGACTGCCTCGTCGGCGTGACGGAGCCGCGGGTCTGAGCCGCAAGTCTGAGCCGCAAGTCTGAGCCGGGGATCTGGGCCGCCGCGTCCCGCTGCCGGCGCGGCGCGCGGCGACGCTAAACCCCCCAGCGTCCCGCCAGCCGCTGCATCGTCTCGAAGGCGAGACGCCGGGCGACGTCCTCGGGCGTCGGCGCCTTGTCCGCGCGCGGCTGGAAGCCCGAGCCGGTCGCCACCCATTCCCGCCGCGCGCCGGTTCGCGCCGGCGCTTCGCCGCGGCTCAGGAAGGTGATCACCAGCTCGCCCGTGCGCACGTCCTTCACCTGCACCCGGAAGGCCGCGCCCAGATCGGCCTCCGGATCGCGGACCATCAGGATCTCGGCGATCAGGTCGGCGTAGTTGATCAGGGCGTCGGTCTCCACCAGCTGCGCGTCCGGCCGGTAGGTCAGCCCCTCGTCGTTGCGCATCTCGGACTGGGTGAGGCGCATCACCGTCGCGCGGTCGATGATCCGCGCGCCATTGGCTTGAATCGGCGTGACATAGGCGCTCTCGAAGGCCATGTCGGCGCGCTCGGTCTCGAAGCCCGCGCGGGCGCTCTCCGGGGTCAGCACCTCGACCTGGGCCGTCTCGTTGCCCTGGATCAGCGCGTTGTTCTCCGTGTCGAACAGCGTGCCCGTTATCCGGCCCTGCTCGGAGGCGACCGCCCGCGTGAGCGCGGTCCACTGGCTCAACCGATCGCTGAAGGCGCGGTTCCAGAAGACGGCGATGCGCGGCGCGCCCTCCGCCTCATAGGCGGCGGAGAACGCGGCCCCGACCGCGCCTTCGTCGAGCGCCCCCTCGGCCGGCCCTTGGGGCGGGGCGGTCAGCACCTGCGGCTGACCGTCGCGGTACAGCGACGGGTCGCTCACGTCGGTCGACTGCGCCGCCGCAGGCCCCGCGAGGAGCGCGAGCGCGGCGAGCGCCGTCAGGCCGGCCACAGCCGGCGCGACGACGCCGAAGCGCCGGACCCTCACTGCCCCTCCCGGATCTCGACCAAATAGGTCGCCACCTGATCGGTCGCGATCGATTTGGCCGAATAGGTCCCGATCGAGCGCGCCGGCAGCATCACCCGCGTCCACGCGGTCGGCTGTTCGGCCGGGGCCTGGGAGGCGGTCAGGAAATTGGTGCGGCCTTCGACGTGCAGCGGGAAATCGGTGCAGTTCACAAGCCGGGCCCAGACCTCGACCGTTCCGGTCGGCGTGCGGCCGGCGTTGCTGGCCTGGACGATCACCTTCTGGATGATCGCCTGATCGGTGACGTTGACGGTGTTCAGCGGCATCGGGGAGACCGAGCCCGGAACCGGCGGCACCAGGACCTCGCCCTCCGGCGCGTTGGCGAAGGACTGCTTGTAGGCCTCCATGTCGCAGACCGGGCGCGGTTCGATCTTCGGCTGCGCGCAGGCGGCGAGCAGCGCGAGCGCGCCGCCGGCGGCGGCGAGGCGCGCGGCGTTACTGATAGACCACATCGTCCTGCGCCCCCTTGCGGAACTCGTAGAAATTCGACCAGACGATCAGGCCGTTCTCCAGGTCGATCATCTCGAAATTGATCAGATTGTAGCGGTCGATCACCCCGTCGGAGCGTCGCGCTTCGGTCGAGCTGATGCGCCCGGTCAAGCGGTAATCCGCCCCCGCTTGCGCCTGGGTCAGACCGGTCGTGCCGACGTCGGTGACGCCCTCGCGCTTAAGTTGGCGTTCTTTCTCGACCATCTCGGCGGCCTCGCGGCTGACGAACAGCATGCGGCCGTTCGCCGCGCGCAAGAGCCCGCTGCGCAGCCGGTCGACGATGGTGTTGAGGTTGAGGCGCTGCGCCGACTGATTCTGAAAATACTGCGAATCCAGGATCACGCGCGGGGAGGGCTGACGGTTCGCCAACTGCGGATTCGACATCATGTCGCGCATCATCACGTCGGTCATCGAGACGATGTCCTGCGCCTCGATGCCGACGCCCTGGACGAGGCCGGGCGAATTGACGTCCTGATAGGCGGTGGGCGTGCCCGACGCGTTCTCAACCTGCGCCGTGGTCTGACAGGCGCCCGCCGCGACAAGCAGCAGCCCCGCCGCCGCGAGCCGGCCTGTCAGCCGACGCGCGCTGCGCGTTTCGATCATGAATACTCCCCTCTCGACAGAATCCCAGGATGGTCGGGTCGACGCGCTCGGGCGGCGGCCGCCGGCTGGATCGTAGCCCAGCCCGTCGCGAATTTCGCGGAAAAAAAGTCCGCCGACGACCGCGCGACGTATCTCCTTGCAATCGGTGACGCGACGCAAGGGCGAAAGACGGTGCGAGAGGCGGTGATCGGCGCGGCCCTGCTGTTTTTCCTGCTGGGCGGATTGTTCCTGGCCGGGCCGGAGGAGCGCGCGATGATGCGCGCGCACCCCTGCTGGGATCAGCCGTGCAACTGGTGAACGCCCCGCCGACGAAAAGACCGAGCTAGGGATCGAGGGCGGCGCGCACCGAGACCTCGACCGTCGCGCGCGCCTCCGGCGATCCGCCGTAGGTGACGCCGCGTTCGGCGCAGGCCTCCAGGAAGGCGCGGCGCGCGTCGAACGAGGCGACCCCGAAGGTCCCGTCGAGCGAGCGGGTCGCCGTCAAGTCCGGCGCAAGGCGCAGGGTGCAGCGGGGCGAGGCCTCGCGGATCGTCACGCTGCGCGGCCGCTCGCCGCGCCGCGCCGTCCAGTTGTCGAAGCCGTGCAGGCCGTCTTCGATCTCCGTCAGCGTCACCGCCGCGCCGGCCGCGCTCAGATCGCGCATGAAGGTTCGGCAAAAGTCGATCGGCGTCCAATCGTCGGCGGTTCCATGCAGAATCGTAATCGGCGTCTCGGCCGGAATCTCGCCGCGGAAATTGCAGTAGGGATAGAACAGCACCGCGGCGGCCAGCGCCGGCGGCTCGAAGCCGGCCAGCCGCTGCACGGGATCGAAGGCGGCCAGCAGACCCGCCGTGCCGCCTTTCGACCATCCCATCACGCGCACCGATCCGGGGGCGACGTCCGGGTGGCTCTCCAACAAGCGAACCGCATTCAGAATGTCGAGCGCCATCTGCTGTTCGGTCACGCGCACTTGCGCGTGCAGCGTGTTGATCACCTCGCGCGGACTGAAATGGTCGAGCGTCAGGGTCGCATAGCCCCACCCCTGGAGCGTCCGCGCCCACCCCCGATGCAGCGCGCCGACGCCGGCGGAGCCGTGCGAGAGCACAACGGCCGCGCCGTTGTGGGGGTCGGGGATCGTCAGATCGCCCTCGACCGCAATCGGCGGGGCGGCGCCGTCCGTCGTGAAATCATAGGCGTCGACGCTTTCGAACCAGACGGTCCCGCTCTCCGCGCCGCTCAACCGTTCGGACAGCGGACCCGGCTCATAGGCGCAGCCCGCGAGGACGAGAAGGACGACGGCGGCGATGCGGGCGGCCCGGTTCATATCGACCCCTCTTTCGGCGCGCGGGTGCGGGCGCGGGCGGGCGGGCGCGGCGGCGACGCTTTACTCCTCGAGCGTCACCGCCGTGCCGTTGGCGACGACCATCAGCATCGAATTGGTCTCGCCCAGCACCTCATAGTCGAGGTCGACGGCGACGATCGCGTTGGCGCCCATCGCCTCCGCCTTCTCGCGCATGGTCTCGATCGCCATCTCCTTGGCGTCGGCCAGCACCTTTTCATAAGAACCGGAGCGTCCGCCGACGATGTCGCGGATGCCGGCGAAGAAATCGCGAAAGACGTTCGCGCCCAGGATCGCCTCGCCGCTGACGATGCCCTTGTACTCCAGGATCTGGCGGCCCTCGACGCCGTCGGTGGTGGTGATCAGCATGTCTGCCCCTCGGAACTGGTCGTGATGGCTGTGGCGGGCTGCGCCCGGCCCGGTTACTGTGACCCGACCCGGCGCGAAAGGCCAGCCGGAGCTGGACCCGAGGAGGCGGAAAATGAGCGAAACGGGCGCCCCGCCGCCGGATCCCGTCCGCGCCGACCGCAAGGCGGTGCTGGGCTGGTGCCTGTACGACTGGGCCAATTCCGCCTTCCCGACGCTGATCGCCACCTTCGTCTTCGCCGCCTACTTCACCCAAGGGATCGCCCCCTCGAAGGAGGAGGGGACGGCGCTGTGGGGCACGATGACCGGCCTCTCGGCCTTGGCGATCGCGCTGATGGCGCCGGTGCTGGGCGCGATCGCGGATTTCGGGCGCCGCCGCAAGCCGTGGCTCGGCTTCTTCACCGCGCTGACGGCGCTCGCCACCGCGCTGCTCTGGTTCGCGGAGCCGTCGGAGGCCTGGATCCTCTACGCGCTGGTCTTCGCCGGGCTGGGGACGATCGGCTTCGAGCTCGGCATGGTCTTCTACAACGCCATGCTGCCGGCGATCGCGCCGAAGGCGATGCTGGGGCGCGTCTCCGGTTGGGGCTGGGGGCTCGGCTATATCGGCGGGCTCGCCGCGCTGGGGGTCAGCTTCGTCGGCTTCGTCGGCGCGGACGACCCGTGGTTCGGCGTCTCGACCGAGAATGCGGAGAACATCCGCGCCGTGCCCGTCGTCGCCGCGGTCTGGATCGCCGTCTTCTGCCTGCCGATCTTCCTGCTGACGCCCGACGCGCCGCCGAAGGACGCGCTGCCGCTCCGCCAGGCGGCGCGCGCCGGCCTCAAGGCCGTCTGGGGGACCCTCAAGCGGGTGCGCGAATATCGAACCATCGCGCGCTTTCTGCTCGCGCGCATGCTCTACACGGACGGCCTCAACACGCTCTTCGCCTTCGGGGGCATCTACGCCGCCGGGACCTTCGGCATGGCGCAGCAGGAGGTGCTGATCTTCGGCGCCAGCCTGAACGTCACGGCGGGGATCGGCGCCCTGATCTTCGCCTTCCTGGACGACCGATGGGGGCCGAAGCCGGTGATCATGATCTCGGTCGGGACGATCACCGTGCTGGGCGCGGCGATGCTGTTCGTCGAGGACAAGGCGGTTTTCTGGGCGCTGGGCCTGGGCCTGGGGGCCTTTCTCGGCCCGGCGCAGGCCGCCAGCCGGTCGCTGATGGCGGATCTGGCCCCGCCCGACTTGCGGGCGGAGTTCTTCGGCCTCTACGCCCTCTCCGGCAAGGCGACGGCCTTTCTCGGGCCGTTGCTCGTCGGCTGGGTCACGGCGCTGGCGGCCAGCCAGCGGGTCGGCATGGCGACGATCCTGATCTTCCTGGTCGCCGGCCTGGTCCTGATGCGGCCGCTGAAGGCGGGAATGAAAGGGCGGGGGCGAGCCCCCGCGCTCGGCCGAGGGGGCGGTTAAGAAAACCCCCTCTCCCGCGGGGAGAGGGGGTTCGGGTGAGGGGCCGCGCCAGGCGGTCGGGCGTTACGCCGCCTTCAGCTGACCCTCGCGGACCAGCTTGTCGGTGACCGTATCGACCGCCTTCTTGGTGCGGGCCACGATCTCGTCGACGTCGTCCTCCTTCACGATCAGCGGCGGGGCGAAGCCCAGGATGTCGCCGTGCGGCATCGCCCGGCTGATCAGCCCTTCAGAGACGCAGGCCGCCGCCAGCTGCGCGCCGACCTTCATCGACGGGTCGAAGCGGGTCTTGGAGGCCGGATCGGCGACGAATTCGATCGCCGCCAGCAGGCCTTCGCCGCGCACCTCGCCGACCATCGGATGGCCCTCGAAGCTCTCCTTCAGCTTCTTTTGGAAGTAAGCGCCGGCGGTCTTGGAATTCTCCACCAACCCCTCGCGCTCGATGATCTCCAGATTGGCGAGCGCCGCGGCCGCGCCGCAGGGGTGCGCCGAATAGGTCAGGCCGTGGGCGAAGGGCCCGTACTTGTCCGATCCCTGCTCCAGCACGCGCCAGACGCGCTCCCCGACGATCGAGCCGGAGAGCGGCTGGTAGGCGCTGGTCAGCCCCTTCGCCACCGTCATCAGATCCGGCTTCATGTCGTAATGCAGCGCGCCGAACTCCGAGCCGAGCCGCCCGAAGCCGCACACCACCTCGTCCGAGATCAGCAGCACGTCGTGCTTGTCCAGGACCTTCTGGATCTCCTCCCAATAGCCCTCCGGCGGCGGCGTGATGCCGCCGGTGCCCAGCACCGGCTCGCCGATGAAGGCGCCGACCGTCTCCGGCCCCTCCGCCTCGATCATGGCGTCGAGGTCGGCGGCGCATTTCTTCGAGAACTCGCGCTCGCTCATGCCCGGCTCGGCCTGCCAGTAATGATGCGGCGTGGTGGTGTGCAGCACCTGGGGGACCGGCAGATTGAAGGCGGTGTGGAAGATCTCGAGGCCGGTCAGGCTGCCGGAGAAGACCGTGCCGCCGTGATAGCCGCGCTTGCGCGCGATGATCTTCGTCTTCTCGGGCAGGCCGCGGACGTTGTTGTAGTACCAGACGATCTTGACGTTGGTCTCGTTCGCGTCCGAGCCGCCGAGGCCGTAGAAGATCTTCGACATGCTCTGCGGCGTCTTGCGCAGAATCTTGTCGGAGAGACGGATCGTCGGCTCGTTCGAATGGCCGGCGTAGGCGTGGTAGTAGGCGAGCTTTTTCGCCTGCTCGTAGATCGCCTCGGCGATCTCGGTCCGCCCGTAACCCACATTGACGCAATAGAGCCCGGCGAAGCCGTCGATCAGCTCGTTCCCCTTCGTGTCCCGGATGCGGACGCCCTGGCCGCCGTCGACGATGCGCGGGCCGCCCAGGTCGCCGGCGGCGAACTGCTTCAGCTGGGTGAAGGGGTGGAGGACCGACTGCCGGTCCATCTCCTCAAGCGACAGATTGTGGGTCGCATCCGCCATTTTTTCGCTCCTTATTGTTCACGCCGCCGCACGGGCCGCTTCGCGTCGGGCCTCAGTCGGCGACGCCGCCGAAGCAGACGTATTTGATTTCGCTGTATTCGTCGAGGCCGTGACGCGAGCCCTCGCGCCCCAAGCCGCTTTCCTTCACCCCGCCGAAGGGCACCGGCGGGCCGGTCATCTTGGGCGTGTTGACCGCCACCATGCCGTAATCCAACGCCTCCGAGAGGCGGTGCGAGCGGTTGAGGCCCTCGGTATAAAGGTAGGCCGCCAAGCCGTAGTCGGTGTCGTTGGCGAGCTCGATCGCCTCCTCCTCGGTCTCGAAGGCCATGACGGGCGCGACCGGGCCGAAGGTCTCCTCCTTCCAGATCGCCATGTCGCGGGTCAGATCCGCGATCACGGTCGGCTGGAAGAACAGCGCGCCGGCCTCGTGCCGGCCGCCGCCGGTCAGGATGCGCCCGCCCTTGGACTTGGCGTCCTGGACGTGAGCGACGCATTTCTCGACCGCGCCGGCGTTCATCAGCGGACCCAGCTCGACCCCTTTCTCGAAGCCGGAGCCGACCTTCATCGCGCCGATGGCCTCGGCGAACTTCTTGCAGAATTTCTCGTAGAGACCCTTCTGGACCAGGATCCGGTTGACCGCCAGGCAGTCCTGCCCGGTCGTCGCCATCTTGGCCTTGACGGCGCCGTCGACCGCCTTGTCGAGGTCGGCGTCGTCGAACACGAGGAAAGGCGCGTGCCCGCCCAGCTCCATCGACACCTTCTTGACGGTGCGGGCCGCCTGCTCGGTCAGGATCTTGCCGACCTTGGTGGACCCGGTGAAGCTGATCGCGCGCACCGATTTCGCGTCCATCAAGGCGCCGGCGATCGGCTCCGGATCGCCGGTGACGATCTGGAAGACGCCGGCGGGGACGCCCGCCTCCTCGGCGAGCTTGGCCAGCGCCGTGGCGCTGAAGGGCGTCTCGTCGGCCGGACGCACGATCATCGGGCAGCCGGCGGCGAGCGCGGCCGCGGCCTTGCGGGTGATCATGGCGCTGGGGAAATTCCACGGCGTGATCGCCGCCGTGACCCCGATCGGCGCGCGCGTCACCTGCAGGCGCGAGCCGGTGACGTGGGTCGGGATCATCTCGCCGTACTGGCGTTTGCCCTCTTCGGCGAACCAATGGAGAAAGCTGCGCGCGTAATCGATCTCGCCCTTCGCCTCGTCCAGCGGCTTGCCCTGCTCGAGCACCATGATGGCGGCCAGATCGGCCTTGTGCTCAGCCATCAGATCGCCCCAGGCGTTCAGAACGTCGCCGCGCTCCCAGGCGGTCATGCGCCGCCAGGAGGGGAAGGCCCGTTCCGCCGCCTCGATCGCCTGTTCGGTCTCGCGCGCGCCCATATTGGGGATGGAGCCGAGCGGCCGGTCGGTCGCCGCGTCGATCACGGTGCGCCGACGGCCGTCCAGGGCCTCGACCCACCGGCCGTCGATATAGGCGTCCTGCACGAAGAGCGATGGGTCCTCGACCCGCTTCAGCACGTCCTCCGCCAGGGTCCGGCCGGTCGCGCCGGCAGTCTTGCGATCGCCGCTCATGGAAACCTCCTCGAAAGTTCGAAATCCGGGTGACGGGCGTTAGGCCCTCCGCCTGACCATGTCGGCCGGGGGGCGCAGTCTTCAACCCGTCCGTCTGCACCCCGCCTGTCCCAAACGGCCGGCACTGTGGGGGAAAGCGCGCCGAAAGTGGCGCCGAAGTCCGGCCGCGCCGCAGCAAGTTCCACGGCCGCCCGGCGCCCTGCGCAGAAGAAATCACCGCAGCCTTTCGGGCGCCGCAAGGCCCGGGCGCGCGGCGGCGGATTGACGGCTCGCAGGGGCGGCGCGCGGCGCCCGCCTCAACGCGGCGCCGCGCGCGGGTTCGTCTGCGCTCTGCGCGCCGTCCTCGCGGCCCGCGCGCTCGGCGAGGCAAGCCCTTCATCCGCGCTTGACAGCGCGCGTCGATCTCAACATATTCCGCGCGCTTCCCGCCGGGCCCACGGCCTGCGGAGGCCGCGACGGGGCTGTAGCTCAGTTGGGAGAGCGTCGCGTTCGCAATGCGAAGGTCAGGGGTTCGAATCCCCTCAGCTCCACCATGAAAACCCCCGGGGACGACCCGGGGGTTTTTCTTTGGCGAACGGGGCCGGGCCGAAGGGGGCTGGTCCGAAGGGGGCTGGGCGAGCCGAAGCGGCTGCGCTACCGTCGCGGCGACGGGAGGACGGTCATGACGATTTTCACACAACGCGTTCGGACCGCCGCGGCGGCCTGCGCCCTGCTTGTCGCCGCCGCCCCGGCGGCCTCGGCGGAGGACGGGCGCTCGAACTCCTCGGCGCTGCACGAGGTCTCTGTCGGCCTGCTGGATCACGACACCGACGGCTTATGGAGCAATTTCAATCGGGAAGAGGGCGTCGACGTGAACGCCGAGCTATTGTTCGCGCCCCTGGCCGAGGTGATCGGCGGACGGCTGCATCCGGCGCTGGGGCTCTCGATCAACAGTTCGGGCGACACCTCCAAAGCCTATGCGGGCGTACGCTATCGCTACGAGACGGTGGGCGGGCCGTTCTTCGGCCTCGGCTTCGGCGCGGCCGTGCATGACGGCGAGACCGAGGCGGTCGCCGCGGACAAGAAGGCGCTCGGCTCGCGGGTTCTGTTCCACAATGTCGCCGAAGCCGGCTGGCGCTTCACAGAGCGCTACGCCGCCTCGATCTATTTCGACCACGTCTCCAACGCCTCGCTGGCGGACGAGAACGAGGGGTTGGACACGCTGGGCCTGCGTCTCGGCTACCGGTTCTAATCCGGGTCCCCGTCTGCGGCGCCGGCGGGCGGTCGGGAGGCGGCTAATCCGCGGGCGACAAGCTCGCGATGGAGGGCGGCGCTCCTCCCCTCGGCGGCCCGCGCGACGGCCATGTCGCGCGACTGGATGTGCGCGCCCCACCACCCGCGCAGAAACTGCTGCAGGCGTCGCCGGGTCGCGGATCCGGGATCGGCGCGCCAGGCGCGGACAAGAGCCTCCGCCTCGGCCTCCAGCGCGCGGTGCTCGGCCTCGTGCGGCGCCCGATCCGGCAGGTCCAGCGCGTCCATGATCGCCTCTTCCCGGCGGAAATGGCGGCGGGTGAAGGCGACCATCTCGTCCAGGATTTCGCCTGTCCGGTCCGGCCCCAGGCCGGTGTGCGACGATCGGTTTATCAGGGCGAAGAGCTCTTGGTGGTCCTTGTCGATGTCGTCGACGCCGACCCGCAGCGCGTCGTCCCAGATCAAAACGTCCTCATTGTCCTCAAGCGGCGCGGCGAACCAGAAGTCGCTGCCTTCGCCGGGCCTGCTGCGATAGTCGATCCATCCGCCCAGCCGCTCGATGATGTTCTTCGAGACCGCCAGCCCCACGCCGACCCCGCCGCCGGCGAGTTCGGGGCGCCGCACGCCGCGCCCGAACAGCGCGAAGACCTGCGAGCGCACGCCCGGCGCGATGCCGATCCCGGTGTCTGAGACCCGCACGGTCACGTAGCCGGCGCCCGGCGGGTCGGCGGCGACCACGATGCGCCCGCCGTCGACATTGTAGCGCAGGGCGTTCGACAGGAGGTTGGAGAGCACCTGGCCCAGTCGATCGCGGTCGGTCTTCACCCGATAGGTCGGGCCGCCGCTCAGACGATTCTCGATGGTGATGCGGCGTTTCTCGCAGGCGTCCTGAAGCAAGGCGATGCGGTCCGCGACCAGCGCGTTGAGGTCGACCGTCTCGATTCTGACGTCCATCTGGTTCGATTCGATCCGCGCGACGTCGAGCACGTCGTCGATCAGCCGCAGCAGGGACCCGCCGCCCTTGATGATGTTCCCCGCGATCTCCTGCTGTTTCGGGGCGAGCGCGCCGTAGACCCCCATCTGCAACATCTGCGAATAGCCGAGGATGGCGTTGAGCGGGGTGCGGAGCTCATGGCTCATCGAGGCGAGAAACGCCGACTTCGCCTCGTTGGCGCGCTCGGCCGCCTCCTGGGCTCGACGGATTTCGCTGACGTCGAGACCGGTCGAGATGAAATGCTCGCCGAAGGAGACGCTGGTCATCTTCAGGTACTGGTCGAGATCCGGAAAGTAGGTTTCCCAGGAGACGGGGTTTCGATCCTCGAAAATCTGGACGACGATCGGCATGAAGAGCTCGACCGCCGCGGGCGAGAAGATCTCGTCGGCGGTCTTGCCGACGACGTCGGCGCGGACCAGGCCCCACGACCGCTCGGCCGCCGGGTTGAGATCGACCAGCCGCCAGGTGACGATGCGCGCGTCCTTGCCCCGGACGACGCGCCACACATGCACCTCGCCCGTCATGTTGTCGAAGAGGGTGCGGTACTTGACGTCCTCGTGCGACGGAGACTGCATCGGGTCGCTCGCCGTCGCGCCGATCCGGCGCTCGGCCGCTTCCAACCGTTCGGCGAGCTCCTCGCGCGATAAATTGGAGTAGTTCGTCACCGCCGTCCCCCTTAACCCTGCGGAGAGACGGTACCTTAGTATTACATCCTTGCTAACCGGTTAATTGCGCGCGAGGCGCGCGACGCGACGCGCCTACAGCCACTGCGCCGCCGCGCCGGCGATCAGGATGTAGCGGGCGGCCTTCCCGATCGTGACGTAGATCAGGAAGGGGACGATCGGCACGCGCAGCAGGCCGGCGACGAAGGTCAGCGGATCGCCCAGGAACGGCGTCCAGGCCAGCAGCAGCGAGGGCCGGCCCCAGCGGTTGAAGACGCGGCTCGCCTGATCGAGGTTTTTCTCCTTGATCGGAAACCAGCGCTTGTCCTTCCAATGCTCGAGCCAGCGGCCGAGCACCCAATTGACGACCGAGCCCAGCACGTTCCCGATCGTCGCCACCGTCACCAGCAGGACGAGATCGGCGCCGTCGAGGCTGGAGAAGCCGGCCAGCACCGCCTCCGAGACCACCGGCAGGATGGTCGCGGCCAGGAAGCTCGCCCCGAACATGACGGCGAGGTCCCAGAGATCGATCGCGACGACGGGATCAAGCGCAAGGAAGGACAAGGACGCTCAGCCCTCAGGCCGCAGCAAGAGGCGCGGCGGCGGGTCGGCGATCGAGCGGACGGTCCACTGGTAGAGCGGCGGCGCGCCCGGCGTCACGCTCTCGGCGTTGTGGTCCAGCACCTCGCCCTGAACCCAGACGCGCAAGGTTCCCCGGCTTTGGAAGCCGCGGCGAATCAACTCCTCGCGGTGCTGTTCGGGCAGGCTGTCGCCGAACAGTTCGATCAGCCCCATCTCGTTGATGCGCACGCCGAGGAAGGCGCCGTTGCGGCGCGGGAAGCTGAACTGTCGGCTTTTCTTCAGATCGGCGCTGCGCTCGTAGCGCACGCTGTAGCGCGCGTCGCCTTCGTACTCGACACGGCTGAAGGCGCTGTCGCGCTTCAGGTCGCGCTCGTAGATCCCGACATAGTCGGCCAGCCGCTCGCCCTGCAGTTCGCCCGTGCCGATGCGCTGCAGGAATTGCAGCTGCGTCAGATCGCCCTCATAGACGAACGCGTAGCGCCCGTCGGCGGCGAGCTGCATGTCGGCGCGGAAATCGTCCGGCAGATAGCAGCCGGCGAGAAGCGCAAGCGCGACGAGCGGTGCGGCGAGGCGGCGGAAGCGGCTCATGATCCGATCCTACAAAGCCTCTCGCCCGGGCGAAAGCGCGAACGCTGCGCCGCGCGGCGTCCGCTCACTCCGGAACGTAATGCGGCGCCAGCAGGGCCGCCATCAGGTCCTCCCCCTCGCCCGGGGCCAGGCCCCCTTCGCGGGTCGCGGCCTCGACCCACAATCCGTCGAGGGCGAGCGCGGCCGTCTGGGCGAGGGCGGCCGCCGTCTGGCGATCGCCTTCCAGCGCGACCAGCGCCGCGCGCAGGTTCGACTCTTGCCGACAGCGTTGGGCGCGTCGGATGCGCGCGAAGGCGAAGCGATAGGGGGTGAGCGCCGTGAACTGCGTCCAGGCGGCCGCGCGCACCGGCGTCAGCACCGCGGGCGTCAGATGCGCCTCCACCGCGGCGATCAGGCGCAGTCTCGGCGGAACCGCGGCGCCGGGCGCGACGACGAGCGCCCTTGCGTAGGCCGCGGCCGCCGGTTTGCGCGTGGCCTTGTAGGCGGCGGCGAGCAGATCCTCCTTGTCGGCGAAATAATGATGGACCAGGCCGGGCGAGAGGTCGGCCGTCTCGGCGATCCGCGCGGTGGTCGCCGCCTGCACGCCGATCCGCGCGACGCTCTCGACCGCCGCCTCCACAAGCTCGGCCCGGCGGAGGTCGTCCAACGCGGCGCGCCCCATCGACGGTCTCCTTCAGAAAATTGATTGGGCGACCATACAATAGATTGGTTGGGCGTTCAATTTACGCTGCGGCCCGCGCCGGCGGGTCAGCGCGCCGGCGCGCTCGGATCGAAGACGGGGGCGCTCGGCGCCGCACGGGTGCGGGCGTCGATCACCAGGGCGGCGGTCAGATCGCCGGCGACGTTCGCCACCGTCCGGCACATGTCGAGCAGACGATCGACGCCGATCACCAGCGCGATGCCGGCCGCCGGCACGCCGACGCTCTCCAGGATGGTGGCCAGCACGACGATGCCGACGCCGGGCGCGCCCGGACTGCCGATCGCCGCGCCGACCGCCATCACCAGCACGACGCCGAGCTCGGCCAGCCCCAGATCGACGCCGAAGATCTGGGCCAGGAACAGGGTCGCGATCGCCTGGTAGAGCGCCGTGCCGCCCATATTGACGGTCGCGCCCAGCGGCACGACGAAGCGCGAGACGCTATCGCGCACGCGGAAGCCCTGCTCGGCCGTCTTGAGCGAGACCGGCATGACGGCGGCCGACGAACTGGTCGAGAAGGCGAGCAGCAGCGCCTCGCGCGCCGTGCGCAAAAATCGCGTCGGCCCCCAGCCGCCGATCCGCCAGGCGAGCGCCAGATAGACCGCCATCAACAACGCGAGGCCCAGCAACACGCAGCCGACATAGACCGCCAGCCCCGCCGCCGCCTGCAAGCCCAGATCGACGGCGAGCCTGGCCATCAGCCCGAAGACCGCGATCGGCGCGAAGCGCATCACCACCTGCACCACCACCATGGTGACCGCCTGCAACGCCGCCATGAGGTCGAGTAGCGGCGCGGCCGTCTTGCGCTCGACCCTGAGCAGCGCGAGGCCCAGGATCGCGGCCACGATCACCACCTGCAACGTATCCCCTTCGGCCAGCGCGCGGTGCGGGTTGCTGGGCAGCAGCGAGACGATGCGCTCGGTCAAGGGCGGCGCGGCCTCGTTGGCCGCCCGCGCGGCCTCGGCCGCCGATTGCGCGCTCGCCGCCGCCTCCGCGCCCGCCGCGGCGGTCAGCGCCGCCCCGTCGATCAACGCGCCCGGCGCGACGACCCAGCCGATCAGAAAGCCGATCAGACAGGCGATCACGGTGGTGGCGAGGAAGAATCCCATCGTCTCCCCGCCGATGCGCCCCAGGCTCTCCCCCCGATCGCCGGCCGCGATCCCGCGCACGACGGAGGCGAGCACCAGCGGCACGACCACGAACCCCACCGCCCCCAGAAACAACTGCCCCGGCAGCGCGATCCAGCCGATGGCCGTGCGGCTGAACGCGGCCGTCACCAGCCCCGTATCGGGATCCAGCAACAGCCCCGTCCCGAAGCCGAGCGCCATCCCGATCAACACCTGCAGCCACAACCGCTCCCGCAACAACTTGCGCACCCCGCCCGACTGGCGCAGCAGGGAGCGGGGGAGGGGGTCTGTCGGATGCGGCGGAATGGTCATGGCTGCCGCAGTATAGCAACCCTTTACGCCCTATAGACAAGGACCGCCCCCTTGCCCTCGCGCGCGCATCGCGCGATGGTGCAGGGGTCATGACCTCACCCGGCGACGGCTCCCCCGATCCCTTCGACGATCTCGACGCCCCCGCCTGGGCGCGCGGGCAAGTGCGCGCCGTGTTGGGGCCGACCAACACCGGCAAGACCTATCTGGCGATGGAGCGGCTGCGCGCGCATGAGAGCGGGATGATCGGCTTTCCGCTGCGCCTGCTGGCGCGGGAGAATTACGATCGGCTGGTCCAGCTGGAGGGGCGCGCGTCGGTCGCGCTGATCACGGGCGAGGAGAAGATCGTCCCGCCGCGCCCGCGCTGGTGGATCTGCACGGTGGAGGCCATGCCGCTGCAGCAGGAGGTCGCCTTCCTCGCGGTCGACGAAATCCAGCTCTGCGCCGATCCGGAGCGCGGCCACGTCTTCACCGACCGGCTGCTGCACGCCCGCGGACGCGAGGAGACGATGCTCCTCGGCGCCGAGACCATGGCGGGCGCGATCCGAACGCTGGTCCCCGAGGCGCGGATCGAGACGCGCCCGCGCCTGTCGACGCTGAGCTGGGCCGGGGCCAAGAAGCTGGGCCGCCTGCCCCGGCGCAGCGCCGTCGTCGCCTTTTCGGTCGATCAGGTCTATCGCCTGGCCGAGCAGGTGCGCCGCCAGCGCGGCGGGGCGGCGGTGGTGCTCGGCGCGCTCAGCCCGCGCACGCGCAACGCTCAGGTGCAGATGTATCAGGAGGGCGACGTCGACTATCTGATCGCCACCGACGCCATCGGCATGGGCCTCAACATGGATGTCGACCACGTCGCCTTCGCCAGCCTGACGAAGTTCGACGGCCAGCGGCGCCGCCCCTTGTCGGCGCCGGAGATGGGCCAGATCGCCGGGCGCGCGGGCCGCCACATGAACGACGGCACCTTCGGGATCACCGCCGACGCGCCGGCGCCGGACGAGGAGGTGATCCGCCAGATCGAAAATCACAGCTTCCCGGCCGTCGCGAAGCTGAGCTGGCGCAACCGGAAGCTCGACTTCGCGAGCCCCGGCCGGCTGATGCAGAGCCTGAACCGCCCGCCGCCGCGCCCGGAGCTGGTGCGCGCCCGGGAAGCGGACGACCAGCTGGCGCTGGGCGCGCTGATGCGCGACGAGGCGGTCGCCGCCCGCGCCGCTTCGCGCGACCGGGTGCGCCTGCTGTGGGATGTCTGCCAGATCCCGGACTTCCGCAAGGTGATGCCGGAGCATCACGCCCAGTTGCTGGCGCAGATCTTCACTCATCTGGTCGATCGCGAGGGGCGCTTGCCCGAGGACTGGGTGCGCGCGCAGATCGAGCGCCTCGACCGCGCCGAGGGCGACATCGACACGCTGACCCAGCGGCTCGCCCATGTGCGCACCTGGACCT
Source organism: Marivibrio sp. (assembly GCF_040218065.1). Taxonomy (NCBI): domain Bacteria; kingdom Pseudomonadati; phylum Pseudomonadota; class Alphaproteobacteria; order Rhodospirillales; family Aestuariispiraceae; genus Marivibrio; species Marivibrio sp. Next base: position 219,761 of record NZ_JAVJQE010000015.1, on the reverse strand, counting down.
ACGTCACCCACCGCGCCGACTGGACGCCCGACAGCGCCCACTGGCAGGCGCGCGCCCGCCAGATCGAGGACGCGCTGTCGGATGCGCTGCACGACCGGCTGACCGAGCGCTTTGTCGATCGCCGCGCGGCGAGCCTGAGCCGCGGGCGCGAGGCGGGGGCGGAGATGCTCTCGGCCGTGACGGCCAAGGGCGAGGTGGTGGTCGAAGGCCACGTGGTCGGCCGCATGGAGGGCTTGAGCTTCACCCCCCACGACGCCGCCGACCTGCGCGAAGCCAAGGCGCTCGCCGCCGCCGCCCACCGCGCGCTGCGCGAGGATGCGGGTCCGCGGGTCGCGCGGCTGGTCGCGGCCGACGACAGCGCCTTCGGGATGGAGCCGGACGGGCGGATCACCTGGGGCGGACGGCCGATCGCCCGGGTGACGCGCGGCGGTCAGCCGCTGAAACCCAGGGTCAAGCTGGCGGCCACCGATCTGAACGATCGCGCCTTGGAGGATCGCGTGCAGGCGCGCCTGCAAGGCTTCCTCGACCGTTTCATGGCGCGCCGGCTCGGGCCGCTGATCGCGGACGACGATCCCGAGCGGGAGGCGGCGCTGACCGGCGGCGACCCGCCGGCGCGCGGCCTGTTGCACCAGCTGCGCGAAGGGCTGGGCCAGGTCGACGCGCGCGCGGCGAAAGCGCAGATCGACGCGCTGTCGCCCGCCGGCCGCAAAGCCTTGAGCGCCGCCGGGGTCCGGTTCGGCGTCGATCACGTGTTCCTGAACAGCGCGCTCTCGCCCAAGGCGCTGCGCGCGAAGGCGATCCTTTGGGCCGTCTGGGCCGACCAGCCGACGCCGGAGACGCCGAACGTCCCGAGCCCGGCGATGCCGGCTGACGGCTGGCCGGACGCGGCGCTGGAGGCGCTGGGTTATCAACGCCGCGGCCGCACGGCGCTGCGGCTCGACCGATTGGAGCGGCTGGCCGCGCATCTGCGTCAAGCCGGGAAGGCCGGGCCGGTCGCGGCGGACGCGAAGCTTGCGGCGCGCATCGGCCTCGACCCGACGGCGCCGGACGCGCTGGAGCGTGCGGGCGAGGTGCTGCGCGCTTTCGGCTTCAAGCCGCGGGCCGCGACGCCGCCGGCCGAGGGCGGCGCGCCCGCGTCGGCGTTGTTCGATCCGCCGGCCAAGGGACGGGTCCGCGGGCCGGCCGCCAAGGCGGGGGCGAAAGGCGCGGCGAAACGGTCCGCGAAAAAAGCCGGGGGCAAGACGGCGCCGGGCCGGAAGGGCGACGCGGGGTCGACGCCGCGCGCCCCGCGCGAGCGCGCGCCCGATCCGCATTCCCCCTTCGCGGTGCTGAAGGATCTGGTGCGCCGGTGAGCGGCGCCGGGGAGACCCCGCCGACGGGCGGCGCGTCGATGCGCCTCGACAAATGGCTGTGGCATGCGCGCTTCTTCAAGACCCGCACGCTGGCGGGCGACGTCGCGGCCGGCGGGCGCATTCGGCTCAACCGCCGCCCGATCTCCAAACCGGGCCAGGCCGTGCGCGTCGGCGACGTGCTGACTTTCCCGCAAGGCCCGCACGTGCGGGTGATCGAGATCCAAGCGCTGTCCGATCGCCGCGGCCCGGCGGCGGAGGCGCAGGCGTTGTATCGCGATCTGGACCCGCCGGCGCTTAAGCGCGCCGATCCCGACGCGCCGCCCGCGCCGGCCCCGGCGGCCAAGCGCGACGCCGGCGCCGGCCGGCCGACGAAACGCGAGCGCCGACAGCTCGACCGGTTGAAACCGGACCCCGGCGACCCCTAGGTTATAAGGGAACGCGCGCGAGGGGCGGGCGCACGAGCTTTCAGGACACTCGATGATCAACCGAATCAAACAATTTTTCGTGGAGAAGGGCGGCGCCGGCTCGAAGCCGGACGGCCGGCACGACGAGGCGGAGCTGCACGTCGCCGCCGCAGCCATGTTGATCGAGGCCGCGATGATGGACGGCTCGGTCGACGCGCGCGAGCGCGAGCGCATCGGCGTGCTGATCGAACGCCATTTCGGCATCAGCCGCGACGAGGTCTCGCAGATCGTCGCCGAGGGCGAGGACAAGCAGGACGCCGCAGTCGACATCTATTCCTTCCTGCGCATCGTGAACGGGCATTTCGGCTATGACGAGCGCGTCCAGTTGATCGAGATGCTGTGGGACGTCGCCTACGCCGACGGCGAGCTGCACGACCACGAGGCCCAGCTGGTCCGCCGCGTCTCCGGCATGCTGGGGGTCGAGGATCGCGATTCCGGCGCCGCCAAGAAACGCGTCCTCGCGCGGCTTGAGACCGACGACGGCAACGGCGACGCGCTGCACCCGATGGGCTGAGGCGAGTCCCCGGCGAGCCGCGGCGAGCCGGTTCGGCGTCGCCCGCCAACTTTCTTGAAAAGCCGCCCTGCAAACCGGTTGACAAGGCGCCGCCCGCGCGGCACATACCGCGCCCGAAGCCCAGGTGGCGGAACTGGTAGACGCGCAGGTTTCAGGTACCTGTGGCCTAACGGCCGTGGAAGTTCGAGTCTTCTCCTGGGCACCAAGTTTCGATGATCGGCCGGTCGCGCGCTTCGCGACCGGCCGATCGTCTTTCGGGCCGATTTGAGCCGCGCCGCGCGCCGGGATTGCTCAAACCGACGGTTCGCGCTTGAATGCAGGCGATTCGCGGGCGAAAGCGCCGCATCGGGCGAGCGAGGGCGACCCTTTTGACCATTCATCTGCATGACGGCGACCTGCCGCCCGACGTCTCCTTCGGCGACAGCGTTGCGATCGACACCGAGACGCAAGGGCTGAACCCGCTGCGCGACCGGCTGTGCCTGGTGCAGCTGAGCGCCGGCGACGGCGTCTGCCATCTGGTGAAATTCGCGCCGGACGCCTATCAGGCCCCGAATCTGAAAAGGCTGCTGGCCGACGCCTCGGTCCTGAAGATCTTCCACTTCGCGCGCTTCGACGTAGCGGTCATCCGGCACTGGCTGGGCGTGGAGCTGACGCCGGTCTACTGCACCAAGATCGCCTCCAAGCTGGTGCGCACCTACACCGATCGGCACGGCCTGTCGGCGTTGGCCAAGGAGCTGTGCGAGATCGACATGTCGAAACAGCAGCAGTCGAGCGACTGGGCCGCGCCGGACCTGTCGCCCGCGCAGTTGGAGTACGCCGCCTCGGACGTGCTTTATCTTCACCGCATCAAGGCGACGCTCGACGCCATGCTGGCGCGCGAGGGGCGCACCCGCCTGGCCGAGGCCTGTTTCGAGTTTCTGCCGACGCGCGCCGCGCTCGACCTCGCCGGGTGGAGCGAGACCGACATCTTCGCCCACTCCTGACGTCCCCCGAACCGGCCGAGAGACGAGACGATCCCGACCATGGCGAGCCCGCTTCCCAAGAAAGACGCCGCCGCCGAGTCCGAGCCCGAGGCCGCGGCCGCGGATCGGGACGGCCAGGCCGTTCGGGACCTGGAAGCGGGCCGGCGGGTGCTGCGTCTGGAGGGGGCGGCGCTGGCGGCCTGCGCCGACGCGTTGGACGGCGCCTTCACCCAGGCCGTCTCGTTGCTGGGCGACCCCGACCGCAGCCGGCGCAGCGGACGCGTCGTCGTGACCGGCATGGGCAAGAGCGGCCATGTCGGGCGCAAGATCGCGGCCACCTTCGCCTCGACCGGCACGCCCTCGCAATTCGTCCATCCGGCGGAGGCGAGCCACGGCGATCTCGGCATGATCACCGAGCGCGACGCGATCCTGGCGCTCAGCAATTCCGGCGAGACGCCGGAGCTTTCCGACGTGCTGTCCTACGCCAAGCGCTACGAGATCCCGATCGTCGCGATCACCAGCCGGGCCGACTCGACGCTGGCGCGCGTGGCCTCCGCAGCGCTGGTCCTGCCGGACCAGCCGGAGGCGGCGACGATGGGCCTTGCGCCTACGACCTCGACCACGATGGCGATGGCGCTCGGCGACGCGCTGGCGGTCGCGCTGTTGGAGCGCAAGGGATTCACGGCGAGCGACTTCAAGCTGTTCCATCCGGGCGGCAAGCTGGGCCGCCAGCTGGCGCGGGTGGAGGATCTGATGCATCGCGGCGAAGAGGTCCCGCTGATCGGGCCGGACGCGCCGATGCAGGACGTGCTGTTGGTGATGACCTCAAAGCATTTCGGCTGCGTCGGCATCGCGGATGCGGACGGACCGTTGCAGGGCATCATCACCGACGGCGATTTGCGCCGCCATATGAGCCCGGATCTGATGCACAGGCGCGCCGGCGACATCATGACCGAGAACCCGATCGCCATCGCCCCCGATAAGATGGCGAGCGAGACCCTGGCCCTGATGAACGGCCGTCAGATCACGGCCTTGTTCGTGGTGGACAGGGACGGTCGGCCGGTCGGCGTCGTCCACATCCACGATTTCCTGCGCGCCGGCGTGGCCTGAGCGGACGCCGGGCGCCCTACCGGCGCCGCAATCCCGGGCTAGAGCGGCGCCGACACGGGCCGAGCGCGGCCCCCGACGCGAGAGATCATGACCGACCGCCGCGACCAGGAGCCGACACCGCCCCGCTCCGGCGCCGCCTCCCCGGCGGCCGGCGCGCCCCCGCGCGGCGCGCGCATCCCGTTGGGTCGGCGCGCGACGCGCTTGAATCCGGTCTACGGGCGACTGGTCGGCTGGCTCAAGGTGCTGCTGCCGACCGTGGCGGTGGCGCTCGTGCTGCTGGTCGCAGCCTGGCCCTTGATCGTCGAGCAGGAAGCCCGGTTCGCCGACGCGTTGAGCGGCGCCGACCGCCGCGCGGCCGAAAATCTGGAGGTCCGGAACGCCCGCTATACCGGGATTGAGGAGGACGGGCAGCCCTTTACGGTCACGGCCGAATCGATGCATCAGGAATCGGTCGACGCCACCGTGGTCGAGCTCGTCGGTCCGAAGGCCGACATCCTGCTCGCGAACGGCGCGTGGGTCGCCGTGACCGCGGCGAACGGGACGCTGAACCGCGCCGCGCAGGTGCTGGAGCTGACGGACGACGTGAACGTGTTCCACGACCTCGGATACGAATTCCGCACGCAACAGGCGATCCTCGATCTCGTCGGCGGCAGCGCGTTCGGCGGCCTGCCTGTCGAGGGGCAAGGACCCTTCGGCTACATCGAGGGCGAGGGCTTCCGCGTCGAGGGCCGGGGCGACCGCATCAAGCTGACCGGCAAGTCCAAGGTGGTGATCTATCCCGAGCGCGGAGACGGCTCATGAGCGCGCGGTGGCTGGCGGTCCTGCTGGCGGCGCTGCTCGCCGTCGCGGCGCCGGCGCGCGCCCAGGAGGGCGTGACGGGGGGCGACGGCGTGACGGGGGGCGACGGCGAGGACGGCGCCATCGAGATCACCGCCGAGGACGGAATCGAATGGTTCCGCGACGCCAAACAATATCGCGCGCGCGGCGAGGCGACGGCGACGCGCGGGCGGCTTAAGATCACCGCCGATATGTTGATCGCCTATTACCGCGGCGGCGAGGACGGCGAGCGGCAGGTTATTTTCCGCCTCGACGCGCTCGGCGCTGTCGAGGTCAGCAGCCCCGACGGCGTCGCGGTCGGCGACAAGGGCGTCTACCACGTGGAGAAGCAGGTCGCCGTGCTGGTCGGCGACGATCTGCGCCTTGTCACCGAAAACGCGGTCATCACGGCCGAAGAGAGCCTGGAATATTGGGAGGCGCGCTCGCTCGCCGTAGCGCGCGGAGAGGCGCTGGTGCGCCGCGAGGACCAGCGCCTGAAGGCGGGCGTCCTGACCGCCTTCATCCGCGAGACCGCGGCAGGCGGGGACGGCGGCGGCGCGGGCGGCGGCGGCGCGGACGGCGAACCGCGCGGCGACGTGGAGCGGATCGACGCCACGGGCGGCGTCCATGTCTCGACCGCGACCGAGATCGTCACCGGCCGCGAAGGCGTCTACGACGTGCAGAACGAGCGGGTGACGCTTTGCGGCGACGTCAAGATCACCCGCGATCAGAACCAGCTGAACGGCGAATGCGCCATCGTCGACATGAAGACCGGCCGCTCGCGTCTTGAAGGGCGGGGGGAAAAGGTCGAGGGCTTGATTCTTCCCACACAATAGCGCACGAACCTGATAGACTCTGAGTAGGCAGGTTTTTTGCATGGCCTCAGGGGCCAGGTGGATCGGTCGATGAGCGACTCCCGCAAGGGCGGCGGAGACGGACAGGACGGACGCGGGCCCGACAGGGATCCCCGTGACGGCCAGGAGCGACGCGAGGGCGCGGAGCGGGCCGACGCGTGGCGTCCGCGCGCGCCGCGGCTGTCCGCCCCGCCCGGCCGCGACGGCCGGTTCGGCGCGCCGCCGCCGCTGCGGCGCGCCGGCCCCGCCGGGCGCCCCGACGCCCCCGCGTCGGAGGAAAGGCCCCGCCCGCCCGCCGAGCGCCCGGCGGACTCCTCGGCGGAACGCCCGACCGATCGCCCCGCAGGCGCCCCGGCGGCGCCGGACGAGGCCGCCCCGGTCCGACGGGCCGAGCCCCGGGCGGCGAACGACGCCCCCCCGGCGCGCCCCGCGTCCGCATCCTCGTCCCGACCGCCCTCTCCCGGAGCGTCCCCGCAGACAAAATCCCAGACATCTCCGCAGAGATCCCCACAGACATCCCCGCAGACGCCCGCGGCGCCGCCCGCGCGCCCGCGCGAGGCGCCGAGCGCCGCCGATCCGCCGGGAGAAGCTGCGGACGCCCGGCGCGGCGCCGATCGACGGCGGATCGAGGAACGGCGCAGCGAGCCGCCGACGCCGATACGCGCCGCCAAGCCGACGGAGAACGCGGGCCCGCGCCGCGGGCCGACGCTGGTCGCCGCGAACGCCGGGCTCGAGATCCGCTCGATCGGCAAGAGCTTCAAGAAGCGTCCGGTTCTGCGCGACGTCTCGCTGAGCGTCCAGCGCGGCGAGGCGGTCGGGCTCCTCGGCCCCAACGGCGCGGGCAAGACCACCTGCTTCTACATCGTGACCGGCCTGATCTCGGCCGATTACGGCTCAATCTATCTCGACGGCCAGGACGTCACGGAATTGCCGATGTACCGCCGCGCGCGCATGGGCGTGGGCTATCTGCCCCAGGAGGCCTCCATCTTTCGCGGCCTGACGGTGGAGCAGAACATCCTGGCGGTGCTTGAGCTGATCGAAAAGGACCGCACCCGTCGCGAGGCGGCGCTCGAAGGGCTGTTGGCTGAATTTTCCATCAGCCATCTGCGCCGCACGCCGGCGATCGCGCTGTCGGGCGGCGAGCGCCGGCGCCTCGAAATCGCGCGGGCGCTCGCCAGTCAGCCGCATTTCGTTCTGTTGGACGAGCCGCTGGCCGGCATCGACCCGATCGCCGTGCGCGACATCCGCGAGCTGGTCAGCCACCTGAAGAATCGCGGCATCGGGGTGCTGATCACCGACCACAATGTGCGCGAGACGCTCGACATCGTCGATCGCGCCTACATCCTGCACGGGGGGTCGGTCCTGATGGAGGGGGCGCCGGACGAGATCGTCGGCAATCAGGAGGTCCGGCGCGTCTATCTGGGCGACCGGTTCAGCCTGTGAACGCCGCGCCGGGCGCGAGGCGGGGAGGCGCCTGACCCGCCATGTCGTTGACCGCCCGCCTCGATCTTCGGCAGTCGCAGCAGCTGGTGATGACCCCGCAGCTGCAGCAGGCGATCAAGCTGCTGCAACTGTCGGCCCAGGACCTCGCGGCCTTCGTGGAGGAGGAGCTGGAGCGCAACCCGCTGCTCGAGCGCGACGAGGGCCAGCGCGAAGCCGCGGACGCCCGGCTCAAAGCCGAAGACCCGGACCGCCACGCCGACGCCGCGCCGGATCGTACCGAGATGGACTCCTCCGAGATCTTGGCCGGCGACCGCATCACGGGCGCCGACGACGCGCCCGTCGACGGCGACGTGACGGCCGATTTCGAGGCCGACATCGCCGGCCCCGGCGCGTTGGCCGGCGCGTCGGGCGCGAGCGGGGGCGGCGGCTTCGACGATGCGCTTCCTAACCTGGAGGAGACGCTCGCCGGCGAGGTGACGCTCCAGGACCGGCTGATCGAGCAGCTGCAGATGGACGTCCCCGACCCAGCGGAGCGATTGATCGGGCTGCACTTGATCGAATCGCTGGATGAGGCGGGCTATCTGCGCGCCGATCTGGCGGAGATCGCCGAGCTGCTGGGCGCGTCGCTCGACGCGGTGGAGACGGTGCTGGCGAAACTCCAGCGCTTCGAGCCGGCCGGCCTGTTCGCCCGCGATCTGGCGGAATGCCTGAAGTTGCAGCTGATCGAGCTGAACCGGTTCGATCCGGCGATGGCCGCGCTGCTCGACAATCTGGAGCTGCTGGCGCGCGGCGAGCGGCAGAAGCTGATGCGTCTGTGCGGCGTCGACGGCGAGGATCTGGCGGAGATGGCGCGCGAAATCCGCGCGCTGGACCCGAAACCCGGCGTCACCCACGGGGCGGCGGCGGCCGAGCCCGTGACGCCGGACGTGTTGATGCAGCGCGGGCCGCAAGGGGACTGGATCGTCGAACTGAACCCCGACGCTCTGCCGAAGGTGCTGGTGAACGAGCGCTTCTACGCCCGCATCGCCGGCGACATGCGCGAGCGGAAAGACAAGGAGTATCTCTCCGAGCGTCTGCAGACGGCCAACTGGCTGGTCAAGAGCCTGCACCAGCGCGCCGCGACGATCCTCAAGGTGTCGAGCGAACTGGTGCGCCAGCAGGACGCCTTCTTCCGGCACGGCGTCTCGCATCTGAAGCCGTTGGTGCTGCGCGACATCGCTGAGGCCATCGAGATGCACGAATCGACCGTCAGTCGGGTCACCTCCAACAAGTACATCGCCAGCCCGCGCGGCCTGTTCGAGCTCAAATACTTCTTCACCACCGCGATCGCCGGCACGGCCGGCGATCAGACCCATTCGGCCGAATCCGTGCGCCATCGCATCCGCAGTCTGATCGACGCGGAACCCGCCGACGCCGTGCTCTCAGACGATAGGCTGGTGGAGCTGCTGCGCGAGGAGGGCGTGGACATCGCGCGGCGCACGGTGGCCAAATACCGCGAGGCGATGCGCATCCCCTCCTCCGTGCATCGGCGGCGCGCCAAGAAAGCGGCGATTTGATCGCGCCGCCGGCGCGCTGCAGAGCGCTTGACGCGCCAAGGTCCGCTCAGTAGCTTCCGCCGCCGCTCGCTCTCGCTGCGCCGGGCGCGGGATGACGCACGCCGGTTGGGGACGGCAAGCGAACAGCGCCGGACCAAAGCGCAGGCCGTTTCCGCACACGCGCCCTCGCCTGTCGCGCGGCCCCTATCAAGGGCCGTCTGCTGTGATACCATGCAGGGGCGCCGTGCGGCGGGCCGGAGGAACGAGCTCCGCCCGCGGCGCTGCTAAAGCCGCGTCGCGCGGGGTCGGGGCCTTGGACGACTGGGGGCGGGGGAGACGTTGTCCGGAGTCCCGGGCGCCCGGTCACGACGCGAAACCGGTGGTGAAGAACAAAGGATTGGTCAGGAGCGCCATGCAGCTATCCATCAAAGGCAAACAGGTCGATGTGGGCGACGCGCTGCGCACGCATATCGAAGAGCACCTGCCGGACTCGATCGGCAAGTACTTCGACAACACGACCGACGTGACGGTCACGATCTCGAAGGAAGGCCACAGCTTCACCGTCGACATCCACGCGCATGTCTCCAAGCGCGTCGAGGTGCAGGGCCACGGCGAGGGCGGCGACGCATACGCCGCCTATGAGGAGGCGGCCGAGCATGTGCTGAAGCGCCTGCGTCGGCACAAGCGCCGGCTGCGCGACCACAAGCAGAAACTGTCCACCGCCGAAGCGGTGCCCGCGCTGCAATACATCCTGGAGGCCGAGCGTCCCGAGGAAGAGGGCGAGGACGACTCCGCGCCGCCGGCCGAGCCGATCATCGTGGCCGAAACGCCGACCCAGGTGGAAAGCATGACGGTCGGCGAGGCGACGATGCGCCTTGATCTGGCCGGCGCGCCCGCGCTGCTGTTCCGCAACTCGAAGACGGGCGGCCTCAACATGGTCTATCAGCGCGCCGACGGAAATTACGGCTGGGTGGATCCGAAACTGGTTCCCGGAGAGCGAGGCTCGGGCGATTGAGCCGGCTTGAGAGGGGCGCGCCAAGCGCGTCCCGTCTCGCTTCGCGCGCAGACCGCCGGGCGACGACGCTTGGGGTTGCGCTTTCGTCGGCGGACGGCCATATGGCCGCGCTACAGCGCGATTAGGTGAGAACGATGGACATCAGCGACCTGTTGAGCGCCGAGTGCGTGATCGAGACCCTGAACGTCGCCTCCAAAAAGCAGGCGTTGCAGGAGCTGGCGAAGCGCGCCGCGGCGGCGACCGGGCTGGAGGAGCGTCGTATTTTCGACGTGCTGCTGGAGCGCGAGCGCCTGGGCAGCACCGGCGTGGGCGCGGGCGTCGCGATTCCGCACGGCAAGCTCGCGGGTCTCGATCGCCTCCAGGGGCTCTTCGCGCGGCTCGAGAAGCCGATCGACTTCGATTCGATCGATGACGAACCGGTCGACCTGATCTTCCTGCTGTTGGCGCCGGAAGGGGCGGGGGCCGACCACCTCAAGGCCTTGGCCCGCGTCTCCCGCCTGCTGCGCGACCGCCAGACCTGCGAGAAGCTGCGCGGTTCGGACAAGGCGGACGCGCTCTACGGCCTGCTCACCGAAGCGCAGACCTCCAGCCACGCGGCCTGAGGGCGCGGGGGCGCCGTCCCGTTTCGCAGGGGCGGCGTCAGCAGCCCAGGCGGCGCGCGTGCGCTTCGGGCGGGAGCCCGCGCCGGCCTGTCGGCCGCCGGGCGCGACATCCCTGTTTGAGGCCGCCGGGGCGGCCCGGCGGCCAGGCGGGGCCGGCCGGCGACCCGTGCTGACAGGAAGACGGCCTTCTCATCGGGGATGGTCAAGCGGCCTCAACGGCGTTCGGGGGCTCGCGGCGCCGCTCACTCTTCTCCCGCCGCCTCGATGCGCTCCATGTCCTCGTCGCTCAGCCCCCAATGGTGGCCGATCTCATGGATCACGACATGAGCCACCAAATGGGCGAGGTCCTCGCCGGTCTCGCACCAGTAATCGAGGATCGGGCGGCGGTAGAGGAAGATCATATCCGGTTCGGGCGCCGGGTCGGCGACGGACTTGCTGGCCAGATCGACCCCCTGATAGAGACCCATAAGCTCGAAGGGGCTTTCCAGGCCCAACTCGTCGAGCACGTCGTCGCTCGGGAATTCGTCGACGCGAAAGACGATGTCGCCCAGATGCTGGGCGAAAGCCGCCGGCAGACCCCGCAGGGCGCGACGCGCGAGCCGCTCAAGATCGTCGAGACTGGGCGGCGCTCCTTGGGCCGAGGGCTGCGTCGTCTCAGGGGGGAGGTTTTCGTCGCTCATCGCGCGCTTATATGGGAGGACGAGGGGGCGCGTCCAGCAACGGCGCGCCGAGCACGTCACCGAACCGTCAAAACCGTCAAGGAGCATCCATGGCCGAGAAGCTGACTGGCGCCGCGCGCGACGAGACGCTCGCCAAGCTGGAGGGGTGGGAGGTTCAGTCGGACCCCGACGCCATCAAAAAGACGTTCAAGTTCAAAACTTTCAACCAAGCCTTCGGCTTCATGACGCATTGCGCGTTGAAGGCGGAGAAAATGGATCACCATCCCGAGTGGTTCAACGTCTACAATACGGTCGACGTCACGCTGTCGACCCATGACGCGGGCGGGCTGACCGAACTCGACGCGGAGCTGGCGCGCTTCATGAACAACGCCGCCGCGCGGTTCGCCTAGACGCGGCGCCTCTTACGGCTTGATCTTGTAGCCGCTGCGGAACAGCGCATGGGCCGCGGCCGTCATGGCGATCGCCGCGACGAGGGCGACGCTGGCGGCCGTCGCCGGATCGACGCTCGAGCGTCCGATCATGGCGAAGCGAAAGCCGTCGATCAGATAGAGGATCGGGTTGGCCTGGAAGGCGGCGCGCCACGCTCCGTCCGGCACCGCCTCCAAGGGGAAGAAGGCGCCGGACAGGAAGATCAGCGGCAGCAGCACGAAGGTCTCCTTGCCCGACAGCCCGTCCCATTTCTCCGAGACGATCGCGGCGATCACCCCGGCCGCGGCGAACAGCAGCATGGCGCAGGCGACGAACCAGAGCGCCAAGAGCGGATGCGCCGGCCAGTCGAGGCCGAACAGCGCCATCGCCAACGCGACCGTCAGCCCGACGCCTCCGGTGATCGCGAAGGCGGACGCAATCCAACCCGCCAGAATCTCCGCCGGCGTCATCGGCGCGCTCAGCAGGTCCTCGATCGCCGCCTCCAGCTTGTCGAACATCAGCGTGTAGGCGGTGCATTCGAAGGCCCGCTGCATGATCGCGGCCATCACCAGCCCCGGCGCCAGAAAGTCGAAGAATCCGATCCCGCCGAGCGTCGGAACGGCCTCGCCCGCGGCCAGGGTGAAGACGGCGGCGAACAGGCTCGCCTGCAGCGCGGGTCCCAGAATGGCGACCCCGAAGAAGCGCCATTCACGCTTTATCTCCCGCCGGACGAGGCTTGCGACGCCCAGCCAGTTGACGGGCCCGAAACGTCGCGTGACGGGGCGGGGGCTGACGGGGCGGGGGGTGACGGGGCGGCCGGCCTCGGCCATGCGCGCGCGCTCCTCAGGCCTTCAGCTTCCAGCCGCGCCGCACCAGCATCCATGAGGTGACGAGCAGGGCGATGTTGATCGCGCTCATCACCGCGACGCCGAGCCACGGACTCGCGTCGGAGCTGTCGATGAAGCCGTAGCGGAAACCGTCGATCATGTAGAAGAACGGGTTCAGATGGGCGATGTCGTAGAACGGCTGCGGCAGCCGCTCGATCGAATAGAACGTCCCGGACAGGAACGCGAAGGGCGTGATGACGAAATTCGTGATCGCCGCCATATGGTCGAACTTGTCGGCCCAGATGCCGGCGATGATCCCGATCGAGGAGAGCATCAGCGAGGCCGCCGTCGAGAAAAACAGCACGGCCCACAAATGGTGGATCTCCACCGTCACGAAGAAGGCCATCACGATCCCGACGGACGCGCCGACCACCAGCCCGCGGGTCATGCCGGCGGCGGCGTAGGCGACGACGAATTCGGTCTCGTTGATCGGCGGCATCAGCACGTCGACGATGTTGCCCTGGATCTTGGAGATCACCAACGAGCTGGAGGTGTTGGCGAAGGCGTTCTGGACCATCGCCATCATGATGAGCCCCGGGGCCAGGAACTGCGAGAAGGTGACGCCCTGCACCGTCTCCACCGACCGGCCGAGCGCCAGCGTGAAGATCGCCAGGAACAGCAGCGTCGTCACCACCGGGGCAGCGACCGTCTGCGTCGCGACATTCATGAAACGCCGCACCTCTTTCAGATAGAGGCTCCAAAGGCCGAGCCAGTTGACCCGGCCGAAACGGCGCGGTCCGAGCGCCTTAGACAGGCGCCGGCGCGTGCCGGGCGGCGGGCGGTTGCGGTCGGCGAGCGCTTCGCCCGGCGCGGAGGGGCCCGGCGCGGAGGGGCCCGGCGCGGAAGGCGCGCTCGAGGCGGCGGAGTTCGGGCTGTCGGAAGGGGTTGCTGTCATAACGGCGCACAACATACGCCTCTCGGCCGATCGAACAAGCCGGGCGCGCCGGTCAGCCGCCCGCGTAGGCGAGATCGGGCGCCGGATCGACAGCCGCGGCGCAGCGCGCGTAATCCTGCGGGCGCCCGAACAGATATCCTTGGGCGAGATCGCAATCGAGCTCGGCCAGCAGGCGGAACTGGTCTTCGCTCTCGACGCCCTCGACCAACACCTCGCGGCCCAAGGCCCGGCACAGATCGATCGTCGCGCCGAGCAGTTTGGCGGCCTCGGGATCGTGGGCCGCGTCGCTCGGCAGGAGCGAGCGGTCGATCTTGATGACGTCGACGGGCAGGCGGACCAGCGCCGAGAGCGAGGAGTAGCCGGTGCCGAAATCGTCGAGGCTGACGCCGAATCCCTTGGCTTTCAGCGCTTCGAGCACGCCTGAGCCGCGCTCGTAATCCTGGACGGCCCAGCTTTCCGTCACTTCCAACTCGATCACCGCGGGATCGCAGCCGCTGTCGGCGCAGATCTTGGCGAGCATCTCCGGCAAGGCTTCCTGCTCCATCTGACGGGGCGACAGGTTGACGGAGATGCGCAAGTCTCGGCCGGCGAAATCCTCCGCCGCGGCCAGCCGGCAGACCTGCTGGAAGACCCACAATCCGATCAGCCGGATCGTTCCGTTCGCTTCGGCGAGCGGGATGAAGTCGGCCGGGGAGACCAGCTCGCCGTCGGCGGTGCGCCACCGCAACAGCGCCTCGTAACCGGCCGTGCGGCGGTCCATGTCCACCTTGGGCTGCACCTGGATGAAGAATTCGTCGCGGGCCAGCGCGTGGACCAGCCCGTCTTCCAGCGCCCGCGCGATGTGTTCGCGCCGATCAAGATCGGAATCGTAGAACCGCACGCCCGACGCCGGAGGCGCGATCCGCGCCTCTCGCAGGGCGGTTCGGGCCCGGGCGAAGAAGTCGACAAAGGGCTCGCCGATCGGCCCGTCCGCGCTGAAGGCCGCGCCGCCCGTGAAGCGAATGTCGATGTGACGGCCGCCGACGTCGATGTCGCGGCCGATCGCGCGGGCGGCGGCCGCAAAGGCCTCGGGCGAGCGCGGCGCTCGATCGACCGGCAGGAGGACCGCGAACTCATTGCCGTCGACCCGGCCGAGGATCGCTGGCTCCGGGAAATGATCGGCCATCCGCACGCCGATCTCGTGCAGCGCCAGATCGCCGGCCTCGTAGCCGATCCATTGATTGATCTTGCCGACGCCCGAGACGTTGAGCACGCCGAGCCACAAGGGCGCGCCGTCAAGCGCCGCCTCGATGTGGCGTTGGCGGCCGGCGGCCATGAAGCCTTCGCGATTGAGCAGCTGGGTGATGAAGTCGTAGACGCTGCGGTGGTGCATGGAGCGTTGGAACTCGCGCTCCATCGACACGTCGCGCACGACCGTCAGAAAGATGTCGCGTCCGTCGAGCGTCATGTGGGTGACGTTGACGTAGAGCTCCAACGGCCTCTCGTCGAACGCGCGGCCCGTGACGTTGCGACCCTGACCGATGATGCGCGAGCGCGACCCCTCGAAGAAGCGGTCGATGTAGTCCGCATGCTGCGCGCGATGGGCCTGCGGCAGGATGTCGTCGAGCGCGTATCCGGCCAAGCTCGGACCCGGGGCGCGGAAGATCTCGGCCGCAAGGCTGTTGGACCACAGAATGCGGCTCTGGCGGTCGACCACCACCACCCCTTCGCCCACCTTCTCCAACGCGGTTTTGTAGAACAGGAAATCGAACTGCTTCGGATCGAACACGCTCATTACGCCGACGCGACCTTTTCTCACCCGCCCGAGCGCGCAGCGCCTCGGGACCACGGCCGTGGGTATACCGTCCAAAGTCTTAACGGCGGGTTATCGCATAAGGAGAGACGGGCCTGAAAAGGTCGACGGCGGCGCCCCCTTTCGGGGACGCCGCCGCCTGGAACCGTTAGGCCGACGCCGGATGGGAGGGGCAGGATTTTGGTCGCCGACCTTCCGGTTTTCCCAGGATCGTCGGTCGCTTGCGATTCTCGCCGGCGGCCTTCGATCCAACCGCAGCCAGAATAGGACTGCCGGTCCAGCATTTCTGTGATTGCGGTCACACCCGGACGAAAAAATTTACGTCGCCCGCCGAATCAGGCGTAAGATGCTGATCGATCATGGAAAATTCTGAAGACGGAAAATCCCGGAAGACCCGCCGCGCGCCGCGACCCGCGACGCCCGAACGGCTGGAGAAGGCCGCCTATCACTATCTCGAGCGATTCGCGACCAGCGCGGAGAACCTGCGCCGCGTCCTGATGCGCAAGGTCGATCGCTCGGCCCAGCTGCACGGGACCGACCGCGCCGAGGGGCGCGCGGCGATCGACGCGCTGGTCGATAAGTTCCTGCGCCTGGGCCTGCTGGATGACGCCACCTATGCGCGAGGTCGGGCTGCGAGCCTGCATCGCCAGGGCAAAGGCGCGCGCGCGATTCGCATGGCGCTGCTGCAAAAGGGGATCGGCGAGGACGACGCGGCCGCCGCGCTGGAGGCGCTGGTCGAGGAGGCGGGCACGCAGGAGACCGACCTCGCCGCCGCCCTCGCCTACGCGCGGCGCCGGCGCCTCGGCCCCTATCGCGGCGGCGCGCCGGATGAGGCGGCCCGGGCCGAACGGCGCGATCGCGACCTCGCGGCGCTCGCGCGCCGCGGCTTTTCCTACGACGTCTGTCGTACGGTGATTGAAGCCGAGAGCCCCGAGGCCTTGGAAGACCGGTTGGCCGACGGCGGCTGAGACGCTTGCCCGACGCGCCGGACCCCGTTATCGCTGACCCCGGCTTTCGACCTGCGACGAGGAGAGACGGGCGATGGACGTGAACGGATTGCCGGCGATCGTGACCGGCGCGGCCTCGGGTCTGGGCGAAGGGACGGCGCGGGCGCTGGCCGCCGCCGGGGCCAAGGTGACGCTGCTCGACCTGAAGGAGGACGCGCTGAAGGCCGTCGCCGAGGAGATCGACGGCCTGGCGGTCGCCTGCGACGTGACCGACGCGGCGAGCCTCGAGGCGGCCGTCGCCCAGGCGCGCGACGCGCACGGACCCTGCGCGATCGCCGTCAGCTGCGCCGGGATCGCGCCGGCGGCGAAGATCGTGGGCCGCGACGGGCCGATGGACCTCGCCGACTTCAGCAAGGTGATCCAAGTCAACCTGATCGGCACCTTCAACCTGATGCGTCTGGCCGCCGCGGACATGGCGGGCCGCGAGCCCAACGCCGACGGCGAGCGCGGCGTGATCGTCAACACCGCCAGCGTCGCGGCCTATGAGGGCCAGATCGGTCAGGCCGCCTACGCCGCCTCGAAGGGCGGGGTCGTCTCACTGACCCTGCCGGCGGCGCGGGAGTTCGCGAAGACCGGCGTCCGCGTCAACGCGATCGCGCCGGGTTTGTTCGGCACGCCGATGCTGCTTGGCATGCCGCAGAATGTGCAGGACAGCCTGGCGGCGACCCTGCCCTTCCCGTCGCGCTTCGGGACGCCGGCGGAATACGCCCGGCTGGTGCTGCACATGATCGACAATCCGATCATGAACGGCGAGACGGTGCGGCTCGACTCGGCCCTGCGCATGGCGCCGCGCTGAGCCCTAGCGCGCCGCCGCCCAGGCCGCGATGTCGCCGACGACGATCTCGCCGGCCAGATCGCGGGTCAGCATGTGGTGGCCGGCCGGGTAGAGCCGCCGCTCCACCCCCGCCTCGGGCAGGCGGGCGTTCAGGGCGTCGCGGCTTTCGGGCGGGATCAGCGCCTCCTTCGCGCCCCACAGCACGAGCGCGGGACCCGGCAGCCGGTCGGCCGCGTCATAGGCCGCGTCGCCCAGCCGGATCAGGCCCCAGACCGCGTCGAGGCGGGTGCGCTTGATCACCAGCGGATCGCGACCGAGCGCGCGCAACATCTCGATGTTGTCGCTGGGCTTCAGCTTGAGCCCCCGGCCGGTCGCCTCCATCCAGGGGACGGTGTGGGCCGCCGTCCAGAACAGCGCGCGCCGCCACCAGGAGAACCGCTCCCAATCCGCGGCCGCCGGCGCGCTGAGGACGAGGCCGTCGACCGACGGCGCTGCGCCGCCGCCGGGATAGCCGGGGGACAGCGCCGCGATCGCGACCGCCCCGCCCATGCTCTCTCCCATCAGGGTCAGCGGCGCCTCGGGCCAGCGCGCGCGCACCAGCCGCACGGCGGCCCGCGCATCGGAGACCAACGCCTCGGCGCCATGCCACAGGCCGCGCCCCTCGGTCTCGCCAAAGCCCCGTTGATCGTAAGCCACGGTTAGGATCCCGCGCTCGGCCCAGATCTCGGCGGCGTTCTCTAGAAACCCGGAATAATCGTTGAAGCCGTGTAGACCCAGGATCACCGCGCGCGGCCGCTCCTCCGGCCCCCATCGGCGCAGCGGCAGGCGATAGCCGTCAGCCGCGACGATCGCCCCGTCGGCGAGCCTCGGCGCGCCCGTCTCGGGACCCAAGCCCTCCACCCGCGGGGCGCACGCGGCGAGAAGAAGGAAGGCGGCGAGAAGAACGCCGCGAAAGACCCGCTCGCCCCGACCCTCTCCCTTCTGAAGGAAGGCGGGGGAGGAGAAGGCCTTAGCCTGCGCTCGCATCCGCGTCGCGGGTGAGCTGCAGGAAGATGTCCTCCAGGTCGGTCTCTTCGGTCGAGAGATCGACGAGGCTCAGGCCCGCCTCGTAGAGCGCGCCGACGATCGTCCCCGCGTCCGTCTCCGACGGGCGGTAGGCGATCACAAGCTCGGTTTTCGGGGCGCCCTCGCCCGCGGCGTCGAGCGGGACGATCTGGGGGTCGAAACGCGTCAACTGCTCCGGGGTCGTCTCGACCCGCTCCTTGACGCTGACCCGCAGCGTCTTTGCGTCCAACCGGCCGAGCAGCGAGCGCTTTTCGTCATGCGCGACCACCTGGCCGTGATTGATGATGGCGATCCGATCGCACAGCTCCTCCGCCTCTTCCAGATAATGGGTGGTCAGCAGGACGGTGGTGCCGCGGCGATTGAGCTCGACCACATTCTCCCAAAGCTGGCGGCGCAACTCGATGTCGACGCCGGCCGTCGGCTCGTCGAGCACCAGCACCGGCGGGTTGTGCACCATCGCCTTGCCGATCAGCAGACGCCGGCGCATGCCGCCCGACAGCGTGCGGGCGTAGGCCTTGCGCTTGTCGGCGAGGCCGACGAGTTCGAGAATCTCGTCGGTGCGCCGTTCCGCCTTCGGCACGCCGTAAAGACCGGCCTGCACCTCCAGAAGCTCTTCCGGCGTGAAGAAGGGGTCGATGTTGAGCTCCTGCGGCACCACGCCGATCGAGGCGCGGGCCAGGCGCGTCTGCCGGTCGATGTCGTAATCCCAGACCTTGGCGACGCCGGAGGTCTTGATGACGAGACCCGCCAGAATGTTTATGAAGGTCGACTTGCCGGCGCCGTTGGGGCCGAGCAGACCGAACAGGCTGCCGCGCGGGATCTTCAGATCCACCGAGTCGAGCGCCCGCTTCGCCTCCTGGCCGCCCGAGCTGCGATAGACCTTGCTCAGACCCTGCGCCTCCAGCGCGTAGTCGGGGGCGTCCTGATCGGCCTCGGCGCGGTCGTCCATGCGGGGTGCGGCGGCGGTGCTCATGAAAATCCCGATCGGTTGCGACGAAGATGGGGGCGTTTTTTCGACCGGCGGCGGGGCTTACCAAAGCCGGCCCGGTGGTTTACATAGAGGGCGGCGCGCGACGGGGCAAGTCGCGCAGACCTGCGCGATCCGCGCGCTCCGCGTGATGCAAACGACCCGCACGCGCCCCGGAACAGCCTTGGCGGTCAGGAGACATCGGTATGAGCACACCCGCCCCGAACCAGCCCGCGCCGACGCACGATGCGCCGGAAGTGATCGAGGTCGAGGAGACCCGGGTCGCCTGCGACGGGGGCGGCGGTCCGCTCGGCCACCCGCGGGTCTTCCTCACGCTCAGCAAGGAAGGCTGGGTCGACTGCCCCTATTGCGACCGGCGCTTTCAGCTGAAAGAGGGCGCCCAGCCTTCGGATCATCATTGAGCGACGCGGCCATGGCTGACGCCGAGTCCGACGTCCCCAAGCACGTCTATCTGATCGACGGCTCCGGCTTCATCTTCCGGGCCTTCTTCGCGTTGCCGCCGATGAACCGCGCCGACGGCACGCCGACCAACGCGGTCTTCGGCTTCGCGCAGATGGTCTTGAAGCTGATCGAGGAGACCGACGCGGACTACGTCGCCGTCATCTTCGACGCCGCGCGCGAGAATTTCCGCAACGAGATCTATCCTGATTACAAAGGCCATCGGCCCGACGCGCCGGAAGAGCTGATCCCGCAATTCGCATTGATCCGCGAGGCGACGGAGGCCTTCAACTGCCCCTCGATCGAGATGGAGGGGTACGAGGCCGACGATTTGATCGCGACCTACGCCAAACAAGCGCGCGCCAAGGGCGCGGAGGTGACGATCGTCTCCTCCGACAAGGATCTGATGCAGCTGGTTCAGCCGGGCGTGAGCATGTGGGACCCGATGAAGAACCGCACCATTGGCGAGGCCGAGGTGATGGAGAAGTTCGGCGTCGGCCCCGACAAGGTGGTCGACGTCCAGGCGCTGGCCGGCGATTCCACCGACAACGTCCCCGGCGTGCCGGGCGTCGGCGTGAAGACGGCGGCCCAGCTGATCGAGGAATGGGGCGACCTGGAAACCCTGTTGGCCAATGCGGAAAGCATCAAGCAGCCGAAGCGCCGCCAGGCGCTGATCGACAACGCCGAGATGGCGCGCATCAGCCGCCAGCTCGTCCTATTGAAGGACGACGTCGATCTCAGCATCCCGCTGACGCAGCTGAAGCGCCGCGAGATCGACAAGGAGCGGCTGCTCGCCTTCCTGAAGGAGAACGAGTTCAAGCGGCTGATCGCCCGTTTCGAAAGCGAAATAGCGGACGAAGCCGGCGAGGCGCCCAAGGACGACGCGCCGGCGATCAAGGACGCACAATACGCGCTGGTCCAGGATCTCGACGCGCTGGACGCCTGGATCGCGCGCGCCTTCGAGGCGGGCGTCGTCGCCGTCGACACCGAGACGACCGACCTCAACACCGCGCGGGCGAAGCTGGTCGGCGTCAGCCTCGCCGTCGCGCCGGGGGAGGCCTGCTACATCCCGCTCGCCCATCGCGACCCCAGCGAGACCGATCTGTTCGGCGAGGGCGGGGGCGACCCGCCCAGCCAAGCGCCGATGGCCGAGGCGCTGGCCCGCCTCAAGCCGCTGCTGGAGGATCCGGGCGTCCTGAAGGTCGGGCAGAACATCAAGTACGACCTCTCGATCCTCGCCAAGCACGGCGTCGCCGTCGCGCCGATCGACGACACCATGCTGCTGTCCTTCGTCGCCGAAGGCGGCCTGCACGGCCACGGGATGGACGCGCTGGCGGAGCTGCATCTGGGCCACACGCCGATCAAGTACGCCGAGGTCGCCGGCAAAGGAAAAAGTCAGATCGCCTTCGATCTGGTCCCGCTCGACAAGGCGCTCGACTACGCGGCCGAGGATGCGGACGTCACGCTGCGCCTGTGGCGCATCCTGAAGCCGCAAGTCCTCGAGAAGCGCTTGATGACGCTCTACGAGACGATCGAGCGGCCGCTCGTCCCCGTCCTCGCCGCCATGGAGCGGGCGGGAATCCTGGTCGATCCCAAGATCCTGTCGGAGATGTCGGAGGATTTCGGCAAACGCATCGGCGATCTGGAGACCGAGATCCACAAGCTGGCCGGCGCGCCCTTCAACGTCGGCAGCCCCAAACAGTTGGGCGAGGTTCTATTCGACCAGCTGGGCCTCAAGGGCGGCAAGAAGACCAAGACCGGCGCGCACTCCACCAACTCCGACATCCTCGAGCCGCTGGCGGGCGAGCATGAGATCGTCCAGAAAGTGCTCGACTGGCGGATGCTCTCGAAGCTGCGCAGCACCTACACCGACGCGCTGATCGGCGACATCAATCCGACGACGCAACGGGTCCATACGAGCTTCATGATGACCGGCGCCCAGACCGGGCGGCTCTCCTCCACCGACCCCAACCTGCAGAACATCCCGATCCGCACCGAGGAGGGGCGCAAGATCCGCACCGCCTTCGTCGCGCCCAAGGGCAAGGTGCTGGTCAGTCTGGATTATTCGCAGATCGAATTGCGCCTGGTCGCGCACATGGCCGGGATCGAAACGTTGCGTCAGGCCTTCAAGGACGGGCAGGACATCCACGCCGCGACGGCGTCCGAGGTGTTCGGCGTGCCGCTCGACCGGATGACGCCGGAGGTGCGCCGTCAGGCCAAGGCGATCAACTTCGGCATCGTCTACGGCATCTCGCCCTTCGGGCTCGGACGGCAGATCGGCGTCTCGACCTCCGACGCCAAGGCCTATATCGACACCTATTTCGAGCGCTTCCCCGGCATCCGCGCCTATATGGACGAGACGATCGAGTTCTGCCGCAAGCACGGCTATGTCGAGACCGTCTTCGGCCGGCGCATCCACCTGCCCGAGATCAACGCCAAGAACCCGCAGCAGCGCGGCTACGCCGAACGCCAGGCGATCAACGCGCCGGTCCAGGGTTCGGCCGCCGACATCATCAAGCGCGCGATGATCCGCATCCCGCCCGTGCTCGAGAAGCCCGAGTTCGAGGGCGTGACGATGCTGCTCCAGGTGCATGACGAGTTGATCTTCGAAGCGCCGGAGGACGAGGCCGACGCGGTGATCGACGCGGTGCGCGCGGTGATGGAAGGCGCGCCCGCGCCGGTCGTCGAACTCTCCGTCCCGCTCACCGTCGACGGCGGCGCCGGCGCCAGCTGGGCGGAGGCGCATTAGGCGATCGCGCGTCAGCCCGCGCGATCGCGGAGGCCGCGGGGGCCTCGGCGAAGGGGCCGCCCCTGCTCACGCCAACACCGCCAGATCGAGCCGGCGGTCGACGCCGTCGACCTGCACGCCCTCGCGCCAGCGCGCCGGCTCGCCCGTCCAGCCCTGGGCGCGCGCCGTCTCGACCGTCGCCGCGTCGGCGAGCGCGCGGCAGGCCTCGGATTTCGTGTGTTTCTCCAGCTTGGCCGATAGATTGACCGCCTCGCCCACCAGCGTGTAGTCGAGCCGCTCCCCCCGACCGATGGCGCCGACGGTGAGCGGTCCGGTGGCCAGCGCCACGCCGATCCGTACCGGCGGATCGCCCAACGCGGCGCGGTCTTCGTTCCAGGCGTCGATCGCGGCCAAGATCGCCGGCGCGCAGTCGAGCGCGCGCGCGGCGTAATTCTCCAACGCCTTGGAGGCGCCGAAGGTCGCCAGGATTCCGTCCCCGAAGACGCGGTCGACGGTGCCGCCGTGCGCCTCGATCACGCTCGCCATGCGGTCCTGATAATCGTTCAAGAGGCCGATCAGCTCGCGCGCCGAGAGGCTTTCGGAAAGCGGCGTGAAGCCGCGGATGTCGAGATTGAGGACGGTGCACCGAACCTGATCGGCCGCGCCGGCCGCGATCTCTCCGTCGGCGGCGGTGATTCGGGCGGCGACCTCAGCGGGGAAATAGCGCGAAAGCTCGTAGCGGGCGCTCTCCTCCTCCATCGCGCGAAACAGGAGCCGGCGCCCGCGGGCGAGCGCGATCGTCAGGATCAGGGTGACCACGAGGATGGTGATGATCTTGTCGAACTCGCCGCCCAACAAGACCGTGTTGGAGGTCAGATACTCGACGTAATCGCGCGTGATCGGCACGCCCTCCTGGTCGGCCGTCAGCGCGTAGACCAGAAGCGCGGCCCAGCCGACCGCCGCCGCCAGGCCCGTGTGCAGCACGTAGCGCGGCTCGAAGCGCAAGGCGCGCAGCGCGATGAAGATGAACAGGTAGAGCATCGTCGGGGCCTTCAGATAGAAGGGCGGCGGCTGGTCGTATTGCAGGTGAAACGACCAGATCAGGGTCAGCAGCAACCCCAGATCGACGAGACCCGACAGCCCGAGATACCAGTCCGGCAGGGAGATCCGATAGCTGAGGACGAGGCGCACCAGCGTGAACAGCAGGTAGAGCGCGAGCGCGACGGGCACGAGCGAGGCGAAGTCGCTCATGATGTCGGTGGTCGGCGCGATCAGATAAAGCGTCCCGAAAGTGACGACGACGCAAAGCTGGATCCAGCCGATCAGCCGCTCGCTGGCGTCCTCCTGCCGGCGCACGGCGGCCCGCGCGCGGGCCGGCAGGCGCTCGTCGCGGGCGGGGGTCAGCATCAGGACGCGGGTCAGTTTCGCCATCGCCCCGTGATATGACCGCGGCGGCCGGTCTTGTCGCGTCACATCCGGAGGCCCGGCCATCACGCTTTTGCGAGCGGCGGGGCGACGCGCTCCAACCACAACGCGCTTTCCGGGGCGTCGGGACGGAGCGGCAGATCGCCGACGGCGCGCTCGACCTCGGCCGACAGGCGCGTCGCCGCCCAGTGCGAGCTCCACAGGATCCGCCAGCCGCCGCCGGCAAGCAGCGCTGCGACGACCGCCTGTTCGTTATACCCCCGCCACGTCCAGGCGGACGGATAGGGGTCGGGCAGAAAGACGTCGTGGATCGCGACCAACGCCCCTGCGGGCAGGGCAGGCAGCACCGCGCCGACCAGGAAGTCGACGTCGGAGCCCGGCATCAGGATATGGCTGGAATCAATCGCCAGCAGATCGCCGGGACCGATCCGGGCGAACAAGGCGGGATCGGCACGCTGCGCCACGGTGCGATGCAGCCGGACGCCGTCGAGCGCGGCCAGATCGGCGCGCGGCGCGGGATCAATCGCGTCGATTGAGACGGCCGCGCCGGACGCGCGCGCGCCGGCGGCGAGAAAGCGGGTGGAATGGCCGGAGCCCACCTCGACGATGCGCGCGGGCGCGCGCGCCTTCGCCGTCAGATAGTCGGCGACGCCGTCGAGCCGCGGTCGCCATCCCTGCTCCCAGCGTGGAGCGGGCGGCGAGGCGCCGCAAAACCGCGCGAACGCCGCACGGTTCTGCGCGGCCTCAGCCAACAGCGCGCGCATCGCGGGCTCGGCCGCCTCGAAGTGCGGGATCAGGGCCGGATAGCCGAGCGGGGTCGTTTCGCCGGCGTAGCGATAGGGGATGAACCAGCCGCGCGGGCGCAGCCCCCCCAGCGTCGCCGCCGCGAACGCCATCCGGCGCAGCCGCTTACCCCAGGGCGGGGACGGCGGCGGGGCGGCGTCAGACTTCAAGGATCATCCCCTCGCGCGCGGTGAGCGTCCCCGGGCGGGTCTCGTCGGCCGCGGCGGCGATCTCGTCCATCGTCTCGTCGTCGTGGCTGGGTTCGTGGTGAAACAACACCAGCCGGCCGACGCCGGCGGCGTCCGCGACCCGACAGCCCTCCTGCCAGGTGGAATGGCCGAAGCCTACGAAGCGGGGATATTCCTCGTCCGTGTAGGTGGCGTCGTAAATCATCACATCGGCCCCGCGCACCAGATCGACCAGCGTCTCGTCGCGCCCTTCCGGATAATGTTCCGTATCCGTAATATAGCAAACGGCGCGGCCGTCGAAGTCGATGCGATAGCCGACCGCGACGTTGGGATGGTTCAAAGGGGCCGTCTTGAGAACGATCCCGGGAGCCGGCTTGAGAGTTTCGCCCGCCTCGAAATCGTGGAAGGAGACATTGGCGCGGAACACCTCCGGCGGCACGGGAAACAGCGGCGCCTGCATCATCTCGCCCAGGACGCCGCGCAAACTGCGGTCCGGCAGCAGGTGGCCGGCGTGCAGGCGCGGCGTGAAACCCGGAATGTGGAAGGGCGCGAAGAAGGGCAGGCCGATGATGTGGTCGAGATGGGTGTGGGTCAGAAACAGGTCGACTTCCTGAGGTCCTTCCCCGGCCATCGCCCCGCCCAGCTTGCGCAGCCCCGTGCCCGCGTCGAAGATCAGCCGTCGATCGCCGCACATCACCTCGATGCACGAGGTGTTGCCGCCGTAACGCAACGTCTCCGGCCCGGCGCAGGCGATCGAGCCGCGCGTCCCCCAAAAGCGCACGGTGAAGGGCGCCCTCGTCTTCCGGTCGTCGTCAGCGCCCATAGCGCGCCCCCTGCGGCTTGTTCCCGACGGTCTCAGGAAAAATGCTATCCGCGCGCGTGCGCCGCGCCAAGCGCCGGGTTATCGTCGCGCGCGCAATCCCGCGCGGCCGCTCGGGTTTTTCGCGCGCGGTCGATAGTTTCGGGCGAGGATCGGGATCGTCATGGCGCATCCTTCGGGCCGCACCGTCTGGGGCGGCGTCTTTTTCGGCCTGGCCGTCGCGGTGCTGGGCGCCTATCAGCAACTGAAGCTGCCGCCGGTGCTGCCGGAAATGCTGGCGAGCTTCGGCTATCCGAAGCTCTTGGCCGGCGGTTTCATGTCGATCTTCGCGGTCGCCGGCCTGCTGCTGTCGCTGCAGGTCGGACGGTGGATGCAGATCGCCGGGGCCGCGCGGTTCCTGATTGGCGCGGCCGCGCTTGCGATCGCGGGCTCGTCGCTCATCCTGTGGGCGCCGGAGAACGGCTGGATCGTGCTGGCCGGCCGCGCGCTGGAGGGAACGGCGATGGCCGTCCTGGCGGTCGCCGGCCCGACGATCATGACCCGCAATGCGGGACCCGAGCATCTGGCCGTCGCGGGCGCGCTGGCGGCGACGTGGATCCCGCTCGGCGGACTGGCGGCCTCCGGCGTGGCGCGCGGGTGGGAGGCGGCGAGCCCCGGCGCCGCCCTGTGGCCCCCGGTCTTCTGGGTCGGGATCGGATTCGCCGCGCTAGTGGGGCTGGCCTCCTGGCGCCTCGCGCGGCCGGGATCCCCGGTCGACTTGAAGATGCCGGTGCCGCAGGCCGGCGCCGTCGCGCCCGATCCGGCCCGACGTACGGCCCTCATCCTGGCGGGTCTGTGCTTCTTCTTCTGGTCGACCCAGAACATGGCGATGCTGAGCTGGCTGCCGACCTATCTGAGCGAGCGGCGCGGCCTGGACGGCGGCGACGCGGCCGCGCTCTACGCGCTGCCGGTGGCGATGATCGCCGTGTTCAATCTGGTCGCCATCCCGATCCTGAAGCGCGGCGCGCCGATCGCGGCCCTGCTCGCCCTGGTGCTGGCGGGCCAGGTCGCGCTGTTCGCAGCCGTCGCGCTGTTTCCGATCGCCGAGACCCCGGCCCTGGGGATCGCGACGCTGGCGCTCTACGGCGCGCTCGCAGGCATCACGCCCAGCTGCCTCTACGGCCTGCCGGCGGCGATCCTGGGCGGCGCGCGCACCGGGGCCGGCGCCTTCGGCATCCTGATGACCGGGCGCAATATGGGGGTGCTGTCGGGTCCGCTGCTGGTCGCCGCGCTGGTCGACGGCGGGCTGTTCGCCGCGTGGGACGGCGGCTGGGGCGCGGCCGCGCCGGCGGTGGCGCTGACCACGGGGCTCGCGACGCTGACGGCGCTGGTCCTGATGCGCCGGCTGGCGCGGCTGACGCCTGAGCGCCGCGGCCCTTACGGGACGAGCTTGTAGCCGCCGGGCTCGGTCACCAGGATCCGCGCGCTCGAGGGGTCGAGCTCGATCTTTTGACGCAGGCGGTAGACGTGGGTCTCCAGCGTGTGCGTGGTCACGCCGGCGTTGTAGCCCCAGACCTCCCCCAGCAGACGATCGCGGCCGATCACCTTGTCCCCGGCGCGATAGAGGTACTTCAGGATCGCCGTCTCCTTCTCGGTCAGCCGGACCTTTTTGCCGCTCTCCGCCTCGACCATCAGTTTCGCGGCCGGCTTGAAGCTGTAGGGGCCGATGGTGAAGACCGCATCCTCCGATTGTTCGTGCTGGCGCAGCTGCGCGCGCAGACGCGCCAACAGCACGTTCAGTCGAAACGGCTTGGCGATGTAGTCGTTCGCCCCCGCGTCGAGGCCGAGGATGGTGTCGCTGTCGCTGTCGTGCGCGGTGAGCATGATGATCGGGCTTTTGACGCCGTTGCGCCGCAGGATGCGACAGGCCTCGCGCCCGTCCATGTCGGGCAGGCCGACGTCCAGCAGCACGGCGTCGTAGCGCGCGTCCTTCAGATGCTCGATCGCCTTGCCCGCCTCGCCGAACTCAACCGTCTCGAACTCCTCGTGAAGCTGCAGTTGTTCGGCCAGCGACTGGCGCAGCGCCTCGTCGTCATCGACGATCAGGATCTTCTTATCGCTCATTCCGCTATCGCTCCTCGACCTTTGCCGCGCCGCCGCCCGTCGCCCGCCCCCGCTTGAGGGTAGCAAGCCGCAAGGGCGGCGGGCCTGTCCACCCTGAAATTGCGGTCTTTCCGAACCCGGGTTCGCTGGCACGAAAATTGAAACGCCTTCGGCGGAGAGAAGGGAGCTTTCGATGTCGACGCCATCCGCCGCATCTTCCGTCGCGCCGCCGCCTTGGTCGCTGATGACGCCGGACGCGCGTCAGCCGGGCCAGCTGAGCGACGCGGCCCGCCTTAGCCGGGCCGAAAACCGGGCCGAAAACCGGGCCGATCCGCCCCCCAAGCTTCCGCGCGCCGACGAAAAGCCGGAGGTCGTGCACTATGACGAGATATTCGGCGCGGACGGCTTCACGTTCGCCGACGCGCTGGACGCCGTCAATCCGCTGCAACATTTACCCATCGTCTCGACCGTCTATCGCGAATTGACCGGCGACGCGATATCCGCGGGCTCGCGGCTCGCCGGCGGCGCGCTGTTCGGCGGCGTGATCGGGCTGTTCGGGGCGGTCGCCGACACCGTCGTCGAAGAGAGCAGCGGCAAGGATATCGGCGGACACGCCATGGCCTTCCTGTTCGGAGACGGCGCGCCGGCCGACGATGCGGGCGCGGCGCTCGCAGCCGCCCCGGCCGCATCGCGTTCGACGGCGCGGCCCTCGTCCGGCGAGCCGGCGACGCAGAGCTCGGCCGAGGCGACCTATCCCGGCCGGCCCGCAGCGCCCGACGGCGCGACCCCGGCCGCGCGCCAAGCGCAGGGGCGGGCGGAGACCCAGACCCTGGGTCCGCAAGTCGCCGCGCTGGAGCCCACAGCCTTCTTCCGCAGCCTGCAGCAGCCCAAGACCCATGACCTGCCGGCCGAAGCGGTTCAAGGCGCGCAAGCCGGCGGTCAGAGCGCCGCGGCGACGACGCAGCAGGCGGCCCTGCAGGCGGGCGAGATTCAGGCGCGCACCGGAACGGGCGCGCCGCAACGCGCCGCCGGCGCGATTCAACCCAGCGCCTTCATCCAGCCCGGCGCGCGCCCCGGCGATCCCCCCGGCGATCCCCCCGGCGATCCCACTGGCGACTCCCCTGGCGCGGACCGCGGCGCCTCGGCGGCCGCGAGCGCCGGTTCGGCCGACCGCGCGCCGCCGGTCGGCGGCGGGCCGACCCAGTTGAGCCCGGCGGCGGCCGACGTCCTGATGCGCATGGCGGAACAGAGCGCCGGGGCGGCCCAACCGGCCCGGGCGACCCCGCCGGCGGTTTCGCCGGCGGTTTCGGGGACCCCTGCAGCCGCGCCCGAGCCGGCTCCGAGCGCCGCCGCCCCCGATCTTGAGCGCGTGCCGGAGGCGATGATGGCCGCGCTGCAGAAATACGAAGCGATGAAGCGCGGCGAGTGACGGACGGGCGCGCGCGGCCCTCTTGGCGGGCGCGGCGCGCGGCGTTAGGATTCGTCCGTCATGCGCATTCGAGTGAGTGAACAAGGGGTGGAGTTGCCGGACGGACGGATCGCGCCCTGCGCGGTCGGGCGAGGCGGCGTTCGCGGCGAGAAACGCGAAGGCGACGGGGTCACGCCGGCCGGGGTCTGGCCGATCCGGCGCGTGCTGTACCGGCCCGACCGTATGGCCGCGCCGCGGACCGATCTGCCGGTGGCGCCGATCGGACCGCAGGACGGCTGGTGCGACGACCCGGCCGACCCGAATTACAACGAGCCGGTCACTCTGCCCTACGCCGCCAGCCACGAGGAGATGTGGCGCGAAGACGGGCTTTACGATCTGGTCGGCGTCCTCGGATATAACGACGATCCGCCGGAGGCCGGACGCGGCAGCGCGATCTTCGTCCATGTCGCGCGCCCCGATTACAGTCCGACAGAGGGCTGCGTCGCGCTGGCGCTGCCGGATCTCCTGATGCTGCTGGAGCAGGCGGGCCCGGAGGCGGCGCTGCATATCGGCTCCGAGCGCGCCGTGCTGAACGGCGCCGATCCCGCGATTGCGGCGAGCGAGGGCTCTCAGCCCGAGGAATAGTCTCGCGGGCCGAAGATCGCCGAGCCGACGCGCACATGGGTCGCGCCGAACTGCACCGCCGTTTCGTAATCGGCGCTCATCCCCATGCTGAGGCGCACGATCCCGTTGCGCTCGGCGATCTTGGCCAGCAGCGCGAAGTGCGGGGCCGGCGGCTGGTCGGCCGGGGGAATGCACATCAGCCCCGCGATCTCCAGCCCGTGCGTCTCGCGGCAGGCGGCGAGAAAGGCGTCGGCGTCGGCGGGGAGGACGCCGGCCTTCTGCGCCTCCTCGCCCGTGTTGATCTGCACGAAGAGCTGCGGGCGGCGGCCCTGCGCCGCCATTTCGGCCGCGATCCGTCGCGCGATCTTCTCGCGGTCCACGGTCTCGATCACGTCGAACAAGGCGACCGCGTCCTTCACCTTATTGGATTGCAGCGGCCCGATCAGGTGCAGGCGCACGTCCGGAAAGTCGGCGCGCAACGCGGGCCATTTCTCGGCCGCCTCCTGCACCTTGTTCTCGCCGAAGACGCGATGGCCGGCCGTCAGCACGGGTCGGATCGCCTCGCCGGGAAACGTCTTGGAGACGGCGACGAGCGTGACGTCCGCGGGGGCGCGCGCGGCGCTTTTCGCGGCCGCGTCGAGATCGGCGCGCACGCGCGCCAGGCGGGACAGGACGGGGTCGGGATCGGGCGTGTTCATGACGGCGAGAGAGTGGGCCGATCCGCCCCGCGGAACAAGGGACAAAAGGGTGGACAAGGCGCGAGCGCCCATGCCAGATGACCGCGAGACGCGCAGGCTCGCGCGGCCCGAGGCGCGGCGCTTCGTCCGCCGCCTGCGCGGCCCGGGACGGGCCTTTGCACGGACCATGGAGAGGCGCCGGCGCGATGACCGAGAGACTGACGCTCGCCGACATTCTGGCCCCGATGAGCGAAGAGGAGTTCTTCGCGGAGCATTACGACAAGAAGCCCGCGCACATCGAAGGCGGCGCCGACAAGTTCCGCGACGTCATGAATTTCGAGACGCTCAACGCGCTGTTGAACATGCGCACGATTTGGTCGCCCGACTCCTTGATGATGGTGATGGACCGGACCCGCGTTCCGGCGGCGCAGTTCTTTCGGCGCGACCACGACGTGGGCGGCGGCTGGACGGAGACCCCCGATCCGGCGGCCGTGACCGGCCTGATCCGTCAGGGCGCGTCGCTGGTCGCGAACGGCGTCGAGAACATGACGGAGGGATTGCGCCAGGTCGCCGACGCGATCGAGGAAGCGCTGGCGGCGACGGTGCAGGCCAACATCTACTATTCCGGCAAACAGCGCCAAGCCTTCACCTCGCATTTCGACACCCACGAAGTCTTCGCCATGCATGTCGCGGGAGAGAAGCGCTGGCGGCTTTACGAAACCCGCCTGCCGCACCCGATCTATCATCCGAAGTTCATGCAGGTCAGCGACGCCCAGCATGAGGCGCAGCGCGGCGGCCTCTATCAGGAGGTGCTGCTGAAGCCGGGCGATCTTCTCTACATTCCGCGCGGCTGGTATCACGACGCGCTGGCCTCCAGCGACGCGTCCCTGCATCTGGCCGTCGGCGCCACGGGGACGATCGGAATCGACGCGATCGACGCCCTGCGCGAGGCGATGATCGACGACGAGGCCTTCCGCCTCAATCGCCCGCGGCCCGCCGAGGGACGCGAGGCGGTCAAGCGCTGGCTCGCGGATCTGGGCGACCGGTTGAAGCGCACGGCCGAGGCCGACGCGTTCGTCGACGCGTTCCTCGCCCACCAGGACGAGACCCGCAAGCCGCGCGGCGGATTCGCGCTGCCGACGCCGCCCGAGGCGATCCGCTTCACCCGCCGGCGCGACGATCTGAGCGTGCAGGACCGCCAGGGAACCCCTGTGCTGCGCGCGCGCGAAGGCGATCAACGGATTCCGCCGACCTTGAAGCCGCCGCTCGCCTGGATCCTCCAGCGGCGCGCCTTCGATCGCGCCGACCTGCTGACCGCCTTCCCGGACCAGCCGGTCCAGACCCTCGACGAAGTGCTGCGAAAGCTTGAGGCGATGAAGGCGATCGAACGGACGGCCGGCGCTTGACCGCGCGCGGCGCGTCCGGATCGGCGGCGGCGTCGGGCGCGGAGCGCGCCGTCCGGCGCGCCGGCGCAGCGCTTGAGAAGGGCGACTTCCACGCGGTCCTGAAGCATTTGAAACCGTTGCGGCGGGGGACCGGCGCGACGCCGACGCCGGTGCGCTACCTCGCCGGGCTGGCGCTGCACGGGTTGGGGCGCACGGCGGAGGCCCACCGCGAATTGGAGGCGGTGGCCGCCGCGGATCCGAAGGGCCAGGCCGGCCTCTTCGCGGCGGGGACCGTCGCGCTCGACCAGGAGCGCTGGGAGCGCGCCTACGACGCCTTCGCCGGCTTAAGCCGATTGCAGCCCGGCGTGCCGCAGATCCTCAACAATCTCGCGCTCAGCGCGCGCGGGATGGGCGACGTCGGCAAGGCGGCGGCGCTCTGGCGCCGGGTGCTGCAGGCCGCGCCGGCAATGCGCGAAGCGCGGCTCAACCTCGCCGAGTCCCTGCTCCAGGCCGGCGCCTTCGACGAGGCGAAGGGGATTCTGCCCGCGCCTGCGTCCGAGGATCGCCCGGATCTGGAGGCGGAATCGCTCGCCTTGCGCGCCGAGACCTACGCGCAGGATCTCGACGCCGCGAGGGCGCGCGCGGCCCGGCTGGAGCGCTTCTGGGACCCGCGCGCCCCGATCGCGGCCGATCTGGTGCGGCTCGACTCGGTGCTCGGCCGGTCCGATCAGGCGGCTTTGCGGGCGCTGGAAATCGTCCGGGCCGGCGGCGCGGCGAGCGACTGCCTCCTGACGCTGCTCGATCTGGCGGAGCGCCTGCCGGATCCGGCGGCCGCGCGGGAAGCGGCCTTCGACTACGCGCGCGCCCGCGCCGGCGAGGCGGCGGACGAGGGCGCCGGGCCGCTCGGCGGGCCGGGCGCCCTGCTGGCGCTCGGCGAAACGCTGGAGCGCGCCGGCGAGTTGGCCGCCGCAGCCCGTCTCTACGAGCGCGGCAACGCGTTGCTGCGCGCGCAACTCGCCTCCTTCGGGCGGCGGTTCGACCCGCCGCGCTACGAGACGGTCGCCGCCGCTCAAGAAGCGGCCGCCGACAGCCTGCTCCCCGCGGCTCGCCGGGCGCGGGGGGCGGACGAGACCCCCGAGGCGATCTTCATCGTCGGCTTGCCGCGCTCCGGGACCTCGCTGTTCGCGCAGATTCTCGATGCGCACAGCCGCTGTCGCTCGGTCGGCGAGAGCCAAGCGCTTCCGGCCTTGTGCCGGGAGTTGGGGCTGGGCGACGTCGAGACGCCCGATCCGGCCGGGTTGGAGCGGTTGCGCGCCGCCGACGCGGCGCAACGGGCGCGCTGGCGCGCCGCCTATTTCGAGGCCGTGGGCCTCGATCCCGCGGGCGGCGCGATCCCGGTCGACAAGAACATGTACAACGGGCTTTTCGCCACGATCCTTCCGGCGCTGTTCGAGCGGCCGGCGATCCTGCACATCGTGCGCGACTTCGCCGACAACGCGCTGTCGGTCTACGCCAAGAAGTTCGTTCGCAATCCGCCGTTCACCTGCGATCTCGCGGCGCTCGATCAATTCGAGCGCGCGCTGAGCCGGGCGGTCGCCGCGGCGGCG
Source organism: Marivibrio sp. (assembly GCF_040218065.1). Classification (NCBI taxonomy): domain Bacteria; kingdom Pseudomonadati; phylum Pseudomonadota; class Alphaproteobacteria; order Rhodospirillales; family Aestuariispiraceae; genus Marivibrio; species Marivibrio sp. Next base: position 186,432 of record NZ_JAVJQE010000015.1, on the reverse strand, counting down.
GTAGCGGCCCCTGAGGCCGTCCGCCGCGAGCCCTACGAGGCCTTCGTCGAAGACCCGGACGCCCGGCTTCCCGCGATGCTCGGGTGGCTCGGCCTGCCTTTCGAGGAGCGCTGCGCGCGCTTCTTCGAACAACCTTCGAGCGTGCTGACAGCAAGCCGGGATCAGGTCCGCCGGCCGATGTTCACGAGCTCAATCGGCCGCGGGGCGGCGATGGCGGCGCACCTGCCGGGACTGATTCGGCCGGCGGCGGAGGACGCGGAGGACTGAGTCCGGGATCCCGCCAGGTGTTGCCAAGGTGCAACGCCCCGCGGCGAACCGTTTTGCGGGTCCGCGCTTTCCCTTGCACCCCGCGTCGCAGGCGGGCTATCACCCAACCAGCAGCGCCCGGCGCTGCAGCATCACGTTTGGGACGCGACCTAACCTTGAAAGGGGTCACAGTAATGAAGAAGCTTCTCATCGGTTCGTCGGCGCTGATTTCGGCGGCGGCGTTCTCCACGGCGGCCTTCGCGCAGGAGGCCCCGGAGGTCTCGCTCAGCGGTCAGTTCGACTGGGCCTACGTCGTTCAGGACACGGACGGATCGGGCGCCACCGACGGCGTCGACGGCGACGACATCAACGCGGGCAACTCCGGCACGCACCTGATCTGGGACGTCAACGGCACCGCCGACAACGGCCTGACCTACGGCGCCCGCCTCGACTGGCGGACGGCCTCCGACTCGATCGACGAGCACTACATCAGCGTCGGCGGCGGCTTCGGCACGGTCCACCTCGGCGCCGATGACAGCGTCATCGACAACATGGCCCCGGGCGGCGAGAGCGTCCTGCTCGGCGACTTCCTCTGGGACGGCAACAACCAGCCGGGCAGCCCGTCGGGTGCGGCGACCGCCTTCGCGACGCTGGCGGCCAGCACGTCGGACAACCCGAAGATCGCCTATTACTCCCCGAGCTTCTCGGGCCTGCAGATCGGCGTCGACTACACGCCGGACTCGACCGAGGGTAACTTCACCGACGGCGTCCAGAACGGCGCCCAGGGCAGCGGCGCGGCCTTCGAGGGCGCGATCAACTACTCGGGCGATTTCTCCGGCGTCGGCGTGTCGGCCGGTATCGGCTACCACGCGGGCGAGGGGGGCGACAGCCTCCAGGACGATGAGGGCCTGATGGCCGGCTTCACCGTCAGCGTCGCCGGCTTCGGCCTGGGCGTCGGCTACGGCGACAACGGCGACACCGGTTGCGCCCCGAACGCCAACAACTGCGACGGCGGCGGCTGGTGGAACGTCGGCGCCTCCTACTCCTTCGGCGCCGCGGGCGTCTATGCGGGTTGGATGCAGTCCGAGGTCACCAACAGCGCGCTGGGCGACGACGAGCTCGACCAGTACGGCTTCGGCGTCGACTACACGATCGCCGAGGGCCTGAGCGCCTACGGTCAGTACATGATCCAGGACGGCGACGACGCGTCGGCGAACACGAGCGGCGAGACCGACTCGCTGATCCTCGGCACGACCGTCAGCTTCTAAGTTAGACGCTGACGTCGCTTTCCGACGTTGAGAGGGGCCGGTCTTGTACCGGCCCCTCTTTCGTTGTAAAGCCATCCCTGGTTTGAAACGCCCGGGAGCGCGCCGATGCGTGTTTTTATTTCGCTGATTTTATTGGCGTTTTTGGCGACCGCTTGCGGCGGGACGCGGGACCCTAACGCCGGTCAAGACATCGACGACCGCCGGCGCGCGGAACTCGGCAGCATCTTCGGCACGCAGGGCATGCTGGGGTCCGGCGGCGACGGGGGCGGCGGCGCCCCGGGGATCGCGGTCAACAGCTATCTGTGGCGGGCGTCGCTCGACACGATCAGCTTCTTTCCGATGGCTCAGGTCGACGCCTTCGGCGGCGTCATCATCACCGAATGGTATTCCATGCCGGAGGCGCCGAACGAGCGCTACAAGCTGGACGTCTACATCCTGGGCCGGGAACTGCGCGCCGACGGCGTGCGCGTTGCGGCCTTCCGGCAGGTGCGCGGGGCCGACGGCGAATGGCGCGACGCGCCGGTCGCCGACGATACGGCCGCCAAACTGGAGAACGCCATCCTGACCCGCGCGCGCCAGATGCGCATCGAGACCCGCGCCCAGGTCGGCGAGTGACGCCGGCGCGGCCGGCCGATGCGCCTCAGACAAATAAGAGCTTTGGACCGATGAGCCGTTACGATTTCCGCGTGATCGAACCCCATTGGCGCAAGGAGTGGGAGGCGCAGGACGTCTTCCGCGCCGACGACCGGTCCGAGCGTGAGAAGTACTACGTCCTGGAGATGTTTCCCTACCCGTCGGGCCGCATCCATATGGGCCATGTGCGCAATTACGCCCTCGGCGACGTCGTGGCGCGCTACAAGAAGGCGCGCGGCTTCAACGTCTTGCATCCGATGGGATGGGACGCGTTCGGTCTGCCGGCGGAGAATGCGGCGATCGAAAACAAGCGCCCGCCGGCGGAATGGACCCGCGAGAATATCGCGGCCATGCGCGAACAGCTTAAGGGCCTGGGCCTGTCGATCGACTGGGGCCGCGAAATCGCGACCTGCGAGCCCGACTACTACAAGCACGAACAGAAGATGTTCCTCGACTTCCTGAAGGCGGGCCTCGCCTATCGGAAGGAGAGCTGGGTCAATTGGGACCCGGTGGATCAGACGGTTCTGGCGAACGAGCAGGTGATCGACGGCAAGGGCTGGCGCACCGGCGCGCCGGTCGAGAAACGCCGCCTGGCGCAGTGGAACCTGAAGATCACGCAGTACGCCGAAAGTCTTTTGTCCGCGATCGACGACCTGGAGCGCTGGCCCGACAAGGTTCGGCTGATGCAGCGCAATTGGATCGGCAAGTCGTCGGGCGCGCGCATCCGCTTTGCGCTGGCCGAGCGGGAAGAGACGGTCGAGGTCTTCACCACCCGACCGGACACCTTGTACGGCATGTCCTTCCTGGCGCTCTCGCCGAACCATCCGGTGAGCGAACGGCTGGCGGCGGAGGATCCCGCGCTCGCCGACTTCGTCGCGGAGTGCAACCGCATGGGCACAAGCGAGGAGGCCGTCGAGCGCGCGGAGAAAAAAGGGTATCGGACGCCGCTCGAGGCGCTGCACCCCTTCACGGGCGAGCGCTTTGCGGTTTATGTCGCGAATTTCGTCCTGATGGAGTACGGTGCGGGAGCCGTTTTCGGCTGTCCGGCGCACGACCAGCGCGATTTGGATTTCGCCAGAAAATACGATCTGCCCGTCCTTCCGGTCGTGGCGCCGGAAGACGTGGCGGCGGATGCGTTTTCCGTCGCGGATGAGGCCTATGTCGGGCCGGGTCGGCTGATCAATTCCGATTTCCTCGACGGCCTGTCGGTCGAGGAGGCCAAACGCGCCGTCATCGGGCGGTTGGAAGAGCTCGGCGCGGGCGAGGGGACGATCACCTATCGTCTGCGCGACTGGGGCGTCTCGCGGCAACGCTATTGGGGCTGCCCTATTCCGGTGATCCACTGCGAGCGCTGCGGCGTCGTGGCGGTTCCGGAAGATCAGCTGCCGGTCGTGTTGCCGGAGGACGTCTCATTCGACAAGCCGGGCAACCCGCTCGACCACCATCCGACCTGGAAGCATGTCGACTGTCCGGACTGCGGCGCGGCCGCCCGCCGCGAGACCGACACCTTCGACACCTTTTTCGAAAGCTCCTGGTACTTCGCGCGCTATTGCGACCCGAACAACGAGGCGATCGGCTTCGATGCGGACAAGGCCGGCTATTGGCTGCCCGTCGATCAGTATATCGGCGGGGTGGAGCATGCGGTTCTGCATCTTCTCTACAGCCGCTTCTTCACGCGCGCGCTCAAGGATTGCGGCTATCTCGACATTGAGGAGCCGTTCGCCGGGCTCTTCACGCAAGGAATGGTGTGCCATGAGACGTTCCGCGATCAGGACGGCAAATGGCTGTTCCCGAGCGAAGTGACCCGGACGGGCGAGGGGGCCTTCCGCGCCTCCGACGGCGCGCCGGTCGAGATCGGGCGCTCGGAGAAAATGTCCAAGTCACGCAAGAATGTCGTCGACCCGGTCGATATCGTGGAAACCTACGGCGCAGACACCGCGCGGCTTTTCATGCTGTCCGACAGTCCGCCGGAACGCGATCTGGAATGGACGGAAGCCGGCGTCGAGGGCGCCTGGCGCTACGTCAATCGGATCTGGCGCGCGATCGCGGACGCCGACGAAGGGGTGATGGCGTCGGCGGACGCCCCGCGGCCCGACTCGCTCGGCGAGGCCGCCGCGACGCTTGAGAAGCTGGCGCACAAGACGATCGACGGGGTGACCGCCGATCTCGAGCGCTTTCACTTCAACCGGGCCATCGCGCGGATTCGCGAGCTGTCGAACGCGGTGCTTGAGCTTGAGGGGGACGGTCCTGACGCCGCCTGGGTTCGGCGCTTCGGCTGGGAAAGCGTGATCCGTCTGCTCAATCCCATGACGCCGCACCTGACCGAGGAGCTGTGGCGCCGACTGGGCCGCGAGACGATGTTGGTCGCGCTGGATTGGCCGCAGGCGGATCCCGCCCTCGTCGTGGACGATCAGGTCACCGTTGCGATTCAGGTCAACGGCAAGCTGCGGGCGACCATCGACTTGCCGCGCGACGCGGCCAAGGAAGACGCGGAGGCGGCCGCGCTGGCCACGGAGAACGTGCGTCGGGCGCTCGACGGCAAGGATCCGCGCAAGGTGATCGTCGTGCCGAACAAGATCGTCAATGTGGTGATCTGAAGGATCGAGGGACCGTCGCGCCATGGCCCACCCCACCCGCCGCGCCGAACGGCGCCTGATCCTGCAGCGCGGCGGCGCCTTTGCGTCGACCGCGGCGCTCGGCCTCCTAGCGGCGGCCTGCGGCTTTCAGCCCGTCTACACGCGGCAGCGCACCGACGCCGGACCGATGAGCCCGACGGCGGACCTCTACGCGATCAATGTCGTGCCGATCGCCGATCGGGAAGGCCAGCTGCTGCACAATATGCTGCTCGACCGGCTCAACCCGAACGGCCGACCGCAGCAGCCGCTCTATCAACTCGCGACCGTCCTGACCGTTTCCGTCTCCAATCTCGGCGTCCTGGCCGATGCGACGTCAAGCCGCGCGCGGGTCCGTGTCACAGCGTCGTCGACGCTTTCCGGCGCCGGCGATCCGCATCAGTTTCGGGTCGAGGCGGTCAGCAGCTTCAATATCACCGAATCCGACTACGCGACGGTGGCGGCGGAAGACGCGGCGATCGAACGGGCGTTGCAGACCATCGCCGACAAGCTGTCGCTCAGGTTGGCCGCCTTTTTCCGGAAAGCGCGGGCGCAACAGGGCTGATCTGGGCATGAAGCTCGGGACCAACCAGATCGACGGCTTCGTGCGGAAACCGCCTGCCGGCCTGCGCGCCGCTTTGGTTTTCGGCGAGGACGCCGGGCTGGTGCGCGAGCGGGTGGACGCGTTGGCGAAGTCGGTGGTCGTCCAGTTGGACGACCCGTTCCTGGTCGCCGAACTGACCGGTGAACAGGTGGCCGAGGAGCCCGCGCGCTTGGCTGAGGAGGCGGCGGCGATCGCCATGACCGGCGGGCGCCGCGTCGTCCTTGTGCGCGACGCCGGGGACAAGGCGATCGGAGCGTTCAAGGACTTCGTGGAGGATCCGGTCGGCGACGCGCTGGTGATCGCCTGGGCGGGCGCGTTGGCGTCGAAATCGGCGCTGCGCAAGCTCTTCGAATCGGCGGCGAACCATGCGGCCGCCGTTCCCTGCTATATGGACGATGCGGGCGCCGTGGCGCGCCTCATCGACGAGCGGCTGAAGGTCGACGGGGTGGCGATCGATCCGGACGCCCACCGGTTTTTGATCGATCATCTCGGCTCCGACCGCGCCATGAGCCGGTCGGAGATCGAGAAGCTCGCGCTCTATGCGGGTCCGGGCGGCCGCCTCACGCTCGAAGACGTCACCGCCGCTGTCGGGGACAGCGCGGCGACGGCGCTGGACGACGTCATCTACGCGGCCGCCGACGGCCGCTCCGACGCGCTCGATCGCGCGATCGAGCAGGGCTTCGCGTTGGGACTGAGCGCCATTCCGATGGTGCGGCAAACGGCGGCGCATCTCATGCGGTTGCGCCAGATGCGGGGCGCCGTCGACGCGGGACGGCCGCCGAAAAGCGTGGTCGACGGCGCGCGCCCCCCGGTCTTCTGGAAGAATAAGGATCCGATGACGGCGCAATTGACGCGGCTCGACGCCGACACGCTGGCGGAGGCCCTCACGCTTGCGTTGGAGGCGGAAGCGCAGTGCAAACGCTCCGGCGCGCCGGACCAGCTGGTCGCGAGCCGCGCCCTGCACCAGATCGCCGCCCTGGCGCGCAGGGCCGGCGCGAAAGGACGGCGATAATCGATTGACCCGCCTTACATTTCGACGTCTTCGCGGGCGGCGGCGCGCACGGCGCTAAGGCGCCCCGCCACATCATCCAACTGGTCGAAGTCGTTGAAATGGATCGTGATTTTTCCCGCCTCGCCGCCGTCGGCGGCGCCCTTGACCGCGATGTCGACCTTGAGGCCGAGACTGTCGCCCAGCCGGCGCTCCAGCGCGCGGGTGTCCGGGTCCTTCTCCGCGACCGCCTTCTTAAGCCGCTTCATGCCGACGCCGGCCTTGGCGTCCTGGACCAACTTTTCCGTCTGACGGACGTTGAGACCCTTCTTGACGATCTCATGCGCGAGCCCGGCGGCGTCCGAGGCCCCGATCAGCGCGCGTGCGTGCCCTGCCGAGAGGAGCCCGTCGTCCAACATGCTCTTCACCTCCTCCGGAAGACCGAGCAGGCGCAGGAGGTTCGCGATATGGCTGCGGCTTTTGCCGACCGCCTTGGCGAGCGCGTCCTGAGTGTGACCGAACTCGTCCATTAGGCGTTGATATCCCTCGGCCTCCTCGAGCACCGTGAGGTCCTCGCGGTGGATGTTCTCGATCAAGGCGATCTCGAGCGAGTCCGCGTCGCTCAAGTCCTTGATCAAGACGGGCACTTCGTGCAGCTGGGCGCGCTGGCACGCGCGCCAGCGGCGCTCGCCGGCCACGATCTGGTAGCCGTTGGTCTGGTTCGGATCGCGCCGCACCAGCAGCGGCTGTAAGACGCCTTGGCTCTTGATCGAATCGACCAGCCCGTCGATCGCCGCGTCGTCGAAGCGTTTGCGCGGTTGATCCGGATTGGGTCGGATCAACTCGATCGGCACCAATTTGGAGGCGCGCGGCGCGCCGGCGAACGCGTCGTCTCCGCCGGTCACCGCCGCCGCTTCGGCCGGGTCGAACGCGCTCGCGTCGGTCTGATCTTCGCCGTAGCCGCCGCCGGCCTCGCCGAACAGGGCGTCCAGGCCGCGACCGAGGCCGCGTTTCTTTGGCTTTTCCGCCGTCATCACGCGCTCACCCTCCGTTCGCGCTTCAGCACTTCGCTGGCCAGATGGATGTACGCCTGCGAGCCCCGGCAGGCCATGTCGTACAACAGGACCGGCTTGCCGTAGCTCGGCGCTTCGGAGATCCGCACGTTGCGCGGGATCATGGTCTCATAGACCTTCTCGCCGAAATGCGCGCGCACATCCGCAGCGACCTGGTCGGAGAGATTGTTGCGCTTGTCGTACATCGTCAGGATGACGCCCTGGATGTCGAGGCGCGGGTTGAAGGCGCGCTTAACCCGTTCGATCGTTCGCACCAGATGGCTCAGGCCTTCCAGCGCGTAGAACTCGCACTGCAGCGGCACCAACACCGCGTCGGCGGCGACCAGGGCGTTCAGCGTCGTCAGGCCAAGCGCCGGCGGACAATCGATCAGCACGTACTCGAACCGGTCCTTGAGGCCGCCCAACGCGTCCTTCAGGCGATATTCGCGGCGGTCCATATCCACCAGCTCGATCTCCGCCCCGGCCAGATCGACCGAGCTGGAGACGAGGGAGAGATTGGGGATGCTCGTCGGGACGACGGCGTCGCCAGCCTTGGCGCGCCCGACGAACAGATCGTAGGCGGTGACGGTCCGCAGCCGTCGGTCGATCCCCAGGCCGGTGGAGGCGTTGCCCTGGGCGTCGATGTCGATGATCAGGACCCGCTTGTCGCACGCGGCGAGCGCGGTGGCGAGATTGATCGCGGTGGTCGTTTTTCCGACGCCGCCCTTTTGATTGGCGACGGCGATGATGCGCGGCTCCCCGTTAGCCTTGGGGCGCGTCATGGACTCCGGAATCTGTGCGAACATCGGCGAAATCCTCGATGATCAAGATCGCGCCGTCGGGGTCGGTGGATGACGGGGCGATTCGATATTTTATATACCATGCGGATTTCGCATCGGTCAATTCATCTTGAAGCCTTTTTCCTTTCAAGAAGACGCACGGCGTGTGCGGACCGCACGTCGCCTGCACATAGCGGAGCAGGTCTGAAACCGAGGCCAGAGCCCGCGCCGTGACGACATCCGCCTCCAAAGGGCCGAGGGTTTCCAACCGCTGGGCGCGCACCGTCACCGTCGCCGAAAGACCCATGACACGCGCCGCCTCCCGCAGGAAGGCCGCCTTGCGTTGGTCCGCTTCGACGAGCGTCACCGTCTCGACGCCCCGCTCGCGACCGATCGCCGCGAGAACCAGGCCGGGGAACCCGCCGCCGGATCCGAAGTCGGCGAGGCGGCGAGCGTTCGCGGGAAGCTGGTCCGCCGCTTGCGCCGAGTCGAGCATATGCCGGGTCCAAAGCTCTGGGAGGGTCTTCGGGCCGATCAGGTTGATCCGCCGTTGCCATTTGGCCAGCAGCGTCGCGAAAGCCGACAGGCGGTCCGTTGTTTCACGTGAAACGCCTGTTCTTTCGCGAAAGGCGGCGGCGGAATCGCCGGTCACAGGGGCGCGCCGAATCACGCTGCGGCCGCAGCCTGACGGCGTTTGACGTGACGCAGCAAGGCGACGACCGCCGCCGGCGTGACGCCGGGCAGCCGGGCGGCCGCTCCCAGGGTGCGCGGGCGCGCGGCGCTCAGCCGTTGGCGCATCTCGGCCGACAGCCCTCCCACCGCGTCATAGTCCAGATCCCCCGGCAAAGACAGCGCTTCATCCCGGCGATAGGCGCGAATATCGGCGTCCTGGCGCGCGAGGTAGCCGGCGTACAGCGCTTCGATCTCAAGCTGCCGCGCCAGCCGCGGCGGGACGCGCTGAAGCTCCGGCCAAAGCGCGCTGAGTCTTGCGACGTCGATCTCCGGGAACGCCAACAGCTCGAACGCACTGCGTACGACGCCGTCTTGCTTGACCCCGAATCCCGCCCGCGCCAATTCGGTCGGGCTGGCCCGGAGACCGTCGACGAGGGCCTGCGCCGCCGCAAGCGCCGCGCGCTTCTCGCGCCACGCCGCCTGACGCGCCGCCCCGACGCATCCCGCCTCGATTCCGCGGTCGGTCAGCCGCTGATCCGCATTATCGGCGCGCAACCGCAATCGATACTCGGCGCGCGACGTGAACATGCGGTAAGGCTCGTCGGCGCCGCGTGTGGTCAGATCATCGATCAAAACGCCGATGTAGGCCTCAGCGCGATCGAGCAGAAGCGGGGCGGCGGCGCCCAGGGCGCGCGCGGCGTTTAGGCCGGCGAGCAAGCCTTGCGCGGCCGCCTCTTCATATCCGGTCGTGCCGTTGATCTGGCCGGCCAGATAAAGGCCCGGCACCCGACGCGTCTCCAAGCTCGGCTCGAGTTCGCGGGGATCGACGTGATCATATTCGATCGCGTAGCCCGGCTCTAGAATCCGCACCCTCTCCAGCCCAGGAATGGTCTCCAAAAACCGCTGCTGGATTTCGGCCGGGAGAGAGGTCGAGACGCCGTTGGGATACACGGTGTCGTCGTCCAACCCTTCCGGCTCAAGGAAGATCTGGTGGCGCGGCTTGTCCGCGAACTTCACCACCTTGTCTTCGATGGACGGGCAATAGCGCGGCCCGATCCCTTCAATATGGCCGCCATACATCGCCGATTCGGAAAGATTGGCGGTAATCAGCGCGTGGGTTTCGGGCGTGGTGTAGGTGATGGCGCATGCAATTTGCGGCGTGACGATCTTATCCGTCAGGGTCGAGAAGGGCTCGGGCGCGTCATCGGCCGGCTGGCTTTCCAAGCCGCTGTAATCGATGGTGCGCCCGTCCAGCCGCGGCGGCGTTCCGGTCTTCAAACGACCGAGCGCGAAGCCGGCGCGCGCCAGGGTCGCCGCCAGGCCGACGCTGGGGGCGTCGCCGACGCGCCCGGCCGGGATGCGCTCCCGTCCGCGGTGGATCATCCCCCGTAGAAAGGTGCCCGCGGTCAACACGACGGCGCCGGCGCGCACCGTCTCACCGGCAGCTGTGACCACGCCGACACAGCGCCCGGATCGATCCAGCGCCAGATCTTCAACCGCCGCCTCACGGATCGACAGGCCGGGCTGTTCGGCCAGCAACGCCTGCACGGCCTGTTTGTAGAGCTTTCGGTCGGCTTGCGTGCGGGGTCCTTGGACGGCGGGTCCCTTGCTGCGGTTCAGCAGCCGGAATTGGATGCCCGCCCGATCGGCGGCTCTGCCCATGATTCCGTCCAAGGCGTCGATTTCTCGAACCAGGTGCCCTTTGCCCAGGCCGCCGATGGCCGGATTGCAGGACATAGCCCCAAGGCTGTCGCGTTTGTGAGTCACGAGAAGGGTGCGCGCGCCGGCCCGGGCGGCCGCGGCCGCCGCTTCGCACCCGGCGTGCCCGCCGCCCACGACAATGACGTCCCAAACGCCGCTCATGATGCCGTCCTCAAACCGAGCGCCGCGATCCGGCGCAGCCGCGCCCGGAAAATACGGCCAGTCGGCCGGGAAATCAACGGAGGCGGGCGCCCGCGGCGTTTCACGTGAAACAAATTCCTCCGACGGCGGGCCGCCGGTCCCCGTGTTTCACGTGAAACACCGCCCGCCCCGACCTCTCACTTGCCGATGCAGAAGTCCCGAAAGACCACGTCCAGCAAATCTTCCACATCCACCTTACCGGTAATCCGCCCGATGGCCCGAAGCGCCAACCGGAGGTCCTCCGCCTCAAGGTCCGGGCTCGGCGCCCGCCGCGCCCGCCGCAAGGCGGCCAGGCACTCCGCCGCCGCCTCCCGGTGGCGCGCGCGCGTCAAGCCCGCCTCCTCACCGGCCCCCGCCGCTTCGGCCGCCGCCGCCGCAAGCCGGTCCACAAGGACCTCGATCCCGGCGCCGGTTTGGGCCGACACAAACAGCACCGGCTCGCCGGCGGCCCCGCCGATCCCAGACGCCGCCGCATCCTGCGTCAGCAGATCGCTCTTGTTCGCCACCAGCAGGACGGCCGCCTCCGGATAGGCCGCCCTCGCGTCGGTCCACAGCGCCGGCGCGGCCGGGTCCGTCACCGCCGCCACGCAGACCACCACATCCGCAGCCGCAGCGGCCGCCCGGGCCCGACGGACGCCCTCCGCTTCGATCTCATCGGCCGCCTCGCGCAGCCCCGCCGTGTCCGCCGCCACGACAGGGACCCCCGCCAAATCCAATCCGACCTCGACGACGTCGCGCGTCGTGCCGGCCCGCGCGTGGACGATCGCCGCCTCCCGACCGGCCAAGCGATTGAGCACCGAGGACTTCCCCGCATTGGGCGGGCCGACGATGGCGACCCGCACCCCGTCCCGAAGGCGCTCGGACCGGACGCTCCCTTCTATTTCTTGCGTCAATTCCGCCTCAAGCTGCTGCATCTCGAATTCGTTTCGATCTCGAGACTCGGCCGGCAGATCTTCGTCCGGAAAATCGATCCACGCTTCCGCGTGCGCGGCCAGCCGCATCAGGCGCTCCGCCCACGCCGCGCAGCGTCGCCCAAGCGCTCCCTCGGCCTGCCGCAAGGCCTGACGCCGCTGCGCTTCCGTCTCCGCCTCGATAAGATCGACGACCCCCTCCGCCTGGCTCAGGTCGAGCCGGTCGTTGAGGAACGCGCGGCGCGTGAATTCCCCCGGCTCGGCCAACCGGCACCCGGGCAGCGCCGCGAGGGCGTCCAACAGGGCGGCCCGCACCGCCCGGCCGCCGTGGATATGCAGTTCGGCCGCATCCTCCCCGGTATAGCTGCGCGGCCCCGGAAACCAGAGCGCCAAGCCGTCATCCAGGGCCCGGCCGGATTGCGGATGGCGGAAGACGCGGCGCACGGCGCGCCGGGGCGCGGGGAAGGGCGCGCCGGGCGTCAGCGCGCGCACGACCTCGCCGGCGCTCGGTCCTGAAAGCCGTATGACGGCGATCCCGGCTTTGGCGCCGCCGCTCGCAAGCGCGTAGATCGTCTCCGCCATGGCTGGCCCTGCTCGCCGCGCTCTCGCTCAGCCCTTGTCCTTGCCGCCGCCCTTGCCCGAGGCCCCGCTGTCCGCCCCGGACGGTCCGCCCGCCATCTGAGCCCAAAACATCTTCTGCAAGCCTTCAAGACCCTGCAGGCCGGCCGGCAGCCAGGTGTTGAACAACGCCTCAGGCTCCATCGCTTTCATGTTCGCCTCCATGCGCTCTTGGATCTGGGCCATGAGCGCGGCCTGCATCGGGGCGACATCCGGCAGGCCGAGAAACTGGCGCGCCTCTTCCGGCGTGCAGTCGACGTCAATGGTGATCTTCATGGGCTCACTGCCTTTCCTGCTCGCGGGATCAAGCCCTTATCCTACGGGCGTTGCGCCCTGTCCAGGAGTCCCCACATCCAGACAAGAACTCGCGTCAACCACCAGAGGCCTTATGACACCCGCCGACGGCGACCCGCACGCCCCCGCTTTGCCGCCCCGCAATCTTCTGGCGGAGGAAACCAGCCCTTATCTGCTGCAGCACAAAGACAATCCGGTCCATTGGCGCGCCTGGGGCGCCGCGGCGCTGGCCGAAGCGAAAACGCGCGAGGTTCCCATCCTGCTGTCGGTGGGCTACGCGGCCTGCCACTGGTGCCACGTCATGGCGCATGAAAGCTTCGACGATGCGGAGACCGCGCAGCTGATGAACGCGCGCTTCGTGAACGTCAAGGTCGACCGCGAGGAACGCCCCGACATCGACGCGATCTATCAACAGGCGCTGGCGATGCTCGGCGGCCGCGGCGGGTGGCCGCTGACGATGTTCTTGACGCCGGACGGCGATCCTTTCTGGGGCGGAACCTATTTTCCCAAGGCCGCGCGCTACGGCCAGCCCGCCTTCAAGGACGTGCTGCGCGGGATCGCCGACACCTATCGCGACGCGCCTGAGAAGATCCGAAACAACGTCTCGGCCCTGGCCGACGGATTCCGCAAGCAGGCGGCCCCGCGCGCCGGAGCCGAGATCGATCCCGACACCGCCCGCGGGTGCGCCGAAAAGCTGCTCGAGCTGGTCGACTGGGAGCACGGCGGGATCGGCGGCGCGCCCAAATTCCCGCAACCTACGCTGTTGACCCAACTCTGGGCCGCGGCGGACGGCGGGGCTGACCCGCGCTGTCGCGAGGCCGCGCTGTTAAGCCTGACCCGAATGGCCCAAGGCGGGATCTACGATCATTTGGGCGGCGGCTTCGCGCGCTATTCGACCGACCGGCAATGGCTCGTCCCCCACTTCGAGAAAATGCTCTACGACAATGCGCTGTTGCTGCCGCTGCTGGCGCTCGCCCACAACGCAACCGGCGACGCGCTCTTCCGGCGCCGAGCCGAAGAGACGGCGCATTGGCTGCTAAGCGACATGCAGACCGCCGACGGCGGCTTCGCCAGCGCCCGCGACGCCGACAGCGACGGCCGGGAAGGCGCCTATTACGTCTGGACCGAGGCGGAGATCGATCGCCTGCTCCGGCCTGACGACGCCGCGCTGTTCAAAGCCGTATACGACGTGCGCCCCGAGGGTAATTGGGAGGGCGAAACGATCCTCAATCGCCTGCGCTCGTCTGAGCGCGCCTTATCCGACGATGAGGCGCAGCGCCTCGAGCGCGCCCGCGACGTCCTGCTGGCCGCGCGCGAAACCCGCCCGGCGCCGCTGAAAGACGACAAGATCCTGGCCGATTGGAACGGCATGGCGATCTGCGGCCTGATCGAGGCCGGCGAGCGTCTTGAGCGTCCCGACTGGATCGCAGCGGCGGAGCGCGCCTTTCAGTTCGTCGCCGGCCGCATGGTCGACCGCTCGAAAGGCGAAGACCGACTGCACCACAGCTGGCGCCTGGGCGCGGCCCGCCATGACGGCGTCCTCGACGATTACGTTCAGATGGCGCTCGCGGGACTTGCGCTGCATCAGGCGAGCGGTGAGAGCGCGCCCCTTCGGAAGGCGGAAGGGTGGGCCGAGGCGATCCACGCCCACTTCCACGACGCCCGCCCGGCGGCGGAGGGCGGAGGAGGCTACTTCTTCACCGCAGACGACGCCGACGGGCTGGCGGTCCGCACCAAGAACGCCGCCGACGCCGCAACGCCCGCCGGCGGCGGACAGGTCGTCCAGCTGTTCGCAAAACTGCATCAGACGACCGGCGTCGCCCATTGGGCGGCGCGCGCGGACGCGGTCGTCCGCCGCTTCTCGGGCGAGCTCGCCCGCAACTTCGTACCGTACTCCAGCCTGATCGACGGGGCCGTGCTGCGCGCCGAGGGTCTGCACATCCTCATCGTCGGCGGGCCGCACGACGCGGACGCCCGCGCGCTGCGGCGCGCGGCCGCGCGCGCGCCGGTCGCGCACCGCACAATTCAGCGCCTCGCCCCCGACGCCCGCTTGCCGGACGGCCACCCGGCTGCGGCCAAGGCGGAACGCGCGGCCGGCGGCGCCGTCGCCTACATTTGCCGCGGTCCCGTCTGTCAGACCCCGATCACGGACGCCGCCGCGCTTTCCGAAGCGCTGGACCCGCGCTAGGCTCTCGCCGGCTCATCCGACAACGCACCCGAAAGACAGGAGACACACGCGCATGGCGATGGCGATCCGCATTCACGAGCACGGCGGCCCCGACAAAATGGTCTGGGAAGAGGTCGCCGTCGGCGAGCCCGGCCCGGGCGAGGTCAAGCTGAAACAAACGGTCTGCGGCCTCAATTACATCGACGTCTATCACCGAACCGGACTCTACCCGATGGAGCTTCCCGGCGCGATCGGGATGGAAGCCGCCGCGATCGTCGAGGCGGTGGGCGAGGGGGTCGACGCCTTTCAAGTCGGCGACCGCGTCGCATACGCCGCCCCGCCCGTCGGCGCCTACGCCACCGAGCGCATCATGCCCTGGCATCGGCTGGTCAAACTGCCCGACGCGATCTCCGACGAGCAAGCCGGGGCCATGATGCTGCAAGGGATGACGGTCGAGTATCTGATCCGCCGAACCTACCCGGTGAAGGCGGGGGATACGGTGCTGTTCCACGCCGCCGCCGGCGGCGTCGGGCTGATCGCCTGTCAGTGGCTGAAGCAGATCGGGGCCACCGTCATCGGCACCGTCGGCTCCGAGGAGAAGGCCGAGCTCGCCAAGGCGCACGGATGCGACCACACGGTTCTCTACAACCACGAAGACGTCGCGAAGCGCGTCCACGACCTGACCGACGGCCGGGGCGTGCCCGTGGTCTATGACGCGGTCGGGAAGGACACCGTCGACGCGTCGCTCGACAGCTTGAGCCCGCGCGGCCTTTTCGTCAGCTTCGGCAACGCGTCCGGCCCGATCGAGAATTTCAATCTGGGCGTTCTGGCGCAGAAGGGCTCGCTCTACCTCACGCGACCGACGCTGATGACCTACACCGCAGAGCGCGCGGATCTGGTCGACAGCGCGACCGCACTTTTCGACGCCGTCGCCAAAGGACTGAAAATCGAGGTGAATCAGCGCTACGCGCTCAAGGACGCCGCCCAAGCCCACCGCGACCTGGAAGCGCGAAAGACGACCGGCTCGACGATCCTGCTCCCGGCGTGACGCCGCGCGGGGCGGGCGATCGCCGGCCCGCGCCCGCCGCCGCCCAATCCTCTCCCGGCGCCGAGCGCCGGGAGAGGGTCCGAAAAGCGCCGCCCGGCGCGGGCTGAGGGTCCGACCAAGTCGGGCGCCGCCGCGTTTAAGCCCCTACATGATGGGCTATAGCGGGGTTCGCCCCCAAAATATCGGCGAAAAATCTGCAGATGTAGGCAAAAACCGGCGACACGCCGCGGCCGCGTCCCCGTCGCGTCGAAATCGGACCGAAATAGGCGTCAGCCCTATCACGCTCCGCGCGATGCGCGTCGCTCATCGGGGCCGACCGGGCCGTTTTAGGCGTCACGTCGCACGCGCGCCCCGGCTCCGCGCCACGATTAATCGACGAGATAGCCGAGCAGCGCGTTGAGACGCGGCCGCCCTGTCTTCGTCACCTTCAATGCGCCGTCCGCGAAGACGATCCATCCCTCATCCTGGAGCGCCTTGAGCCGCATCGGGTCAAGCGCGTCGAAACCGCGTCCCGTCTCCTCGACCAACCGCCGCTCCGCCACGCCCTCCGTCAGACGCAACCCCATCAGCAACAGCTCCCGCCGCCGGTCCTCGACGGGCACGAGCGCGCGCTCAGCCAACGCTTCGCCCTGCGACTCGACAGCCTCCAGCCACCGCTCCGGCAGACGCACGCGCGCGGTGGCGACCTTCCCGCCGGCCCCGTCGTCGACGCGGCCGTGCGCCCCGGGTCCGACGCCGGCGTAGTCGCCATAGCGCCAATAGACCAAATTGTGCCGGCTCTCCCCGCCAGGGCGCGCGTGATTCGAGACCTCATAGGCGCAGAACCCTGCCGCCGCGGTCACGGCCTGCGTCGTCTCCCACAGATCGACGGCGGCTTCCTCCTCGGCGGTCATCCGCTCCCCGAGGCGCGCGCGGGTGAAGAAGGCGGTGCCCGGCTCCAGCGTCAATTGATAAAGGGAGAGGTGGTCGCCCGCCCGGAACAGGGCGCCCTCCAACTCGCGCGCCCAGGCGTCCGGGCTCTGCTCGGGCCGCGCGTAGATCAGATCGAAGCTCCAGCGCGGAAAGATCGCGCGCGCCAGATCGACCGCCGCCATCGCCTCCGCGGCGTCATGTTCGCGCCCCAGAAAGCGCAGCGCCCCATCGTCGAGAGCCTGCACGCCGAGCGACACCCGGTTGACGCCGGCCGCCCGGAACGCCTCGAACTTGGCCGCCTCGACGGAGGTCGGGTTGGCCTCCAGCGTGATCTCCACGTCGGCGGCGAAGGGCGTCAGCGCCCGCGCGGCCTCCAGCACGGCGGCGACCGTCTCCGGCGCCATCAGGCTCGGCGTGCCCCCGCCGAAGAAGACGCTCTCGAGCTCAACCCCCTTGCGGCCGTGATACGGCGCCAGCGCCGCCTTGGTCTCTCGCACCAGCGCGCGCGCCCAGCGCGCGTGATCGACCTCGGCGCGCACATGGCTATTGAAGTCGCAATAGGGGCATTTGGCCTTGCAGAAGGGCCAATGGACGTACAGCGCGACCATCGGGGGGCGGCGGCCCTCAGCCAGACTCGAAACAGGCGGCGACCAGCTTCTTGAAGGCGGCCGCGCGGTGGCTGACGGCGTGCTTCTCGCTCGGGTCCATCTCGCCGAAAGTCTCCTCATAGCCTTCCGGCACGAAGATCGGATCGTAGCCGAAGCCCTTTTCGCCGCGCGGCGGCCAGACGATCAGCCCCTCGACCGTCCCCTGAAACACCTCGCAATGGCCGTCGGGCCAGGCCAACGCCAGCGCGCAGACGAAGCGGCCGGTCCGGTCGATGCTGTCGGCCATCGCCTCGTGCACCCGCTCCATCGCCAGGCTGAAATCCTTCTCAGGCCCAGCCCAGCGGGCGGAATAGACGCCCGGCGCGCCTTCCAGCGCATCCACGGCGAGCCCGCTGTCATCGGCCAGCGCCGGCACATTCGCGCCCTCGGCCGCGGCCAGCGCCTTCAACTTGGCGTTGTCGATAAAGGTCTGTCCGGTCTCCTCCGGCTCCGGCAGGCCCAGCTCCCCGGCCGAGACGGGCGTCACGCCGAAATCGCCCAGCAGCGCGCCGATCTCGCGCACCTTGCCGGGATTATGGCTGGCGATCGCCAGCTTGCCGCCGCTCGCGCTCGGATCAAACCGCCGGGCCATCGTCCTCGTCTCCTCTAAGAGCCGGTCGCCGCCGTCAGGCGGACGGGTTAAGCGCCGCCGTTTGCGCGTCCGTCAACTCGGCCACACCCTTCTTGGCGAGGCCGAGGAGCTGGATGAACTGCTCTTCGCTGAAGGGATCCGCCTCCGCCGTGCCCTGCACCTCCACGATGCCGCCGCTGCCGGTGAGCACGAAGTTGGCGTCCGCTTCGGCGTTCGAATCCTCATCATAATCCAAATCGAGCACCGCCGTCCCCTGGTAGAGCCCGCAGGAGATCGCCGCCACGCTGTCGGTCAGCGGATCGGCCTCGATCGCGCCGAGACGCTGCATGTGCCGGACCGCCAGCTTGAGCGCGACATAGGCGCCCGTGATCGCCGCCGTCCGCGTGCCGCCGTCGGCCTGCAGCACGTCGCAGTCAAGGCGGATCTGCCGCTCGCCCAAGCGGCTCATGTCGGTCACGGCGCGCAAGCTGCGCCCGATCAGGCGACTGATCTCCTGGGTGCGCCCGCCTTCGGCCGTGCGCTTGCGGTCCATCCGGCTGTGCGTCGAACGCGGCAGCATGCCGTATTCGGCGGTCACCCACCCGCGGCCGGAATTGCGCAGGAACGGCGGCACCGACTCCTCCACGCTGGCGCAGCACAGCACGTGGGTGTGGCCGAACTTTGCGAGGCAGGACCCCTCGGCGTAGCGGGCGACCTCCGGCTCCAGGACGATCTGGCGAAGCTGATCGGGGGCGCGATTGCTGGGGCGCACGGGGCGTTTCTCCTCTTTAGGGTCGGACGGCCGGTCGACGATGGCGCGCACGCTACCTGCGCGGGCCCCGCGCGTCCAGCCCGGCCCGTCCGGGGCGTAGCGCGTCGCGCCCCGCAACGCCGATTGACGGGGATCGGCGCCGTTTCTACATTTTGATGAGGATCGACGGACTTTCCCGCCGACGCCGCGTCCGGTCACGGGCGCGCCGGCGTATCTTGTTCGCCCAGCGCGTGCGAGCGCCGCCTGCGCCCGCACCGCCAACTGGAAATCGCCGTCAGATGATTTCAGAACTGAACGACAGAAGCCGCGAAATTCTCCGTCTGGTGGTGGAGGCTTTCGTCGAGACGGGCGAGCCCGTCGGCTCGCGCACCCTCTCGCGCCGGCTGCAGCAGCGCCTCTCGCCCGCCACCGTGCGCAATGTGATGGCGGATCTGGAGGACTCGGGGCTGCTCTACGCACCCCACACCTCGGCCGGCCGTCTGCCCACGGACGCCGGCCTGCGGCTCTTCGTCGACGGCATCCTCGAACTCGGCAATCTCACCGAAGGCGACCGCCGCGCGATCGAAGAGCGCTGCTCGGCCACCGGCAAGTCCGTGACGCAAGTGCTGGAGGAGGCGAGCGACCTGATGAGCGGTCTCTCGCAATGCGCCGGCCTCGTCTTCGCCCCCAAGACCGATCAGCGCCTCAAGCATATCGAATTCGTGCCGCTCGGCTCGGGCCGGGCGCTGGTGGTGATGGTCACCGACACGGGCCTGGTCGAAAATCGCGTGATCGACCTGCCGATGGGCTTGCCGGCCTCGGCGCTCAACGAGGCGACGAACTACCTCTCCGCCAAGCTGACCGGACGGACCCTCGACCAGACGCGCGACGCCGTCAGCCAGGAGATCGCCGACAAGCGCGCCCAGATCGACGCATTGACCGCCAAGGTCGTCCAGGCCGGCCTCGCCACCTGGTCGGACGCCAGCGCGGGCGACGGGGTGCTGATCGTGCGCGGGCAGAGCAACCTGCTCAACGACGTCCAGGCGATTACGGATCTGGAGCATATCCGCGCGCTGTTCTCGGCCTTGGAGGCGAAGGAGAACATGCTGCGCCTGCTCGAAGCCGCCGACATCGCCGAGGGCGTGCAGATCTTCATCGGCTCGGGCAGCAACCTGTTCTCGATGACCGGCTGCTCGATGATCGTCTCGCCCTACCTGAACGAGGAGGAGCGGGTGATCGGCGCGATCGGCGTGGTCGGCCCGACGCGCATGAACTACGCCCGCATCATCCCGATGGTCGATTACACCTCCAAGGTGGTCGGCCGGCTGCTCGGCCGGCGCGACGTCGGTTGAGCGGCGGAGATCGCGCGCGGAGAACGGACGGGCAGGGTAGGCAAACGCCGCACGGGCGCCTACATCTCGCGCGGACCTATAGCTCCGGCTCGGGACTTGAGCGGCGCCAAGCTTTCGGCTACAGCCCGCCGCCGAGCCCTGCAAGACATCGCGACAGCACGAAAGGCGGCTTACGACCCATGACCGGCAAGGATCAGGCGAAGAAGACGGACGACCAGACGGCGCACACGGACTCCGCCGAGCCCGGCGCGGCCTCCGAGGCCGAGCGCGCGGCCGAAAAGGCGGTCGACGACGCGCTGCGTCAGGCCCGCGGCGAGGGCCCGGCCGACGCCGACGCGGCCGAGGCGACGCAGGCCGCCTCGGAGGGCGGCGACCCGACCGCCGAAATCGCGCGTCTGCAGGCCGAAAACGCCGAGATGAAGGACCGCATGATGCGCGTCGTCGCCGACGCCGAGAACACCAAGCGCCGGGCGGAGAAGGACGCCGCCGACGCGCGCAAATACGCCGCCTCCTCCTTCGTGAAGGAGATCCTGCCGGCGGTCGACAATCTGCGCCGCGCCGTCGACAGCGTGCCGGAGGCCATGCAGGCCGAGAACGAGACGGTGAAAAACCTCGTCGTCGGCGTCGAGATGACGGAAAAACAGATCCTCGACGCCCTCGCCAAGGGCGGCGTGCGCAAGATGGATCCGAAGGGCGAGAAGTTCTCCTACGATCACCATCAGGCGATCTCGGAGGCGACCGGCACCGGCCAGCCCGCCGGCACCATCGTCGACGTGCTGCAGCCCGGCTACATGCTGCACGACCGCCTGCTGCGCCCGGCGATGGTGGTGGTGGCGAAGGGCGACGCCGGCGCGCCCGCGAACGACGCAAAGGACGGCCCCAAGGATGGGGGCGGGGTCGATACGACGGCGTAAGGACGCCGGGACGCCCGCGCGCAGACCGCTCGCGTCATCGCCATGTTCCGAGCGCGAACGACGTCTCCCGCCCGACCTCCGACACGGCGCCCCCGCGAAGGCGGGGGCCTCAATCGGCGCGCGCCGGCGATGGAGGGGGCTGAGAAAGGTCCCCGCTTTCGCGGGGACTCCCGTTTAACCGCAGCCCGAAACGCATCTCCGTCGTCCCGGTCGGCGGCGCAGCGCGAACGCGCGGACGGCGAACCAAACGCCCTTTACAATCCGACCGCGCCGGCGCCGTGTTCCGAGCGCGAACGACGTCTCCCGCCCGACCTCCGACACGGCGCCCCCGCGAAGGCGGGGGCCTCAATCGGCGCGCGCCGGCCTGGGAGCGGGCTGAGAAAGGTCCCCGCTTTCGCGGGGACTCCCATAAGGGGGCGGGCGGCTGCGGCCCCTACTGGTTCATGCTGTCGAAGAACTCGTTGTTGTTCTTCGTGTGCTTGAGCTTCTCGAGCAGGAACTCCATCGCGTCGACCACGCCCATCGGCATCAGGATGCGGCGCAGGACCCACATCTTGGAGAGCACGCCCTTGTCGACCAAGAGCTCCTCCTTGCGGGTGCCCGACTTGGTGATGTCGATCGCGGGGAAGGTGCGTTTGTCGGAGAGCTTGCGCTCCAGGATGATCTCGGAGTTGCCGGTGCCCTTGAACTCTTCGAAGATCACCTCGTCCATGCGGCTGCCGGTGTCGATCAGCGCGGTCGAGATGATGGTGAGCGAGCCGCCCTCCTCGATGTTGCGCGCCGCGCCGAAGAAGCGCTTCGGGCGCTGCAGGGCGTTGGCGTCGACGCCGCCGGTCAGCACCTTGCCGGAGCTGGGGACGACGGTGTTGTAGGCGCGCGCGAGCCGGGTGATCGAATCCAGCAGGATCACCACGTCCTTCTTGTGCTCGACCAGGCGTTTAGCCTTTTCGATCACCATCTCGGCCACCTGGACATGGCGCTGGGCCGGCTCGTCGAAGGTGGAGGAGACAACCTCGCCGTTGACCGAGCGCTGCATGTCCGTCACCTCCTCCGGCCGCTCGTCGATCAGCAGCACGATGAGGTAGCATTCGGGGTGGTTCTTGCTGATGGCGTGCGCGACGTTCTGCATCAGCATGGTCTTGCCGGTGCGCGGCGGCGCCACGATCAGCGCGCGCTGGCCTTTGCCGAGCGGGGCGATCAGATCGATGATCCGCGTCGACATGTCGCGCTTCGGGCCGCCCTTCTTCTCCAGCGGCTGCTCGAGCTCCAGGTCGATCTTCTCGTCCGGATAGAGCGGCGTGAGGTTGTCGAAATTCACCCGGTGGCGGACCTGATCCGGTTCGTCGAAATTGACCTTGTTGACCTTGAGCAGCGCGAAATACCGCTCGCCGTCCTTCGGCGCGCGGATCTGGCCTTCGACGGTGTCGCCGGTGCGCAGCGCAAAGCGGCGCACCTGGCTCGGCGAGACGTAGATGTCGTCCGGCCCGGCGAGATAATTCGCCTCGGGCGAGCGCAGGAAGCCGAAGCCGTCCTGCAGCACCTCCAGCACGCCCTCGCCGTAAATCGCGACGTCATTGTTCGCCAGCTGCTTCAGGCAGGCGAACATCAGCTCCTGCTTGCGCAGCGCGCTCGCATTCTCGATCTCCAGCTCTTCCGCGTAGGCGAGGAGATCCTGGGGCGATTTCTTCTTCAGGTCTTTGAGATGCATCGGCTTCTTTTCGTCGGCTTGCGCCGGGTCTCTCGGAGGAGGACGCGGCGCACGGGCGCGTGAAGGGAGAGGGATGTCCGCGGTCCGGGCGGCGCGTCGCCTTCAGGGCGACGGTGCGCTCGGCTGACGTGATCTAACGCTTTCGGGACGCGATCGACCGGCGGTTGCTGTATGCGGGCTGAGAGCGCCGCGGGCCGTCGACAATCAGCGCCCGAGGGCGCAGCCGCGACGAGAACGACGCTTCGACAGACATAAGGGCAACTAGCGTCCAAGTCAATCGACGGTTTCGTGACACCCCGCCCGGCGCGCCGCGGCGCGCGCGTCGCCTCAAAACGGCTTCACGATCACCAGGATCACGACGGCGACCATCAGGACGGTCGGGACCTCGTTGGCGATGCGGTAGAATTTGTGGCCGCGCGCGTTGCGGTCGGCCTCGAAATCCTTGCGCCATTTGGCCATCGCCATATGGGCGCCGGTCATGACGACGACGGCCAGCAGCTTCGCGTGGAACCAGGGCTGGGTCCAGGCCTCGATCAGGACCGTGAGCCACAGGCCGAAGATCCAACTGGCGATCATCGCCGGGTTCATGATGGCGCGCAGCAGGCGGCGCTCCATCACCTTGAAGAGCTCCGACTGCTCCGAGCCGACGGCGACCTGCGTGTGGTAGACGTAGAGCCGCGGCAGATAGAGCAGCCCCGCCATCCAGGCGATGATCGAGATCGCGTGCAGCGCCTTCACCCACTCATACATCGATCGCCTCTCCCGGCTGCGCCGGCTTTGGACCCCGGAAGCCTTCAGACCCAGCCGCCCAACTCGCGTTTGACCAGCGTCTCCAGCATCGCCATTCCGGCCTCGCCGTCGTTCAGGCAGGGAATGTAGCGGAAATGCTCGCCGCCATGCTCCTCGAAGGTCTCTCGCAGGCCCATGTCGATCTCCTCCAGCGTCTCGACGCAGTCGGAGGCGAAGCCGGGCGAGAGCATCGCGATCCGTTTGATCCCTTGCTTGGCCAATTGCTCCACCGTCACGTCGGCGTAGGGCTTGAGCCATTCCTTCGGACCGAAGCGCGACTGGAAGACGGTCATGAACCGGTCCTTCGGCCAGTCCAACGCCTCCTGCAGCAGGCGACCGGTCTTTTGGCAGAAGCAGTGATAGGGATCGCCCTTCTGCAGATTCTCCTCCGGCAGCCCGTGGAAGGAGCACAGCAGCATTTCCGGCGGCCCTTCGGCGGTCTCCGCCTCCTCGAGGCCGCGGCGCACCGTCGCGGCCAAGGCCTCGATATAGGCGGGATCGTCGTGATAGGGCGGCAGCGTGCGGATCGCCGGCTGCCAGCGCATCGTCTTCAGGTGATCGAAGGCCTTGTCGTAGGCGGTGGCGGTGGTGGCGGCCGAATATTGCGGGTAAAGCGCCGCCAGAAGGATGCGCCGGCAGCCCGCTTTGCTCAGCCGTTCGACGCCCTCCGCGATCGACGGGTTGCCGTAGCGCATGGCCCAGTCCACGGTCAACTGCGGGTGGCGGTCGGCCAGCCGCGCGGCCAGGGCCTCGCTCTGCGCGCGGGTGAAATGGCGCAGCGGGCTCTCGCCGGTCTCCTCCATCCAGATCTTCGCGTAAGCCTCGCCCGAGCGCTGCGGGCGCGTCGTGAGGATGAGGCCGTTCAGGATCGGCTGCCAGATGATGGGCGGCGCCTCGATGACCCGCCGATCCGACAGGAACTCCTTCAAATAACGGCGCATCGACCAATAGTCGGCGCCGTCGGGCGTGCCGAGATTGATCAGCAGGACCCCGACGCGATCCGTTGTCACAGGGGGATGGTCGGCCGGCCGGTCCATCTCTGGCGTCCTCGCTTTGGGGTCGAATCCGTGCATGGGGTAAGGCGGCTCCAAAGGCGGACGGGGGAGGGTCAGAACCCGCGCACCCGCTCCACCAGCCGGGTGACGTGCTCGGGCGGCGTCTCCTTGATGACGCCGTGCCCGAGGTTGAATACGAACGGACCGCCCGAAAGGTTCTCCATGATCTTGTCGATCGCGCCGTCCAGCGCCGCGCCCCCGGTCAGAAGCGCGAGCGGATCGAGATTGCCTTGCACCGGCAGCTTGGGTTGCACCGTATGCCGGATGAGCTCGAGCGGCGCCATCTGGTCTAGGCTGACGGCGTCGACCCCGGCCGTCTCGATGTAGGAATAGAGATTCATGCCGGCGGCCCGCGGAAAGCCGATGATCGGGATCGTCGGATGGTGCGCGCGCAGCCGCTCCGCCACCGCCCGGTTGGGCGCGCTCACCCAGCGGTCGAACGAGGCGGCGTCGAGCGCGCCCGCCCAGCTGTCGAACAGCTGTATCGCTTCGGCCCCGGCCTCGATCTGGGCGGAGAGGTAGGAGACCGTCGCCTCGACGATCATGTCGATCAGACGCCCGAAACTCTCCGGCTGGGCGAAGGCCCAGTGCTTGACCTTGGTGAAGTCGCGGCTGGAGCCGCCTTCGATCATGTAGGTGGCGACCGTCCAGGGCGCGCCGGCGAAGCCGATCAGCGCGGTTTCTTTGGGCAACGACGCGGACAGTTTCGAGACCGTCTCGCACACGGCGGCGAGTTTCTCCCCCGCCTTGGTCGGATCCGACAGCGCGGCGAGATCCTGCTCCGATGTCAGCGCGTCCAGCTTCGGACCCTCTCCCTCGACGAAGCGCACGCCCTGATCCAAGGCCCACGGAATGACCAGGATGTCCGAGAACAGGATGGCGGCGTCGAAGCCGTAGCGCCGGATCGGCTGCAGCGTCACCTCGCACGCCTTCTCGGGCGTAAAGCACAGATCGAGGAACCCGTCGCAGGTCGCCCGCACCTCCCGGTACTCCGGCAGATAGCGCCCGGCCTGGCGCATCAGCCAAATCGGGGGAGTCTTCTGCAGGCCGCCCTTCAGAGCGTGCAGGAACTTCTTATCGCCCGGCGCCATTTCGCTCGGCGTTCGGATCGTCTGGTCAGCGCTGGCCACGATTGTACGGCCTCCCCCGTCGTTTTCGGGTCTCTCCATATCAATCTTAAGAGAATAAGTAAAAAGGTTGCGGTGGTGGTAGAGGGGATGAGTCACGGGGATTATTTTTCGTCCCCGACTTCGTCAACACGCGTCGTCTCGGCGCCGGTTGCGCGCCGGCCGGCTGTGGAGCGTCGGCCGATAAGCGGGGGATCGTCAGCGATTCCAAGCCTTGGGGAAAAAGGGGATAACGAGGAGAAGTCGGGCTCCGTTCCGCGCTTTTCCCCGCTCCGCCGATCGGGGGATTGCAGTTGTCCCGCTGGGCGCCGAGCCGCCCCGCGCGACGCGTATGCGGGCGCCGATCGTCTCGACGGACCTCGGGCGGCGCTTTTCCACCGCGCCGTCCCTGTGATATCCACCGGTCAGTGTGGATGACGCGCCGCCGCGCCGTTCTCCTTTTCTTACGCCGTCCGGCGTTCATTGGATTGAAGGGACGCGCCCGCCTGTGTCTGAGTCCGGTTTCCCCACAAAGCCCCTCGGCGCGCCGAGCGACGGCGCCGTCGAGACGGTGCATCTCCATCTCGTCTCGGATTCCACAGGCGAGACCGTTCACGGCCTTGCGCGCGCCTGCATCGTCCAGTTCGAAGGGATCGACGCGGAAGAGCATCTCTGGACGCTGGTCCGCTCGCCCTCGCAGCTCGATCGGGTGCTTGACGGAATCCGAAAGGCGCCCGGCATCGTCATGTTCACCCTGGTGAATGAAGAGATGCGCGAAAAGCTGGTTCTCGCCTGCCGCGATCTGCGCATTCCCTGCCTGTCGGTCCTCGATCCCTTCATCACAAGTTTCGAGGCCTATCTCGGGCGGCCCAGCCGCGACCAACCGGGTCGTCAACACGAGCTGGATACGGAGTATTTCGCGCGCATCGAGGCGATGCAGTTCGCGCTCGCCCATGACGACGGCCAGGGCCTTTGGAACCTGCCGAACGCCGACGTCGTGGTGCTCGGGGTCTCGCGCACCTCGAAGACGCCGACCTGCATTTATCTGGCGAACCGCGGCGTGAAGGCGGCCAACATCCCCTTCGTGCCGGCGCTGGGGGTGCCGAAGGAGGTGCTTGCGCTCGGCAACTCGCCCTTCGATCCGCTGGTCGTGGGTCTGACTAAGGATCCGCAGCAACTCGTGCAGATCCGCAAGAACCGTATGCGCATGCTGTCCGAAACCGACGAGACCGATTACGTCGATCTGGAAACCGTGCGCCAAGAAGTGGTGGCCTGCCGCCGGCTTTGCTCCGAACGGCGCTGGCCGGTGATCGACGTCTCGCGCCGGTCGATCGAGGAGACGGCCGCCACCATCCTCAAGCATTACGAAAAACATATCGGGCAGGGACGATGAGCGACGCGGCGTCTGACCAAGCGGTCGGGGAAGAGCTTATCCTGGCGTCGGCCAGCAAAACGCGGGCCGCGCTGCTGCGCAATGCGGGATTGAACGTGGTCTGCGACCCCGCACATGTCGACGAAGAGGCGGTCAAGGAAAGCCTGAAGGCGGAAGGCGCGACCGCGGCGATCGTCGCCGAGACGCTGGCTGAACTGAAGGCGACGAAGGTAAGCCGCCGTCATCCCGGGCGGCTCGTGATCGGCGCGGATCAGACGCTCGACTTGGCCGGCGTCTGGTTCGACAAACCGGTCGATCTCGACCACGCCAAGGCGCATCTTCAGGCTTTCTCCGGCAAGACGCATCGGCTGAATTCGGCTGTATCCGTGGTGCGCGACGGCCAAGTCCTGTGGCACGGCGCCGATTGGGCGGAACTCACGGTTCGGCCGTTGGAGCCGGCGTTCATCGAGCGCTATCTCGACGCCGTCGGGGAGGCCGCCTTCGGGTCTGTCGGCGCCTATCAGCTCGAGGGCCTGGGGGCGCAGCTCTTCTCCAGCGTTCGCGGGGACTATTTCACCGTGCTCGGCCTGCCGTTGCTTCCCTTGCTCGGCTTCCTGCGTCAGACCGGGGCGCTCGCGTGAGCGCGCTGCGCCGCGCCGGCGTGCTGGGCTGGCCGATCGAGCATTCGCTCTCTCCGGTAATCCACGGCCTGTGGCTCAAGCGCTTCGGGATAGCGGGACGCTACGAGCGCGTCGCCGTCGAGCCGGAGCGCTTCGCAGCCGAGACGCTCCGGCTGCTGCAGGAGCAAGGCTGGCGCGGCATGAACGTCACCGCGCCGCACAAGGAAGCCGCCGTGCGGGTCGTCGACCGCCTGGATGCGGCGGCCGAGCGGATCGGCGCCGTCAACACCGTCGTCGCCTGCGCGGACGGCCGCGTCGAAGGCCGCAACACCGACCTGTACGGCTTTCGACGCAATTTGGAGACGGCGGCCGGCTGGGAGCGCGTCGGGCGACGCGCCGCCGTGGTGATCGGCGCCGGCGGGGCGTCCAGGGCGGTGGTGTGCGCGTTGCTTGATCTCGGCTTCAAGGAGGTGCGCATTCTGAACCGGACCGTCGAGAAGGCGCGGGCGCTGCGAGACGACCTGTCGGTCAAGGAGGGAATGCGTCTTGCGCCGCTTTCGATGGACTGGGCTGCGCCCGCGATGGAGGGCGCCGATCTTCTGGTCAACACGACCAGTCTCGGCATGACGGGGCGCGGGCCGCTCGACCTCCCGCTCGACCCGTTGCCGCGCGAGGCCTTCGTGACGGACATCGTCTACGCTCCGCTCGAGACCGATCTACTGACCCGGGCCCGGGCGCGCGGACACGCCGTCGTCGACGGGTTGGGCATGTTGCTGCACCAGGCGGTCCCAGGCTTCGAAGCCTGGTTCGAACCGCCGGAGCCGCCTGCGGTCGACGCCGAGCTGCGCGCGGCCGTGCTGGCCGCGATGCCGGGTTGAGGCGGAAGAGCGCGCCGTGCGCATCCTCGGACTCACCGGCTCGATCGGCATGGGCAAAAGCACGGCGGCCGCCATGCTGCGCCGGCTGGGCGCGCCGGTCTATGACGCCGACCGGGCCGTGCACCGGCTGATGGGGCCGGGCGGCGCCGCGCTGGCGGCGATAGAGGCGGAGTTTCCCGGCGTTGTGGGCCGTCACGGCGTCGACCGGCAAGCGCTGGGCGCGCAAGTCTTCGGCGACCGGGCGGCGCTGAAGCGGCTGGAGGCGATCCTTCATCCCCTCGTCGCCGCCGCGCGGGACGATTTCCTAAAGCGCTGCGCGCGTCGGGGGACGCCGGTCGCCGTGCTTGACGTGCCGCTGCTGTTCGAGACCGGGCTCGACCAGCGCTGCGATCTGACCCTGTTGGTGACGGCGCCGCCGGCGATCCAGCGCTTCCGGGTGCTCAAACGTCCCGGCATGAGCGAGGAGAAGCTGGCCGGCGTGCTGGCCCAGCAGATCCCCGATCCCGTGAAGCGCCGCCTCGCCGATGTCGTGATCCCGACAGGCCTTGGGCGGCGCCCGGTCTTGCGCGCGCTGCGGCGCGCCCTCACACTGGCTGGCGCGCGCCCGGCGCGATGTTGGCCGCCGGGGCCGCCGCGGGTCTATCCGCCCGCCCGTCCGCCCTTCGGGCTGAAGGGCGGCCGCAGCAGGAGCAAGCGCGATGCGTGAAATCGTACTCGACACCGAAACGACCGGGCTGAGCCCGAAAGACGGTCACAGGATCGTCGAGATCGGCTGCGTCGAGCTGCATAATCGCGTGCCCACCGGCGAGACCTATTGGGTCTACATCAATCCCGAACGCGACATGCCGACGGAGGCCTTCCAGGTCCACGGGCTGTCCGAAGCGTTCCTGGCCGACAAACCGACCTTCGCCGAGATCGCGGACGCGTTCCTGGCGTTCGTCGGGGAGGCGCCGCTGGTGATCCACAACGCCGGCTTCGACATGAAGTTCATCAACGCGGAGCTCGAACGATGCGGCCGCGCGCCGCTTCCTATGAGCCAGTCGGTCGACACGGTGCAGATCGCCCGGCGCAAGTTTCCCGGCGCGCAGGCCAGCCTGGACGCGCTGTGCAAGCGCTTCGGCGTCGACAACGCGAAGCGCACGAAGCATGGGGCGCTGCTCGATTCGGAGTTGTTGGCCGAGGTCTATCTGGAGCTGATGGGCGGCCGGCAGGCGGGATTGGCGCTGGCCGCCGATCGTCCGGGCGCGGCCGAGGCGGCGCGCGACGCCTCCGCGCCGGCGGGATCGAGGGACAAGCCGGTCCGCCCGCCCCGCCCGCATGCGCCGAGCGCCGCGGAGCTGGCGGCGCACGAGGCGTTTCTGGAGAAGATCGCGGAGCCGATCTGGCGGCGGTAGAGGCGCCCCGAAAGCGTCCCGGGGCCGCCGCTCACCCCTCGCTCTGCCTCACCCCTCGCTCTGGGCGGCGCGTTCCTGCGCCACCTGCTCGACATCCACCGACTGCAGCGCGCCTTGCGCCTTCTTCGTGCGATACATCGCAAGGAAGTCGATCGGCGGCAGCATCACGATGCTGAAGCCGGCGTCGCGGCTGCTTTCGCTCAGAATGGCGCGGAAATAGGGGTAGAGAATGCGCGGAATCTCGATCATCAGCAGCGGTTCGATGGTCCGTTTGTCGATCGGGCCGACCTCCACCGCGCAGCCGTAGGCGAGTTCGATCAGATAGGCGGGACGCCCGTCGCCGCTCTCCTCGTCCGGCAGCGCGCCTTTCACCTCCGTGTGCACGACCACCTCGACCAGGCGGGCGCCGAGCGCGCGCGTCGTCACGTCGATCGACACCTGCGGGCGAATCCGCCGGCTCGCCGGGCGGGAGAAAATCTCCGGCGCCTGCGGGTTCTCGACCGAGAGATCCTTGATGTATTGCGCGACGATCTTGTAGGGCGGCTGCCCGTCGTCCGCCTCTTGCGCGTGACCGGCCGCCGCCGCCCGGGCTGCGGCTTCGGCGGCCGGATCGGCGCCGGATGTCTCTGCGTCGGGTTTGGCCGCGTCGGGTTTGGCCGCGCTGGGTTTGTCCGCGCTGGGTTTGTCCGCGTTGGGGGCGTCGTCGTCGCGCGAGGTGTCGTCACTCATGGGCGTTGGTCGATCCGTGCAAGCGGGTGGGACGGGACGGCCGGGGGCGAGAGCCCGCGCGGCGCACGGCGCTCGGTATCACGCGGCCGGCGGCGAGGCAACTAAGCGGCGCTGGGGTCTTCGGGCGGGCGCGCCTGCGCCGCGTTCAACAGCTCGGCGCCGGTCGGATGCGGCGCCGTCGGATCGAAGCGCAGCACGGCCGCATTGGCGACGCGCCACCCGGTCAGGCCGCGGATGAAGCCCCAATGGCTGACCGCCAGAATCTCCGGCCAATCCGAAAGCGCCGCCGCCCGGTCGCGAAAGGTGCGCGCGCGCGCCGCCACCATCGCGTCGTCCTCGCGCGTCGGCCACCACTCCTCGGCCAGATGATCGAAGGACAGCGCCGGCCAGCGCTCCTGCAACGCGCTGCGCGGCGCGCCGATGTCGCAGGTGAAGTAGGCGTGCTCGCCGATCTCGACCTCGACCGCGATCGGCAGCGCCAGACGCTCGGCGATGATCTCCGCGGTTTGCAGCGCGCGGGTGTAGGGCGAGGCGATGATGCGCCGAAGGCGCGCGCCCGCCTCGTGGTCCGCCAAAAAAGCCGCCGCCTCCGTCGCCTGGGCGCGACCGGCCTGCGTCAGCTCAGGGTCGCGTATTCCCGGATCCTGTCGGGTTTCGGCGAAACGGACGTTGAATTCGCTTTCCCCATGGCGCACGAGGATCATCGAGGCGGCTCCTCGCCGTCGCCGCGCGGTCGTCCCTCGTCCAGCGGCGGGCGCTCGCCGGCTCGATCGCGCTCGGGATCGACCTCCTCGAACTCGCCGTCGATGATCGGCCGCCCGTCGGGTCCGCGTCGGGGTCCGCTCCCCGGTCCCCTGGCCGCGCCCGGTCCCTCAGTGCGGACGGTGAAGCGTTTGCTTTTCGCCGCCTGGCGGATCAGCGCGCCGCCGATCGCCTGCCGCAGCGGCGGAATCAGCAGCGAAAACCCGATCGCATCGGTCAAGAATCCCGGCGTCAGGAGCAGCGCGCCGGCGATCAGCAGACACACGCCCGTCACCACCTCCTCCACCGGGAAGCGATCCTCGGCCAATGCGGCCTGCGCCCGGTTCAAGGCGGCCACGCCTTGTTGGCGCACCAGCGTCGCGCCGACCAGCGCGGTCACGACGATCGTCGCCAGCGTCGGCCACAAACCGATGACGTCGCCGATCTCGATGAACAGCGCGATTTCCGCGATCGGAACCGCGATGAAGAGGAGGAGAAGGACCGGCATCTTGCTCTTTTACAGGTGAAAGCCTATGTCTTGCGAGGCGGCTGTTTGCGCGAGCGCTTCGCGTGGAACGTAAGCAGTCCCGCCGCGCACGACAAGGCGCTGACCGACGCCGGCCCGACAGGCCGGCAGGTCTGCGACGTTATTTTTCGAAGGCGCGCCCGCCGGGCGGACGCCGGATGGCAAAGGCCGGAGTGATGAGCGGCGGTTTCCCCCTCGACCTTATCCTGTTCGCCGCACTGGCGTTGTTCCTGATCTTTCGGTTGGGCAGCGTGCTCGGCAAGCGCACGGGACACCAGAAGCCGACCGACCTGTTCGGCGATCGCGGCGCCAAGGGCGACGGCGCCCGCGATCGGAGCGGCGAGCGCGAAGACCGCGCCGACGAGAACGTCATCCCGATGCCCGGAAAACGGGATCAGGGCCGCGACGACGCGGCTGAGGAAAGCCCGCAGATGAAGGGTCCGGCCGGCTCGGGGCTCACCCAGATCAAGGTGGCCGACCCGTCCTTCGACCCCGATCAGTTCGTGGACGGCGCCCGGCAGGCTTTCGAAATGATCGTGACCGCCTATGCGGAAGGCGACGGCCGCACGTTAAAGCAGCTCCTGTCCAAAGACGTCTACGAAAGCTTCGCCGCCGCGATCCGCGAGCGCGAGAAGGCCGGCGAGCGGATGGAGGACACCCTCTACGGGATCGACGAAGCGAGCGTCGTCGACGCCGGCATGGACGGCAATACGGCCAGCGTCACGGTCAAGTTCGTCAGCCAGCAGGTGAACGTCACCTATGACTCGGAAGGGCGCGTGGTCGCCGGCGACCCGAACGAGGTCGCGAGCGTCACCGACATCTGGACCTTCCAGCGCAACGTAAAGAGCCGGGACCCGAATTGGGAGCTGGCGGAGACCCGCAGCCCGGATGAGGAGACCGACTCCTCCGACAACAACGGCACGGAGAGCTGATCCGCCTTGCGCGGCGCCCTCGGCGCCCTCTTTGGACGTTCGCCGCCATGACGTCGCCTTCGCTGGTCCTTCGATCGTTTCGCGCGCTGGCTGCGTCGGCGCTGATCGCCCTTGCGGCCTGCGGCGATCCGACCCCCGACGCTTCGATCGAGAAAACGGAAGAGGCGCCGGCCCCGGCGCCGGCTGCTGAAGCGCTGCAGCTTACCGCGGTCGGGTTCGAGAGCCTGCCCGGCTGGACGGCGGATCCGCTCGACGACGCGCCGAGCGCGTTCTTGCGCAGCTGCGCGCGTTTGACCCTGCAGCCCGACGAGCGGCCGATCGGAACCGACGCCGCCCCGGTGCTGGCCGGGGATTTCGACGCGCCGTGCGCCGCCGCGGCGGGCCTGGAGAGCGCCGCGCCCGCCGACAAGCGCGCTTTCTTTGAAACCCATTTTCGGCCGTTTTTGGCGGCGGACGCGGCCGACGGCGACGAACAGGGTCTTTTCACCGGATATTTCGAAGCCGAACTGACCGGGGCGCGAACGCGCAGCGAGACCTATGCGACCCCGCTTTACAGCGCGCCTCCGGATTTGGTCGTCGCCGATCTGTCGCATTTCGACCCCGATCTCGCCGGTCGGCGTCTGATCGGTCGGATCGAGGACGGCCGGTTCGTTCCGTACCCCGACCGCGGCGCCATCGAAGGCGGGCTGCTCGACGGCCGCGATCTGGAGCTGTTGTGGATCGACGATCCGGTGGACGTCTTCCTGTTGCAGGTTCAAGGCTCCGGCCGCGTCATTCTGCCGGACGGCGAGGTCGTTCGCGTCGGCTTCGCCGCGCATAACGGTCGGCCGTACCGCTCGATCGGACGGGTGCTGATCGAGCGCGGGGCGCTCGCCCCCCACGCCGCCAGTTGGGACGGCATTCGCGGTTGGATCGAAGACAATCCCGAAGCGGCGTCGGCGCTTTTCGCGGAGAACCCGCGGTTCGTCTTCTTCCGTCTGCTGGAGGGGGAGGACGGGCCGATCGGGGCGCAGGGCGTCGCTCTGACGCCGGAACGCTCTCTCGCCGTCGATCGGCGTTACGTGCCGCTGGGCGCGCCCGTATGGCTGGATGCGACGATGCCCGGCGACACCGACGCGCCGCTGCGCCGCCTGATGGTGGCCCAGGACGCCGGCGGCGCGATCAACGGCCCGGTGCGCGGCGACTTCTTCTGGGGCTACGGGGACGCGGCGCTCGCCATGGCCGGGAAGATGAAGAGCCGCGGGCGGTACTTTCTCCTGCTGCCGAAGGCTTCGGCCGATCGGATGACGGCGGCAGCCGCCGGGTCTTAAGCCTCTTGCTGCGGGTTCTAACCTTTATGGTGCAGTGCGGCGACGAATCTGGGGCCGACGGCGCCGATTCGGTTGGAAATCGACTCGCTTTCTTGTTCTAATGCGCTGACAGTTCGACCGTTGGCTGTTCCGCAACTGTCAGCTTGCGCTGACGCTTTGGGGGCTGATCAGGCGACGAAAGAGCGCGGCGAAGCGCCTTAGAAGCGGCCGGCGGGGTCTTGCTCCGGAAAGCCGGCGAGAAATGTCGAATTGGTGCAGTGGGAGGTTTCTGCCGAAGAGTAGGGGCTCGGAACGTTCAGTTCAGCGCTGAAGCGTCGGGCCGCTGCCTGGGGGGTGGCGATGTCGTCGATGAACCCCGACGATCCGCACGGGTCCAAGGACGGCCGCGGCGGGGAAGATACGCTTTACGGATCAACGCGCGAACCGCTCGACGTCGGGTGGTTGAGCGATACGATCGAAAAGCGGGTGATTCCGGAACTGGCGCGGGCGTGCGAGCGGTATTTCCCCGACGGGGTCGCGCCGGTGCAGGTGAAACCCTTGCCCGACCAGGCCTTTCAGTCGGTTCTGAAGGCCATCCTGCGGTATGACAGCAAACAGGCGATCCGCATCGTCGACACGTTGATCGAAGATCGCGTGCCGATGCAGGTGCTCTATCTCAGCCTGTTCGCCCCGGCCGCCCGGCGCATCGGGGAGCTGTGGGAGGACGATCAGCTCGACTTCCTGGAAGTGACCCAGGCGCTCGCCGCGATTCAGCTGGTGCTCCATCACATGAGCGAAAGCGCGGTCTCTGAGCCGACGCAATATGACAGCACGCGCCGCATCCTGATCGCCCGCGCGCCGGGCGAGCAGCACATCTTCGGCGTCCTGACGGTAAGCGAGTTCTTCCGGCTCGGCGGTTGGGAGGTCGAAGGCGGGATCGGCCAGGAGGCCGACGACAGTCTGCTCGATCTCGTGAACGAGCGCTGGTTCGCCCTGATCGGCCTGTCGGCTGCGACCGACGGACGCATCGCCGCCCTGACCGAGGTGATTCCCCGCATCCGCGCCGCCTCGAAGAACCGACGCCTCGGCGTCATGGTCGGCGGTCCGGCCTTCATCGAGAACGCCTCGCTGTTCGAGGCGGTGGGGGCCGACGCCATGGCGACCGACGCCGACCAGGCGGTGGGCCGGGCGGAAGATCTTCTCGCGGCGGCGTTTCGCGGCGGCTGACGTCCTCCCGTCATGGCCTTATAAGTCTTAGGGAAATCGACTCGCGTATCGGCGCTGATGGTTGGCGGGCGAGAATTCTCGGCTATATCTGCCGTCGGTGGGGACAGGCGTCGCCGGCCGCGTCGGGAGCGCGGACGCGGGCGCGACGACGGGGAGCGAAGACAGATGGCGGTTCGGCAGCTGATCTATTTTTCCAACGCGGTTGACGGGGTCGATCAGGCGGACATCGAATCGATCCTCGCCGCCAGCCGACGCAACAACGCCAAGTCAGACGTGACCGGCTTGCTGCTCTTCGTGCACGGCGTTTTCGCCCAGGTACTGGAGGGCGCGCCGGACACGGTGGAGGCCGTTTACGGCAAGATCGCCGCCGACCCCCGCCATTGCGACGTCGAAATCCTGTCGGACAAGACCGTCGCCGACCGAACCTTCACCGACTGGTCGATGGCCTATTTGGAGACCACGGCGGATGATCTCGCGCGGTCCGCGGGCCTCGACAAGCTGTTCGAGGAGCCGGAGTTCCTGCCGATGCTGGAGGATGATCCCAGCCAGATGGAGGACGGGATCGCGCGCGCGCTTGAGCGCTACGCCGCGCGGCTGGGCGCTCAGGGCCCCGACGCCCGCTGAGGTCTAAGGCCGGGCGAGCCCGTCAAGGTACGCTAGGAAATCGTCGATCTGATCGGGGCCCAGCACCGTTTCCGGCATCGCCGGGTGGCCGGTGACGATGCCCTCGGCCAACGCCTCCGCCAGACTGTCGAGCGGCCATCGCCCGGCGACGGCGCGAAACGGCGGAGCGCCTTCAACCGGACTGGCGTCGGCCCGACCGGTGGCGTGGCATGCGCCGCACTGGGCGGCGGCGAACGCGAGGCCGGCCGCCGGATCGCCGGGATCGCCGCCGGCCGCAGCCGGCGTCGGAGCCGCGCAGGACAGCGTGACGGCGGCCAGCAGGCCGGCGGGACTGATCAGACGGGCGGGCATCGGGTCCTCCGGGCGAGGGGTGTGGAGCGCAAGCTCTCGTCCGACAGACCTAGCCCGATTCCGCCCGCCGCGCCAAGCGGGCGCGCCGGTTGCCTTGGGCGTCGCGCGCCGCCATTGTAAGGCGTGGATTTCAGCTAAGAGAGGTCGCATGACCGCGCCCCAATCTTCCGCCGATACCGGCTCCGCCTCTTCTGACGACCTGGGCGACAAGTCGCCGGCCGGGCCGACGGTCGGCTTGTTCGTCACCTGCCTGGTGGATTTGTTTCGGCCGAAAGTCGGCTTCGCCTCGGTCAAGCTGCTCGAGGCGGCGGGCTGCCGGGTGCGGGTGCCGCGCGCTCAGACCTGCTGCGGGCAACCGGCCTACAATTCGGGCGACAACGACCACAGCCGCGCGATCGCCCGCGGCGTGATCGAGGCGTTCGAGGGCGTCGATTATCTGGTCGCTCCGTCCGGCTCCTGCGCCGGCATGATCCGGGCGCATTATCCGGACCTGTTCGCGGACGACCCGGAAATGCACCTGAAGGCCGGCGCGCTGGCTCAGCGCTCCTATGAGCTGGTCAGTTTCTTGACCGATGTTATGGACATGCCGCTGGAGGCGATCGACGCGCGATTCGACGGCGCCGTCACCTATCACGACAGCTGCTCGGGCCTGCGCGAGCTCGAGATCAAGCAGCAGCCGCGCAAGCTGCTCTCGGCGGTCGAAAACATCCGGCTGACCGAACTGCCGTCGGCCGAGATCTGCTGCGGCTTCGGCGGAACCTTCTGCGTCAAATATCCGGACATCTCGAACAAGATGGTCGGCGACAAGGCGAAGGACGTCGTCGACACGGGCGCGGACGCGCTGCTGGCCGGCGATCTGGGGTGCCTGATGAACATGGCCGGCAAGCTGAAGCGCGAAGAGGCGCCGGTGCGGGTCTACCATGTGGCGGAGGTGTTGGCCGACATGGCCGACGGGCCCGGCATCGGCGAGACCGAGGCGGCGCAAGTCCAGGCGATGCACGAGGCCGGCCGCGAGTGACCCGCGGCGGCGCGAGAACGGAGTCCAAGTTCATGGAAGCCACCACCCGACGCTTCAAGCAGAACGCCCGCGAGGCGATGGATGACGCCCAGCTGCAGAAGGCGTTGACCAAGATGAAGGTCGGCTTCGTCGAGCGTCGGGCCGAAGCCCGCGCCGGCCTGCCGGAGTTCGACGCGTTGCGCGATCAGGCGCGCGACATCAAGAACCACACGCTGGAGAACATCGACTTCTATCTCGAGCGCTTCGAGGGCGAGGTGACGAAGGCCGGCGGCCAGGTGCATTGGGCGCGCAACGCCGAAGAGGCGCGCCAGCGCGTGAAGGACATCTGCGCCCGGGTCGGGGCCAAGTCGGTGACCAAGGGCAAGAGCATGATCTCGGAGGAGATCGCGCTCAACGGCGCGCTGGAAGAGGCGGGCTACGAGGTGGTGGAGACCGATCTCGGCGAATACATCATCCAGCTGCGCCGGGAGCGTCCGAGCCACATCATCGCGCCGGCGATCCATGTGCTGAAGGAGCAGGTGGCCGACGATTTCCGCGCCCACCACATCCAGTTCGATCAGGCGCGCCCGCTGGGCGAGCCGCGCCAGCTGATTTCGGAGGCGCGCGAGGTGCTGCGCCAGAAGTACCTCGACAGCGACGTCGGGATCACCGGCGCCAACTTTCTGATCGCCGAGACCGGGACCAGCGTGATCGTCACCAACGAGGGCAACGGCGATCTGACCCAGACCTTGCCGAAGGTCCATGTCGTCATCGCCTCGCTCGAGAAGGTGGTCCCGACGCTGGACGACGCGGCCGCGATTCTGCGGGTCCTCGCCCGCTCGGCGACGGGCCAGGAATTCAGCGCCTACACAACCTTTTCAACCGGCCCGCGGCGCGCCGGCGATCCCGACGGGCCGGAGGAGTACCATGTCGTTCTGCTCGACAACGGCCGCAGCGCCATGCTGGGGACCGAGTATCAGGACATGCTGCGCTGCATCCGCTGCGGCGCCTGCATGAATCACTGCCCGGTCTACGGCGCGGTCGGCGGACACGCCTACGGCTGGGTCTATCCGGGGCCGATGGGCGCGGTGCTGACGCCGAGCTTCATCGGCGTCGATCAAGGCGGCCACCTGCCCAACGCCTCCACCTTCTGCGGGCGCTGCGCGGAAGTCTGCCCGATGCGCATCCCGCTGCCCAAGATGATGCGCCATTATCGGGCGAAGGAATATGAGGAGGGGCTGGCGCCGCCCGCGGTCCGTTTCGGCCTCGACCTCTGGGGCTTCTTGGCAAAGCGCCCCCGGCTCTACCGTCTCGCGACGCGCGCGGCGATCGGCGCGCTGGGTCGCTTAGGGCGAAAGCGCGGACGGCTCGCCCGGCTGCCGCTGGCCGACGGCTGGACCAAGCACAGGGATTTCCCCGCGCCGGAGGGTCGGACCTTCCAGGATCAGTGGGACGCGATCGGGGGCGCCCGATGAGCGCGCGCGAGCAGATCCTGGGCCAGATCCGCCGCTCGCTCGGCCGCGACGGGCCGATCCAGGGGCCCGCGCGCGAGCGCTGCGAGCAACGGCTCGCCGAGCCGCCGCGCGGCCTGATCCCCGAACGCTCCCGCCAGGAGGCGGCCCAGCTGGCGCAGCTGTTCGTCGAGAAGGCCAGGAAGGCCAATTGCACGGTGGCGGAAATCGGTTCGCTCGACGAGGCCCCGGCGGCGATTGCGGACTATCTCAGCCGCGAGAACTTGCCGGCGAGCTTGCGCCGCGGAACGCACCCGGATCTGGAGGCGATGCCGTGGGCGAGTCGACCGACGCTGACGGTCGAGACGGGCGCCACCGACGGAACCCACCCCGTCTCCGTCGCCGCGGCCTTCGCCGGCGCGGCCGAGACCGGCACGCTCGCGCTTCTGTCGGGCGAGGAGGGTCCGACCACCCTCAATTTCCTGCCTGAAAGCGAAATCGTCGTGCTGCGCAAGAGCCGCATCGTCGGACCCTACGAGGACGTCTGGTCGATGCTGCGCGCGCGCAACGCCGACGCCGGGGGCATGCCGCGCACGGTCAACCTGATCACCGGCCCCTCGCGCACCGGCGACATCGAGCAGACGATCGAGCTCGGCGCCCACGGTCCGCTGCGCCTCCACATCTTGCTGGTCGACGACCTGTAAGGCCCGGTCCGGCTTGTGCGAGAGGATGCGACGCGATGGCCCGGGGCGGACCGCCGAAAAAGGACGAGGAGGGCCGCTCCCTCTGGGCGGCGGTGACCAGCACGGTCCGCCCGCTGGGCGATCGGCCGATGCAGGCGCGCGGCCTCGACCGATCCGAGCGGGACCGCCGCGACGCGCCCTCGCATCCGCTGTCCGATACGGATGCGGCCAAGGCCGCCATGCGCCGGCGCATCGCGCGCGTCGCGGCGCATAACGCGGAGACCGCGAAGGCGACGCTGGCGCCCGCCCCGCCCGACCTCGCGCCAGGCAGGACGCCCGGTCTCGACCGCCGCTCGGCCGAGCGGCTGAGGCGCGGCAAGCTGCCGATCGACGGGCGCCTCGACCTGCACGGGATGAGCCGGGAGGCGGCCCACGCCGCCGTCGAGGCGTTCGTGCTGAGGGCGCATGCGACGGGCAAACGCTGCGTCATCGTCGTCACCGGCAAGGGTCGAGGGATTTTGAAGGAAAGCGCGCCGCACTGGCTGAACCTGCCGCCGCTGCGCGACAAGATCATCGCGATCGAGACCTGCCGACCCGAGCACGGCGGCGACGGCGCGCTCTATGTGCTGCTGCGCCGCCAGCGGGACCGCGGCCCGTGACGCCGTTCGGCGCGAAGCTGCGCCAGATGCGCGAGGCCCGCGGCGTCACCTTGAGCGAGATGGCCGACGCGCTCGGCGTCTCGGCCGCCTATCTTTCGGCGTTGGAGCATGGGCGGCGCCCAAAGCCGACGCCGGCGCGCCTCGACCAGATCTGCGCCTATTTCGGGGTGATCTGGGACGAGGCGGAGGCGCTCAAGGACCTCGCCCGCCTCTCCAACCCGCGCGTCGTGATCGACACGGCGGGCTTAAGCCCCGAGGCCACCGAACTCGCCAACCGCCTGGCGCAGCGCTTGAGGCATCTGAGCGGGGCGGAGATCCGGGCGCTCTTGCAGCGCCTGGAGGGGTGAGCGTCCTTACAGGATGAACTTCGACAGATCCGCGTCGGCCGCCAGATGGCCGACCTGGGATTGGACATAGGCGGCGTCGATCTCGATCGTCTCGCCGGCGCGGTCGGAGGCGGTGTAGGAAATCTCCTCCAACAGCTTCTCGATCACCGTATGAAGGCGGCGCGCGCCGATATTCTCGACCGACTGGTTGATTGACGCGCCGAGCCGCGCGATCTCGTCGATCGCCTCCTCCTTGAAGACGAGGGTGACGTCCTCGGTCCCCATCAGCGCGACCGACTGCTTGATCAGCGAATTCTCGGTCTCGCGCAGGATGCGGCCGAAATCCTCCTCCGTCAGCGCCGCCAGATTGACCCGGATGGGCAGCCGACCCTGAAGCTCCGGCAGCATGTCGGCGGGCTTCGCCAGATGGAAGGCGCCGGAGGCGATGAACAGGATGTGGTCGGTCTTCACCGCGCCGTGCTTGGTGGAGACGGTCGTGCCCTCGATCAACGGCAGCAAATCGCGCTGCACGCCCTCGCGGCTGACGTCGCCGCCGCCGGCGCGCTCCTGGCGAATGGTGATCTTGTCGATCTCGTCGATGAAGGCGATGCCGTTCTGCTCGACATTGTCGATCGCCTCCAGCTTGATCGCCTCGTGGTCGAGGAGTTTGTCCGCTTCCTCGGCCACCAGGACGTCGTAGCTGTCCTTGACCGTCATCGTGCGCTTCTTGGTGCGCCCGCCAAAGGCTTTGCCGAACATGTCGCCCAGATTGATCATGCCCATCTGGGCGCCCGGCATGCCGGGGATCTCCATCGTCGGCATGCCGCCGCCGCCGTCCTGCACCTCGACCTCGACCTCCTTGTCGTCGAGCTCGCCCTCGCGCAGCTTCTTGCGGAAGGAGGTGCGGGTCGCTTCGCCCGCGTTCTCGCCCACCAGCGCGGTGATGACGCGCTCCTCGGCCGCGACTTCGGCGCGCGGGCGCATCGCGCGGCGCTGCTTGTCGGAGGCCATCTGGATCGCCGCCTCGACCAGGTCGCGCACGATCTGCTCCACGTCGCGGCCGACATAGCCGACCTCGGTGAACTTGGTCGCCTCCACCTTGATGAAGGGCGCTTCGGCCAGCTTGGCGAGGCGCCGCGCGATCTCGGTCTTGCCGCAACCGGTCGGGCCGATCATCAGGATGTTCTTGGGCAGAACCTCCTCGCGCAGATCCTCGTCCAGCTGCTGCCGGCGCCAGCGGTTGCGCAAGGCGATCGCCACCGCGCGCTTGGCTTCGCGTTGACCGATGATGAAACGGTCCAGTTCGGAGACGATCTCACGGGGGCTGAAGGCGGTCATTGGGGGAGCGGACCCTCCAGGTTGCAGCGGGGGACGGGGGGCGGGGGACGGGGCGGCGCCGGGTCGGCGCCCCTCAGTCCGACAGGATCTCCACCGCGATCTCATGGTTGGTGTAGATGCAGATGTCGCCGGCGATGGCCATTGCGCGGCGCGCGATCGCTTCGGCGTCCATCTCCTCGCGATCGGCTAGCGCGCGCGCGGCCGCTAGGGCGTAGGCGCCGCCGGAGCCGATGCCGATCAGCCCGTCCTCCGGCTCGATCACGTCGCCGGTGCCGGACAGGATGAGCGAGACGTTCTTGTCGGCCACCGCCATCATCGCCTCCAGCCGGCGCAGGTAACGGTCGGTGCGCCAATCCTTGGCGAGCTCCACGCAGGCGCGGGTCAGCTGGGTCGGATACTGCTCCAGCTTGGATTCCAGCCGTTCGAACAGCGTGAAGGCGTCGGCGGTCGCGCCGGCGAAACCGGCGATCACCCGCCCGTCGGCGAGACGGCGCACCTTGCGCGCGTTGGATTTGAAGACCGTGGTCCCCAGAGTCACTTGGCCGTCGCCGGCGACCACGACCTGGTTTCCCTTGCGCACGGCCAGAATGGTGGTGCCGTGCATCTCGGCGGGCGAGCTCATCGCATCCTTCGTCATGCGCCGCGATATGGGGCGGCGCGGCTATCCGGTCAATCGGAAAACGCCCGCACCCGTCCGCTGCGATCTCACGGCGACCCGCAGCCGATGTCGTGCGTTACGACTAGAATATGAAAAAAAACCCCTATAAGATGCATTTACGACATGACGAGGATATGGAGGCTCGGCGATGGTCGCTCTTTCCCGCTTTGCATTTCCGGGCGCCGCGGCCGCGCTCTTCCTGGCCGCTTGCAACACGACCTCTCCGATGGAGATCGACCGGCCGGTCGCCGACGCGTCCGAGGCGGTGGAGGCCCAAGCTGAGGCCGACCAAGTCGCCGCCGCTGCGATGTTCGGGGACGCCGACTACAAGCCGATCGGCTTCGCCGGCGCCTTGTCTGCGATCCGACACGGCACGGTCGTCATGAACTTTCCCGCAATGGGCGTCAAAGGTCTGAGCGGCACCATGTGCAATTACAAGCATGTGGGCGAATCCACCTACGAATGGCGCGCGAGCTCGAAATGGCTCGGCGATTGGGACGGCGAGGTGGGGCGCATGGTTTTCGACGCCTTGCGCCAACGGGGCTTCGACGTCGCCGGAAATCCGAACGCCTTTTTCGACGTCGGTGACGAGCGCGCGCGCGCGCAGTATCAATTGGGCGCGCGGCTCGTCGACATGAAGGGGAACGGCTGCCAGGAGCATACCTTCTGGAACGCGATTCCTCTCGATAAATACTCCGCCGAAGTCCAGATCGAGGTGGACTGGATCGTCTACGACACGCTGCGTCGGGAAGAAATCGCCACCTTCAGGACGTCCGGATACGGCATCCAGAAAACACCGAAATCGACCGGTCTTACGGATGCATTCTTCGACGCGTGGGGCGCCGCCACCGACAGGCTGGCGAACAATCCGGATTTCGCCGCCCTGCTGGTCAAGGACGAGGGCGATACGTTGATCGCCCAGCCGACGGACGGCGAGCCGATCTTCATCTCCGCCCAGGCGTTGCATGAAAGCCCCATGCGCGAGCATATGCGCAAGATCTTGGCCTCCACCGTGACCATCCGCGTCGGCGGCGGCCATGGAACCGGCTACCTCATCAGCGACGACGGGTACATCCTTACAAATCAGCACGTCGTCGGGAATTCGGACGTCGCGACGGTCATTTTCAACAACGGCGTCGAACTGCCCGCATCCGTTCTTCGCTCTCATCAGGCGCGCGACGTCGCTCTCTTGAAGGCGTCGGTCAGTCGCGTCAGCAGTTTACCGCTTCGCACGGAGTATCCTGAGATTTCTGAAACCGTCTATGCCATAGGCAGCCCGTTGGATGAGAACCTTTCATCCACCGTGACCCAGGGCGTCGTCAGCGCTGTGCGTCGATTTGAATCCAACGGTCTCGTGTGGGTGCAGGCCGACGTTACGGTGAACCAGGGAAACAGCGGCGGCCCGCTCGTGGACGAGAATGGAAACGTGGTCGCGATGACCAGCTGGGGTCGAACCAACAAGGGCCAGCTGGCGGGTTTGAATTTCTTCGTGCCGATCGCGAGCGCGCTGGAATTCATGAATATCCGTCTCGGCGATCGGATCACGTCACGGTGAAGCATCCGTCCTAGTTCACTGGTCAACCAGGGCCCCGCCTGCTAGAACCCGGCCGGTTTCCAGCAATCGGTCAGGAAAGGGCGGGCCCATGCGCACGGCCAGCGTCGAACGGAACACCAAGGAGACGCGCATCCAGGTCGCCGTCGATCTCGACGGCGAGGGGCGT
Source organism: Marivibrio sp. (assembly GCF_040218065.1). Classification (NCBI taxonomy): domain Bacteria; kingdom Pseudomonadati; phylum Pseudomonadota; class Alphaproteobacteria; order Rhodospirillales; family Aestuariispiraceae; genus Marivibrio; species Marivibrio sp. The sequence continues at coordinate 142,317 of NZ_JAVJQE010000015.1, read as the reverse complement.
TGCGACGTCGCGACGGGGATCGGCTTCCTCGACCACATGATGGAGCAACTGGGCCGCCACGGCCTCTTCGACCTGACGCTGAAGGCGGAGGGCGATCTGCATATCGACTTCCACCACACGACCGAGGATTGCGGCTACGCCGTCGGCGAAGCGATCTCCCAGGCGCTGGGCGCGCGCAAGGGGATTGAGCGGTTCGGCGACGCGCTGATCCCGATGGACGAGACGCTGACCCGCGTCGCGGTCGACCTGTCCGGCCGCCCGTACCTGGTCTGGAAGATCGACTTCACCCGCGACAAGCTGGGCGAGTTCGACACCGAACTGTTCAAGGAATGGTTCCAGGCCTTCGCCCAAGGCGTCGGCGCCAACATCCACGTGGAGACGCTCTACGGCGAGAACAATCACCACAAGATCGAGAGCGCCTTCAAGGGCCTCGCCCGATCGCTGAAGACGGCGGTCGCGATCGATCCGCGCAAGGCCGACCAGATCCCGTCGACCAAGGGCGCGCTGGGCGGGGTCAAGGGCGTCGCCGCCAACGCGGACGAGGCGTGAGCCGCCCGGACGAGCGGGGAGAGCGCGGGTGAGCGTCGTCATCGTCGATTACGGATCGGGCAATCTGCGCTCCGCCGCGAAGGCGTTCGAGCGCATGGCCGACGCGCGCGTCGAGATCCAGGTGACGGACGACGTCGCGCGCATCGCGGCGGCCGACCGCCTCGTGCTGCCCGGCGTCGGCGCCTTCGGCGATTGCCGGCGCGGCCTGGCCGCCGTCGACGGGGCGATCGAGGCGCTTGAGGAGGCGGTGATCCAAAAGGGCCGCCCCTTCCTCGGCATCTGCGTCGGCATGCAGTTGATGGCGGACGAGGGGCGCGAGCATGGAACCCACTCCGGGCTCGGCTGGATTCCGGGCGCGGTCGACGCGGTCCGGCCCGCCGATCCGGCCCTGAAGGTGCCGCATATGGGATGGAACCTGCTGGACGAGGTCGCCGATCATCCGGTCTTCGCAGGCTTGAGCGACGGCGCGCATTACGCCTATTTCGTCCACAGCTACCATCTGACGCCCGTCGATCCGGCGCACCGGCTGGCGAGCGTCGAGTATGGCGGGCGGCTGACCGCCGCGGTCGGCCGCGACAACATGGTGGGCGTGCAGTTCCACCCGGAGAAAAGCCAGGCCGCCGGCCTGCGCCTGATCGCCAATTTCCTGGAGTGGCGGCCATGATCCTCTATCCCGCGATCGATCTGAAGGACGGCCAGTGCGTGCGCCTGCTGCGCGGTGCGATGGACGCGGCCACCGTCTTCAACGACGATCCGGGCGCCCAGGCGCGCGCCTTCGTCGACGCCGGCGCGCCCTGGGTGCATGTCGTCGATCTGAACGGCGCTTTCGCCGGCCGGCCGGTCAACGCCGACGCGGTGGAGGCGATCCTGGCCGCGATTGGCGATCGCGCGCAGGTTCAGCTCGGCGGCGGGATCCGCTCGGTCGAAGGCGCGCGCGCCTGGATCGAGCGCGGAGTGAGCCGCATCGTGCTGGGCACCGTCGCGGTCAAGGACCCGCAGGTGGTGCGCGACTGTTGCACGGCCTTTCCGGGCCAAGTCGCCGTCGGCGTCGACGCGCGCGACGGCCGCGTCGCGGTCGAAGGCTGGGCGGAAGCGACTGAGATCGAAGCGCTCGATCTCGTGCGCCGCTTCGAGGACGCGGGCGTGGCGGCCGTCGTCTACACCGACATCGATCGGGACGGCGCGCTGGGCGGCGTCAATGTCGAGGCGACGGCTGAGCTCGCCAAGGCGGTGTCGATCCCGGTCATCGCCTCGGGCGGGGTCAAGGATCTCGGCGATCTGAAGGCGCTGATCGCGGCCGGCGGGATCGCCGGCGCGATCTCCGGCCGGGCGCTCTATGACGGTCGGCTTGATCTGCGCGAGGCGTTGGCGCTGACCCGGGCGGAGGCGTCAGCGGGATGCTGAGCGTGCGCATCATCCCCTGCCTCGACGTCAAGGACGGCCGCGTCGTGAAGGGCGTCAATTTCGTCAATCTGCGCGACGCCGGCGATCCGGTCGAGCAGGCCAAACTCTATGACGCCGCCGGCGCGGACGAGCTTTGCTTCCTCGACATCACCGCGAGTCACGAGAACCGCGAGACGATCTACGACGTCGTCCAGCGCACGGCCGAGGCCGCCTTCATGCCGGTCACCGTCGGCGGCGGCGTGCGCACGGTCGACGACATCCGCCGCCTGCTGCTGGCCGGCGCCGACAAGGTCTCGATCAACACCGCCGCCGTGAAGCGCCCCGATTTCGTGCGCGAGGCGGCCGAGCGCTTCGGCAGCCAATGCATCGTCGTCGCCATCGACGCCAAACAGACCGGCCCCGACAAATGGGAGATCTTCACCCACGGCGGGCGGGAGCCGACCGGCCTCGACGCCGTCGACTGGGCGCGCCGGATGGTCGAGCTCGGCGCGGGCGAGCTGCTGCTGACCTCGATGGACCGCGACGGGGCCAAGACGGGCTTCGACCTGGCGCTCACCCGCGCGATCTCGGATGCGGTCTCGGTCCCGGTCATCGCCTCGGGCGGGGTCGGGACGCTGGACCATCTGGTGGACGGCGTGCGCGAAGGCCACGCCTCCGCCGTCCTCGCCGCGTCGATCTTCCATTTCGGCGAGTACACGATCGCGCAGGCCAAGGCGGCGCTGGCCGACGCCGGCTTGCCGGTCCGACCGGTCGACGGCGGCACGGAAGCGATTGTCCGAGAGACGGGAGGCTGAGAGGCCGATGAGCGACGCCGACAAGAAGCCTGACGCCCGCGCCTTCGACCGGCTGTTCGCCACGGTGCGCGCGCGTCGCGCCGACGACCCGAGTGAGAGCTACACCGCCAAGTTGACCGCCAAGGGCCGCGCGAAAATCGCGCAGAAAGTGGGCGAGGAGGCGGTCGAGACCGTGATCGAGGCGATCCGCGACGATCGCGCCGCGCTGACCGCCGAAAGCGCGGATCTGCTCTATCATCTGGCGGTCCTGTGGGCCGACGCCGGCGTCGACCCGGCCGACGTCTGGGCCGAACTCGATCGGCGCGCCGGCGTCTCGGGCCTTGCGGAAAAGGCGTCGCGCCCGCAAGACTGAGGCATCCCGTCACGCGTTCAACCGAGGGACCGATGGCCGATTACGACGATCAGAACGTCTTCGCGAAAATCCTGCGCGGGGAGATTCCCAACAAGACGGTCTATGAGGACGAGCACTGCCTCATCTTCCACGACGTCAATCCGCAGGCGCCGGTGCATGTGCTGGCGATCCCCAAGGGCGCCTACGTCTCGATGGACGATTTCTCCGCCAAGGCCTCCGACGCGGAAATCGCCGGCCTGATACGCGCGATCGGCCATGCGGCCCGCGAGCTGGGCTTGGCGGAGAGCGGCTATCGCATACTCGCCAACCACGGCCGGGACGCGAACCAGGAGGTCCCGCACTTCCATGTGCACATCGCCGGCGGGGAGCGTCTGGGCCCGATGCTGCCGCGTCGGCGCGATTGACGCGGCTTTGTAAAAAACCGAGGCGACAGAGCGCCTTCCTCTGCTAAGCTCCCGCCCTAACGGCCTTTTGGGAGGGGCCGCGATCCTGGGGGGCGCTTACGCTCGTGAGCGACGGCGACGACAGCCTGGAGACTCTGTTCGGCAGGGCGGCGGACGCGCGGGCGGCGGGTGCGCCGGCCGAGGGCGTTCTGTATCTCCGCCAAGCGGCCGAGCGCTATCCGGGCGCCGCATTGGCGCATTTGATGCTGGCCTTGGCGCTGATCGACCTCGGTCGCGCGCAGGAAGCCGCCGCGGCGGCGACGGAAGCCTGCCGCCTCGCCCCCGACACCGCGGCCGCCCATCGCGCATTGGGCCGGGCGCAGCGTCTGGCCGAAGAGCCGGAGGCGGCGCTCGCCGCCCTGGATCGGGCGCTGTCTCTCAAACCGTTCGACGCCGACGCGCATTATGAACGCGCCCTCCTTCTCGCCCAGCTCAAGCGGCGCGACGATGCGGCGCTGGCGCTCAAGGCCGGCCTCGTCTGCGCGCCGAAGCATGAGGGGCTGAAGCGCTTGGCGCGGCGGTTGGGGTCCGCCGCTTCCTCCCCCTAGAGGGGGGACGATCAAGGAGGGGGTGGGCGCGCCGTCAGGCGTGCTGGAAAAAATATCTCGGCCCTTTGGCGCCGAGGCGATTTTCTTGTCAGAAGATCGCTCACCCCCATCCAACCTTCCCCGCCATCGCGCGGCGGTCTACTCGCCGGGAGTCCCCGCGAAGGCGGGGACCTTTCGATGCGCGCTCAACCTTCGACGCCGCCCCGAGAAGGCCCCCGCTTTCGCGGGGGCGCCCGCGAATTCCCGAAAGGCTGATTGGGGTCGAAATGAAAAACCCCCGCCGGAGCCGGCGGGGGTTTCTCGCGTCGGTGAGGGCGGTCGACGCCTACGCCGCCTCGCCTTTCGCCAGGCCGCGCAGCACGTAGTTCAGCACGCCGCCGTGGCGGTAGTAGTCGACCTCGGTCAGAGTGTCGATGCGGCAGAGGAGCGTCGTCTCCTTGGTGGAACCGTCTTCGTAGGTGATCGTGCACTGCACGTCCTGACCCGGCTTGGGATCGCCGGCGACGCCGGTCAGGTCGAAGACCTCCGTGCCCTTGAGGCCCAGGCTCTCGCGATTCTCGCCGTCCTTGAACTGCAGCGGCAGGACGCCCATCCCGACCAGGTTGGAGCGGTGGATGCGCTCGAAGCTCTCGGCGATCACCGCCTTGACGCCCAGCAGCTTGGTGCCCTTGGCCGCCCAGTCGCGGGACGAGCCGGTGCCGTACTCCTTGCCGCCGATGACGACCAGCGGCACGCCGTCGGCCTGGTAGCGCATGGCGGCGTCGTAGACCGGCATCTGCTCGCCCGAGGGCTGATGCTTGGTGAAGCCGCCTTCGATTCCGGGCACCATCTCGTTCTTGATGCGGATGTTGGCGAAGGTGCCGCGCATCATGACCTCGTGGTTGCCGCGGCGCGAGCCGTAGGAGTTGAAGTCCTGCGGGCGCACCTGACGTTCGGTCAGATACTGCCCGGCCGGCGTGTCAGGCTTGAAGGCGCCGGCGGGCGAGATGTGGTCGGTCGTGACCGAGTCGCCCAGGATCAGAAGCGGCCGCGCCCCTTCGACGTCCGTCACCTCGCCCGGCTCGAGGCTCATGTCCTCGAAATAGGGCGGGTGCTGGACATAGGTGGAGCCGGAGTTCCACTGATAGGTCTCGCCCTCGGAGATGTGGATCGAACGCCACTCCTCCGGCCCCTCGAAAACGTTCGCGTAGCGCGAGCGGTACATCTCGGGAGAGAGGCTCTCGCGCATCACCTGATCGATCTCATGGGTCGTCGGCCAGACGTCCTTGAGATAAACCTTCTCGCCGTTGTCGGTCTCGGCGATCGGATCCTGGGTGATGTCGATGCACATGTTGCCGGCGAGCGCGTAGGCCACCACCAGCGGCGGCGAGGCGAGGTAGTTGCCGCGGGTCTGCGGATTGACCCGACCCTCGAAGTTGCGGTTGCCCGACAGCACCGAGGTGACCACCAGATCGCCGTCCTCGACCGCCTTGGAGATGTTCTCCGGCAGCGGGCCCGAATTGCCGATGCAGGTGGTGCAGCCGTAGCCGACCAGATTGAAGCCCAGCGCGTCGAGATCGTCCTGCAGGCCGGCGGCCTCGAGATAGTCGGTCACGACCTGGGAGCCCGGCGCGAGCGAGGTCTTCACCCAAGGCTTCACCGCAATCCCCTTCTCGCGCGCCTTGCGGGCGACGAGGCCGGCCGCGATCAGCACGCTGGGGTTGGAGGTGTTGGTGCAGCTGGTGATGGCGGCGATCACCACATCGCCGTGGGCGAGCGTGAAATCCTCGCCTTCGACCTTCGCCTCGGTCGCGTAGCCGGTCGGCGCGGCCTTCGCCGGCCCGCCTTCGGACGCGAGGCGCGATTCCTCTTCCGTCGAGGGATCGCCCAGGCTTTCGGCCAGCAGGCGATTGAAGGCGACCGCGGCCTGGGAAAGGCCGATGCGGTCCTGCGGGCGCTTCGGGCCGGCCAGCGACGGCTCGACCGTCGCGAGGTCGAGCTCCAGCGTCTCGGTGTAGTCCGGATCGGCGTCGCCCTCGGCGCGCCACATGCCCTGCGCCTTGGCGTAGGCCTCGACCAGCTTGATCTCTTCGTCCGGCCGGCCGGAGAACTTCAGATAGGAGGTGGTCTCGGCGTCGATCGGGAAGATGCCGCAGGTGGCGCCGTATTCCGGCGCCATGTTGGCGATCGTCGCCCGATCGGCCAGCGTCAGATGCGCCAAGCCGTCGCCGAAAAACTCGACGAATTTGCCGACCACGCCCTTCTTGCGGAGCATCTGGGTGACCGTCAGCACCAGATCGGTCGCCGTGGTGCCCTCCGGCAGCGCGCCGGTCAGCTTGAAGCCGACGACTTCTGGAATCAGCATCGAGACCGGCTGACCCAGCATCGCGGCCTCCGCCTCGATGCCCCCGACGCCCCAGCCGAGGACGCCCAGGCCGTTGATCATGGTGGTGTGGCTGTCGGTGCCGACCAGCGTATCGGGATAGGCGACCGTCTTGCCGCTCGCCTTGTCCTCGGAGAACCAGACGGTCTTCGCCAGATATTCGAGATTGACCTGGTGGCAGATGCCGGTGCCCGGCGGCACGACGCGGAAATTGTCGAACGCGGTCTGACCCCAGCGCAGGAACTCGTAGCGCTCATTGTTGCGCTCAAACTCCTTCTCGACGTTCTTTTTGAACGCGTCGGGCCCGCCGAAATAGTCGACCATGACCGAATGGTCGATCACCAGATCGACCGGCGACAGCGGGTTGATCTTCTGCGGGTCGCCGTCGAGATCCTTCATCGCGTCGCGCATGGCGGCGAGATCGACGACGGCGGGCACGCCGGTGAAGTCCTGCATCAATACGCGCGCGGGCCGATAGGCGATCTCGCGAGTCGACTTCTTCTCCTTCAGCCAGTCGGCCATCGCCTGGACGTCTTCGGTGGTGACGGAACGCCCGTCCTCGAAGCGCAGGAGATTCTCCAACAGAACCTTCAGCGAGAAGGGCAGCTTGGCGATCGATCCGATGGTCTTCTCCGCCTCGGCGAGCGAGAAATAATCGTAGGAGGCCCCGTCGACCTCCAGCGTCTTGCGGGTTTTAAGCGTGTCGTGGCCAGCCTGGGTCATAACTGTGGGGAACCCCTCTTCGTTGCGGGGGCGCCGGCGCGTCGAGGCGCGCCTGGCGGCCCGGGTTCAGGCGGCGCGTCCCGAAAGGGGGGGATCGGAGGCCGATCCTGTCAGCCTCGCCGGACGCGCCTGTCCGTCGTTGCGCTTGACTTAAAGATGAAGGCCCCGCGGCGCAAGGGGAAGCGGGGTCGCGGGGGCCGCGGGGCGGGGGGGCCGCGGGGCGGGGGGATGAGGGCGGCGGGCGCCCCCGGCGCCGGCGCGCCGGATGCGGCGCCTGAGCGCTTAGCCGTCCGCCTTGATCTCGCGCGCCTCGTCGGGGAGCATGATCGGGATGCCGTCGCGGATCGGATAGGCGAGCCCGGCCTGGCGCGAGACTAGCTCGTTGCGCTCGCGATCGTAGTCGAGCGGCCCGTGGGTCACCGGACAGACCAGAAACTCGAGCAGTTTCGGGTCGATATCGCCGCCGCCGTCGCTCATCGCTCGTCCCTTCCTCGGACCCAGTCCTACTGTTTCGCCTTGTCGCCGCCGCCGCCGCCGGTGTCAAGCACCGCCATTTCGACCAGCGCCGTCAGCACTTCGGCGCGTTTGGCCACGCTGTCCGCCTCAAGCAGCGCCTGCTTTTCCGAGGCCTCGAAGGGGCAGATCATCGCCAGGGAATTGACCAGCCGCTCGTCCGGCGTCTCGTTGAGCGCGTCCCAACTGGCCTCGATCTCCTGCGCCTTGAAGAAGGCGCGCAGACTCTTGAACAGCTTGTCGCGCGCGACCGCGCCGTGCGGCGCCTCCTCCAGGTCGGTCTCGAACCCGGCCCAGTCGGGCCGCACGCGGCGATAGCCGCGAGTCGTCGCCAACTCCTCGGTCACATGGAAGCGCGCGACCCCTTTCAGCGAGATCAGGAAACGCCCGTCGTCGGTCTCTTCGAACGCCACGATCCGGCCGGCGCAGCCGGTTTCGTACAGCGGCGGCTCCTTGTCCGAGCGCGCCGCCGGCGCCGACGGCTGGATCATGCCGATCATGCGATCGCTCTTCAGCGCATCCTCAATCATGTTGAGATAGCGCGGCTCGAAGATGTTGAGCGGAAGCATGCCCCGCGGCAGCAACAGAACGCCGTCCAGCGGAAAGACCGGAAGGGTCGGCGGCAACTGCTGGAAGCTCGGGTCGAAACGGCTCATGAAGGCTCCTTGACGGCCGACGGATTGGCGCGCGCCGGCTCAGCTGAACAGCAGCGAGGACAGCCGGCGCCGGCCGCTCACGACCCGCTCGTCGCCCGGCCCCAGCGCCTCGAAAATTTTCAACAACTGGCTGCGCGCCGCGCCGTCGTTCCAGTCCTTGTTGCGGCTCAGGATCTCCAAGAGATTGTCGATCGCGGCTTCATGGTCGCCGACCGCCGCCTCGGCTTCGGCCAGCTCGAAGCGGGCCTGGTGATCGGCCGGCTCGGCTGCGACCTTGGCCCTCAAATCCTCGATGCGCCCCGCGGCCTCTTCCGCTTTGGACGCAAGCTCGAGGGCGGCCTCGACCGCCTGCACGTCGGCGGCGATCTCGGGCTTCTTCTTCACGTCGTCGGGGATCTCCGCGAGGATCTGACGGGCGGCCTCGGCCTCGCCCAGCTTGACGTAAGCGTTGGCGAGCTTCGCGAGCACGGACGCGTTTTCCGGCGCGCGCTCAAGCACCTGGGTGTAGATCGCCGCGGCGGTCGCCGCGTCGCCCTGCTTGAGCGCTTCGTCCGCCTGCTCAAGCGCCTGCTCGATCATCGCGCCTTCGTCCTCGCCGGCTCCGGCTTGGCCGCCGCCCAGCTGGTCGGCCGCCTCGGCCAGCTTTTGGACGAACTCCTTCAACTGGCTTTCAGGCAAAGCGCCTTGGAAGCCGTCGACCGGCCGACCGCCGGCGAAGGCGTAGACCGTCGGGATCGATTGGATGCGCAGCTGCTGGGCGATGCCGGGATTCTGGTCGATGTCGATCTTTACCAGCTTCACCTTGCCTTTGGCGGCCGTCACCGCGGCCTCCAGCGCCGGTCCCAGCTGCTTGCAGGGTCCGCACCAAGGGGCCCAAAAATCGACGATCACCGGAACCTGCATCGAGGCGTCGATGACGTCCTGCGCGAAGCTCGCCTCCGACCCGTCGACGATCGTCTCGCCGGCGCCGGACCCGCCCTGCGGCGCCGCTGCGCCGCCCGCGCCGAGCCCGATCAGCTGATCCGGGGTCGGTTGATCGCTCGACTGGCCGTCGGTTTTCAGACTTTGCGGCTGACCGCCGCCGGCGCCGCTTGGTTTCGACGCTCCGAAAATATCCGCCATATCGTCCACTCGCCTCCTTCAAAATCGGGGAAGGGCGGCGGCGCGGCTTCCCCCCACGCGCGTCACGCCCGCGGAGTCCGTCCGGCCCGACCCGCTCGGTCGCGCCGCGCTCCGCGATTTTCTCTCACCGCTGCTATAGATATTCGCCCGCCCGCCTGAGACAAGGAGGAAGGCGGCGGGCGCGCGGTCGTCGTCGCGGGCGGGGCCGCTCACGCGTCCGGCGCAAGCGGGGCGCCGAAGTCGACGATCAGCGGCTCGTAGCCCTCAGCCGCCATGAAGCGCTTCAAATCCTGGGCGGCGATCGCCGTCGTCTTGTCGTTGCGCAACGGGTGGGCGTTCACCGTCTCATGCTCGAAGATCCCGGCGTCGAGGACCACCGTCAGGCGACGCTCGGCGTCGTTGATCACGCCGAAGGGCGTCACCGCCCCGGGGATGACGCCGATCACCTCGCCCAGCAGATCGGCGTCGCCGAAGCTGAGCGAGCCCTGCGCGCCGAGCCGCTTCTTGAGCGCCTTCAGATCGACCTGCCGATCCTCCAGCACGGTCGCCAGCCACAGCCGCTTCTTCTTGTCGCGCAGGAACAGGTTCTTCACATGCGCGCCGGGGAGCTGGCCGCGCAGGCTCTGGCTCTCCTCGACGGTGAAGACCGGCGCGTGCTCGATCGTCTCATGCGGGATCTCCAACGCATCCAGCCGCGCCAGCAGCTCCGCCTCGCCCATCGCCATCTCGTCCGCCTCCGCAAACCGCTTGAAATCCTTCGACCGCCCGGCTTTTAGCGGCGGCGGGCGGTCGGCGCAAATCCCCTCTTGCAAAGCCGGAACGCGGTCTTTATATAGCCGCACCGTCGACGGGCCGAACGCGCCCCAGACGCCAAAGACTGGATGCGATGTCGCGCAAGACGCGGGCGTAGCTCAGGGGTAGAGCACAACCTTGCCAAGGTTGGGGTCGTGAGTTCGAATCTCATCGCCCGCTCCAGTCTTCCTCCTAGGAAAACCAAGGCTTTCTGCCTACACGGGCTGGTCGTCGATCCCTTGAATGACCGACGCTATTCACACTCGTTCACACCGTCAATGTGAATAAAACTGCTTGGCAAGGTGGAACGCTCTGTTCGCTAGGCGCTCACGCCGCTCCGGGTGCTCTACCCCTGAGCTATGCCCGCGAATAACCGTTGAGCGCCAGAGGCGAGAGCTTGCAGAAGGTGCTGCGGGGGCAGGGGGCTAGCCGGGGGCGTTCCGTTTATGCAGCGGACCTAAAGATTTTCTCACGGAAATTCCCGAAATCGCGACTGCAAAACCTGGGTTCGTGAATGATGTCGCCCTCGATGGGGCGGGCGAAACACCAGTGGATGACACCCTCGATACGCTGATTGCCAATGTGCCGAGTGGCGCATCCGAACCTCCGGTATTCCAAGGATTCTCTAGGAGTGTTTGCCAAAATCCCCTGGGAGATGATGTGTTCATCGGAGAAAATGCGCTGAACAGCAATCGAAGAATGACGGAATCGGAAGGCAATGGCGGATCAAAACGAAGGTGCCAAGCCCGCTCCTGGCAGTGCTGTACGCGCTGAGCCTTTGGCCCAAGGCGAAGACGAATTATGGGATGATGAGCACGAAGCCGTTGAGCTACGAGAGAAGGCGGAGGCCCTCAGCAATTCGAAACAGCTCGATGTTCACACGTGGTCGGATCATCCCGAGGCGAACGAGTTCGTCGATGCGATCTATAAGTCGGTTTTCGAGGGCAGGAAGGCTGAGATTCGGAAAAAACACCTCAAGGTCGTTCTCCTCGATTTATACGTAACATGGTGTGAAGACCCAAAGCGCTTCGTCTCGTTTTCCAGAAACCGGAACAACTACGCAGCGGGTTCGCGATACAATGAGCTAAGCATCTCCAATCTCACCATTGATGTGGTTGACGCCCTCGTGGAGGCGGGACTTGTCGAGCAGGTTAAGGGTTTCAAAGATCGGCATACAAACACTGGCCGTGTGAGCCGAATTCGCCCAACCGACAAGCTCATCGCCGAATTCCGGGAAGCTCGCTTCGGCCCACTCGATATTCATAGCCATGAAGACCGACTCACCGTGATCTTGCGTGGCGGTGATGGCAACGATGGCCCCGTCGAAAACATAGAGTATGTTCCTGACGTGGAGACAGAGCGGATGTCAGCCATGCTCGCGGCCTACAATGATCTGTTGTGCCGCACGTTCGTCGATATCCCCATCCTAGAAATGCCCTGGATCGAAGCAGAGAGCGAATACGGAAAGACGTATCGGCTTGCCGTAAGCCAACGTGACAAATTTGTCCGTCGCATTTTCAACCGAGGGTCATTTGGGTGTGGTGGCCGGTTCTATGGCGGCTGGTGGCAGCGATGCCCAGGCGATTGGCGAGGCCATATCTTTTTGGATGATGAGCCGACGAATGAAATTGATTTCTCCGGCCTGCATATCGTCATGAGTTACGCTGAGCGCGGTATTCCCTACTGGGAGGAGGTCGGAGACGACCCTTATACGATCCCCGCTCTCGATTTTCTCGATGATGAGGAACAAAGCCGAGCAGTGGCGAAGAGCCTGCTTCTCGTACTCCTGAATGCGAAGAACACGAAGGCGGCCTATACCGCCTTTCGGCACAACGCTGGTTCAGGGACGAAGGAGAAGCGCTTTACCGATGAGCAGCTAGGCCAGATCCATGTGGCTCTTGGAGACAAGCACCCCCGCATTGCAGACCAGTTCGGTGCTGATGCTGGCATCCGCCTCATGAACCGCGACTCAGCAATTACTGAGCACATCCTTCAGGCATTCACGGACCATGGCGTTCCGTCACTGACATTGCATGACAGCTACATCGTTCCTTGTGGTCACGAGGATTTCTTGATCGAGCAGATGTATGCCGGATTCGAGAACGTGATGGGAATTGCACTTCCGGCGAAACCGGGAGATGCGCTCAAAGAAAAACTGGAACGCGCTGAGGACCTATATGGCCAGCTAATGTCTTGGATGCCTTATCAAGACGTACCGGGACAACGAGATAATGAAGAGGCTTATATGGCCAGGGTTCGTCCTATACGAACCGATCGTTATCAAACGTCTTGGGTCCAGTTTGAAGCATGGAGAGAACCTGGAAGAGGCTGATTTCTCTATATATAGGGATTCCATTACTAAGACGGATTGGACAGAAAAAGGGGCGGCATCAAGCCGCCCCCGAGTTTCGTTTTTGGGACGCAGGGCCGCGAGCGCCAGCCCTACGGATATCGCTACATCAGCCTACGCTAGCAGCCGCGCCAGTGGGCGCAGACATGCTCGACGCGGCCGAACCGAATGCGATAGTACGCATTGACCCAGACGAGTTTGCCAAACACGGCGTCTCTCCCGTTTCAAACGTGAGCCTTGAACAGGGAGTCGGCATGTGCGAATGTCGCGGACTGCTGGTTCCACCATCGCACGGATGATCCCGTTCGGTTGCGTGGCCACCACAAGGGTCGGTTCCAGGTGCCAACTGGGCCGGCCCTTTTTTTTTAGTGTCCCCCGAGAACGCGGTGGCCTAGCGCCGGGGGCTGCTCAAGCGGCAGCATGGGTGTTCCTTTGCATTTTGGCGCCTGATCGGGGCGGCGCACCTTCCGTTTCTCACATAGCAGTCATCGTGTCAAGTCACGAAAGTCATCAGTTGCTAAAAAATCTAAGTCATGCTAAGCCATGCCCTGATAAATCGCAGGAGGCCGACATGAACAACGCATCGAATAAGCCTATCCGAAGCCCCTCATACCCGAACATGCCGCTTCGGGACGCAGTTTCGGCGGTAGGAAACATCGAGGCGCAGTATCGCGCATCGCCAGTTGATCGGACTGAGGCCGCTAAGCTTATCGGTTATTCGAGCCTGAGCGGCCCTGCAAACAAAGCTCTTGCCGCTCTCGCTTCCTATGGATTGCTTGAACGCGCTGGGAAAGGGAGCGCCCGTGTTACTGAACGGGCAAGAGCTATCCTTCATGCGGCCAATGAAGATGAGAAGAAGGAGAACCTGTTGGCGGCTGCGTCAGAGCCGCCCCTGTTTCGTGAACTGCGGGAGCACTTCGAGGACGTGCCAATTCCCCCCGAAGGTGGGGTCATCACCTATCTGAATAGGCAAGGATTCAATCCAAGTGCGATTAAGCCCGCGGCGAAAGCGTTTCTCGAGACCATGCAATACATCGAGGAATTGCGTTCTAGTGGCAGTCGTGGGGCTCCCGGACGACATGAAGTTGATCCGGAACGGTCTGGCGGGGAATCGGTTGTGGGCGGACATGGTGGGGCAAATGTCGGCGATCTAATTCAATGGGAAAGTCAGGGAGTGGTTCAACTGCAAACGCCTACGAGGGTTCGTCACATCTCCGACGACGGGAGCTGGGTCTTTGTGGATGGCAGCGAAACCGGGATTCCAATGGAAGAAACCATTGTTGTGCAAAAGGCTGACAAACCCCCTCCCCCGAAGTTCCCTTTTGCGTCGGTTTCCGAGTCCTCGGGAGTCGAGGGTGAGTCGGAGTGGATGCGGAACACGCTCGGCCCAGAGACCAAGGTGCGTTTAATGGTGCGCGGCGAAATGGGCCCGAGAGAGATAAAGAAGCTGATTCGCCTGCTCGAAGCGCAACGCGCCGTTCTGATGGAGGATGACGACGAGTAGAGCATGGGCTGCTACTAGCGCTGATACCACGCTCTAGCCTTTCTCAATGCGTCATCAATCTCAGGTTGGGGTCCGAACTTATGATCGATGATCTCCAGACCTCGTAGGCACGCGGGCATCAATTCCTCGGATGCTTCGCCAAGCGTTGCGCCACGTTGCTTGAGTAACTTCATATGATACCACGTGATACCACTCTCGAGGAGGGCGCTGCTGTATAAGGATCGTTTAATCCCAAGATGGTCCGCCACTGCGTTTGAGAACTTCCGTCCCGTCCAAAAGCTAAACATCGAGACCCATCTTCTACCTATCTAATCGAGCAACTCGACAACGTCCTTTACATTTAGATGAGTGTATCGCTGAACGCTTCGCACGTCACGGTGTCCGCTCACCATCATGATTTGAGCTTGGTTCAAGCCCTTCTTGGCGACGTTCGTTATTCGAGTGTGGCGAAGCTGATGAATGCGCACGTCTGGGCTTAGGCCAGCCTTTTGCCTGGCCCGCCTGACGGCTGTTGTGACGCTATGAGGCGCGACTGGGAACAGCCGAGCGTCAGGGCGCTCAACACGCTCTAGCGCCTCTCTGAGAAGCTCTACAGCCCGTTGTGTAAGGGGTACGTCTCGATCTCCAGTCTTGCCTTCCACGATCGACGCCACTCGGTCTGAGAGATGCACATGGCGGGCAGTCAATTTTACAATCTCGCTCCGACGCATCGCCGTCTCATAGGCAAGTTCGACGATTGGGCGCATTGTGAGAGGAAGCGCCGCGAGAAGCCGATCAAGCTCGTCGCGTTCAATCACCTTGCTGCGCGGTTTGTTGGGCGAGGGAATGTATACGTCCTCGCAGGGTGACGGATGGGTTCCCTTGTCGAGGAGCATCTCCCGATGCGCCCAGCGATATAGCCGATGAATGAATACTAGTTCGTCACGACAGGTGGTCGGTGAAACCGTGCTAAGACGCATTTGGCGATAGGCGTTGACCTCTTGCCGGGATATATCCGCCAACCGTTTCGGCAAATGTCTGGCGATCCGTTCCACCCGATTGAGGGCGATGTCTCTTGATGGACGCCCCTTAAGCACCGTGTCGCAATACCTCTGCCCAAGTTCCAATAAGGTCAGGCTTTCGCTTTCTCGGGTCGTCTGTTTGGCGACTCCCTCATGCGTGTTAGCCCAATGCTGGGCGTCCTCCCAGGCGTCGAACGTCCGACTGATTGGCTTGGCGTTCTTGCGCCGGATTTGGACATTGAACCGGCCCGAAGGAAGCTGTCTTACCGTCGCCATTCACTGTCTCCTTTGTGAATGGGACCAACGACCTTATGATCTGCCTCACTTTTTCCCTACCTTGCCAAGGTTGGGGTCGTGAGTTCGAATCTCATCGCCCGCTCCAGTCTTCCTCCCGACCGGCCCTCCGCCTCGCAAAAAAATTCCGTCGCCGGATTGTCCGCCCGGCGGTCCTGCGATTAGCCTGGGCGGCGATGACCGACGATCTGCAAGACACCCCCGAGGCCGAGGCGCGGCGCCTGGCGATCGACCTGGCCCAGGAGGCGCGCCTGGCCGACGCCGGCGAGCGGCTCTACGCCGAGATCCTGGAAAGTCTGAAGACCCGCATGGGCCGGGACGTGGAGCCGGACGTCCCCGGTCTCGCCCAGGATCTCCAGCAGGCGCTCACCCGCTACGCGCCCGCGGCGGCCGAGGTGCGCCGCCGCCGGGGATCCGGTTGAGCGGGAGGCGCGCGAGCGGAGGGTCAGGGGCGGGGGTGAGGCGTCGCGCCGCATCCGTCGACCGCGCGGGGGATTGTACCCTCGCGCTTTAAGGGTTTCCGCCGCAACTGACTCTCCGGACCGCCAATGCCCGACGCCCCGATCGACCGCAACCGCCTGGCCGAGGCCGCCGCCGAGACTTGGCACGACAAGCCGGTCGCGGACGCGGCCGCCGCCTTCGCCGTCGATCCGCGCGCCGGCCTCAGCGGCGAGGAGGCGGCGCGACGGCTCGCCGCCCACGGCCCCAACCGACTGCCGGAGGCGAAAGGCCGCGGGCCGCTTAAGCGGTTTCTGGCGCAGTTCAACAACCTCTTGATCTACGTGCTGCTGGCCGCGGGCGCGGTGACGGCGGCCCTCGGCCATCTGGTCGACACCGGAGTCATCTTGGCGGTGGTTCTGGTCAACGCCGTCATCGGCTTCGTGCAGGAGGGGAAGGCGGAATCGGCGCTGGCCGCGATCCGGCGCATGCTGGCGCCGCGGGCCGCCGCCTTGCGTGACGGGCGGCGCGTTGAGCTGGACGGCGCCGATCTGGTCCCCGGCGACGTGGTGCTGCTGGAGGCCGGCGACCGCGCGCCGGCCGACCTCAGGCTGTTCGAGAGCCGCGGCGGCTTTCGCATGGAGGAGGCGCTGCTCACCGGCGAATCCGCGCCGGTGGAGAAGGCGCCCGAGCCGGTCGCCGCGGACGCGCCCTTGGGGGATCGTCGCTCGCTCGCCTTCTCCGGCGCGCTGGTCTCGGCCGGCCAGGCGCGCGGGATCGTCACCGCGACCGGCGGCGATACCGAAATCGGCCGGATCAGCGACCTGATGGCGAGTGTCTCTAGCGTCGAGACGCCGCTGATCCGCCAGATGGCGATCTTCGCCAAATATCTGACCGGCGTGATCCTCGCGCTCAGCGCCGTGATCCTCGCACTCGGCGTCGGACTCGGCGGATACGGCTTCTCAGAGCTTTTCATGGCGGTCGTCGGGCTGTCCGTCGCCGCGATTCCCGAAGGGCTGCCGGCGATCCTGACGGTGACGTTGGCGATCGGGGTGCAGGGCATGGCCCGGCGCAACGCGATCGTGCGCCGCCTGCCGGCGATCGAGGCGCTCGGCTCCGTCTCGGTCATCTGTTCGGACAAGACGGGCACGCTCACCAAGAACGAGATGACGGTCGCCTCGGTCGCGACGGCCGGAAGGCTCTACGCGGTCTCGGGGGCCGGCTATGCGCCGCACGGCGGCTTCTCGCTGGACGGCGCGGACGCGGATCCGGGCGACCATCCGCTGCTGGTCGACCTCGCCCGCTCGGCCGCGCTGTGCAACGACGCGGAGCTGGTCGAGACGCCGGGCGCGGCCGACGGCGCCGGCGGCGACTGGGCCGTGCTGGGCGATCCGATGGAGGGGGCGCTCTTGACGCTCGCCTGGAAGGCGGGGGTCGATCCGGCGTCGGCGCGGGCCGAGGCCCCGCGCACCGACGCCATCCCCTTCGATTCCCAGCACCGTTTCATGGCGACGCTGCATCACGACCATGAGGGCCGCGCCGCGCTTACCGTCAAAGGCGCGCCGGAACGCCTGCTGGCGTTGTGCACCCACCAGCACGCCGACGGCGATCCGGATTTGGACAGCCCGCACGCGCCGATCGACCCAGCCTACTGGCGCGCCAAGGCGGACGCCGTCGCGGCCCGCGGCCAGCGGGTTCTGGCGATCGCGGCGAAGCCGATGCCGGCGGACCGCACGACGCTCTCCTTCGAGGATGTGGCGGCGGATCTGGTGCTGCTCGGCCTCGTCGGGCTGATCGATCCGCCGCGCCCGGAGGCGATCCGCGCCGTCGCGGAATGCCGGGCCGCCGGCATCGAGGTGAAGATGATCACCGGCGACCACGCCGGCACGGCGGCCGCGATCGCCCGCGAGCTGGGTCTCGCTCGGCCTGACGGCGTGTTGGAGGGAGCGGCGATCGACGCGCTGGACGACGCCGCCCTGGCGGCGCGCGCCCAGGCGACCGACGTCTTCGCCCGCACCAGCCCGGAGCACAAGCTGCGCCTCGTCCAGGCGCTGCAGAGCGTCGGGGCCGTGGTCGCCATGACCGGCGACGGCGTCAATGACGCACCGGCCTTGAAGCGCGCCGACATCGGCGTGGCCATGGGCGGCAAGGGCACCGAAGCCGCCAAGGAGGCCGCGGAGATCGTGCTGGCCGACGATGATTTCGCCACCATCGCCGCCGCGGTCGCGGCCGGGCGCACGGTCTACGACAATCTGAAGAAGGCGATCCTGTTCCTGCTGCCGGTGAACGGCGGCGAATCCTTGAGCCTGGTGGCGGCGATCCTCTTGGGCCTGACATTGCCGATCACGCCGGTGCAGATCCTCTGGGTGAACATGGTGAGTTCGGTCGCGCTCGCCATGACGCTCGCCTTCGAGGCGGCGGAGCCGGGCGTCATGCGCCGACCGCCGCGCGCGGCGAAGGAGCCGATCCTCTCCGCCTTCGTGGCCTGGCGGGTCGCCTTCGTCTCGGCGCTGTTCTGCGCCGGGATCTTCGGGATGTTCACGCTCGCCCAAGCGCAGGGGGCGAGCGTCGAGACCGCGCGCACGCTCGCCGTCAACACGCTGGTGGTGATGGAGATCTTCTATCTCTTCGCGGTGCGCTTCCTGAACAGCCCCTCGCTCACGCTGAAGGGCGCGCTGGGGACGAAGCCGGTGCTGATCGCGGTGGGCGCGGTGACGGCGCTGCAAGTCCTCTTCACCTACGCGCCGTTCATGCAGCTGTTTTTCGAGACCGAGCCGCTGTCGGTCGCCCAGGGCCTGCAGGCCGTCGCCGTCGGCGTCGCTGTGCTGGTGATCCTTGAGATCGAGAAGCGGGTGCTGCGACGGCGACTGGTCAGGACGAGCCCGGCCAGCTGAGCGTGTAGCCGGCAGCTTTATTGAAGACGAGCTCGACATCCGCCGCCTCCACCCGCCCAAGGAGGCGGCCCAACTCGTCACGAATGACCGCGCGCCGGTCTTCGTAGCTGACCTGCAGCGGATCCATTTTCAGCAACAGGGCCACATGCGCCGCCATCTCCTTCCGCACCGTCGCCGGCAGATCTTTTCCTAGCGCACTCAGCATTTCTTGTAGTCCGGTCTCGATCTCGAGCGCGGCGCCGTAATCCAGGCCGCCGGCCACCTCACCCATGAGCTCCAGCGTGACCTGGGTGTCGGTTTGCGTATACATCACATTTTCGGAGAACCGAGCCGCCGTTCGCTCAATCACATAGGCGCGCGGATCGTCGATCGGCCCGAACTTACGCGCCGTTAGTGTGAGGAGCATCGTGAGCGCGGTCATGCTGGCCTGATAGACTGTGACGCCGCCCTCGATCCTCTTGGATGGCTTAACGCCGTACTGCTCTTTCGCCGCGTGGTCGATGGCGACGCGATTCAAAAGTTGTTTGAACATGCCTAGAGAGTTCTCCGCGGAACACAAATACGACGTAGGCTTACTATAACGGGTTTTCTATAATTTGTACTAGTCATGATAAGATCACGATTGTTTATCGGCGTCGGGGCGCGTAATGTACCAACGCGCCCCGCGCCGACGCGTCGTGGCTGCGCCCTAAGCTTCCCTTTTGCATCAACGGTTTTTCGCGCTAGGCTCGCCCCACAAACAAAAGGGCGGCGTCGGTCCCGGCCGCCGTCCACGACGCCGACCGGCGGGGGGAAAATACGCGATGAGCGATGCGAGCGATCAGCGCAAGGCCGAGCTGCTGACGAAGGTCAGGGATTTGATCGACAAGCGCATGCCGGCCGAGAAGGCCGAGCGGGCGCGGATCTTCACCGACCATTACTACCGCCACACCCCGCCGGACGACATCGC
Source organism: Marivibrio sp. (assembly GCF_040218065.1). NCBI lineage: Bacteria > Pseudomonadati > Pseudomonadota > Alphaproteobacteria > Rhodospirillales > Aestuariispiraceae > Marivibrio > Marivibrio sp. The sequence goes on along the minus strand of NZ_JAVJQE010000015.1, from coordinate 122,629 downwards.
CGACCGCGAGGCGGAGGATCTCTACGGCGCCGCCTTGTCGATGTGGAGCTTCGGCCAGGAGCGCCCGCCGGGCGAGCCCAAGATCCGGGTCTACAATCCGCGCTTCGAGCAGCACGGCTGGCACTCGACCCACACGGTGATCGAGCTGGTCAACGACAACATGCCGTTCCTGGTGGACAGCGTGACCATGGAGCTGGCGCGCCAGGGGCTGACGGTGCATCTGGTCGTGCATCCGATCTTCGGGGTGGAGCGCGACGCCAAGGGCGTCGCCCAGGATTTTCCCAGCGTGAAGGCCGACCCCTCCAAGCTGCCGCGCGAAAGCTTCATGCATGTGGAGATCGACGAGCAGTCCGATCCCGCCGCCTTGAAGAGTGTGGAGGAGGGCCTGCAGGCGATCCTCTCGGACGTCCGCGCGGCGGTCGAGGATTGGGCGCGGATGCGCGAAAAGGCGGTCGAGGTCGTCGACGCGCTCAACAAAAAGCCGCCCAAAGGCGTGGAGCCGCGGACGGTGGCTGAGACCGCCGCCTTCGTGCAGTGGCTGCACGACGATCACTTCACCTTCATGGGCTATCGCGAGATCGACTTCGAGGGCTCGGGCGAGAACGCCAAGCTGGTGATCGACGAGTCGCGCGGCCTCGGCGTGCTGCGCGATCCGCAGCGTCAGGTCTTCGAGGGGCTGCGCCATTTGGGCGCGTTGCCGGCGGAAGTGCAGCAGACGATGTTCGAGCCGCGTCTGGTGCGCATCACCAAGGCCAATCGACGCTCCACCGTCCATCGCCGCGTCCATATGGACACCGTCGCCATCAAGCGCTTCGACGCAAAGGGGAACCCGGTCGGAGAGCGCCTGTTCGTCGGGCTGTTGACCTCGGTCGCCTACAACCAGAGCCCCCGGGAAATTCCGCTCCTGCGTCAGAAAGTCGATGCGGTGATCGAGCGCTCGGGCTTCGAGCCGGGCGGTCATTCCAGCAAAGCCCTGATGCACATTCTGGAGAGCTATCCCCGCGACGAGCTGTTCCAGATCGAGGTGGACCAGCTCTACGACATCGCCATGGGCATCCTGCATCTGCAGGAGCGCCAGCGCATCGCGCTGTTCCTGCGCCCCGACCCGTTCCAGCGCTACGTCTCGGCGCTCGTCTACGTGCCGCGCGACCGGTTCTCGACCAGCCTGCGCAAGAAGATCGGGCGCATTTTAGCCCATGAGCTCGAAGGCTCGGTCGCGGCCAACTACACCCATATGTCGGATGAGGCGCTGAGCCGGGTCCAGTTCATCATCAAGACGACGCCGGGCCAGGTGCCCGACTATGATCGCCGCGCGCTTGAGGAGAAGATCCGCGAGGAAACGCGCACCTGGGAGGACAAGCTCCGCCAGGCGATGATCGAGAATCACGGCGAGGAGCGCGGCCTCTCCCTGTTGCGGCGCTACGCCGAAGCGTTTCCGCTGTCCTATACCGAGCATTTCGGCGTTCAGACCGCCGCCCACGACATCGAGCGGGTGGAGGAGGCGCTGTCCTCCGGGCGCCTCGGGGTCAGCCTCTATCAGCCGATCGAGACTGAGAAGCATCAGTTGCGCCTCAAGGTCTATCACCCGGGCGGGCCGATGGTGCTGTCCGCCGTCATGCCGATGCTTGAGAACATGGGCCTGAAGGTGATGGAGGAGCAGCCCTTCGACGTCCGCCCGGCGCGCGATTCGCGCCGCGGCGCGCAGGAGGCCGATCAGCTCTACATGCACGACTTCGCGCTGGAGACCCACGGCGCGCGACCGGTCGACTTCCACGCCGTGCGCGACGTCTTCCACGACAGCTTCAAGCGGGTATGGAACGGCGAAATCGAGGACGACGGCTTCAACCGTCTGGTGCTGTCCGCCGGGCTCGGCTGGCGCGACGTGGTGGTCTTGCGCGCCTATTCGAAATATTTGCGCCAGGCCGCGATCCCGTTCAGCCAGGACTATATGGAAGAGACTCTCGCCTCGAACGGCGCGATCACGCGGCTGATCGCCGAGCTGTTCACCGTGCGTTTCGATCCCGCCTATGAGCATGACCGGGCCGCGCGCGAGCAGGAGATCGTCGCCGAGATCGAAGCGGCGCTGGAGACTGTGAGCAATTTGGACGAGGACCGCATCATCCGGCGGTTTCTCAACCTCGTGCGGGTGACGCTGCGCACCAATTTCTTCCAGCCGGATGAGAGCGGCGCGGAGAAGACTTACATCTCCTTCAAGCTCTCGAGCCGCGAGATCGACGAGATCCCGCAGCCCGCCCCCTTGCGCGAGATCTTCGTCTACAGCCCGCGTTTCGAGGCGGTGCATCTGCGCTTCGGCCTCGTCGCCCGCGGCGGCCTGCGGTGGTCCGACCGGCGGGAGGATTTCCGCACCGAGGTGCTGGGCCTGGTGAAGGCGCAGCAGGTCAAGAACGCCGTCATCGTGCCGGTCGGCTCGAAGGGGGGCTTCGTCTTGAAGAAGGCGCCGCCGGCGAGCGATCGCGAGGCCTTCATGAAAGAGGGCGTCGCCTGCTACCGCCTGTTCATCTCGGGCATGCTCGACATCACGGACAATCTGGCGCAGGGGGCGGTCGCGCCCCCGGACGCCGTCGTGCGCTGGGACGCCGACGACCCTTATCTGGTCGTCGCGGCCGACAAGGGGACGGCCACCTTCTCCGATTACGCCAACGCGGTCTCGCAATCCTACGGCTTCTGGCTGGGGGACGCCTTCGCCTCAGGCGGCTCGGCCGGCTACGACCACAAGAAGATGGGGATCACCGCACGCGGCGGTTGGGAGGCGGTCAAACGGCATTTCCGCGAAATCGGCCACGACACCCAGACCCAGGATTTCACCGTCATCGGCGTCGGCGACATGGGCGGCGACGTGTTCGGCAACGGCATGCTGCTCAGCGAGCACATTCGCCTCGTCGCCGCCTTCAACCATCTGCACATCTTCATCGACCCCGAGCCGGACGCCGCGAAAAGCTTCAAGGAGCGCAAGCGCCTGTTCGAGGCCGTCAAGGGCTGGGGCGAGTATGACGAAAAGCTGATCTCGCAGGGCGGCGCGGTGTTCGAGCGCTCGAAGAAATCGCTGAAGCTGACGCCTGAAATCAAAGCCCGCTTTGGGATCGAGGCGGACGAGCTGACGCCCAATCAGCTGATCAAAGCCGTGCTGCAAGGCGAAGCCGATCTGCTGTGGTTCGGCGGCATCGGCACGTACGTCAAGCATTCCGACGAAAGCCACGGCGACGTCGGCGACCGCGCCAACGATGCGATCCGCGTGAACGGCGAGGATCTGAAGGTCAAGGTGATCGGCGAAGGCGCCAATCTCGGCATCACCCATCGCGGCCGGATCGAGTTCGCCATGCAGGGCGGCCGGATCAACACCGACGCCATCGACAATTCCGCCGGCGTCGACTGCTCCGACCACGAGGTCAACATCAAGATTCTGCTGGGCGACGTGGTCAGCCGCGGCGACATGACCGAGAAGCAGCGCAATCGGCTGCTGGAGACGATGACCGACGAGGTCGCGGCCCTGGTGCTGCGCGACAATTACCAGCAAACCCAGTCGATCTCGGTCACCCAGGCGCGCGCCGCCGACAGCCTGGACCGGCACCAACGCCTGATCCGGGCCTATGAGCGCGCCGGCGATCTGGATCGGCAGCTCGAATTCCTGCCGGACGACGAGGAGATCGCCGAGCGCATGCAGAAGAAGCAGGGTCTGACCCGGCCGGAGCTTGCGGTGCTGCTCGCCTACGCCAAGAACGTCACCTACCAGGATCTGTTGGAGTCGGATTTGCCGGACGATTCGGTCCTGGCGGAAGATCTCTTCCGGTATTTCCCGCAGCCCCTGCAGACTAGCTACGCCGACGCCATCGAGGGCCACCGCTTGCGGCGCGAGATCATTGCGACCTCGGTCACCAACTCCATGATCAACCGCACCGGCCCAAGCTTCGTCAACGAGATGCAGCAGCGCACCGGCCAGGGGGCGGCGGCGATCGCAAGGGCTTACACGGTGGTCCGCGACGTCTTCGATCTGCGCCCGCTTTGGCGGGAGATCGAGGCGCTCGACACCAAGGTGACGGCCGCGCTGCAGAACAAGATGCTGCGCGAGACCGGCCGCACGGTGGAGCGTATGACCGAATGGTTCCTGCGCAACGAAGCCCGGCCGATCGACATCCAGGGCGCGATCGCCGCCTACAAGGCCGGCGTTAAGACGCTGCAGGAGAATTTCGAGGAGATCCTGTCCGACCGGGCCAAGCAGGACATCGAGATGCGCAAGGCCCGCTTCGGTCAGGAGGACGCGGTCTCCGACTCCCTCGCCCGCTCGGTCGCGCAGCTGAAAGTCTTGTCGTCCGCCTGCGACGTCGTGCGGATCGCCGCCGCGGGCGAGCATCCGGTCAAAGAGGTGGGACGCACCTATTCCGGCGTGGGCGAGCGCTTCGGCCTGGACTGGCTGCGCTCCTCGGCCAACCGCATCCCGTCCGACAACCAATGGCATCGCATGGCGCTGGGCGCGATCATCGACGATCTGTGGAGCCTGCAAGGCGACCTGACCGGCCGCATCCTGGCCGGAGCGGAGACGGGGTCGGCCGCCATCGACGGCTGGGTTGCGGAGCGCGCCGAGCAGGTGGAGCGCATCGACGCGTTGCTCTCGGAGCTGGACCGCCTGCCCCAACTCGACCTCGCCATGCTGGCGGTGGTCACGCGCGAGTTGCGCACGCTGACGGCGGCGGGCTGACGTCCCGTCTGACAGGTTAAGCAGAGGCCGGACCCTTCCGACCGGCCCCCCGGCTTGTCCCGGCGGACCGGCGCCGCGCGGCGGGGGGCGGGGGGCGGGCGGCGGGCGGGAAAGGCCGGGCGCCCCTAGCGTCCGCCGCCGATTGCGCGCTGCGGCTCGCCCTTCGGCGCTTCGAGGGCGGCGGCGGCGTTGCGCTCGGCTTTGGTCTTGAGACGCTCCACCTCAGCCTTGGCGCGGCGCGCGTCGATCTCGTGCCGGCGCGCGCGCTGGCGCACGCGCCCGGCGCCGAACCAGGCGACCACGGCGCCGGCGACGAATCCCGCGACCAGCGCGACATAGACGATCAGCGAGACCGACGTTTCGGCCTCAAAGGGAAGCGGAAACAGGCTGAGCGTCACCGTCTGCAGATTGGAGCCCGCGAAGGACGCGCCGATCAGCAGAATCGGCAGCCCGATGAGAAGACCGATCAGACGGCGCATCAGGCCTCCGCGCCCTCGCGCGCGGCGTCCTGACCGTTCAGGCGGTCGCGCAACTGCTTGCCGGTCTTGAAGAAAGGCACCGCCTTTGCGTCGACATGCACCGGCTCGCCGGTGCGCGGATTGCGGCCGGTGCGCGCGTCGCGCCGCTTGACCGAGAAAGCGCCGAAACCGCGCAGCTCGACCCGATCTCCCCTGGCCAGCGCGCCGGCGATTTCGTTGAAGATGGTGGTCACGACGCGCTCGACCTCCCGCTGGTAGAGTTCGGGATAACGTTGCGCGACGCGTGCAATCAATTCGGACCGCGTCATATGGTCAAATCCCCCTGGCGTCGGATCCGACGGTCGGATCCTGTCTCGCAGCCGGTTCGCCGGCCGGACCGATGCGTCCCGCCGTCCCCCTGATCCCGTGCGACGCGCCGGCCGAGCGGCGCGCCGTGCGGCGTCGACCGATCCTGCAAACCGCGCGCCGATCGGCGCGGCCTCGGCCGGTCGAGCCTCCTCCATCGTTCCGTGACGCCGGGAGGCGCGCCCGAAGAGTCTCGTGCGGCGCGCCGGCGCCCCCCGTTCAAGCCGTTCTCAATCGGTCGGCGGGCCGACCCGCGCGCCTCTTGCGGACGCGTGCGTTGCGCTGGCGCCCGTCATCGAACAGGCTAGAGCTTTGAAAAGTCTCTCAAAGGCCCGTGAGACCGTCAAGGTGAATCCCGGGCCTCCCCGCGATCTCGGTCCCTTGAGCGCAGAAAAAGGGCCGAAGCGGTCGCCCGCTCCGGCCCTTCCTCGTCTCGATCTAGACGGAACCAGGCTTAGTTGTCGCCCTCGTCGTCGTCCTTCGAGCCTTTCTGGGACTTCTCGATGTCCTGCTTCTTCTGCTGCAGGGCGGCGCCCAGAATGTCGCCGAGCGAGGCGCCCGAGTCGGAGGAGCCGTAGGTCGCCATGACCTCCTTCTCCTCGGCCGTCTCATAGGCCTTGATCGACAGGCTGAGCTTGCGGCTCGCCTTGTCGACCGCGATCACCTTCGCGTCGACCTTCTCGCCCTCGGCGAACCGGTCGGGACGCTGCTCGGAGCGGTCGCGGCTCAACTCCGCCTTGCGGATGAAGCCGGGGACGCCGTCCTTCACGGTGACCTCAAGGCCGTTGTCCACGACCTTGACGACCGTGCAGGTGACGACCTGGCCCTTCTTCACATCGCCCATCGCCTCTTCGAACGGATCGCTCTCGAGCTGCTTGATGCCGAGCGAGATGCGCTCCTTGTCGACGTCGACGTCGAGGACCTTGGCCTTGACCACGTCGCCCTTCTTGTACTGACCCAGGGCCTCTTCCGGCGCCATGTTCCAGTCGATGTCGGACATGTGGACCATGCCGTCGATCTCCTCGGTGAGGCCGACGAACAGACCGAACTCGGTGATGTTCTTGATCTCGCCCTCGATCTCGGAGCCGACCGGGAAGCGGTCCAGGAAGTCGTCCCACGGATTGGCCGTGACCTGCTTGATGCCCAGCGAGATGCGGCGCTTCTGCGGGTCGACGTCCAGCACCATCACCTCGACCTCCTGGGAGGTGGAGACGATCTTGCCCGGGTGAACGTTCTTCTTGGTCCAGCTCATCTCGGAGACGTGCACCAGGCCCTCGATCCCCGGCTCCAGCTCCACGAAGGCGCCGTAGTCGGTGATGTTGGTGACCCGGCCGGTGAAGGTCGCGCCGACCGGGTATTTGGCCTCGACGCCCTCCCACGGATCGGCCTCGAGCTGCTTCATGCCGAGGCTGATGCGCTGGGTCTCCGGGTTGAAGCGGATGACCTGCACCTTGACGGTCTGGCCGATCGACAGCGCTTCCGACGGGTGGTTGATGCGCCGCCAGGAGATGTCCGTGACGTGCAGCAGGCCGTCGACGCCGCCGAGATCGACGAAGGCGCCGTAGTCGGTGATGTTCTTGACCACGCCCTCGAGCACCTGACCTTCTTTCAGGTTCTCGATCAGCTCGCTGCGCTGTTCGGCGCGGGTCTCTTCCAGGACCGAGCGGCGCGAGACCACGATGTTGCCGCGCGAGCGGTCCATCTTCAGGATCTGGAAGGGCTGCGGCGTGTTCATCAGCGGCGTGATGTCGCGCACCGGGCGGATGTCCACCTGGCTGCCCGGCAGGAACGCCACGGCGCCGTTCAGGTCGACGGTGAAGCCGCCCTTGACCCGGCCGAAGATCACGCCGGTCACGCGCTCGCCCGCCTCGAACTGCTTCTCGAGCTGGATCCAGGCCTCTTCGCGCTTGGCCTTCTCACGGCTCAGCATCGCCTCGCCGTTCTTGTCCTCGAGGCGCTCCACGAAGACTTCGACTTCGTCGCCGGGGCTCAACTCGGCCGGCTGACCCGGGGCGCCGAACTCCTTCAGCGCCACACGGCCTTCGGCCTTCAGCCCTACATCGATCAGCGCCATGTCGTTGTCGACGGAGATCACGGTGCCTTTGACGACCGTGCCCTCGAGGTGCTCGCGCTCGCCGAGCGACTCCTCGAGGAGGTCGGCGAAACTCTCTTTACCAGCGGCTTGCGCCATGTCGTTCAGTTCCTTTCGTCGTCGATGCTATCCCGGCCGACCGGTTGGCTCCGGCGGTCTCACCCCAAATTCGATGACGCGCCGCGGTCGTGGGGCTCGGACCCAAACGGCGCGGGCGGCCCGGATCGAGCCGCCTGGCAAATCACACGCTCATCTCTGACGGAAAAGACGGCCGTCGGGACCCTTAAAAGCCCCTCTCAGTCGCGCGACGCTTGGACGGCGGGCTCGACCAGATCGAGCGCCGCCTCGAACGCCGCATCCGGATCCAGCGCGCTGGTGTCCAGGATATGGGCGTCGTCCGCGGGCCGCATCGGCGCGGTCTCGCGGTCGGCGTCCCGGGCGTCGCGTTCCTTCAAATCCGCCAGGACGCGCGCGTATATACTGGCGACGCCGCGATTTAGCAACTCCTTGTGCCGCCGGTCGGCGCGCACCTCGACGTCCGCCGTCACGAACAGCTTGGCCGGGGCGTCGGGACAGATCACCGTGCCGATGTCGCGGCCGTCCAGCACGGCGCCCTCCGCGCCCTCGGGCGGGCTCGCCGCGAAGCCGCGCTGGAAGGCCGTCAGCGCCGCGCGCACCGCCGGCAGCGCGGCCACCCGGCTCGCCGCGCCGGCCGCCTCGTCCCCGGCCAGCGCGGGGTCGTCAAGCTCGATCGGCTCCAGCGCGCGCGCGGCGTCCTCGGCCGCCTCCTCATCCTCCGGATCGCCGCCGGCGCGCAGCACGCGCAAGCCCACCGCGCGGTAGAGCTTGCCGGTGTCGAGATAGGCGAAGCCATAATGCGCGGCGAGGCGCCGCGCCAGCGTCCCCTTGCCCGACGCGGCCGGGCCGTCGATGGCGATGATGGTCATGAGTTCTCCAACTGGTTGCGCGCCGCAGGGTCTGGAAATGTCAAGAAGTCTATATCTAGTATTTTGATACCTTCTAAATACAAAATAGTTGAGCCCATCGGCATCTGGTTTAGAATAGCCAGCGTCGTAGGCGCGAGCGTCCAAACCTCGTGCAAACGAAGACGACCCGCACATGCGCGCCGGGCGTCCAAACCCTGGTGCGTGCGGGCCGTACTTCTAGCGGCACCCAACTGCCCCTGGCCGGTTATGCCGGCTGGGGGCTTCTTTTTTGAACACTAGATTTTGTAGAGTTTTTATACGCAAAATGCGTAGCGTCGTGCAACAAAAATTATCTTGGAATCAACTGGTTAGTATCATTTCAAGCGCAAATAAGCCACTCTAACCGACTCAAAACAAAGGCTTTTTTGTTTATGCATTACGCATAGAAATTCGCGCCCAGCCCCATCATGAGCGGTTGGAAATCCGGAAAACTCGTCGCGATCGCGCGGGCGTCGTCGATGGCGACGGGGGCGCGCGCCGCGAGGCCCAGAACTAAGGCGCTCATGGCGATGCGGTGGTCGAGGTGGGTCTGCACCGTCCCGCCGCCTGCAACCCCGCGCTTTCCGTCGGCGGGGCCGCAGCCGGTCACCGTCATCCAGTCCGCGCCGCTCGCGCTCGACACGCCGTTCGCGGCGAGCGCCGCCTCCATCGCGGCGATGCGGTCGCTTTCCTTGACGCGCAATTCCTCCACCCCGCGCATCACGGTCTCGCCCTCGGCGAACGCCGCGGCGACGCACAGGATCGGGTACTCGTCGATCATCGAGGGCGCGCGCTCAGGCGGCACCTCGACGCCCGTCAGCGCCGAGTGGCGGGCGACGAGGTCGCCCAGCGGCTCGCCGCCCTCTTCGCGCTCGTTCTCGATCGCGAGGTCCGCGCCCATCTCCCGGAGCGTCGTGAAAAGCCCGGTGCGCGTCGGGTTCAGGCCGACGCCCGTCACCCGCACCGCCGAGCCCGGCGTCACCAAGGCGGCGACGATCGGGAAGGCCGCGCTCGAGGGGTCGGCCGGAACGTGGATGTCGGCCGCCGTCAGTTCGGGCTCGCCGAGCAGGGTCACGGCCGGCCCCAACCGGCCGTCGGGGCCCTCCCCGCGCGGTTCGACCCGAACGCTCGCCCCGAAATGGCCCAGCATGCGCTCCGTGTGGTCGCGCGTCGCGGCCGGCTCCAGCACCGTCGTCTCCCCGCGCGCCATGAGGCCGGCCAGCAGCACCGCCGACTTCACCTGCGCCGAGGCGACCGGCAGCTCGTAGCGGATCGGCAGCACGCCCTCCGCGCCCTCGATCATCAGCGGCAGGCGCCCGCCCGATCGCGTCTCGATCCGCGCGCCCATTCGTCGCAGCGGATCGGCCACCCGGTTCATCGGCCGCTTGCGCAGGCTTGCGTCGCCGGTCAGGAAACAGCGGATCGGATGGCCCGCCAGCACGCCCATCAGCAGGCGCGCCGCCGTGCCGCTATTGCCCATGTCGAGGACGTCGGCCGGCTCCCGCAGGCCGCCCAGTCCGACGCCGTCGATCGTCCAGACGCCGTCGGCGCCCCGCGTCACGCCGGCGCCCATCCGGCGGAACGCCTCCGCCGTGGCCAGCACGTCCTCGCCCTCCAGCAGGCCTGAAACGCGGGTGCGGCCGACCGCCAGCGCGCCCAGCATCACTGCGCGGTGGCTGATCGACTTGTCGCCCGGCGCGCGGACCGCGCCGCGAAGCGGGCCGGCGGCCCGGGCGGTCAAGCGCTGCGGCGCGGCGTCGGGGGGGTGGGTCATGCGCTGAGCTCTGTTGCGGAGGGACGGCGCGCGGGCGCGCGAAATTAGGTTTTGACAGCCGCGGCGCTTTTTGGCAATTCGCCGCGACCGTCGACGGGGCGGCGCGGCGCGAGGCCTTCGCGCCCGGCCCCGGCCGAGCCCATGGTTGAGGAGCGGATCCGTGGCGAAACCGGAGTGGGGTTTTAAGCGCACCTGCCTGTCCTGCGGCGCGAAGTTCTATGACATGAAGAAGGATCCGATCGTCTGCCCGAAGTGCGAGGCGGTCTTCGATCCCGACGCCGCGACCAAGCTGAAGCGCAGCCGCCAGGCGCCCGAGGAGAAGGCCGCCAAGCCGAAGAAAGAGGTCGAGGCGGTCGAAGACGATACGCTGGAGAATGACGAGGACGACGACGATTCGGTCCTCGAGGACACCAGCGATCTGGACGACGACCCCGACGTGCCCGGCGTCGGCGGCGACGACGACGAAGAGACCTGATCCGGCCGCGGCCGGCGGGCGCGGCGGGAATTTCCGCTTGCGCCCCCCGGGTCGACGATACTATAGAGCCGTCGCGTCGCGCGCGACGGTCGCGCGCCGAACAAGGGGCCGTAGCTCAGCTGGGAGAGCGCTACACTGGCAGTGTAGAGGTCAGGGGTTCGATTCCCCTCGGCTCCACCACCGAAACCCCCGGGGAAACCCGGGGGTTTCGTCGTTTCGGGCGGTCGATTCGGCGTCCGGCGCCATAGAGGGACGCGTGCGGGTCGGGCGACCCTGCCCGTCGACCGCCGACGCGACGCCGTGAGCGCGCTAGAATTTGATGAAGTGGTTCAGCGCTCGACCGATCACGCTGGTCAGCCGCATCGGGCCGTCCAGGACCGCGAGACAGATGCAGGCCTCGCCCGGATCGGCGACCGGCCGGTGATCGACGCTCGAATCCGCGCTTTCCACGTCGCCCCGTCCGAAATGGCCGCACTGGTCGGAAAAGCCGCCTTGCAGCACGAGCACATACTCGTTGCCCTCGTGCGTGTGTTGCGGCACGGCGCGGCCCGGCGGCACGCGCAGCATGACGGCGCGCGACGCGCCGTCGCCGTCCAGGGGCAGCTCGAAGTGATCGACGCCGAGGCCGAGCGGCTTCCAGGCGATCTGATCGGCGTGCGGGCCGACATAGCGCTGCAGCACGCGCGGCAGAACCGCGCTCTCGTTCGCGTTGGCGGGGGGCGCGACGGCGGCGGGCTCCGCGGGCGCCGCCGGCTCGTCGAGACGCTTCATCAGCCGCTCCAACGCGTCGTCGGCCATGCTCTGCGGCTTGAGCGCCGCCATCATTTCGCCGCCGACGGCGTCGAGATGATCGGCCCGCGCGCGACAGTCGGGACACAGCGTAAGATGACTCGCCACCAGCACCGAGACCGCCTCGTCGCAAGCGCCCGCCGCATAATCGAGCAGAAGCTCGTCGTTCAGATGGTGGGTCGGCCGCCCCGGCGCGCCGCCGCCGACGCTGCGCGTCGCCCCATGATGTTGTTTCGCCGTCATGCTCATGGCCGACCTCTATTTCAGTTCTTCGTCCACCAGCCCGCGCATCTTCCCGATGGCGAGCCGGAGGCGGGACTTCACCGTACCCAACGGCAGCCCGGTTAATTCCGCGATCTCGCTGTGCGCCTTGTCCTCGAAGAAGGCGAGGCGCAGCATCTCCGCCTGTTCCTCCGGCAGATCGGCGATCGCGTCGCGAATCGCCTCCGCCGCCTGTCCCGCGCCGACCACCTCGTCCTGCATCGCCTCCGGCTGGGGCGCGAGCGCGGGATCGTCCGGATCGAGCTCCGGGCGCTTGGTGCGCCGGTAGGCGTCGATCCGCTTGTTCCGCGCGATGGTGAACATCCAGGTCGCGACCGAAGCTTGAGCGACGTCGAAGCTTTCGGCGCGCCGCCAGACGGTCAGCATCGCCTCTTGCACCAATTCCTCGGCCGATCCCTCGTCCGAGCCGCTGCGCATCAGGTACGCCTTGATGCGCGGCGCAAAATGTCCGAACAGCCGGGCGAAGGCGGCCTTGGAGCGTCGCTCCGCGATCGCCTTCATCCAGGCCGCATGATCGGCCGGCCCGGCGTCCGCCGCGTCGGTTCCGGCCTTCGATCCGCTGTGGCCGGCGTCGTCGTCCGCCATCGCTTCACGCGTCGTCCTTACGCCGCCGCGTGCGTCCCCCCTCTCGGACCCGACGCGGACCGTCCCGCAGGCGCGCAACGGATCTGCATGATCCGACGATGCGGCGCCCGCCTCGTTACGGTCCCGATCTTGCCCACACAGCCGGCAAGTGCAAGGGGAGGCGTGATCGAGGATCGCGAGCCGGCGCGCGGCCTGCAATCCCGCGAAACGTCCTGCGCCGCCGATCGCGCCGATCGCGCTCCCGCCGACCTCACCTGTGCCGCTTGCGCTGTTCATGCCCTGACATACGCCGCCGTCACGCCCCCGGATCACCCGCGCGCCGCAAAAAAGACGCGACCCGGCGCTGTGACCGATCCCGGCCTTTTTTTCGTCAAACCCCTGGCGTAGCGACAAATCAGGCCCTAAGACTGACGGGCCTTCAGACGGCGGATTCAACCGGAATTGCGGAGGTGATTACATGCGCGGTGTGAGCGGATCGGGTCGACCCGCCCCGAAAGCGATCCGGCGCGGGCTGCGGCGGATCGCGGCGGCGGCGCTCGCGGCGGCGGCGCTGTCGGGCGCGGGCGCGCCGGCGGCGGCGGACGAGGTGCTGGGCCAGTTCCAGGATTGGACGGCGCACACCTACACGCAGGACGGCGCGAAGATGTGTTCGATGTACTCCAAGCCGAAGCGCGACGAGGGCGACTACACGCGTCGCGGCGACATCTGGGGGTTCGTCATCCATCGACCCGCGGACGATCGAATCGGCGAGGTCAGCTTCGCCATGGGCTATCCGACCAAGCAGGGCGCGCCCGTCGAAGTCGAGATCGGCTCCCAGACCTTCCAGCTCTTCACCGACGGCGAGGGCGCCTTCGCCCGGCCCGAGGACGATCCGCAGCTGGTGCGCGCGATGCGCGCCGGACTGGAGATGGTCGTGCGCGGCGTCTCCGCGCGCGGCACCCGCACCAAGGACACCTACAGCCTGCGCGGCTTCACCAACGCCAACAACGCGATCAACCGCGCCTGCGGCGTCAACTGACCGCCGTTCCGACGGCCGATCTCCGCCGGCCGCCCCTTTCGGCGGCCTCTGCCGGCGGTCTCTGCCGGCGGTCTTTGCCGGCGGTCCCTTTCGGCGTTCGCTGTCGGGCGCCTGCGCCGCCGCCCCGCCCCGCCCCGCCCCGCCCCGGCCCGGCCCGGCCCGCCCCGGCCCGCCCCGGCCCGCCCCGCTGGCGCCTGCGTACCGCGCCGGCGCGCCCCAGCTGTGCTATGCTGGCGGTTTCCCGGTCGTGCGCGCCCGCCGGCGCGCAGCCGCATTAGCAGGAGGCGCCGTGTCCAGCCCGCGCATCCCCCGCCGCGACGGGGGCGGATTTGAGGGAGGCCGGTCCGAAGGGGGCCGATATGACGCAGACGGCCCTGACGGGGATCCGCCCGCGTCGCGCGCTGCGACGCCCGCCAATCGACTGAAGGCCGTGCGCGCCCGGTTGGGCGATCAACGCGACGCCATGAGCCGCGCGCAATCGACGCTGGGGCGCTGCGCCGACGGCATGGAGGCGGTGACCCGCGCCCTGGACGAGACCGACCTGGCGCTGAAATCCGCCGCGCGCCGGATGGACGGGGCCGCCGCGCTGGTGGCTCGGGTGGAGCGTGACGGCCCGGTCGCCGCCCTGCCCGAGGTGATCGAGCAGCTGCGCGCCGATCTGATCGACCGCTCGAACAGCCGCTTCGCCGATCAGTACGCCGAGACGCTGGATCGCGCCCTCGACGTCCAGGCGCGGATCGGCCGGCGCTGACGGGCGGCCGGCGACCCCGTCATCCCTCTTTCAGAACCGTCCCCGGCCGCCCAAATAAGCCGAGGCGCGAAATAAGGCGGCTGCGAGGCCGCGCGCCCCGCTTGAGCCCTATTGCCGCCACGCTTGACGGGCAGGGAAAAGCCGCGCGAGCCTGTTTGGAACATCAGAAGGACAAGAATCATGGCCCACTCCATCGCGCTGGTCGACGACGACCGGAACATCCTGACCTCGGTCTCGATGGCGCTCGAGGCGGAGGGCTTCGGGGTGCAGACCTACACAGACGGCGAGACGGCGCTGCGCGCGCTGACCACACGGCCGGTCGATCTCGCCGTGCTCGACATCAAGATGCCGCGGATGGACGGCATGGAGGTGTTGCAGAAGCTGCGGCAGTCGAGCCGCACGCCGGTCATCTTCCTGACCAGCAAGGACGACGAGGTGGACGAGTTGCTCGGCCTGCGCATGGGCGCGGACGACTACATCCGGAAGCCCTTCTCGCAGCGCCTTTTGATCGAACGGATTCGCGCACTGTTGCGGCGCGCCGAGGCGGAGGCCGAGGCGGCCGCCGGCAAGGGCGGCGGCGGCGCCATCGCGCGCGGCGACCTGATCCTCGACAGCGATCGGCATATGGTCACCTGGAAAGGCGAGCCGGTGCAGCTGACCGTCACCGAGTTCCTGATCGTCAAGGCCCTGGCCCAGCGGCCGGGCCATGTGAAGAATCGCGATCAGCTGATGGACGCGGCCTACGGCGAGAACATCTATGTCGACGACCGCACCATCGACAGCCACATCAAGCGGATCCGGAAGAAATTCCGGAAGGTCGACGGCGAATTCGATCGAATCGAAACGCTCTACGGCGTCGGCTACCGGTACAAAGAGCAGTGACGCCGTCTAGCGGCCGCGCCGCGCGCCGCATGCGAGGGGAGATGATCGGACCGGCGCGCGCGCCGGAGCCGGACCAGCCATGCCGAAGGACGAACCGCACGATACCGGGCTTCGCGCCGCCGCCTCGGATCGGGGCGCCGCGCTGAGCGGCGAGCGCGGCGAAGATCGCGCGGGCGGCCGAACTGCGGAGGAGCGCGGCGAGGCCGCCCGGCGCCCGGGCGGCGCGCGGTTGCGTCCGTTGCGCCGCCTCTCGCCTTTGACCCGGCGCATCCTGACCGTCAATATGCTGGCCTTGCTGATTCCGGTGCTGGGGCTGCTTTATCTCGGACCCTATCGCGACAGCCTCATCCAGCAGGAGCTGCAGGCGCTGCGCACCCAGGGCGAGATCTTCTCCGGCGCGCTGGGCGAAGGCGCGGTCGAGGTGCTGGAAAACGGCGACGAGGCGCTCAATCTCGTTCCCGCCCGACACATGATCCGCCGGCTTTCCGACCCGAGCGCCGTGCGCGCGCGGCTGTTCGATCTGGACGGCGCAATGGTCGCCGACTCGCGCCAGCTGGGGTCGGTCGGCGCGGTCGTGCAGGTGGAGGAGCTGCCGCCGCCCGGGACCGCGGACGAGTTGGTCAATCCGGTGATCGACTTCGTCGGCGACGTCGCGAACCTGTTGGACGAGCGGCGCTATGAGATCTACCAGGACCCGCTTGAACCCACCGTCGCGGACTTCCCCGAAGCGCAGTCGGCGCTCGCCGGGCGTATCGCCGAACGCGTTCGGGTCGAGCCGGACGGCGATCTGATCCTGACCGTCGCCTTGCCGGTGCAGCGCTACTATCAGGTCCGCGGCGCGCTGATGCTGACCAAGACCGGCGACAAGATCGAAGCGGCGATGCGCGACGTGCGCCTCACCATCGCGTTGATCTTCGCCGGCGCGCTGGTGATCACGGTGCTGATGTCGCTCTACCTCGCCGGGACGATCGCCCGCCCGATCCACCGTCTGGCCGAAGCGGCGGAGCGGGTGCGCCGGACCGTCGGGCGCGAGGACGCCGACATCCCGGATTTTTCGGCGCGCGACGACGAGATCGGCGATTTGTCGGCCGTGCTGGCCGAAATGACGGAGGCGCTACAGCGCCGCCTGGTCGAGATCGAACGCTTTGCGGCCGACGTGGCGCACGAGATCAAAAACCCGCTCACCTCGCTGCGCAGCGCCGTCGAGACCGCCGCGCGCGTCAAGGACACGGAGCAGCAGAAGCGGCTGATGAGCATCATCCAGGACGACGTGGCGCGGCTGGATCGATTGATCTCGGACATCTCCGACGCGTCGCGCCTCGACGCCGAGCTGTCGCGCTCGGAATCGCACGAGGTGGATCTCGCCCGCATGCTCTCCGCGCTCGGCGAAATGCATGAAGTGACGCGAGAAGAGGCCGAGAAGAACGACGGCGCGCGCGGCGTGCCGCTCTGCGTGCGGGTGGAGGGCGAGGGGCCCTTCACCGTGCGCGGCAGCGAGGATCGCCTGGTGCAGGTCTTCCGCAACCTGATCGGCAACGCCGTCAGCTTTTCGCCCGAAGACGGGGCGATCCGCGTGCAGGTGCGTCGCGAGGGCCGCACGGTCTCGGTCGAGGTGGAGGACGACGGGCCGGGCGTTCCGGAGGCCAAGCTGGAGGCGATCTTCGACCGGTTCTACACCGAACGGCCGGAGGCGGAGAAGTTCGGCACCCATTCCGGCCTCGGCCTGTCGATCTCCAAACAGATCGTGGAGGCGCATAACGGCGTGATCCGGGCCGTAAACCGAAGCGACGAGCGCGGGCGCGTCCTGGGGGCGCGCTTTCAGGTGAGCTTGCCCGCCGCCGCTTGACCGAGCGCGGTATTCGATTAAGACCCCCTTTACCACTTCGGCTTGATACTTTCGGCTCGACAGCGGTCGGGAACGCCGGCCCGCCTGAGGGTATGAGGGGAGCGGGCAATGCGCGCCCGGCATCTGAGAGTCCTGACGGTCCTGGCGGCGATCGCGCTCGCCGCATTGGAGCTTACCTTCGTCGTCGGCTACGACGGCGCGATGGAGGAGCGCCGGCGCGCCGATTTCGAGGTCGAGGTGGACCGGACGGCGGCGGAGATCGCGGTCGCTCTGGAGCGCGTCGGCGACAAGATGCGCGCCGTCGCCGCCTTCTTCGTCAGCAGCGAACTGGTGGCGGAGCAGGAGTTCGCCGCCTTCGTCGACCGGATGGGCCTGTTCGCCGACGGCGCCCCGATCCGCGCTGTGGCCGTCGCCCCGATCCTCACGGCGAAGGATTTGCCGCGGCTTAACGCCGCGTTGGAGGCGCGGGCTTCGGTGCGCGCCGACTTGGGCTACGCGACGGGGCCGCCGGCCGCGGCCGCGCTCTCCGCCGGCGACGAGCGCCGCCGCCTGATGCCGGTCGTCTACGCCGAGGCGCCCGAGGGACGCGCCGGGATCGTCGGGTTCGATATCGCGAGCAGCGCCGCCCGGGCGGCCGCCGTCGACCGGGCGGCGGCGAGCGGCGCGCCCCAGATCACCGGCCCCGTCGTGCTCTCTCAGGATCGGGCGCTCGGGGACGCCGCGCCGAAGAGCCTGCTGATGGTCGCCGTGGCCGAGCGCGGCGACCTCGGTCTGCTCTGGGACGATATAGGCGTCGACCGGCCGATTGCGCTGGCCATGAGCCTGACCCCGGAGCGCGCCCTCGCCCGCCTGATCAAGCCCGCCCACCAAGGCCGCCTCGGCCTGGATTTGCGCGACTTGGGTCCGGTCGGGGCGATCGGACCGGCCGCGACGCCCACGCCGATGGCGAGCCTGTCCGTCGCCGCGCCGCCCGGCGCTTTCGAGACCGTCCGCCGGCTGGAGATCGGCGGGAGGGTGTGGGAGATCGCCTTCACCGCCGGCCCCGACTTCATGCGGTCTGGCGCGCGGTGGGGACTCTACGGCCTGGCGGCGGCGGCGCTTGCGCTGCTGATCTTCTCTGCGACGGCTGTCGACTTTCTGATCCGCCGGCGCGAACTCCTGGCGCGCCGGGTGGAGGAGCGCACGGCGCAGCTCACCGTCCTCAACGAACAGCTGCTCGCCGCCGCCCAACGGGCCAACGACGCCAGTCAGGCGAAGAGCGAGTTCCTGGCGAACATGAGCCACGAACTCCGAACGCCGTTGAACGCCCTGATCGGCTTCTCGGAGGTCATCAAGGAGGAGGTGCACGGCCCGCTCGGCCATGCGAAGTACCGCGAATACGCGGCCGACATGCAGTCGGCGGGGGGTCATCTTCTGACGTTGATCAACGACATTCTGGATCTGGCGCGGGTCGAAGCGGGCCGGGTCGAGCTGGAGGAGGCGCCGGACGGGGTGGATTTGGCGGCGGTCGCGGAGAGTTGCCTGCGCTTGACCGAACCGGCCGCGACGCAGGCCGGCGTCCGGGTGCGGATGGAGGCGCCCGACGATTTGCCGCGGCTCTCCGGCGATCCGCGTCTGGTGCGCCAGATCCTGCTGAATCTTTTGTCGAACGCGATCCGCTACAATCGGCGCGGCGGTTCGGTGCGCGTGGGGCTTGCGCAGAGTCCGCGGTCGACCGGCCGACCGCTTGACGGAGAGGCGCGGGCGCTGGCGGGCGGACTTGTCCTCATCGTCGAGGACGACGGACCCGGCATTCCGCCGGCCGAGCTGGAGCGCGTGCTCGAGCCGTTCGCCCAGGCGCGCGGCAGCCAGATCGCGGCGCCGGGCGGGGTCGGGTTGGGTCTGGCGTTGGTGCGGCGCCTCGTCGCGCTGCACGGCGGGCGCTTTTCGATCGAGAACCGCGACGCGGGAGGCGTTCGCGCCACGGTCCGCTTCCCCGGCGGGCGCACCCGCTCTACAGCGCCCAAGCGAGAAGAAACGGAAGCGTCGCGAAGCTGAGGGCGGTCGAGACGACGACGAGCCCCGCCACCTCCTCCGGCCGGTTGCCGTGCAGGGCGGCGAAGAGATAGTTGAAGACCGCGACCGGCATCGCCGACTGCAGCAGCACCACGCCTGCGGCCGGCCCCTCCAGCCCGAGGATCGCGACGACGCCGGCCCCGATCGCCGCCCCGCCCGCGATCCGCGCGACCGCCAGCCCGCCCGGGACCGCAAGGCGCTTTACCTGCAGGCTGGCGAGCGAGACCCCCAGCGCCAGCAGCATGGCGGGGATGGTGAACTGGCCGATCAGGCCGATCGTGTTCGTCGCGAAGGCGGGAAGCGCGGTGTCGGTTCCGATCAGCAGCACCGCCAGCGCGACCGCCCAGATCACCGGCGTGCGAACCAGTTTCTTCCAGTCGACCGTCCCGGCCGCCAGCGCGTAGCCCACCGTGAACTGGCCGACGCCCGAGACCACGAAATAGCCGATCGCCAGCGCCAGCCCCTCCTCCCCGAAGGCGAACAGGCACAGCGGCAGGCCCATGTTGCCGGTGTTGGGGAAGGTCAGCGCCGGCAGGAAGCTTTTGCGAGGCAGGCCGGCGAGCGTCAGCAGCACCGCCCCGCCGGCCAGCGCGGCGGCGTGCGCCAGCGCGCTCGCGCCGGCCATCTGCACCAGCGCGCCCGGCGCGATCTGCGCCTCCAGCAGGGTCGAGAGAACCAGACAGGGCGAGCCCACCTGGGTGATCAGCGGCGTCAGTTGCCGGATGTCGAAGGTTCGGCCCGACTTCACCCAGACGAACCCGACGGCGGCCGTGAAGAAGACGGGCGCGATGACGGCGAACAGCTGGGCGAGCATGGGTCGGAGGATCCTGACGCGCGAGAGGCGGGCGAAACGCGAAGCGGGCGGAGCATAAGCCCCGCCCGCCGGTTTCGAAAGCCGAGCGTCGCGGACGCCCGATCAGCCGATCGCCTTGGCCATCACCTCCGACAGGCGCCGGGCGAAGGCGGCGGGATCGGCGGGCTGTTCGCCCTCCACGATCAGCGCCTGATCGTAGAGCAGCTGCGCGGCCTCGCCGATGTCGCCCTTGCCGTCGGCCCCGGCCTTGGCCGACAGCGCCTTGACCAGCGCATGGTCGGGATTGATCTCCAGGATGCGCGGGCTCGCCTGATCGAGCTGCTTGTGCTGGCGCAGCATGCGCTCGAGATGGATGTCGAGGCCGCTGTCGTCGGCCACCAGGCACACCGGCGAACTGGTCAGCCGGTCAGAGACGCGCACGTCCTTCACCGCCTCGCCTAGGCTCAGCTTGAGCGCGACGACCAGGCCGTCGACGGCGCTTTCGGCTTCCGCGTTCTTCGCGTCCTCCTGCTTGTCCTCGGCGCTCTCTTCCGCCTTGATCTCCGCCAGGTCGGCGCCGCCGCGGGTGACCGACTTGAAGGCGCGGCCCTGATAATCGCCGACCGCCGGGATCCAGAACTCGTCCACCGGATCGGTCATCAGCAGCACTTCGACGCCCTTCTTCTCGAAGCCTTCCAGCTGCGGGCTCTTCTTCAGCTTTTCGGCGTCCTCGCCGGCGATGTAGTAGATCGCGGTCTGACCCTCCTTCATGCGCCCGACATAGTCCTCCAGGCTGACCAGCCCGTCGGCCTTGGTCGAGGTGAAGCGACAGAGCTTGAAGAGGCTCTCGCGATCGGCGGCGCTTTCATAGAGCCCTTCCTTCAGGACCAAGCCGAAATTCTCCCAGAACTTGGCGTATTCCTCCGGCGCTTGCTCCGCCTTCTTGGCGAGCTCGCCGACCACGCGCTTGACCAGCCCGGCGCGGATCTTGGCCACCACCGGATTGTTCTGCAGCATCTCCCGGCTGATGTTGAGCGGCAGATCCTCGCTGTCGATCACGCCCCGCAGGAAGCGCAACCAGCTCGGCAGCAGCTCGTCGCATTCATCGGTGATGAAGACGCGCTTCACATAGAGCTTCACCTTCGACATGCGGTCCGGGTGGAACAGGTCGAAGGGGCGCTCGGTGGGAACGAAGATCAGGCCGGTGTATTCGATCACGCCCTCGGCGCGGAAATGCAGCGTCATCCACGGCGCGTCGAAGCTGTGGGAGACGTGCTTGTAGAATTCCGCGTAGGTCTGCTCGTCGATCTCCGATTTCGGACGGGTCCACAGGGCCGACGCGCTGTTGACCTGCTCGGCCTCCGGCGGCTCCTCGCCCGCTTCGGCCTCGGCCTCGGCCAGCTTGATGGGGAAGGGAATGTGGTCGGAATAGGTCTTGATCACCCGCTCGAGGCGCGCGCGCTCAAGAAACTCGTCGGCGTCCTCCTTCAGGTGCAGCGTGATCTCGGCGCCGCGCGCGGCCTTCTCGGCCGGCTCGATGGTGAATTGGCTCTTGCCGTCGCTGACCCAGCGCCAGGCCTCCGCTTCGCCCGCCTTGCGGGTGGTCACCGACACCTCGTCGGCGACCATGAAGGCGGAATAGAACCCGACGCCGAACTGGCCGATCAGCGAGACGTCCTTCTTCTTGTCCCCGGTCAGCCGGTCGACGAAGGCCGAGGTGCCTGAGCGCGCGATGGTGCCGAGATTCTCCACCAGATCCGCGCGGTCCATGCCGACGCCGTTGTCGGCGATCGTGAGGGTGCGCGCGGCCTTGTCGACGCGCACGGCGATCGCGAACTCGCCGTCGCCCTCAGCCAGGCTCGGCGTCTCGATCGCCAGATAGCGCAGCTTGTCGCAGGCGTCGGCGGCGTTGGAAATCAATTCGCGCAGGAAGATTTCGCGCTCGGAATAAAGCGCGTTCGCGACGATGTCGAGGAGCCGGCCGACCTCGGCCTGAAAGCCCATGGTCTGGGACTCGGCGCCCGCGTCTTTCGTCTCGGTCTTTTGCTTAGAGTTCGCGGCCATGGCGGTGCGTCACCCTTCGTCTTCGGCGTGGATAAGACGGCGGCGCGCCGGCGTCAGCGGCGCCCGCCCGTGCGCCGCGATATAGCGAGGCCGCCTGCAGGCTGCAAGGCGCCGGTCGGGGCGGCGGCGCATGCGGACTCGCGCAACGCCGGCGGATCGGCTATCGACGGGGTCATGAGCGACATCCCCTTCATCACAGACCACGAGCCGGAATACGGCCGCCTCGTGACGGTCGCGCCCGGCGTGCGCCGGGTGACGGCGGAGAACCCGGGACCCTTCACCTTCACAGGCACCGGAACCTACATCCTGGGCGAGGGCTCGGTCGCCGTGATCGACCCGGGGCCCGATCTGCCCGACCACATCGCCGCGCTGCATCGCGCGCTCGACGGCGAGCGGGTCGCGGCGATCCTGATCACCCACACCCACCGCGACCATGTCTCCGCCGCCCGGCCCTTGCAGGCCCTGCGCGGCGGGCCGGCGGCCTGCCCGATCTACGGCTTCGGGGCGCACGGCGCGGGCGCCGACGCCGGGATTGATCCGGACGACCCGGTGGAGGAAGGGGCGGACCGCGGCTTCGCGCCCGATCGCCTGCTTGCCGACGGCGAGGCGGTCGAGGGCGAGAGCTGGTCGGTCGAGGCCGTCCACACGCCGGGCCACACCGCGAACCATCTGTGCTTCAGCTATCGCGAGGGCGACGGCGGGCGCGGCGTCCTGTTCACCGGCGACCACGTCATGGGCTGGTCGACCAGCGTGATCTCGCCGCCCGACGGCGACATGGCCGCCTATCTCGCCTCGCTTGCGAAACTCAAGGCCCGGCCCGAGCGGATCTATTACCCGACCCACGGCGCGCCGATCGAGGACGCCCCCGCCTTCGTCGCCGCCTATATCGCCCACCGCCGCGCCCGCGAGGCGCAGATCCTGGCCGCCGTCGAGGCCGGCGCCGAGACGATTCCCGAGATGGTGGACCGGATCTACACCCACATCCCCGCCGGCCTGAAGCCGGCCGCCGGCCGCTCGGTGCTGGCGCACCTCGTTATGCTGGCGGCGGAGGGGCGGGTTGTGGCGGCGGAGGGCCGCGCGAGCGCGCGGGCGCGCTATCGCCCGCGCTGAAACAGCCGGGCGGCTTCAGCGATAGAAGCCGATCCACCCCAGAGACAGATCCGCCTCGAACGCCCGGCCGATGGCGACGAGGCCGAGGCGCTTGAGGCGCGTCGGGTCGAAGGGCGCCTCCAGGCGGTGCGGAACCATCTCGGTGAAGGGCAGGTCGATCTCGGTCCACGCGGCCGGGGCGACGAAGCTCTGGCGATATGACTGCCAGGGCCGCTGAACCGCGTCGGTGCGCAGATGCAGGCCGTAGTCCTCGCCGTTGCCGAAGACGAGGAGGCGCACGCCCGTCCAACCGCTCGCGTCGATCGCGCGGCCCGAGGGGTCGAGGTCGAGCGCCATCTGCAGGAAGCCGCCGTTGTTCTCCAGGCGCACGCGGCCGGTGAGGCGCTGGGCGAAGCGCCCGGCGACGCGCTCGCGCGCCAGCGTCGGGACCGAGACGCCGCCCATCACCCGGTCGCTGAGCGCCTCCCAGCGCACGCCGTGGGGCGTCGTCGGGTCGGCGCGGCTGAGGTCGTCGATCGCCCGAAGGTCCGCCTCGCTCACGAGGGCGCGTCCAGCGGCGTGACCAGGATCTCGCCGACCGAGACGCCGCCCGGCTGGGAGAGCGCGTAGACGACGGCGTCGGCGACCGCTTCCGGGTCGAGGCCGTCGGGCTTCGGGCTGTCGAAGAAGGGGGTGTCGACCAGCCCCGGCGCGATCAGCGTGCAGCGGCCGCCCCACTCGGCCATCTCCTCCGCCAGATTGCGGGCGAAGCCGTGGACGAACCATTTGGTGGCGCTGTAGATCGAGCCTTTGACGGTGCGCCGGCCCGCGTTGGACCCGGTGATCACCATATGGCCGCCGGCCTTGCGCAGATGCGGCAGCGCGTAATGCGCGGTCAGCAGCACGCCCCAGACGTTCACGTCCAGCATGGTGCGCCAGTTGGCGGGATCGCCGCCCTCCACGCCCGGCTTGGTGGAGCCGAGGCCGGCGTTGGCGAAGACCGCCTCCAGCGATCCGAACTCGGCCGCCTGGGCGACGGCGCGTTCGACCTCGACCTCCTTGGTCACGTCGCAGACGAAGGCGGCGGCGCGGTCCGAGCCGATCTCGTCGACCAGCGCCGAGAGCTTGTCCGAGGAGCGGGCGACCAGGGCGACCTTCCAGCCCGCCTCGGCCGCTTTACGGGCCGTCGCCGCCCCGATGCCGGTTGAGCCGCCGGTGATCAACAATGTGCGATCGCTCATGCTCTGTCTCCTTGCCTGATCCGTTCGGTTCGCGCTGTGACGTGGGGCCGCTGAGCGTCGGCGCCAAGCCGCGATGCATCCAGCCGCGCGGCGGGCGCGTACTTATGTGTATGATGACGACAAGCGCAACGACCCGCGTCCGCCGCCCGCTTCGCGCCCCGCTCGTCGCGCTGGCGCTGGCGGCCGGGCTCATTCAGGGGTGCACGGTGTTCGGGATCCGGTCCGGAACGGAAGAGCCGCCCTACGAGACGGTGGAGCGTCTGCGCGGCGGGATCGAGATCCGCGCCTACTCGGCGCGCCTCTACGCCGAGGCGACGGCGCCGACGGACGCCTCCAATCCCCGCAATGCGGCGTTTCGCAAGCTGTTCCGCTATATCGGCGGGGCGAACGACGGCGGTCGGAAGATATCCATGACGATCCCGGTAGAGACGGCGGCCGGAGCCGGCGAAGACGGCGTCGAGATCGCCATGACCGCCCCGGTAGAGACGGCCGAGGCGCGCGACGGCGGGATGACCATGCGATTCTTTCTACCTCGGGATTTCACGCGAGAGACGGCGCCGCGGCCGAGCGATCCGGCTGTCACGATCGGCGAAATCCCGACCCAGACCATGGCCGTGCTGCAATTCAGCGGCACGACGCGCGACAGCGCCGTGGCGGCGCGGAAGCGGGATCTGAAACGAGGCCTGGAGGCGACGGCTGATTGGCGCCTCGGCGGGCCGATTCGCGCCTATTTCTACGACCCGCCTTGGACCCTTCCGTTCTTCAAGCGCAACGAAGTCGCGGCGCCGGTGGAGCGGGTCGCGCCTGAAACGGATCGGTCGGGAGAGAGCTCATGAGGCGCACGGTCCCGGCGGCGCTCGCGCTTGCGCTCGCCATTGTGCTGGTCGCGGCGCCCGTGCGCGCCGCCGATCCTTTCCCGTTGGAGCGGTTGGCCGACGGCGGCTACGCCCTGATGCTGCGCCACGCGCTGGCGCCGGGAACCGGCGATCCGGCCGCGTTCGAGCTGCGCGACTGTTCGACCCAGCGCACCCTGAACGACGTCGGCCGGGCCCAGGCCCGCGCGCTGGGCGAGGCGCTGCGCGCCGCCGGGATCGCCGAGGCGTCGGTCTATTCCAGCCAATGGTGCCGCTGTCTGGAGACCGCGGAGCTGCTGGGCCTCGGTCCGGTGCAGGAGCTCCCGGCGCTCAACAGCTTTTTCGGGCGCAACCGCGACGATCGACCGAAACGCCTTGAGGCGCTGCGCCGCTTCCTCGCCGAGCAGCCGACCGACGGGCCGCCGATCATCTTGGTGACGCATCAGGTCACGGTCACCGCGATCACCGGCGATTTCGTGCGCTCCGGCGAGGGCCGCGCGCTGGCCCTGGACGGCACGGGCGCGCCGCCGGTCGCCGGGACGACGGCCGCGCCCTGAATCGGCGCGGCCGCGGGACTCAGTCCTCGTGGTGATGATGGGCGATCTCGCCGTCGGAATAGAGGAACTCGTCGAGAAAGCCGGCGAAGTCCTTGTTGTTGCGGCGCAGCCACTCCAGCACCATCGCCGCGTGCTCCATCTCCTCGCGCATATTGTGCAGCAGGATGTCCTTGAGCGCCGCATCCTCGCAGTCGTCGGCGCGCTGGCGGTACCAGTCGACGGCTTCCATCTCCTCCATCAGCGAGACGATGGCGTGATGCATCGACAGCGTCTCCTTGCTGAGGCGTTCGCGCGGGGCGTGAAGGGTTTCGCTCGCCATGATCGGACAGTCCTTTCTTTACGGTCTTGCAATCGCGGGGTCTGTGGGGCGGTCGACCCGCCTGGACCGAGAGCATGGCCGCCGTCCGCCGGAGAGACAAGGTCTTGACGCCCGGCGCGCCGGCGGCCAAGAGACCGGGGAGCGAGGCGGCGGGCGCGCGGCGCATTGTCTTCGCGCGCGCTCTACGTTAAGGGTGGACGACCGCGGGCCGGGCGCGCGCTGTGCAAGCGTGATCGCAACGGCCCGCCGACGCATTAGCTAGGGGACGGCATTTGTCAGGCGACGAGACGACCGGCGACGCCGCTGCGAAAAACAGCTTCAGCTACGACGACCTGATCGAGTGCGCGAAAGGCAAGCTCTTCGGGCCCGGCAACGCGCAACTGCCGCTGCCGCCGATGCTGATGGTCGACCGCATCAGCCGCATCACCAAAGACGGCGGCGCGCACGGGAAGGGCGAGATCCAGGCCGAACTCGACATCAAGCCCGACCTCTGGTTCTTCGACTGCCACTTCAAGGGAGATCCGGTGATGCCGGGCTGCCTCGGCCTCGACGCCATGTGGCAGCTCGTGGGCTTTTTCCTGGGGTGGCTGGGCGCGCCCGGCAAGGGCCGCGCGCTGGGCGTCGGCGAGGTGACGCTGAAGGACCAGGTGCTGCCCAGCGCCAAGAAGGTCACCTATGAAATCGTGCTCAAGCGCGTCATCATGCGCAAGCTGGTGATGGGCGTGGCCGACGGCGTCATGAAGGTCGACGGCAAGATCGCCGCCGAAGCGAAGGACATGAAGGTCGGCCTGTTCAAGCCGGCCGAGACCGCCTGAGGGCGCGGCTTGGGGGCCGCCTCCGGGACGGGGAAGACGATCGAATTTGGGGGGAGGCGCGGCTGCGGCTCGAAAAAGGCGCCGCCCGCGTTTCACTGATACAAAAGGCGACGGGGTGTTCCGATGCGACGCGTCGTGGTGACCGGTCTGGGGATCGTCTCCAGCATCGGCAACAATCAGGATGAGGTGCTGGACAGCCTGCGTGCGGGCCGCTCCGGCATCACCTATAGCGAAGACTACGCCGAGCGCGGCTTCCGCAGCCAAGTGCACGGGGCGGTCAAGCTCGACGTGGCCGAGCATGTCGACAAGAAGCTTCTGCGCTTCATGGGCGACGGCGCGGCCTACAACTACATCGCGATGGAGCAGGCGATCACGGACGCCGGTCTCGCCGAGGACGAGGTGAGCCATGAGCGCACCGGCCTCATCATGGGCTCCGGCGGGCCGTCGACGAAGAATATGCTGATCGCCTTCGACACCGCGCGCGAGAAATCGCCGAAGCGGGTCGGACCCTTCATGGTGCCGCGCACCATGTCGTCGACCAACTCGGCGACCCTGGCGACGCCCTATCACATCAAGGGCGTCAACTATTCGATCAGCTCCGCCTGCTCGACCAGCGCGCACTGCATCGGCAACGGGGCCGAGCTCATCCAGTGGGGCAAGCAGGACATCGTCTTCGCCGGCGGCGGCGAGGAGCTGGACTGGACCTTGACCGTGCTGTTCGACGCCATGCCGGCGCTCTCCAGCGGCTATAACGACCAGCCCGAGCGCGCCAGCCGCGCCTACGACAAGAACCGCGACGGCTTCGTCATCGCGGGCGGCGCGGGCGTCGTCGTGCTGGAGGAGCTGGAGCGGGCCAAAGCCCGCGGGGCCAAGATCTACGGCGAAGTGGTCGGCTACGGCGCCAACTCAGACGGCTACGACATGGTCCAACCCTCGGGCGAAGGCGCGGTGCGCTGCATGAAGCTCGCTGTCAACGGGCTGAACGAGCCGGTCGGCTACATCAACGCCCACGGCACCTCGACCCCGGTCGGCGACACCAAGGAGTTGGAGGCGATCCGCGCGGTCTTCGGCGACAAGGTCCCGCCGATCAGCTCCACCAAGTCGATGACCGGCCATTCGCTGGGCGCGACCGGGGCGCAGGAGGCGATCTATTCGCTGCTGATGATGAACAACAATTTCATCGCGCCCTCGATCAACATCGAGGATCTGGACGACGCGGCCGACGGCCTGCCGATCGCGCGCGAGCGGATCGACGACGTCGACCTCAATCTGGTGATCTCCAACAGCTTCGGATTCGGCGGCACGAACGCCACGCTCGCCTTTCGGAAATACACGGATTGACGGTCATGAGTGATGCATCGGGGCTGATGGCCGGCAAGCGCGGTCTCATCATGGGGGTCGCAAACGACCATTCCATCGCCTGGGCGATCGCGCGCGCCTGCGCCGATCACGGGGCGGAGCTCGCCTTCACCTATCAGCCCGGCGGCGGGTTCGAGCGGCGCGTCCGTCCGCTGGCCGAGAGCGTCGGCTCGCCGCTGGTGACCCCGTGCAGCGTCGAGGAGGACGAGAGCGTCGAGGCCGCCTTCGCCGAGGTCGCCAAGGTCTGGGACCGGCTGGATTTCGTGGTCCACGCCATCGCCTATTCCGACAAGGCGCAGCTCAAGGGGCGCTACGTCGACACCACGCGCGAAAACTTCCGCCATTCGCTGGACATCTCCTGCTACAGCTTCACCGCGGTGGCGCGCTACGCCGAGCCGCTGATGACCGACGGCGGCAGCTTGGTGACGCTCACCTATGAGGGCGCGCGCCGCGTCATGCCGTCCTACAACGTCATGGGCGTCGCCAAGGCGGCGCTCGAGGCGAGCGTGCGCTACCTCGCCTCCGACCTCGGCGAGAAGGGCATCCGCGTCAACGCGCTCTCCGCCGGGCCGATGCGCACGCTGGCGGGCTCGGCCATCTCGGGGGCGCGCTTCACTTACGGCTGGCAGGGCAAGTCCTCGCCGATGCGCCGCAACGTCACCCATGGGGAGGTCGGCAACTCAGGGCTGTTCCTGCTGTCCGACCTGTCGGCCGGCGTCACCGGCGAGGTGCATTTCGTCGACAGCGGCTATCACACCATCGGCATGGCGATCCCGGACGAGCCTGAAATCCCGCCGCCGGGGACGGAAAAGAAGGCCTGACCCGCCGGTTTCCGCCGGTCGACGTCGGACGCTGCAGAGCGCGGCTCACGATCCTTTCAGGGCCGCGGCGATCTGGATCGCGCGGATGCGCGCTGAGGGCGCCCGCCAAGCGCCGCCGCGCTGAGCGCCGCCCCGCCGCCCGGCCCCGGGATGACAGCCGCCCCGCCCGGCCCTATATGCACCCGCAGTTCTTTCCTCCGACCAACGGATCAGCATCTCATGTCGGCGACGCCCGCCCCCAAGCTTACAGATGATTGCGTTCAACCCTTCCTGATCGACGCCAGCGGCGTGAACGGTCGGCTTGTCCGCCTGGGCCATTCGGTCGACCACATCCTGGAGCGGCATGACTATCCCGCGCCGGTCAAGAAGCTGCTGGGCGAGTTCCTGGCGCTGGGCGCCGGGCTTGCGACCGCGCTGAAGTACGACGGCGTCTTCACGCTGCAGACCAAGGGCGACGGGCCGGTGCCGCTCATGGTCGCCGACGTCACCTCCGACGGAGCGGTGCGCGGCTTCGCGCAGGTCGCCGGCGAGACGCCGAGCGAGGGCGAGGTCGGCGACGCGCCGGTCCCCCGCCTGCTTGGCGGCGGTTACATGGCCTTCACCGTTGATCAGGGGGCCGACATGGATCGCTATCAGGGCATCGTGGAATTGTCCGGGGCGACGCTGGAAGACTGCGTGCACCATTACTTCGAGCAGTCGGAACAGTTCTCCTCCGCGATCAAGCTCGCCGCCGGCGCGGCCCGCGACGGCGCCGGCTGGCGCGCCGCCAGCCTGGCCGTGCAGCGCCTGCCGGACGAGGGCGGGACCGGCGCCCGCGCCCGCGAAGAGACCGAGGATGATTGGCGGCGCGCCGTCATGCTGATGGCGACCGCCAAGGAGGCGGAAATGCTCGATCCCGAGCTCACGCCCGATCAGCTTCTGTTCCGCCTGTTCCACGAAGACGGGGTGCGCGTCTTCGAGCCGCGCGCGCTGGAGGATCGCTGTCGCTGTTCGCGCGAGCGCTCCGGCCGCATGCTGATCGCGCTGGGTCGCGAGGGGCTCGACGACATGAAGCTCGACGACGGAACGATCGAGGTCACCTGCCAGTTCTGCAACCGCTCGGAGCGCTTCAGCGACGCCGATCTCGACGCCTTCGAGGCGGCGATCGCCGCCGAAGAGACGCCCGCGCAATCCTAAGCGCCGTCGTCAGAAAGGGATCCTCGCCCATGCGCCCGCCCGCCTCCTCCCTCGCCCCGCCGCTCGCTCCCCTGGCCGTCGCATTGCGCGCGCTCGTCCTCATCCTCGGGCTCGGTCTCGCGGCGGCCGCCTGCGAAACCCGGGTCGAGACGCCGACCTACGCCGACATCACCTTCGCCCACCTGCCGCCGATCGCGCTGGACGTGGCCGAGGTGCGCGTGGTGCGCGTCTACCAGCCGACGAGCCAGCCGCCCAACGTCGAGACGGAATTCCCGGCGGGGCTGAGCGAGACGGCTGCGCGCTGGGCGGTCGACCGGCTGCGCGCCGTCGGCGACAGCGGCGTGGCGACCGTCCGCATCCTGGACGCCAGCGCCGTCGAGCGGCCGCTGGAGAAAACGGAGGGCGTGGCCGGGCTCTTCACCACCGATCAGGCGGAGAAGTACGACGCCCGCTATCTGGTCGAGCTGTCGGCCGAGAATCCCGACCGCGGCGTCGCCGCCCAGACCCAGGCCGAGGTGCGCCGCACCCAGACCGTTCCCGAAGGCCTGACGCTGAACGAGCGCGAGCAGATCTGGTACGAGCTGACGGAGAAGATGGCCGCCGACCTGGATCGCCAGATGGAGCGCAACATTCGCGACCACATGGGCGCGCTGCTGGCGAACTAGCGGCGGCTCGCAGGTTTTACAAAGCCCGCCGATCCGCTATACCGCCCGAAGCCCCGGTCGGCGTCCGATCGGGTTCCGAGCCGAGGGGCGATCGACGTCGAGCCGAGGGGGCCCATGATGAGCGCCGCGAACACCACCACCACGACCTCGCCGAAGCTGGTGACGATCTTCGGCGGCTCAGGCTTCATCGGTCGCCAGCTTGTGCGCGAACTCGCGCCGCTCGGTTGCCAGATTCGGGTCGCGGTCCGCGATCCCAACGCGGCGCAGAACCTGAAACCCTGCGGCGACGTCGGCCAGATCACGCCGATCCAGGCGAACGTAACCAGCGAGCGCCAGGTCAACGCCGCCTGCGACGGCGCAGACGCGGTGATCAATCTCGTCGGGATCCTCTACGAGAAGGGCGCGCGCACTTTCGATGCGATGCACGTCCAGGCCGCCCGGCGCATTGCAGAGGCCGCCAAGGCCGGCGGCGCAAGCCGTTTCGTGCAGATGTCGGCCCTCGGGGCGAGCGAGGGCGGCTCGTCGGCTTATGCGCGCTCGAAAGCGCGCGGCGAGGCGGCGGTGCGAAAGATCTTCCCCGACGCCGTGGTGATCCGGCCGAGCGTCGTCTTCGGGCCGGAGGACGATTTCTTCAATCGCTTCGCCAAGCTGATCCGGCTGTCGCCGATCATGCCCTTGGTCGGCGGCGGTCAGCAGAAGTTCCAGCCGGTCTATGTCGGGGACGTGGCCGACGCGCTGCGCGCGGCTGTCGTGCGCGCCGATATGGCCGGGGAGACGTACGAGCTGGGCGGTCCGCAGACCTACAGCTTCCAGGAGATCCTGGAGATGATCATGGCCGAGACCGATCGTCACGTCGGGCTCGTGCCGCTGCCGTTCGAATTGGCGAAACTGCAGGCCGCGGTGATGGAGCTGCTGCCGGCGCCGCCGCTGACCCGCGATCAGGTGGAGTTGCTGAAGACCGACAACGTCTGCAGCGGCGCACAGCCGGGCCTGAAGGACATCGGGATCGAGCCGACCTCGGTGGAGGTCATCCTGCCCAGCTACCTCGACATGTACCGCAAGGGCGGGCGCTTCAAACGCACCAAGCCGATCTAATACCAAGTTGCGCTGATAATGGCCCATGAGGATCGCGCTCACGCCGAGCCGGGCCAAGACGCGCGGCGCAGGCGATGCGGGACGTCGGCAAGTCGAGCTGACCCACCCCCCTAACAATCCCTGGGGGCGGATGCGAGCGCGACCCGAAGGGCGACCCTCCCAGGCCCTCGGTCGTCGTCGCACCCGCCTTCCGACGCCCCGCATCGCTGCGGCGCGCTCAGCGCCGCGGCCGCCTCGCCTCAGACGTTGCCGTCGCGCCGACGCGCGCCGACAAGACGCGCCTTGTCCAGCGGGCGCAGTTCGTTCGCCGCGATGATCTGGCGGACCAGGTCGACATACTCCTGACCCTTCTCGGAATAGGCTTCCAGACCGCCGGCCAAGGTCAGCCCGTTGAGGCCCGCGCCCTGGGCGCGCAGCTCCGCGCGCATCCGGCGCAGCTTGGCGTAGGCGCGGTGGGTGTTGAGGTTCTTGATGTAAGCCGCGACCGCCTCAAGCGGCGTCTCGAAGGCGCGGATCTTATGAGTTTTGCCTTCCTGGCGGCGCTCCGGGACGATGCCGTCGGCGTCGTCGCCCCACACCCACTGACCGAACAGCGCATTGCCCTCGCGGGCGAAGCGGGAGGTGCCCCACCCGCTCTCGATCGCGGCCTGCGCCAGGGCGAGCGACGGCGGCACCACGTCGACGCGCAGCAGCAACCGCTCGATCTCCCCCGGCTCGACCCGATAGGTCTCGTACATCTGGTTGAGCCAGACCCGCTGTTCGCGTCCGATCGACTGACCGGCTTCGATCTTTTCCGACAAGGTCACGAGCCTGTCGCGCTGCTCGGACAGCCGCTCGTTCACCATCAGGACCAGCGGCAGCACCATGCGCAGGAAGACCTCCTTCTTGCGCTCGACTTCGCGAACCTCCTTCAGATCCTGCGGGACCGTCTCGGGTACGATGCGCGGCACGTCGGCTTGCTGCGCCTTGACGGTGTGCAGCGTGTAGCCGTAGCGCTCGAAACGCGTCTCCAACTGGTCGACCGACCGGCTGGGCACGCGCGCCAACTGGTCGCGCGCATCCGCCCGGGTCGGCTGAGACGCCGCCGCGCCGACGCGCTCGGCGGCCTCGGCTGCGCTGGGGATGGGGGCCACTTCACTCGGGATGTCCCGCAGGCTCGCCGTGATTGACGCGCGCTCAGGCGCGCTCGGCTGGGCCGCCCAAAGGATCGCCGTCGCCGCGCCGAGCCCGATCATCGCGCTCGCCAGCCATTTCTCGCGCACGACGGAGAAGACGCCCGCGCTGGGGCGCGCGTCGCTCGACTCGATTCCCGACTCCGGGAGGCCTCCGGTCTCGTCGACCGGGGCTTGTTCGCTCTTTTTCGTCATCCGTACGCCGACGCACGCCGTCGCTGTCGCTCGGGCGCGCCTCGTCCTCCGGTTCGCGGCGTCGGTGTCGGGCGGTGCGCGGCCGAATCGCCGCCGTCCGCCCCAAGGCCGCAGACCGTCCGATCCGATAAGCCGATGCGCCGCGCCTGTTCGCCGGGGTCCGACAAACAAACGACGACTTCGCTTCGGATCGGCCCGTCCCGGCCGCCGACGCCTCACGCCAGGGATTTAAACTCTCGGGCTCCCGGTTTCGGGAGACGGACCCCATCCGACGGCGCGACGATCGTCGCGCCCGATGCGCCCGCCGGCGGCCCCTCCCGCCTTGTCGCGTTAACCTCGATACCCGCCTGTGCGGCCGGCCCCGTCTTGTCTGCGGGCGCTCGACCGAGCCGTCGCGCCGCCGATCAGCCCGCGGCGCGGACTTCGGTGACCTCCGGAATGTAATGCCGCAACATGTTTTCGATGCCCATCTTGAGCGTCGCGGTCGAGCTCGGGCAGCCGGCGCACGCGCCGCGCATGGTCAGGTAGACCACGCCCTGCTCGAAGCCGTGGAAGACGATGTCGCCGCCGTCCTGCGCGACCGCCGGGCGCACGCGCGTGTCCAGCAGCTCCTTGATCTGACCGACGATCTGGGAATCCGCTTCGTCGTAGCGCGTCTCCTCCTCGGCGCCGGCCTCACCGCCCGCGCCTTCGGCCCCGGCCGCCATCACGTCGCGGCCGGCCGTGAAATGCTGCATGATCGCGCCGAGAACGGACGGCTTCAGGACGTACCACTCCTTCTCGTCGGCCTTCGTGACCGAGATGAAGTCGCCGCCCAGGAAAACGCCCGTGACGCCCTCGACGTCGAACAGCGCTTCGGCCAACGGCGACTTGCCCTGCGCCTCCTCGGGCGCGGAGAAGTCGACCGCGCCGCCCGCGCCCAGCACCTCGCGGCCCGGCAGGAACTTCAGGGTCGCCGGATTCGGCGTCTGCTCGGTCTGAATGAACATGATCCCGCGTCTCGCTTTCTGTCTCTATCCCGATCCCGATCCCCATCCCGATCCCGATCCCAACCCCGATCCCAACTCCGATCCGAACGCAATCGGATGCCGATCCGATCTCGATCCCGGAGCCGGAGCCGGAGCCGGAGCCGCCGGGGCGGCGCTTTTGATCCGACCGCTCGTCGCGGACGGCCGCGCCGTCCTCCGTCGGACGGTCCAAGTCGTCCGTTAGATGGGCCAGAACCGCCGGCCGATCAAGCCTCCCCGGTCAAGTCCCGGATTCGCCTGCGCTTCTCGGCCCGGCCGGTCCGCCCTTCAGGCCAGCAGTTCGACCTCCTCCAGACTGAGCGAGCCCGGCACGATGGTGAGCGGCGTCCGCATGCGCGTGCGCGCCTTGCTCAAGAGGTGGCTGACGATCGGACCCGGCCCTTCGCCCTTGGCGCTGGCGCCCAGGACCACGATCGACACGCTTTCATCCTCCTCCAGCAGCTTCAGCAGCTCTTCCGCCCTGTCGCCTTCCCGGACGTGCAGGATGGGGACTGCGCCGGACAGTTTGTTGGCCTTGGCGGAGAGGTCCTGCAGCCGGGCCTCCGCCTCCTCGCGACGTTCCTGCTGCATCAGCTCGCCGACGCCCAGCCAATGCTGGAACTCCGCCGGCTCCTGCACGTAGAGCAGGGCGACCACGCCGCCCGTGTTCTTCGCCCGCAGGCAGGCGAAATGCAGCGCGATGTGCATTTCCTCGCTGTCGTCCACGACCACGAGGAACGTGCGGTTTGCGGCCGCTGCGGCGCCGGCGGTTTCCGTCTCCGGGTTCGAGCCCGCGCCCGCGCCTTCGTCATCCAACGTCATGGCGTCGATGCACCTCCTTGCCCCCGCCGCGACGCTGCGTCGGCGTCTGCGGTCGATCTCTTGCGAAAAAGTGTAGCAGCGCCGGCGCCGCACGCAATCGCTTGGGCGCGAGGCCGCGGAATCCGCCGGATTGTGCGCCGCAGCGCGGTCTCGGCCGTCAGCTGTGATCCGCCAGAACCCGTCCGGCCAGATAGAGCGAGCCGCAGATCAGCACGCGCCCGGGCCGCCCCCCAAGCGCGGCCAAGCGCTCTGCGGCCGCGTGCAAGGACGGGGCGGCCGCCACCGCCCGACAGCCCGCTTTCCGCGCGGTTTCGGCCAGAGAGTTTGCGCTCAGGCTGTTGATTTCACCGGGAATTTCGATGGCGGTGACGGTTTGCGCGCCGGGGGCGAGCGGATGCAGGAAGTCGATCGCCGCCTTGCTGTTCAGCATGGCGCAGATCAGATGCAGCGGCTTCGGCGGCTCGTCGGCGGCCGCGGCGGCTTCCTGCCAGGCGGCCGCCTCGGCCGCCAGCGCCTCTCCCGCCGAGGGATTGTGGCCGCCGTCGAGGCGAATTTCCCAGCCGGGGAGGATCTCGGCGACCGGCCCGCGCGTCAGGCGCTGCAAGCGCGCCGGCCAGAAGGCCTCGGCCACGCCGCGCGCGATATGCGCAGGCTCGATCGCGAAGCCTTGGTCGGCGAGCGCGAGCGCGAGCGCGACCGCCGTTCCCGCGTTGTCGATCTGGTGCCGCCCGGCCAAACCCGGCTTCGGCAAGTCGCCCGACCAGCGCGCGGCGGTGAAATGAAAGCCGCCGGAGCCGTCTGCGAGCGGCTCCGCCGTCCACTCCTTGCCCCAGCGGGCGAGCGGCGCGCCGACGCGCTCGGCCTCGGCTTCGATGACGGCGAGCGCCTCCGGACGCTGCGGCCCGACGACGGAGGGGACCCCCGGCTTCTGGATCGCCGCCTTCTCGCCCGCGATGCGGGCCAGCGTCGGACCCAGGAACTGCTCGTGGTCCATGCTGACCGGCGTGATTGCGCACGCCGCCGGGGCGTCGACGACATTGGTTGAATCGAGGCGTCCGCCCAGGCCCACCTCCAGCAGCAACAGATCGGCCGGCGTCTCGCTGAACGCCTTGAAGGCGGCGCAGGTGGTGATCTCGAAGAAGGTGATCGGGCGGTTCTCGTTGATCCGCTCGCAGGCCTCCAACAGCGCCGTCAGCGCATCCTCGTCGATGATCTCGCCGGCCAGCCGGATGCGTTCGGCGAAGCGCACCAGATGGGGGGAGCTGTAGACGTGGGTCTTCAGTCCCGCCGCCTCTGCGATCGCGCGCAGAACGGCGACGGTCGAGCCCTTGCCGTTGGTGCCGGCGACATGCACGACGGGCGGCAGACGATCTTGCGGCCGTCCGAGCCGTTCCAACAGGTCGATCGTGCGGTCGAGCGACAGGTCGATCAATTTGGGGTGGAGGCCCATCAGGCGCTCCAGCACCCGGTCGCTTTCGCGCGGGGCGGCGACGGTCATGGGAGGCGGCCGTGAAAGCCTCCCCCCGTCATGCGGGGGAGAGGGGGGAGGGGGCTGCGACCTTCGTCGAGAAGACAGCTTCGGCGCACGACGCCGAAACCCTGCGGGCTGGCGCGCCTGCCGACGTGACCGCCCTCTCCCCGATCCTCTCCCATCAAGGCGGAGGGGGCGTCCGAGCGAGCGCGCCGCCTCACCCTTTCGTCTCACCCGCCTCGCCGGACCGCTCGGTCGCGGGATCCGGGATGTCGATGGTCTCGGAGGCGGCGAGCGGCAGGGCGCCGCGGTTCACTTCCGGCGCGTTCCGATGCATCAAAAGATCGATCAGGCCGACCAGCGTTTCGCGCAGCTTCGCCCGCGGCACCACCATGTCGACCATGCCGTGGTCGAGCAGATACTCGGAGGTCTGGAACTTCTCCGGCAAGGTCTCGCGCACCGTCTGTTCGATCACGCGTCGCCCGGCGAAGCCGATCATGGCGCCGGGCTCGGCGATATGAATGTCGCCCAGCATGGCGAAACTGGCCGACACGCCGCCGGTCGTGGGGTCGGTCAGCAGCACGATGAAGGGCAGGCCGGCCTCCTTCACCTCGTCGACCGCGACGGTCGTGCGCGGCATCTGCATCAAGGACAGGATGCCCTCCTGCATGCGCGCGCCGCCTGACGCCGGGATCGCGATCAACGGCGCCTGCTGCATGACGGCGAGGCGCGCCGCGGCGATCAGCCCTTCGCCGACCGCCATGCCCATCGATCCGCCCATGAACTTGAAATCGAAGGCCGCGACGACGGCGCGCTGGCCGCCCATGCGGCCGTGGGCGACGACGATCGCATCCTGGCGGCCGGTCTTCGATTGGGCGTCCTTCAGCCGATCGCCATAGCGTTTGTGGTCCCGGAACCTGAGCGGGTCCGCCTTGACCTTCGGCAGGTCGATGGTCTCGTAGCCTTCGTCGAACAGCAGCGCCAAGCGCTTGTCGACGGGCAAGTGCATATGGTGGCCGCAATGTTGACAGACGTGGTTGTGCTCGTTCAGATCGCGGTGGAACATCATCTGGCCGCAGCTGGTGCATTTGGTCCAGAGGTTGTCCGGCACGTCGGGCTGACCGACGAGCGCCTTGATCCTCGGACGGACGAAGTTGGCGATCCAGTTCATGCGAGCCCTCTCGGCGTCGTTTGGCGGTCAGCCGGCTTTGCGCCGCGCGCCTTCGGCCAGCTCCGCGACATAGGCGTGGACGTCGTCGACCAGATCGGGCGTCGCCCGGCCTGTCGGGTCGAGTCCGTCGGCGATCTTCTTCACGATGGCCGAGCCGACCACCGCGGCCTCCGCGCTCTCGCAGATTGCGGCGACCTGATCGGCGGTCTTGATTCCGAAGCCGACCGCGATCGGCAGATCGGTGTGGCGCTTCAGCCGATCGACCGCCGCGCGGACCGGCGCGTCCTCGATCTCCTTGGTGCCGGTGATGCCAAGAATCGAGACGTAGTAGACGAAGCCGGAGGTGTTGCGCAGCACCGTCGGCAGGCGCTTCTCGTCGGTCGTCGGCGTCGCCAGGCGGATGAAGTTCAGGCCCGCGCGCATGGCCGGCACGCACAGCTCGTCGTCTTCCTCCGGCGGCAGGTCGACGATGATCAGCCCGTCGACGCCGGCCGCGCGCGCGTCGGCGAGGAAGCGCTCGACCCCGTAGCTGTAGATCGGATTGTAATAGCCCATCAGCACGATCGGCACGTCGGCGTCTGTCGCGCGCAGCGCCGTCGCGATCTCCAGCGTCTTCGGCAGCGTCTGCCCGGCGTTCAGCGCGCGCAGGCCGGCCGCCTGAATGGCCGGGCCGTCGGCCATCGGGTCGGTGAAGGGCATGCCGATCTCGACCAGATCGGCGCCGGCCGCGGGCAGGCCGCAGATCAGTTTCTTCGACGTCTCGAAATCCGGATCGCCGGCGGTCACGAAGGTGA
Organism: Marivibrio sp.; assembly: GCF_040218065.1. Classification (NCBI taxonomy): domain Bacteria; kingdom Pseudomonadati; phylum Pseudomonadota; class Alphaproteobacteria; order Rhodospirillales; family Aestuariispiraceae; genus Marivibrio; species Marivibrio sp. Next base: position 84,097 of record NZ_JAVJQE010000015.1, on the reverse strand, counting down.
CGAGTCCGCCGCGGCCGTCCGCCTTAAGCTGCTCGAAGCGCGCCCTGATGCGGCCCGAATCCGTGCCGGCGGCCTCGGCCGTCGCCGGCTCCTGGTTGGCGACGTCCGCGCTCATAGCTCGACCCCGAAATGCTGGGCGACCGTGTGGACGTCCTTGTCGCCCCGGCCGCACATGTTCATGACGATCAGATGGTCGCGCGGCAATTCGGGCGCGATCTTCATGACGTGGGCGAGCGCGTGGCTCGGCTCCAGCGCCGGGATGATCCCCTCCTTGCGGCTGCACAGCTGGAAGGCCTCCAGCGCCTCGGCGTCGGTGGCCGAGACGTAGTCGACCCGCCCGCTCTCCTTCAGCCAGCTGTGCTCCGGGCCGATGCCCGGATAATCGAGGCCGGCGGAGATCGAGTGCGCCTCCGTGATCTGCCCGTCCGCGTCCTGCAGCAGGTAGGTGCGGTTGCCGTGCAGCACGCCCGGCCGGCCGCCGGTGAGCGAGGCGGCGTGACAGCCGGTCTCGATCCCCTCGCCCGCGGCCTCGACGCCGACGATGCGCACCGACTTGTCGTCCAGGAACGGGTGGAACAGGCCCATCGCGTTGGAGCCGCCGCCGATGCAGGCGACCAGCGTGTCGGGCAGGCGGCCTTCGGCCTCGTGCATCTGCTCCTTCGTCTCCCGGCCGATCACCGACTGGAAGTCGCGCACCATCTGCGGATAGGGGTGCGGGCCGGCGACGGTGCCGATGCAGTAGAAGGTGTCCTCGACGTTGGCGACCCAGTCGCGCAGCGCCTCGTTCATCGCGTCCTTCAGCGTCGAGCGGCCGGAGGTGACCGGGATCACCTCGGCGCCGAGCAGCTTCATGCGGAAGACGTTCGGGGCCTGACGCTCGACGTCGAGCGCGCCCATGAAGACCTTGCACTCCAGCCCGAACAGCGCGCAGGCGGTCGCCGTCGCCACGCCGTGCTGGCCGGCGCCGGTCTCGGCGATGATCTTGGTCTTGCCCATACGCCGGGCCAGCAGGATCTGGCCCATCACGTTGTTGATCTTGTGGCTGCCGGTGTGGTTCAGCTCGTCGCGCTTGAAGTAGATCTTCGCGCCGCCGAGATGCTCGGTCAGGCGGCCGGCGTAGTAGAGCGGGCTCGGCCGGCCGACGTAATGCTTGGCGTAATAGTCGATCTCGTCGCGATAGGCGGGATCGGCCTTGGCGGCCTTGTAGGCCTCCTCGACCTCGAGGATCAGCGGCATCAGCGTCTCGGCGACGAAGCGCCCGCCGAAGATGCCGAAATGGCCCGCCTCGTCGGGGCCGGTGCGGAAGCTGTTGGGAATGTCGTTCATGATCGGCCGATCTCGCCCCTGATGCTGAAGGTGTCTTGCACGAATCCCCCACGGAAGTCCCCGCGTTCTAGACCAGCCGCCGGGGCGCGTCCAGCGGGGAGCGGGGGTGCGAGACCGCTCGACGTGCGAGGCGACGTCGCTAGAGTGAGCGGCGCATCTTTTTGGGGGATCGCCCGATGAAAAAACCCGCCAGCGTCGCCGCGCTTGACGATCTGGGGCGCGTGCAGCTCTCGAAACACTTCTTCCTGCGGGACTTCCTCTACAGCGAGATCGCGAATTTTCACGGGATCCCCAACATCCCGGATGATCCGGACCTCGCGATCGCAGCGGGCGAGCGGCTGTGCGATGCGCTTCTGGAGCCCCTGCAGGCGACCTTCGGGCGGATCGCGATCCGCTCCGCCTATCGCGCGCCGGCGGTCAACGGCTTCGGCAACGCGCGGCAGAAGGCGGGCAAGGGCGGCTACAACTGCTCGTCCAACGCCGCCAGCTCCGCCGGTCACATCTGGGACCGGCGCGACGCTGCGGGACGGATGGGCGCGACGGCCTGCCTCGTGCTCCCCTGGTTCGCCCAGCGCTATGAGGCGGGCGCGGACTGGCGCGCGCTCGCCTGGTGGATCCACGACCATCTGCCCTATCACAGCCTTTATTTCTTCCCGAAGCGCGCGGCCTTCAATCTGACCTGGCGCGAGGCGCCCGAGCGGCGCATCGACAGCTACATCGCGCCCAAAGGCTGCCTCACCAAACCCGGCATGGCGAACCACAGCGGGTCGCATGCGGCGTGGTACGCGGGGTTTCCACCTCTCCCTCGGGAAGGGTCGGCCGCGAACGCGGCCGGGTGAGGGGGCGTTCGGCCGCGCCTAACCCTTCACGCCGGGCGCGGCCCCTCACCCCAACCCCTCTCCCCGGGGGAGAGGGGCTTTCCTCCCGCCGCCTTGTGTTCCCGCGCTCGACAACCCCACGCCTCCCGGCCTACGCTTTCCCCGGCAAAAGGAAAAGAGGGGGGTCCGCCGATGCCCGATACGCCGAGCCGCAATCCGCAAGACCGCCTGTCGATGCGCGGCGGCGGCTATTATTCGGAGCGCACGCGCGGCGCCAAGCTGGTGATCGACCGGGCCTTTCCGCTGGCGGCGAAGGCCGTGCCGCCCAGGCCCGGCGCGGCCGGCGCGCTGCGGCTCGCCGATTACGGCTGCGCCGACGGCGGCACCAGCCGGGAGATGTGGCGCCGGCTGATCGAGGGGCTGCGGGCCGCCGGCGACCATCGCGAGATCGCGATGCTCTACACCGACCTCGCCTCGAACGATTTCTCCCAGCTGTTCAAAAGCATGCAGGGCCTCGCCGGCGATCCGGCCGACGCCTACCAGGCGCTGTTCGACGGCGTCTTCGTGCATGGCTGCGGCACCGGGTTCCACCGGCAGCTGGCGCCGAGCTACTCGCTCGACTTCGGCTTTTCGGCGACCGCGATGCATTACGTCTCCGAGATCCCCGTCGACCTCAAGACCCATGTCCACATGACGGGCGCGACCGGCGCTGAGCGCGCAGCCTTCGCGACCCAGGCCGCCGCCGACTGGGAGCGCATCCTGCTGGCCCGCGCGGCGGAGCTGAAGCCCGGCGGTCGACTGGTGCTGGTCAATTTCGGCATCGACGAGGACGGGCGCTGGCTGGGGAACACAGGCGGCGTCAACATGTTCGATCAGTTCGCCGAGCTGTGGGGAGCGATGCGCGAGCGCGGCGAAATCACGCAGCGCGAGTTCGAGCGGGCCACGTTCGCTCAGCATTACCGCACGGCTGACGAGTTCACCGCGCCGCTCGTCGATCCCGCGTCGCCGGTCTATCAGGCGGGCCTGCGTCTGGTCTCGGTCGAAAGCCGCTACACCCGCTGCCCCTATGAGGAGGCCTTCGCCGGGTCCGCCGGCTCGATGAGCGCCGCCGAGTTCGCCGCCAGCCTGATCCCGACGATGCGCAGTTGGTCGGAGACGGTCTTCAAGACCGCGCTGGACGCGCGGGCGGAGGCGGAGGCGCAGGCGCTTGTCGACGCGTTCTACCAGGCCTATGAGGACCGCGTCGCCGCCGACCCGGCGGGACATGCGATGGATTACATCCACATCCTGCTGGAGATCGAGAAGGTCGGGTGAGGCGGCGCGTCTTTTTTGGCGTCCCCGCGAGGGCGGGGACCTTTCTCAACACGCCCCGCCGTCGGCGTTATCCGCCGGAAGGCCCCCGCCTTCGCGGGGGCGCAGCGCCCCATCCGGCCGGAGCGGGCGTCAACTCGGCCAGAGTATGATCTGGGTGCAGCGGAACAGCGCGATCGGCTTCTCCGGCTTGTCCTCGCGGAAGACTTTCGCGTCCCAGACCTGCGTGGCGCGCCCCTGATGCTGGGCCGCGGCCTCGCAGATCAGGGCGCCGGAGCGCGCCGTGCCCATATGGTTGCTTTTGAGTTCGGCGGTGGTGAACCCGGCCGCCCCCTCCGGCAGGTCGGCGTAGGTCCCGTAGCCGCAGACCGTGTCCGCGAGCGCCACGACGGACGCGGCGTGCAGATAGCCGTTGGGCGCGAGATGGCGCGGCTCGACCGCGAGGCGCCCGCGCGCCGCCCCCTCCCCGGCCTCTAGGATCTCGAGGCCCAGCAGCTCGACAAGGCTGCCTTTGGAGCGCGCGGCGATGGTCTTCGGATCGAGCTTCGCCATGGATCGCCTTTCCAAACGTAAACGCGGGCTCAGGCCGCGACGGTCTTCGCTTTGTACTTGCACAGATCCGAGACGACGCAGACGGGGCAGTCCGGCTTGCGCGCCTTGCAGACGTAGCGCCCGTGCAGGATCAGCCAGTGATGGGCGTGCAGGAGGTAATGTTTCGGCGTCTTTTTCTCGAGTTTGGTCTCGACCGCCAGCGGCGTCTTCCCCGGCGCCAGCCCGGTGCGGTTCGAGACCCGGAACAAGTGCGTGTCGACCGCGATCGTCGGCTCCCCGAACGCGATGTTGAGGACCACGTTGGCCGTCTTGCGCCCGACGCCCGGCAACGCCTCCAGCGCCGCGCGCTCGCGCGGGACCTCGCCGCCATGCTCGCGCACCAGAATGTCCGCCATCTTGATGACGTTCTTGGCCTTGGAATTGAACAGCCCGATGGTCTTGATGTGATCCTTCAGCCCCGCTTCGCCCAGCGCCAGCATCTGCGCCGGGGTCGAGACCTTTTGGAAGAGCTTTTCCGTCGCCTTGTTGACGCCGACGTCGGTCGCCTGGGCCGAGAGCGTGACGGCGACCAGCAAGGTGTAGGGATTGGTCCAGTTGAGTTCGCCCCTCGGCTCCGGGGTCTGCGCCTGCAGGCGGGCGAAGAATCGCTCGATCTCGGCTTTGGTCATCTGGGGCATGGACGACTCTCGGTCGGGTCGGGACTTGGAGGGGCGCGTCGGGCGCGATAGATTACGGCCCATGACCGAGGAAGCCCACCCGAAAACCGCCGACGAGACCCCAGCAGAGGCTGTCGGGACGATCTATTTCGACGCGACCCTGGCGCCCTATCGCAGCCTGCCGCCGCAGGGTTTCTTGATCCTGATGAGCGCGATTGCGGGCGGCGGCTTTCTGATCGGTTTCGGCTTCTTCCTGGCCGGGGCCTGGCCGGTCGCCGGCTTCGCGGGGCTGGAAATCCTGCTGGTCTACATCGCCTTCAAGCTGAACTACCGCGAAAGCCGCCGGCGTCAGCATTTGCGCCTGACCGACAAGACCGGGCTCGAGATCGCCGAGGTCGCGCCGGACGGGCGCAAGAGCGTCCGCCGCTTGGAGCCGACCTGGCTGCGGGTGGAGATCGAGGATCCGCCGAACCACGACAGCCAGTTGAAGCTGCTGAGCCACGGCCGCGTCACCATCGTCGGCGCCTTTCTGACGGCCGGCGAGCGGCTCGAACTGGCCCGCGCTTTGCGCGCGGCGCTGGAGCGCTATCGCGGCGGGCCGCTTTCCCCGCCGGGCGCGGCCCGCCCCGCCGGCGGGAGCGGGTGAAGGCGGCCTCCGCCCCCGGTCTTTCCGACTACGGGCTGCTCGTCGCGTTGGCGGCGATCTGGGGCGGCTCCTTCCTGCTGATCAAGCTGTCGGTCGACACGATTCCGCCGCTCACCATCGCGGCCGGCCGCACCGCGATCGCCGCGCTCGCGCTGCTGAGCGTCACCTGGGCGAGCGGGCGCAGCCTGCCGCGCGGCCTGAAGACCTGGGGGTTGATCCTCGCCGTCTCGCTCGTCGGCAACGCGGTTCCCTTCACGCTGATCGGCTGGGGCGAGGAGACGGTCGACAGCGGGCTCGCCGCCATCGTCATGGGGATCAATCCGCTGGTGACGCTGGCGCTCGCCCATGCGCTGACGCGGGACGAGAAGGCGGGGCCGCGCAAGATCCTGGGGATCCTGGCCGGTCTCGCCGGGGTGGTGGTGCTGATCGGCCCGTCGAAGCTGCTGCTGCTCGGCGACGAGACGCTGCGCTATCTCGCTTTCGCCGCGGCTGCGAGTTGCTACGCCGCCGCCTCGCTCCTCAACAAGCGGCTGTCGGGCGAGAGTTTTCGCGGCGTATCGGCGGGTGTGATGCTGTGCTCCGCCGCGATCCTGGCCCCGGCCAGCCTGATCGTCGATCAGCCCTGGACGCTCGCCGTCTCAGGCCAATCCGCGGCGGCGCTCGTGCTGTTGGGTCTGTTCCCGACGGCGCTCGCCAACCTCATGCTGCGCGCCATCATCCGGCGGCAGGGCGCGGCCTTCTTCAGCCAAATCAACTATCTGGTCCCGCTGTTCGGCGTGGCCTACGGGGTGACGCTGCTGGGGGAGACCCCGCCGGTGGAGGCCTTCGCGGCGCTGGCCTTGATCCTCGCCGGCCTTGCGCTCGCCCGCGGCGCCAAGCCCCGCGCGCCGGCGGCGCGCGCGTGACCCGCCCGGTCAGTCGTCCAACCCCAGCACGTCGGCCATGGAATAGACCGCCGGCTCCTTGCCCGCCGCCCAGAGCGCGGCGCGCACCGCGCCGGTCGCGAAGATGCTGCGGTCGGAAGCCTTGTGGGTGAGCTCAATCCGCTCGCCCGCGGCGGCGAAGACGACCGTGTGCTCGCCCACCACCTCGCCGCCGCGCAAGGTCGCATAGCCGATGGCGCCCTCGGGCCGCGGGCCGGTGCGCCCCTCGCGCGAGAGGATGGCGGCCTCATCGTGGTCGACGCCGCGCCCCTCCGCCGCCGCCCGGCCGAGCCCCAGCGCCGTGCCGGACGGCGCGTCGACCTTGTGGCGGTGGTGCATCTCCACGATCTCGATATCGTAGTCAGGCCCGAGCGTCGCGGCGACCTTGCGCGTCAGGCCGAGCAGCAGATTGACGCCCACCGACATGTTGGGCGCGTAGACGACGGCCGTGTGGCGCGCCGCCTTCTCCAGCGCGCCGACATCCTCCTCCGACAGGCCGGTGGTGCCGACGATGTGGGCGGCGTGGGCTTGGGCGCACAGGCGCGCCGCCTCCACCGTCGTCTCCGGGCCGGTGAAGTCGATGACGGCGTCCGCCTTGGCGATCGCCTGGGCCAGGTCGCTCGAGACGTAGACGCCGTTGGGCGCGATCCCGGCCAGGTCGCCCGCATCCTTGCCGAGCGCGTCCGAGCCCTCGCGACCCGTCGCGGCGACCAGATGGCAGCCCTCCGCCTCATGAACGGCGTTCACCAGCATCCGGCCCATCCGGCCGGAAGCGCCGAGAATCGTGACGGCGAGGGAATCGGACATGGAAGAGACCTCCTTCATTGGCTGGGCCGAGTATGCGGGCCGCGCGGGCGCGATCAAGCCCGCGCGGCCCGCTCACAGCCGCCAGGCGTCCGGCAGGTGGCGCGGGCGCTTGCCCGGCGCGACCAGGATGACGTCGAAGCGGCGGTCGAAGGCCGAAAGCTCCGGCTTGAGCGCCAGCCAGTAGTCGAAGCCCTGCGCGATGCGGCGGCGCTGACGCTCGGTGACGGAGGCGGCCGCCTCGCCCAAATCGGCCCGGGCCTTGACCTCGACGGCTGCGATCAGCCGGCCGCGGCGCACGATCAGGTCGATCTCGCCCACCGGCGTGCGCGCGCGCCTGGCCAGGATCGAATAGCCCTTGAGGCGCAGCCACAGCGCGGCCCAATCCTCCGCTTTGCGCCCGCGGCCCTCGGCGCGCCGGCGAGTCGCCGGATCACGCGCCATCAGGCTTCGCGAGGGTTAGCGCCCGGGCGTAGACGTCCTTCTTCGGCAGACCGGTCGCCGCCGCGACGATCTTGGCGGCGTCCTTGACGCTCATCGCGGCGAGCGCGTCTTGGAGCAGCGCGTCGAGGTCCGGCGCCTCGGCCTCATCCGCGCCGGGCGGGCCGACGACGATCACGACCTCGCCTTTGGGCGGTCCGGCCGTCTTGTAGTGGTCGGCGAGCGCGGCGGCCGTCCCGCGGCGATGCTCCTCATAGAGTTTGGTGAGTTCGCGCATCACGGCGACGGGCCGATCACGCGCGGTTTCGGCGATCGCGGCGAGGGCGTCGGCCAGCCGGCTCGGCCCCTCATAGAGGATCAGCGTCGCGTCGATCGCGAGCAACCCCGCCAGCCAGCGCGCGCGCTTGCCCGCTTTGGGCGGGGGGAAGCCGGCGAACAGGAACTTGTCGCTGGGCAGCCCGGCGGCGCTCAGCGCGGCGAGCGCGGCCGACGCGCCCGGGATCGGCGTCACCGCGAATCCGGCCGCCGCCGCCTCCGCCGCCAGCTTGTAGCCGGGATCGGAGACCAGCGGCGTACCCGCGTCCGAGACCAGCGCCACCGCCTCCCCGCGCCCGATCGCGTCCAGCAGCTTCGGCCGCGCCGCCGCCGCATTATGGTCATGATAGGGCGTCAGGCTTTTCTTGAGGCCGTAGGCGGCGAGCAGCTTGGCGGTCACCCGGGTGTCCTCGCAGGCGATGCGGTCCGCGGCGCCCAAGACGTCAAGGGCGCGCAGCGTGATGTCGCGCAGATTGCCGATCGGCGTCGCCACGATGTAGAGGCCTGCGGGCAGGCGGTCCCCGGGCGTTTCGCCCATCGGTTTACTTGCGACCGCACCCTTCGTATATCTGTCGCCGACGCCGTCGCTCGCCCTTGGACGATCGGAGGAACCTGGTGCCGTCACTCGCTTCGCCTCCCGCCGCGCCGATCGTCGCGTCATGCTGTCGCGCGCCCGCCGCCGCAGGCCGCCGCTTGGCGGCCCTGCTGGCCGCGGTCGCCTTGATCCTAACGCTGGCCGGCTGCGCGAGCGAGCCCCCTCAACAGGATCAGACCGGCCCGCCCGCCGACGGCCTGCCGCCGCATTCGCCGGGCGTCGATCCGGGCGATCCGGACGCCGCCGCCGCGGCAGAGGCGGCCGACGAGATGTTCGGGGCGCAGTCCGACTTTCTGCTGCCGACGGAGGAGGAGGCCGATCTGGTCGGCGGCCCGCGCGACCATGTGATCGCGCTGCTGGCGCCGCTGTCGGGCCGCCACGCGGGCGCCGGCGAGGCGCTGTTGCAGGGCGCGCAGATGGCGCTCTTCGACCTCGGCAATCCGGAGGCGGTGCTGCTGCCGTTGGACACGCAAGGGACCCCCGACGGCGCCGCGCAGGCCGCGGCCCGTGCGGTCGAGGAAGAGGCGGGGCTGATCGTCGGCCCGCTGCTGGCGAGTTCCGTCGACGCCGTCCGCCCGATCGCCGATCAGGCGGGCCTCAACGTCGTCGCCTTTTCCAATTCGCCGGATGCGGCCGGACCGCCGGTTTATCTGGCGGGCTTCACGCCCTCGGCCCAAGTGGCGCGGATCATCGACCACGCGATCGCCGAGGGGCGTACGCGGATCGCCGTCCTGGCGCCGCAAGGGGCCTATGGCGACGCCGTCGTCTCGGCCGCGCAGCAGGTGCTGCGCGCCTATGAGAGCGGAGAGCGGCGGCCGCCGGCGGCGATCGCCGGAGAGATCACCGCGGGCGACGCCGCGACCGAGACCGCGCCCGCCGTCGCCGTGGACATCCTGCCCGGTCTCACCGCGACGACCGAAGCGCCGCCGGCGCCGATCTCGCTCGCCCGGATCGCCTATTACGACGCGGGCGCCGCCGACCACAGCGAGGTGATTCGCCGCTTCGCCGACTACCAGCAACGCGCCCGCGCTCTGGCGCAGGAGCGCGCCGATCTGGAGGCGCGCGACGATGAGGCCTCGAAGGCGGCGCTGAGGCGTTTGGAGCCGCTGGACACGCTGGGCGACCCGCCGTTCGACGCGGTGTTGCTGCCGGCGCTCGACGCGCAGACGGCGAAGATTCTGGCCGCGCAGCTCGCCTTCTACGACGTCGACGAGCCGGCCGTGCGGATTTTGGGATTGCAGCCGTGGGACGGTTTCGGCGATCTGTCGCGGGAGCCGACGCTGGTCGGCGCGCGGTACGTCTCGCCGCCCGACGCGTATCGCCGCCAGTTCGCAGAGCGCTTCGCGGCCGTCTACGGCCGGCGGCCTTCGCGCCTCGCCTCGCTCGGTTACGACGTGACGGCGGTGGCGGTCAGCCTCGCCGGCGTCGACGACCGGCCGGCGCGCTTCACCGCCGAGGCGCTGACGAACCCGACCGGCTTCCTCGGGGCCGAAGGTCTCTTCCGCTTCACCCCGGACGGACTCAACGAACGCGGCTTCGCGGTGGTTGAGATCACCGGCCAGGGGCCGCGCGTCGTCTCGCCCGCGCCGGAGCGCTTCCCCGAGCCGCCGAGCGCAGAGTGGCCGCCGAGCGCCGAGGAGCCGCCGAGCGCCGAGGACGCTTCGCCCGCGGAGGGCGCGCCGCCGACCGAGGCCCAGATCCCGGCCTCTTGAGGGCGGGGCGCGGCCGGCGGGCCGCGTCCCGCGGCGCCCCCCTCAGCCGCGTCGTTTCAGCATCGTCATCGAGCTGTAGGTCAGCACCGTCTCGCCGGCGCCGTTCTTCACCGTGAAGCCGAGGCGCAGCAGGCCGCGGTCGGGCTTGGTCTTGGAGGGCCGGGCCTCCAGAACCTCGACGCAGCTCGTCAGCGGATCGTCGGGGAACACCGGCTTCAGCCAGCGGATCTCGTCCATCCCCGGCCCGGCGAGGCCGGTTCCCTGAAAATGCCCGAACTCCAGATAGAGTTTGAAAGAGAAGGCGACGGTCTGGAAGCCGCTGGCGATCACCCGGCCGAACGGCCCCTGCTCCTTGGCGAAGACCGGGTCGATGTGGATCGGCTGGGGGTCGTAGTCGGTCGCGAAGGCGATGATCGTCGCCTCGTCCAACGCCGCCGAGCGGGTCGTGAAGGTCTCCCCCACCGTGAAGTCGTCGATTGTGCGGCCGGTCATGGCGGCTGGTCTCTCCCCCCGTTGGTTCAGGCGCCGCCGGGACCGGCGCGCCAGCGTTTCACCCCGTCTTCGCCTGGCGCGCCCACCGCGCGGCCGTCGGCCGCCAGATGCTCCAGATGCGCGATCGTCTCCCCCAGCGCGAACATCATGTGCATGTCGTCGAGCCGACGCGGGAACAGGGCCGGCGTCAGATCGAAGGCGCTCTTCGAGGCGTCGCCGAGCGCGCCCGCCAACGCCTCCAGCCGCTCGGCGTGGTGCGCGCGCAGCTGCGCGACGCGCGTCGGCGCGCCGCGATAGGGCAGCTTGTGCGAGGGCAGCACCAGGGTCGAAGCGGGGATGCGCGCCTCCAGCTGATCCAGGCTTTCCAGATACTCCGCCAGCGGCCGGGCGCCGTCGCGGAACCAATAGACGGAGATGTTGGGCGTGATCTTCGGCAGCAGCTGATCGCCGCAGATCAGCAGATCGAGATCGGCGCAGGAAAGGCAGGCGTGTTCGCTGGCGTGCCCTTCGGTGACGATCACCTCCCACTCCCGGCCGCCGAGGGTCAGGGTTTGGCCGTGCCGGATGCGCCGGCACGCGGCCGGAGGCGGCTCGGTGCGGGTCTTGAATTCGTTGCCCTGGGCGGCGAGCCGCCCGCGCATGTCGGCCGGCATGCCGTGGCGGGCGAAAAAGGCGTCCTGCGCGTCGGCCGCCGCCTGATGCCCGATGCGCGGCAGCAGCGAGCCGACGATCCATTCGGTCTCGGTCATCTCGACCGTCACGCCGTAGGTCCGCTCAAGCCACCCCGCCAGGCCGAAATGATCCGGGTGATAATGGGTGCAGATCAGCCGGTGCGGCCGGCGGCCGGCGGCCGGCCCGTCGAAGATCGCGCGCCACAGGCCTTGCGTCGCCGCGTCGCCGAAGCCGCTGTCGATCAGCGTCCAGGTCGGCGCGCCGGCCGCGTCTTGATCCTCGATAAGCCACAGATTGATGTGGTCGAGGTCGAGCGGGATCGGCATGCGCAGCCAATGCAGGCCGGGCGCGACCTCGACCAGCGCGCCCGGCGCAGGCGCGGCGTCGTAGGCGAAATCGAGGGGGTGGGGGGTGGTCACGCGCGAACCTCACGAAAACTATTCTCCCTCCTCCTTGCGGGGGAGGGTCGGGGTGGGGCGGGCGCGGCGGCGCCGAGGCGAGTTCCTGTGCGGAAATCTCTCGCCCCCGTCCAACCTTCCCCCCTCAAGGAGGAAGGCTCAAGAGGTCTGATTGATGCGCCTCACAGCCCCGCCACGAAACCCGCCGTCGCCTCCAGCACCGCGTCGCGCCGGTCGCGATGGGGCGAGTGCTTGCAGCGCTCCAGCACCAGCCGCTCGACCGGCGCGGCGACGCCGCGTTCGATCGCGTCGATCTGGGCCAGCGTGCCGTATTCGTCGTCCGCGCCTTGGATCGCCAGCGCCGGCGCCGCGACCTGCGGCAGATGCTCTTCGATGTTCCAGGCGCGGAAATCCGGGTGCAGCCAGATGTCGTTCCAACCGCGAAAGGTCCGATCCGGATCATCGTGATAACGCCCAAGCTTGTCGACCAGGTCGGAGGTCTCGAAGACCTCTTTCGCCTGTTCGATCGACGCGACGGTCAGGTCCTCGACGAAGACGTGCGGCGCCATCAGCACGATCCCCGCGACCGGCCGCGCCGCGCCGCCCGCATGAATCAGCGCGATCGAGCCGCCGTCGGAATGGCCGAACAGCACCGGCGCGTCGATCTCAAGCCGATCCAGCAGCCGGGGCAGCGTCTCCAGCGCCTCCCGGTGCATGTAGTCGACGCCGAAGGGGGCTGCGAGCGGGGTCGAGCGCCCGTAGCCGTAGCGTGAATAGACCAGAACCCGCGCGCCCGCGGCCTCGGCCAGCGCGGCGGGGAAGTCTTTCCACATCGCCAGCGAGCCAAGCCCCTCATGCAGCATCACGATCGGCGGGCGGGCCGGGTCGGCGCCCGCGCTCGGCGTAAGCCACGCGCATTCCAGGCGCACACCCTCTATCTCCTCGAAGAAGGGCTCGATCGTCGCGCCCCCCGCGCTGTCCGGCGCCATGGCGGCTCAGCTCCCCTGCTCGGCGCGCAGCTTGAAGCGCTGGATCTTGCCGGTGGCGGTCTTCGGCAATTCGGCGGTGAATTCGATCCAGCGCGGATACTTGTAGCCGGCGAGGGTTTGCTTCACGAAGGCCTTGATCTCGTCGGCGAGCGCCTCGTCGGCCGCGAGCTCCTCCCGCAGCACGATATAGGCCTTGGGTTTGATCAGGTCGTCCTTGTCGGGCTGGCCGATCACGGCGCATTCCAACACGGCTTCATGCTGCAGAAGGGCGCTCTCGACCTCCACCGGCGAGACGTAGATGCCGCCCACCTTCAGCATGTCGTCGGCGCGGCCGGCATGGGTGAAATAGCCGTCGGCGTCGCGCACGTACTTGTCGCCGGTGCGCGTCCAGGGGCCGCAGAAGGTCTCGCGGCTCTTGTCGCGCTGGCCCCAGTACATGATCGCGCTGGTCGGACCGGAGACTTCGAGCATCCCCATCGACCCCGGCTCCTCCAGCACCGTCCCGTCGTCGTCGACGAGGCGCAGGTCGTAGCCCGGCACAGGCTTGCCGGAGGTCCCCGGCTTCACGTCGTCCGGCCGGTTGGAGAGAAAGATGTGCAGCATCTCCGTCGAGCCGAGGCCGTCCAGGATCTCGACCCCCGTCTTCTCCTTGAAGCGGCGGAACAGCTCGCTCGGCAGCGCTTCGCCGGCCGACGTCGCCGCGCGCATCTTGTGCTCGCCCGCCTCCGGAAGCTCCCCGCTCGCCAGCAGCATGCCGTAGAGCGTGGGGACGCCGTAGAAGATGGTGACGTCTTGGGTCTTCAGGATTTCCGCGACCGCCTTCGCCTCCGGCGGGCCTTCCAACAGCACGGCGGTCGCCCCCACCGCCATCGGGAAGGTGAGGCCGTTGCCCAGCCCGTAGGCGAAGAACAGCTTGGCCGCGGAGAAGACCACGTCGTCTTCCCGGATCCCCAGCACAGGCACGGCGTAGAGGTCGGCGGTGCGCGCCAGGTGGGCGTGCAGATGGACGGCGCCCTTCGGCTTGCCTGTCGTCCCGGAGGTGTAGAGCCAGAAGCAGATGTCGTCGGCGCGCGTCGGCGCGGTCTCGAACTGGGTCGGCTGGTCCTTGAGCGCGTCGGACAACGCTTCGTACGCCCCGCCGTCCGCGCCGGAGACGATCACCGTCTCCAGATAGCGGTGATCGTCGATATGCTCGAGGAACTGCGGCAGCAGCGCCTCCGAGACGATCAGCGCGCGCGCCCGGCTGTCCGCCAGCATGAAGGCGTAGTCTCCGGCGGTGAGGCGCGTGTTGACCGGGATCGGCGCGATCCCCGCCTTGATCGCGCCCAGGAAGCAGGCCGGGAAATCGATCGTGTCGGTCAGGCACAACAGCACGCGGTCGTCGACGTCGACGCCGCGGGCCGTCAGCAGGTTCGCGACCTGGGCGCTCAGCGCGTCGAGCTCGGCGTAGCTGTGGGGGCCGCTCTTGTCGATGAAGGCCGGCTTGTCGCCGCGCCCAGCCTTCAGGTTGCGGCCGATCAGGTCGTCGGCGGCGTTGTAGAGGGCGCCGGCCCCCGTGTCCGTGCGATGCGGTCCGGCCGCGGCGGTCGTCGCCATGGGGTTTCCTCCTGAAGAAGCGCGGGCCGCCTCATTATCCATCGGGCGGGCGGCCGTCGCGCATGGTCGCTCGGTGACGTCAGCGCTTTGTGAAGGCGATTTCGCCGTCGGGCAGCAGATAAAGGACGATGGCCTCGCCGCCCGAAATCGTCGGGTGATGCTCGGTTCCGGCCTCGTAGACCAGCCAGCCGGCGCCGCGACCGTCGAACGCGGCGGTCTCGTCGATCGGCAGGATGAAGTCGATCTCGCCTTTCGGATGACCGTGATGCGGGCCGGCCAGATCCTTGTAGCGCACCACGTCGACCGAAAAGCCGGCGGTCTCCGGTCCCGGCTTGATCGGACGGCCGAAGCGGACGCCGCCATGCTCGCGCTCGCCCAGCCAGCCCTCGTCCATGCCGGTGCGACAGGCCGCGGCCAGCGCCTCGAACGCGGCGCTTCCGGGCGGGAACACGCGGTTCAGCTCGGCGTCCAGCTCCGCATTCAGCGGTTTGCCCGCGATATGCTCGGTGATCGGCGTCACCGCCGCTTTCAGATCGTCGACGCTCATCGACGGCGTCCTCCCTTCCACACGGGCGCGGTCTCGCCGCCGTCGGCCGGCGGAGATCCTGCGCCCCCCACAAGAAAGCCGCCCGGCCCTTATCTTATCGCTCTCGGCCGGGGCGGATCGGCCGCGCTCAGGCGGCTTCGGTCAACTGCTCGTACCAACCCTCGGCCCACTCGGCGGCGTCGTCCTCGGGCAGGCTGCCGGCGGCGGCGTTGTGCTGCAGCATCTCGCCGACGCGTTTGGCGCCCAGTTTCTGCAGCTCTTCGTCGAACTGCTTGCCGCCGAAGCAGAAAGTCTGGGCGTAGGTCATGTCGCCCAGGGCGAAGACGCCGTAGCGCACCTCGGACAAGTCGGGGGCGTCGCTTTTTAGCGATTCCAGGAAGCTGTGCGCGTTGTCCGGCACGTCGCCCTGGCCGTAGGTGGAGGTGCAGATGATGAAAGCGCCGCCGTCGGCGAAGACGCTCGAATCAAGGTCGTCCATCAATTCGATCTCGGCCTCCACGCCCTTGTCGGTGAGGACCTCGGCGATTTCGTCCGCCACCAGTTCCGCCGTGCCGGTCATGGTGCCGACGAGGATCTTGATCTGCTCCGCCATCCCGATACCGTCTCCGTCATTCGGGCGATGTCGCCCGTCGCTGCCCGCGCGCCCCGCCTGTGCCGGACCGGCGCATCTTTCGGAGGCCGGCAATATAGTGCATACTTCCCGGAGAGAAAAGAACCATACTGCAGGACCGCGATGACCGAGCGGCGCACCAAAGACGACGACGATCCCGAACTCTCCGCGTATTTGGCGGCTTTGGGGGCGCGGGTTCGCGACGCCCGCGCCAAACGCGGCATGGCGCGGCGCATCCTGGCCCGGGATTCCGGGGTCTCGGAGCGCTATCTGGCGCAGCTGGAAAGCGGCGCGGGCAATCCGTCCGTCGCGGTCTTACGCCAGATCGCGCGGGCGGTCGATTACCCGCTGGCCGATCTTGTCGCCGGACCCGGCGCGGCGAGTCCGGCGCTCGCCCCGCTGGTCGATCTGCTGTCGGGGGTCGATCCGGCGCGCCTGCCGATGATCGAAAGCCTGATCGAACGCCACCTAGCCGGCGGCGGCGCGGGCGCGACGAGCCGCAAGCGGATTTCGCTGATCGGCTTGCGCGGCGCGGGCAAATCGACGCTGGGTCGGCTGCTGGCCGAGCGGCTGACCTTGCCGTTCGTCGAGTTGAACCGGTTGGTGGAGCAGGACTACGGCGGCAGCATCGGGGAGATCCTGGCGCTCAGCGGCCAGCCCGCCTTTCGACGCTACGAGCGCCGCGCGCTGGAAAGCGTCGTGGCGCAGCATGAGCGCGCGGTGATCTCCACCGGCGGCGGCCTGGTGTCCGAGAGCGGCACCTTCGGCTATTTGTTGGAGCATTGCTGGACCGTCTGGATCAAGGCGAGCCCCGAGGAGCACATGACGCGCGTGATCGAGCAGGGCGATCTGCGCCCGATGGCGCGCAACGACGAGGCGATGGACGATCTGAAGGCCATCCTCGCCGCGCGCGAGCCCAGTTATCGCCGCGCCGACGCCAGCGTCGACACCACGGGCCAGAGCGTCGAGGAAAGCCTGAGCGCCCTGATGGAGGCGGTGCGTCCCGTCCTGCAGGACGAGGCGGCGGCCTGAGGCGCGGCCGGGCCGGCGGCGGCGCCTCGCGTAAGACTACCCACCCCGCCCCATGGGTGATAAAGAGGGCGTCCGAGGGGCGGCGTCCGCCGTCCGTCTTCACCGTCGTCGAGGTCGGCCGGGTCGATCATGCCGGATAGCCGCACCATCATCCCGTTGCGCGCCGCCGAGCGGGTCTGGGCCGTCGCCTGCATCCACGGCGAGGCGGAGCGTCTGGCCGCGCTGCACGACCGCATGGCCGAAGAGCTCGATGTCGGCGACCGCATCGTCTATCTCGGCAATTATTTCGGCTACGGGCCGGACGGGCGCGAGGTGCTGGACGAGCTGATCCGCTTCCGGCGCTGGTTCCTCTCCTTCCCGCCTTATATGGACCCGCTCGACGTCGTCTATCTGCGCGGCGCGCAGGAGGAGATGTGGGGCAAGCTGATGCAGCTGCAGTTCGCCCCCGATCCGGCGGCGATTCTTGATTTCATGGCCGAACGCGGCATGGGCGAGGCGCTGGCCGCCTTCGGCGCCGACCTGGGCGAGGCGCGCCGGGTCGCCCGGGAGGGGACGCTGGCGCTGACCTATTGGTGCAACCGCCTGCGCGACCGGCTGCGGGCGATCCCGGGCTGGGACGCGCTGATGCGCGACCTCTCGCGCGCCGCCGCCACCCCGCCCAGCCAGGACCCGGACGGCGATCCGGCGGCCGCGGCGGCGGCCGACGCGACGCTGTTCGTGCACGCCGGTCTCGACGTCGAAAAGCCGGTCGACCGTCAGGCCGACGCCTTCTGGTGGGCCGCGCGCAGCTTCGAGGCGATCGAGCGACCCTACGGGGTTTTCTCGCGCATCGTGCGCGGCTTCGATCCCGACCAGCGCGGCGTGGTGGACGCGGCGGTGACGCTCTCGATCGACGCCGGCGCCGGGCGCGGCGGTCCGTTGACGGCCGTGCGCCTTACGCCAGAGGGCGTGCTGGAGAAGCGCTTCACCGTCTGACGGGCGCCCGCGCGGTCGCCGCGCGCGCTTTCATCCGGGCCGACCGGCCGCCGCCCGCCGCCGGCAGAGGCGCCGGGACCGTACCGCGCCCTCTGCGCCGACCGCGCCGTCTGCACGTTCGAAAAGGCTTCCGGACCGCGCGTCGCCTTCGGATCGCCCGGTGATCCGCCGCCCGCCGCCTTGCGTAATGCTTGGCAAAACTGCGGCGACATCTCTCGACCGCCGGCGAACGGAAGGGAAGCAGCATCATGGGCTACATCGACGATCCCGAAACGCAGCGCGCCAATCTCCGCTTCATCAAGTCCTCCATGCGCCAGCCGCTGCTGAGCCGCGAGAAAGAGATGGAACTGGCTCGTCGTTGGCGCGAACAGGGCGACGAAAAGGCGTTGCACGAGATGGTGTCGTCCTACACCCGCCTCGTCGTGTCGATGGCCTCGAAGTTCCGCAATTACGGGCTGCCGGTCGGCGATCTGGTGCAGGAAGGCTCGGTCGGTTTGATGCAGGCCGCCGCGCGTTTCGAGCCGGAGCGCGACATCCGGTTCTCGACCTACGCCAGCTGGTGGATTCGCTCGGCGATGCAGGACTATGTGCTACGCAACTGGTCGATCGTGCGCACCGGAACCACGGCGGCCCAGAAATCGCTGTTCTTCAATCTGCGACGCCTGCGCGCCAAGATCGCCGAGGCCTCCTCGACCCAGATGACGCCGGCCCAGCGTCAGTCGATCGCGGACGAGCTCAAGGTCAATCTGCGCGACGTGGAGGCGATGGAGAACCGCCTCGCCGCCTCCGACCAGTCGCTGAACGCGCCGGTGGGTGAGGAGTCGGACGGCAATTGGCTGGACTTCCTGCGCGACGATCGGGCGAGCCCGGAAGAGGTCGTCTCAGGCCTGCGCGACAGCGAGACCCGCTCGCGCTGGCTGGCCGAGGCGATCGGGCAGTTGAGCCCGCGCGAGCAGACCATCATCCGCCGACGGCGGCTGGTGGAGGAAGGCGCGACCTTGGAGGAGCTCGGCCGCGAGCTGGGCGTCAGCAAGGAGCGGGTGCGTCAGCTCGAGCACCGCGCGCTCGGCAAGCTTCGCAAGACGCTGGAAGACAGCGCGGACAGCCCTTCCGACCTGCTTATGGAGGCGTAAGCCGGCCGCGTCGGCTAGCGCGTGTTGGTCTTGGTGTGGCCGCGCGCGATCACCTCTTCAGTCGCGGCCAGCGCGTCCGGCGTGCCGACGTGATACCATTCCCCGTCATGGACGAGGGCGGCGAGACGCCCGTCCTCCTGCGCCCTGTCGTAAAGGCGGTTAAGCGAGAATGCGCCGTCGGGCGCGTCCGCAAACAGTCGCGGCGACAGGATCTGGACGCCTGCGAACAGGAAGGGGGCGATTTCGCCCTCTTCCCGGCGTCGGGCGCGCCCGTCCGGGTCCAGATGATAATCCCCGGCCCCGTGATAATCGTCCGCCGCGACCGTCGGGTGCAGCAACAAAAGCGCATCCATCGCCGCGTCGTTCCAAGCCGCCTTCAGCCGGTCCACCGCCGGGTTTTGACCGTCGAGCCATAACGCGTCCGCGTTGACGACGAAGAAAGGCGCCGCGCCGCGGCCCTCGGTCAGCAACGGCAAGGCCTGTTTCACCCCGCCGCCGGTCTCCAAGATCTCCGGTTCGGGCGACAGCCTCACGTCGTCGGCGTCGGCGAAGTGCTCGGCGATCCGGTCCGCCAGATAATGCGCGTTGACGACGAGACGCGAGACCCCGCCGGCGCGGAGCCGCTCCGCCGCCCAGTCGATCAGCGGCTTGCCGCAGACCTCGATCAGCGGCTTCGGCCGGTCGTCCGTCAGCGGGCGCATGCGCGTGCCGAAGCCGGCGGCCAGCAGCATCGCGGCGTCGATTGGGGGGGGAACGCTCATGGCGTGCGCAATCTCTCGTCCTAAAGGGTGGGAACGCCGGCGCCCGGGGAGCGGTTCGGCGCGGTGCGGCGAGCCGGCGGGACCGTTCGATCCAGGAAAGCCCGCAGGCCGGCCAGCTGCGGGTGCGCCAGATCGGTCTCCAGCCACCGCCATACCCGATCGATGTGACGTAAATACTGCGATTTGCCGTCGCGCCGGTCGAGCCGGGTGAAAATACCGATCACCTTCAACGCGCGCTGCGCGCCGAGCGCCGAATAGGCGGCGGCGAAGGCGGCTGGATCCAGCGTCGGAAAGGCCTCGAAGTAGCGGCGCATCTCGGCCTGGGCGACGCCGGAATCGACGTCGCGCCGCGCGTCCTCGAACAGCGAGACCAGATCGTAGGCCGCCGGCCCGACGACCGCGTCCTGAAAATCCAACAGGCCGCAGGCCGCGACGCCTTCTCGCCCGTCGAGGCGCAGGATGTTGTCGACATGATAGTCGCGCAACACCAGCGTGCGCGGCGCGCCCGCCGTCGCTTGCAGGGCGTTGGCGACCTGACCCAGATACTCCAGCCGCACGTCGGGCGGGCAGGGCGCGTCGAAGACGGCCGGCCACCACCAGTCGGTGAACAGCGCGGCCTCCGTGAGGTACAGCGCCTCGTCATAGATCGGCAGGCCGGACGCGTCGGCTTCGCGCGGGGAGAAGCGCCGGTGCAGATGGATCAGCGCGTCCGTCGCGAGGCGGTAGAGCGCGCCCTCGTCCTCTCCGCGCGCCAACAGGCGGGTCATGGTCGCGTCGCCGAAATCCTCCAGCAGCAGGAACCCCGCCTCGAGATCCTCTGCGAGGATTTCCGGCGCGCTCAACCCCCGCCGGCGCAGCAGCCGGTCGACCGCGACGAAGGGGCGCACGTCCTCACGGCCGGGCGGCGCGTCCATCAGCACGGCCCGCCGATCGTCGAGACGCAGCCGTTCGTAGCGGCGAAAAGACGCGTCGTCGGCCAGCGGCGCACGCGTCGCCCCGCCCCAGCCGGCGCGAGCGATGAAGGCGTCGATCTCGGCGTCGCGCCCGGCGTCTGCGGCGAGCGGCCGGCTCATCCGAAAACCTCCGCCAGCCGATCCCGCCAGGACGGCCCCGCCTGCACGACGCTCAGTCGCCGGGGGCCGTCCGCCTCCCCTTCGCCCATCGTCAGGGTCAAGGAGAGCGAGTCGGCCGGGCGCCGCGCGCCCAGACGATCCGGCCATTCGACGAGGCAGGCGCCGTCCGCGAACGCCTCCTCCAAATCCAGCTCCACCGCCTCTTCGGGATCCTCGATTCGGTAGAGGTCGACATGCAGGATCTCAAACCCCCCGGGCGCGTCATAGCTCTGAACCAATGTGAATGTCGGGCTTGGGACCGCCAACTCCGGATCGCCCAAGGCGGCGCGCAAGGCGGCGCGGGCGAGTTCGCTTTTCCCCGCCCCCAGGTCGCCCGTCAGCAGAACCGCGTCGCCGGGCCGCAACGCCCGGCCGAGCCGCGCGCCCAACGCGCGCGTCGCGGCCAGATCGGGCAGCGCGATCTCGATCGGCGGAGAAAGGGCGGCGTCGGTCATGCGAGACGGCTCTTGCAAGCGGCGGCGGGCCGGGCGTCGGTCGCGACCAAGGGGGCCGCAAACCGGACATCGGGGGTCGCGGCCCGGCTTGACGCCCGGGCTGCGGCGCTTTTCTATCATCGCCGCCCGCGCGACCCAAGCGCTTCGCGCCCGATTTCCGCCACCCGAACCGAGGAGAGATCCGGCCCCATGACCGCCACCCGCCAAGAGGGCGCCCGCCAAGAGACAGACGTCGTCATCATCGGGGCCGGCCCGGTCGGCCTGTTCGCCGTCTTCGAGCTGGGGATGCTGAAGATCAAGGCGGCGGTCGTCGATTCGCTGGAGGAGATCGGCGGCCAGTGCACCGCGCTCTACCCCGAGAAGCCGATCTTCGACATCCCGGCCCATCCGCGGATCGCCGGCGGCGAGCTGATCGAGCGGCTGGAGGAGCAGGCCGCCCCCTTCCATCCGACCTATCATCTCAAACAGCAGGTGACCGGCCTGACCCGCCGGCCCGAGGGCGGCTGGCTGGTCGAAACCTCGGCCGGGGCGGCGATCGCCTGCAAAGCGGTCGTGATCGCCGCCGGCGGCGGCGCCTTCGGGCCGAACAAGCCGCCGCTGGAGGGGCTGGAGACCTATGAGGGGACGGGCGTTTTCTACATGGTCAAGCGGCGCGACGATTTCCGGGGCAAGCGCATCGTCATCGCCGGCGGCGGCGACAGCGCCGTCGATTGGGCCATGTCGCTGCCGGAGGTGGCGGAGAAGGTCTATGTCGTCCATCGCCGCGACAAGTTCCGCGCCGCGCCGGAATCGGTCGAGCGCATGCGCGCCTGGGAGAAGACCGGCAAGCTGGAGATGGTGGTCCCCTATCAGCTGGCGGGCCTCGAGGGCGTCAACGGCGATCTGGACGCGGTCGTGGTGAAGGATCTCGACGGCGGGGAGCGCCGGCTGGAGGCCGACGTGCTGCTGCCCTTCTTCGGGCTGGCCGCCAAGCTGGGGCCGATCGCCGAGTGGGGCTTTCCGGTCGAGAAAAACACCATCCCGGTCGACCCGGCCAGCTGTCAGACGCCGATGGACGGCGTCTTCGCGATCGGCGACGTGGCGGCCTATCCCGGCAAGCTGAAGCTGATCCTGCAAGGCTTCTCCGACGCGGCCCAGGCGGCGCATGCGATCTATCCCCTGGTCTACCCGGGCGAGGCGCTGCATTTCGAATATTCGACCACAAAGGGCGTGACGGAGATTTGAGGCGGCCCCCGCGCCCGCCGCGCGCGGGGCGTCAGCGCGGCTGCGGCCTTTCGGCCGCCGCTTCTCGACAAGGCCGGACCACGTCCTTATTGTCCGCAGCGGATTTCGGGGGCGAACGCCCTCGTTCACGCAATGAACGCTAGTCGATCAGGAGAGACGAGAGCATGAGCTTCCAAAAGGTCGGAATCATCGGCGCGGGCACCATGGGCTCGGGCATCGCCACCAGCCTCGCGGGCCAGGGCGTCGACGTGACGCTGGTCGACATGACCGACGCGGCGTTGGAGCGCGGCATGGGCGCGGTCAAGAAATTCTACGACCGCGCCGCCGAGAAAGGGAAGATGAGCGCCGACGACGCGGCCGCCGCCGTCGCCAAGGTCGAGGGCGCGACCGACTTCCAGGCCGTCGCCGACTGCGATCTGGTGATCGAGGCGGTGTTCGAGGAGTTCTCGGTCAAGGAGACGCTCTACAAGAAGCTCAACGCCATCCTGCCGGACAGCGCCGTGCTGGCCACCAACACCTCGGCCCTCAAGGTCTCGGAGTTGGCGGAGGCCTACAAGGACACGAGCCGGTTCCTCGGCCTGCATTACTTCAATCCAGCCGCGATCAACCCGATCGTGGAGGTGGTGCGCGGCGAAAAGACCGATCCCGCGCTGTTCGACCGGGCGCTGGAATTCTGCCGCAAGACGGGCAAAAAGCCGATCGCCTGCAAGGATCACTACGGCTTCGCCATCAACCGCTTCTTCGTGCCCTACGGCAACGAGGCGGTGCGGCTGATGGACGAGGGCGTCGGAACGCCGGCCCAGATCGACCGCGTCGCGCGGGAGTGCATGGAGGTCGCCGCCGGCCCCTTCATGGTGATGAACCTGGTCAAGCCGAAGATCATGTATCACGCCCAGAACAATCTCGGGCCCCACGGCGCCTTCTACGCCATCGCCGACACGCTGAAGACCCGCGGCGACAGCGACTACGAGTTCGAGATCGGCGAGGACGCGAGCGGCGACGAGGCGGCCGATCAAAAGATCGCGGACCGCCTGCGCGCCGCCGTCTTCTTCCCCGTGCTGCAGGAGTTGGACGAGGATGTGGCCTCGGCCGCCGACATCGACATGGGCGCGGCGCTAGCGCTGCGCTTCGGCAAGGCGCCGTGCGAACTGATGGACGCGCTCGGCCGCGACGAGGTCCGCCGAATCGTCGCCCACGTGACGGAGACCTACGACCACGCCATGCCGGCCAGCCTGGAGCGCGTGGGGCGCCTGAGGGACTGAGGCGCGGGCCGGCGTCGAGCCGATGGCGGAGCGCGACGGACCCAGCGTGCTGATCGTCGGCGCCGGCCTCGCCGGCGTCGCCTGCGGGCTCGCCTTGGATGCGGCCGGCTATCGGGTGCGGATCGCCGACAAGGGGCGAAAGCCGGGCGGTCGGCTGGCGACCCGCACGTCAGGCGGCGCGCCCTCGCTGATGGGCGAGGACGCGCCCTGGCGCTTCGATCACGGGGCGCAATACCTCACCGCGCGGGGCGAGGACTTGCGCGCCGCGCTCGAGGGTCTGGTCGCGCGCGGGTCGGCGGCGCGCTGGGACGCCCGCTTCGCGACGCTGTCGCCCGACGGGTTGGAGCCCGAGCGCGAGTCGCCGCCCCGCTATGTCGGCGTCCCCGGCATGACGCAGATTGCAGGACAGCTCGCCTTCGATCTCGACCTCGCGCTGGAGGCGGAGGTCGCGCCGCCCGCCCGGATGGCGGCTCAGAATGAAGGGGGCGGCTGGGATCTAGGCGATTTCGGCGCGGCCGACATCTTCCTGACCACCGCCCCGGCGGCGCAGAGCAGGGCGCTGCTCGCCGCCGCGCCGGACCTGGCGGCCAAGACCGAAGGCGCCGCCTACGAGCCCTGCATCGCCGCGATGATCGGCCTCGATCGACGGATCGAGCTGCCGGCCGACGCCTTCTTCGTTGACGATCCGGAGGGCGTGCTGCGCTGGGCGGCCGTCAACGGCGCGAAGCCGGGCGGACCGGAGGGGACGACCTGCCTGACGCTGCATGGGACGGCCGACTGGTCGGCGGCCCGTCTTGACGCCGACGCCGACGTCTCCAAATACGCGCTCTGGCGGCGCTTCCGGGACTTGTCGGGCGAGGCCCTGGGCGGCTCCTCCTGGCCGGAGCCCACCTATCACCGCGGCCATCGCTGGCGCTACGCCCGCGCGGTCTCGTTCGTCGCCCCCGTCTACGACGCCGACGCGCGCGCCGGCTTCGCCGGCGATTGGGCGCCGCCCGACGCCGACGGCGCCGGCCGGGCGGAGGACGCCTGGGCGAGCGGCTGCGCCCTCGCCGCCCAGGTGATCGCCGCGGGCTGACGCACGAAACGCGCGCCCCCGGCCCCTTCACGCCGCGGCTGTCGGCGCCCAGATAAACTCTATGGCTGATGCAATCGCCGATATCGGGGCGCGCCCCGACCTGCTGCAAACCTTACGCGCCGCCGCCCAGGGGCCTCAGGCCCCGCTGGCCGAGGCCTTGTCGTCCCTGCGCGCGCCGCCGCCGGCCGTCGCCGCCGACCTGCCGCCCTTTGCGGCCGAGCCCGTCGGCGCGCCCGCCGCCGCGCAACTGTTCGAGCCCTTGAGCTTGCGCGCCGCCGCGGTTCCCGCACCGGCCGCCGAGGCGACGCCGGGCTTCCCGTTGAGCGTCGCGAGCCAGGATTTCGCCGCGCTCATCGAAGGGGCGGGCCGCGATCAGGCGACGGCGGACCAGATCGCCGGCGCCTTCCTGGACGCCTCCGCCCTGGTCTGACGGCGGCGCGCGCCGATCATCCGACTCCCCAGCCTTCCGACGCCGCGCTAGACTGGTCCGCGGACCGGTCCCGGGGATCGGCGGAACGGGCGTGAGCGGCGCATGGCGGACGTCACGATCTTCAATGCCGGCAGCCTTTTCTCCACGCTGGCCGCCAACGGCGCCGGCGCGGCGGACCCGCTGTCGCGCGCGCTGCGCTCGGCGGTGGTCGAGCCGGCCGGGCTGCAGGGAATCGCGGGCGATTCAAAGCCGTTGGTGCAGCCGGGCCTGAGCGCCGATCTCCCGGCGCTGATCTCTCGCCCGCTGCAGATCGAGGCCCGCAACGTCCTGCTGCTGGCCGCCGAGGCGGTCGGTCGGCGCATCGACGGTCTGCAGCAAGAGGTCGACGCCCTCAAGCAGGAGATCGAGCAGGCTCTGATCGACAGCGATTCCGGCCCGCGCAACGCCGCCGGCGCTTTCCTTTCCAGCCTCGATTTCGCGAGTTTGCGGGAAACCGGTCAGCAAAACGCGGACGCGCCCGCCCAGGAGGTCGAGGCCGAGCCGGCGGAGATTTCGCCCGGCGCCGCGCGCAACCCCGACGCCGTGCTGGGCGACTTCGACCGCCGTCCGTCCGAGGGCGCCGTCTTCGGCGCGGCCTATGCGGGTCTGGCCGCCGACGCCTCGCTCACGACCCAGTTCGACGGGCGCGTCGCGCTGACGGAAGGGGCGCAGGTCGCCCTCTCCGATCTTATCCTGACGGGAACGCAGACCGCCGGGGGCGGCCCGCAGCGCACCTTCGTCGTCGCCCTGAACGGGGCGCTTCAGGAGGACGGAACGCTGGCCGAGACGTCGGGACGCCTGGTCGATTCCGGCGGAACGGCGATCGCGAACGGAACCCGACTAAGCGAGGCCGAGCTGGCGAGCAGCTTCTTCGAGGCCGACGTCAACAAGCGGGCGCTGGATTACCTCTCGATCATCGAGATTCGCGACGGACCCGGCTTCTCGCCCGACGAGCGCGGAGATTTCCAGACCGTCGCGCTCAGTTCCAACCTGGCCCCCCAGGATCGCCGCGAGCTGCGCGACGAGGCGATCCGTGATTTCACCTTCTTCACCGAAAGCGGCGTCAGCTTCACCTCGATCGATCTCGCGCTCTCCGGCGTGAACGACGAGGGGGTGAGCGACGCGCTCTCGGCGATCGAGGCGGGCTTCCTGCGCGTCACCGTGCGCGAGATCTTCGCCGACGGGTCGGTGAACGAGGCGGTGGTCGATCGGCGGGAGTCCGCCGGCGATCTGCTGCAGGCGGATTTCGCGCGCCAGGCGGCGCAGGCCGGCGTGGAGAGTCTGGGCTTGCGGGTCGAGGTGCGCGCGCTCGACCCCGCCTTCGACATCTCTACCATCGATGTGCGGGCGATCTTCGGGTGAGACCCGACGCGACGCCTCTTCCGCGGCGCGCTCGCGCGTGCCACGGTGCAAGGCGGACCAAGGGGGCGGACCAAGGGGGCCGCGACGGGCGCGGAGGGGAGGCGAGATGCCGGTGACCGGACGACCGAGGCGACGAGGCGCAGGCATGCTCGCCGCGGCGGCGCTGATGACCCTCGCCGTCGTCGGTCTCGTGCGGCCGGCCGGCGGCGAGGAGGCCTCCACGCGCCACCGCGCTCTGGTGGACGCCGCCGCCTATCCTTGGAGCGCCGTCGGTCGCGTCAATGTGGCCGTCAGCCGGCGCGGGCATTGCACCGGCGCGCTGATCGGCGAACGGCTGGTGGTGACGGCCGCCCATTGCCTGTATTTTCGGGCCAACGAGCGCTGGGTCGCCCCGGAATACGTCCATTTTCTGGCGGGTTATCAGCGCGGCGAGATGGTCGCGCACGCCAAGGCGGCGCGCTATGTCGTCGCGCCGGGCTTCGACGGGGCGCGCTGGTCGGATCCTTCGAATCTGCCGCACGATTGGGCGCTTATCGTCTTGGAGCGACCGATCGGCCGCGAGACGGGCTATCTGGGCTGGCGGGAGATCCCCAAGACGGCGGAAGGCCAGGCGTTGATGGACGCGAATCGCTTCGCCCTGACCGGCTATCCGCGCGACCGGCAGCACGCGCTGTCGATCGACCCCGATTGCCGGTTCGAGAGTTTTTTGAGCGTCGGCGCGTCCGCGCCGCCCCTGCTCGCGCACAGTTGCGCCATCATCTTCGGCGATTCAGGCGCGCCGCTGATCCTGCGGGGACAGGCGGGACCGCAAGTCGTGGCGCTGAACAGCGCGGCCGACGTCTCGCTGTCGGACGGCCGCCGCATCAACAGCGCCGTCCCGCTCGCGACCTTCGCCCAGGAGATCCGGGCCTTGCTGGTGGAGACCGAGGGCGAAGCCGCCGGCGCCGGCGCGCGATCGGGCGCGCCGCCGAGCAGGTGAGCCGCCCGACTTACGCCTTGACGCGCTCGCTCGTCAGAAAGGCGTCCATGCGACGCTCCGTGTCGCGGCAGGTCTCGCCGATCCGCGTCAGACCGCGGCGCACGGGCGTCCAAGCGCCGGCGTAGCGCAGGAGATTGGCGCGCAGCGCCTCGGTCTCTTCCTTCAACTGCGCCGTCTGGCGGCGCAGCATTTCGACTTCGACCCGCTGTTCGGCGAGGGCGTCCTGAACCCGGCGCAGGCCGGTCAATGCGTCGGCGGTCATGGCGTGTCGATGTCCTCTTTCCCAATCCGATCCCAAAAGACTTTTTTCTCGGCGCGCGTTCATCGGCGCGCCGTTCGACCCGACCGAACGGCCGCGCGCCGTCCGGGGAAACGCTTGCATGACAGTACGCACGGGGGCGGGTGTCGGTTCACGCCGCGCGTGGAATTCTTTTCGAACCGACGGCGCGGCGCCGTCGGGCCGCGGGAGGCCGTCTTACCCCGGATGCACGAAACCGAGAATGTCGCGCACCGAGGCGACGACCGGGGCGCTCATCGCGCGCGCCTTGTCGCCGCCCTTGAAGAGCGTGCGGTCGATCTCGGCCGGGTCGGCCAGCAGCCGGTTCATCTCAGAGGTGATGGGGGAGAGGTGGGCGACCGCCGCATCGGCCAGCTTCTTCTTGAAATCGCCGAAGCCGGCGCCGCCGACCTCACCCAACACCTGGGCCGTCGTGCGCTCGGTCAGGGCGGCGTAGATGGTGACCAGATTGCGCGCCTCGGGGCGATCTTCGAAGCCCTCGGCGCTTTCCGGCAGAGGCTTCGGATCGGTCTTCGCCTTGCGGATCTTCTGGGCGATGGCGTCGGCGTCGTCGGTCAGGTTGATGCGGCTCATGTCCGACGGGTCGGATTTCGACATCTTCTTGGTCCCGTCGCGCAGCGACATGACCCGCGTCGCCTCGCCCAGGATCAAGGGCTCGATCTCGGGAAAGAAGCCGGGGACCGCCCAATCGTGGTTGAACTTCTCGCCGATGTCGTTGGCGAGCTCGAGATGCTGCTTCTGATCCTCGCCCACCGGCACGTGCCCGGCGCGATAGGCCAGGATGTCGGCCGCCATCAGATTGGGGTAGACGAAGAGGCCGGCCGACGCGCGCTCGCGGTCCTTGCCCGCCTTCTCCTTGAACTGGGTCATCCGGCTGAGCCAGCCCATGCGCGCCACGCAGTTGAAGTACCAGGCGAGCTCTGCGTGATCCGGGTTCAGCGACTGGTTGAAGAGAACGTGCTCGTCCGGATCGATGCCGCAGGCGATCAGCGCGGCCGCCACCTGCCGGGTCGCGTCATGCAGCGCCGCCGGCTCCTGAAAGAGGGTGATCGCATGCAGGTCGACGATGCAGTAGAGGCACTCGTAGTCGCGCTGCAGCGGCGCCCAGTTGCGGATCGCGCCGAGATAGTTGCCGAGCGTCAGATTGCCGGTCGGCTGGATGCCGGAGAACACCCGTTTGGACGGGGCGGGCGGATAGCTCTTGGCGGTCATGGGATGTGGACTCCCGTGAGAGGTCGGTTGCGCGGGCCGTGAAAGCGGCGCCCAGGTCGGGGCCGCAGCCTTATCGCCGCCGCGGGCCGGCCGGTCAAGCGGACGCGCCGGCGCGCGAACGCCCTTGGCGGGAACCCGGCGCCGCGCTATCACGGACGCCGGGGCTTGAGAGACCGCTTGAAGCGCTTGGCGTTTCGGCTGAAGCGCTTGCGGCGGCTTGTGGAGAACGACGCTCAAGTCTCTGACATGAAACGTTGTCGACAGGGTGGTGGCGATGAGCGACGCGGAACGGGACGAGCCGGCGGAGGATCGCTTCTCGACCCGGCATTGGCCGAGCGAGATCAGCTACAAGAAGGCCGAAAAGGCGCTTCACGTGACCTTCGACGACGGCGCGCATTTCGTGCTGCCGGCGGAGTATCTGCGGGTCGAAAGCCCGTCCGCCGAAGTGCAGGGCCACAGCCCCAGTCAGAAGCAGTTGGTCCCGGGCCGCCGCCATGTCGGGATCATGAGCCTGGAGCCGGTCGGCAATTACGCGGTGCGCATCAGCTTCGACGATCTGCACGACACCGGCATCTTCAGCTGGAAATATCTCTACCAGCTTGGCCTGGAGCATGAGGAGCGCTGGGCGAAGTATTTGAGCGACCTCGAGGAGCGCGGGCTGAGCCGGGAGCCCTAGAGCCCGGCGCGTCGGCCTTGAACGACCCGGCGCAACCCGTCGGGCCGGACTTGTTCCGGCCCAAAAGCGGCCCTCGCCCCGGCGGCGCGAGACGCCGTTCCCCCGGGACAAGCCCGGGGTGACGCGGGTTGCATGGTAGGAGACCGCCCCGTCGGGCCGCCGCTCTCTAGGCGCCGGAAGCGTCGCCCTATAAGGTTGCGAACGCATATCCGCACCCGCTTAGGACGCGCCGATGACTCCCTTCGCCGATCCGCCCGCCGTTCTGTCCTGGGACGCAGCCCCGGGCCTGCCGCGCCTGCCTTACGCGCCGTTCGCCTGCCCGCCCTATCGGGAGATCGCGGCCGACGCCGGCGCGGCCGGGGGGTGGCGATTCTCGAAATTCCTGCTGCCCGTCTGTCCCGGCTATTTCGGCGGTCCGCGTCCCGTGCGCCACGCGTGCTTTGCGCTGGCGCGCGGCGGCGTCACCTGGATGAGCCTGACCCCGATGGAGGCGGAAAGCATGGCCCCCGGCGTCGACGCCGCCGCGGGTCGGGTCGTGGTCGGCGGCATGGGCCTGGCGCTCGCCGCCTTCGCCATCGCGATGAAGGAGACGGTCGAGCGGGTGACGGTGGTCGAACTGGACCCGGTCGTGGTCGAGATGGCGCGCGCCTTCGCTGAGATCGACGGCTGGCCCTGCGCCGAGAAGCTGGAGATCGTGACGGGCGATCTGGCCGACCATCGCGATCCCTCGGCCGACTTCCTGTTCGTCGACATCTGGCCCTATTACCGGATGGACGCGATGGTCCCGCAGATGCAGGCCTTCCACCGCGCGATCCCGGCGCCGCGCGCCTTCTACTGGGGTCAGGAGCTGGACGCGGTCGACCGCCATCTGGCCGCGGGCGGCGCGCGCGACGGCTTCGACGCCGGCGCCTTTTCGGCGTTCTGCGAGGAGACCGGCCTGCCCCTGGTCGGGTTGGAGCGCGCGGCCTATCCGGATCTTTGCCGGCGCGCGTCGCTCAACCCCGCGATCGGCGCGGCGCGCCGGCCGGTCGAGACGGCGGAGGCGTCCGCGTGAGCGCCGCGGCCGCCTTCCGCCCGCCGCCGCCGTTCCCGGCCGAAACTCCGGCGGGCGAGATCGATCCGCCCTATCCGGCCTTCCCGATGCCGGCCTATCGGCCGCTCGCGGCGGAGGGTTGGCGCTGTCATCTGTTCGGCGACCACATCGGCGGCCCCGGCTATTTCACCCGCCGACGCGACCACGCGGCCCTCTGCTTCGGGCTGATGCGCACTGACGGCGAGGCCTGGATGACCACCGCCCCGATGGAGATCGAAAGCCAGGCGCCGCATCTGGCGGCGGCCGAGGGCCATGTGCTGGTCGGCGGGCTGGGCCTCGCGCTGATGGCCTATGCGCTGACTGAAAAGCCGGCGGTGCCCCGCGTCACCGTGGTTGAGCGGGATTCCGCCCTCATTCGCCTCGCGCCGCGCTTCGCGGAGATCGACCTCTGGCCCCAGCGCGCCAAGCTCCGCATCGTCGAGGCCGATTTGCTGGCCTGGCGCCCCGATCCGGCCGACCCGCCGGTCGATTTCCTCTACGTCGACATCTGGCGCGGCTATCGCGCCGAGCCGAAGATCGAAAACGTCCAGGCCGTCCAGGCTGAGGCCCGCGCGCCGAAGGTCGGCTACTGGGGCCAGGAGGTCGACGCCGTCGACTGGGCGGCGGGGCGGGGGATCGCGCCCGAGAGCTTCGACGCCGCCGCGTTCGAGGCCTTCCGCGCCGCGACCGGCCTGCCGCTGATCGGGCTCGAAGAGCCGCTCTATCCCGAGCTGTGCCGGCGCGCCGCCGCCAATCCCGACATCGGCGACCGGGCGACGGCCGAACGGATCGCGGCGGCTGAGGCGACTCGCCCCTTGACGCAGGGGCTTGTTCGCCCCTTCTAGCAGGCGGCCGGATCGGGCCGGCCGAATCGGCCGGACAGGCCCTTTGGGGGACCGCGTCGTCATGCAGCGTTTGAAGAGCGTCATCGAATCCGCGCGATTCCAGAATGCGATCATCGCGGTGATCGTGCTGAACGCGATCGTGCTGGGCTTCGAGACCTGGCCGGCGGCGATGGAGAATGCGGGCGGGTTCCTCAAGGCGCTGGACCGGATCGCGGTGGCGATCTTCGTGGTCGAGATCGCGCTCAAGCTCGTCGTTTATCGCCTGGGCTTCTTCAAGTCCGCGTGGAACGTCTTCGACTTCCTGATCGTCTCGATCACCTTCATCCCGGCGGGCGAAGGCGTGTCGGTGCTGCGCGCGCTCAGGATCCTGCGCGCGCTGCGGCTGATTTCGGTCGTCCCCTCGATGCGCCGGGTGGTGCAGGCGCTGCTGCGGGCCATTCCCGGCATGGGCTCGGTCGTCACCCTGATGGCGCTGGTCTTCTATATCGGCGCGGTGATGGCGACCAAGCTGTTCGGCGAGGCGTTTCCCGACTGGTTCGGCTCGATCGGTCTGTCGCTCTACTCGCTGTTCCAGATCATGACGCTGGAGAGCTGGTCGATGGGCATCGTCCGGCCCGTGATGGAGCAGTTCCCCTATGCCTGGGCCTTCTTCGTGCCCTTCATCCTGCTGACCACCTTCGCGGTCCTGAACCTGTTCATCGCCATCGTCGTCGACAGCATGAGTCGCGAGCACGCCGCCGAGGACGAGGCGCTGCGCGGCGCGCTGGGCGGCGAGCATGAGGAGATCATGGCCGAGTTGAAGGCGCTGCGCCGCGAGGTGGCGGACCTGAAGGCGGACCGGTCGGACGGGCCGGAGCGCCGCTGACGGCCCGCCGCCCCCTCCCGCTCGACGGATCGGCGGCGAGGGCGTAAGAAGAGCGGGTCCGCGCCGCGCGTTTCAGGAACCCCGATCCGATGACCGCCCCCCGTTTCCTCACGCTGGCCTATTGGCGCCGCCCCGAGGCGATGCTGGTCCTGATGGCGATGGCCATGGCCGTCTCGCTGCACGGTTGGTTCGCGCTGCTCAACAACTTCGCGGTCGAACGCGCGGCCTTCACCGGCAAGGAGATCGGCTTCCTTCAGTCGATCCGCGAGATCCCGGGCTTCCTCAGCTTCGCGGCCATCTTCCTGCTGCCCTTCATCCGCGAGCAGAACCTGGCCTTCGTCTCGCTGGCCTTGCTCGGGATCGGCACGGCGATGACCGGCTATTTCCCGACCGAGATCATGCTCTACACCACGACCTTCATCATGTCGGTCGGCTTCCACTACTACGAGACGATGAACCAGTCGCTGACGCTCCAGCTGATCGAGAAGAAGCGCGCGGCCCAGCATCTCTCGCGCCAGCTGATGGCCAGTTCGGCCGGCACGCTGGGCATCTTCGTCGTCATCATGCTGACCTTCGACGACGCGCTCTTGACCAAGCTGGGCCAGGTGACGGGCCTGCCGCTCGGCGGGCTCGGCCTGTCGCTCGGCTACGAGCCGCTCTATCTCGCGGCCGGCCTGTTCACGCTGGCGGTCGCGGTCTTCTGCAAGGCCTTCTATCCGCAGTACGAGGGGCCGGAGGTGCAGACCAAGACGCTGTTCGTGCGCCGGCGCTACTGGCTCTACTACGCGCTCACCTTCATGGGGGGCGCGCGGCGGCAGATCTTCATGGTCTTCGCCGCGTTCCTGATGGTCGAGAAGTTCGGCTACGACGTCACCGCGATCACCCTGCTCTACATGGCGAACCTGATCGCGAACATCTTCATCGCCCCCTATGTCGGCCGGCTGATCGCGCGCATCGGCGAGCGCCGCGCGCTGATCATCGAATATATCGGGCTGATCGGCGTCTTCTGCGGCTACGCGCTGGTCGATCATCATCTGTGGGCGGCCGGCCTTTACATCGTCGACCACCTGTTCTTCGCCTTTGCGATCGCCATCAAGACCTATTTCCAGAAGATCGCCGACCCGAAGGACATCGCCGGCACGGCGGGGGTCAGCTTCACCATCAACCACATCGCCGCCGTCGGCATTCCGGCGGCCTTCGGCTTCATCTGGCTGAACGATCCGGGCCTCGTCTTTTATATCGGGGCGGGCATGGCGGCCGTGTCGCTGACGCTGGCGTTGCTGGTGCCGCGCGACCCGGACCAGGGGAACGAGACGCTGGTGAAGCGTCTGGACGGGCCGGCGCCCGCGGCGCGGCCGGCGGCGTAGCCGCCGTCACCGGTTCGTGATTCGCCGGTGAGCGCCGGCGCGCGCTAGAAGAGACGGGCCATGCACCGCCTCCTCGCGCTCCCCCTCCTCCTGATCCCGCTGCTGGCGGGGCCGCCCGCCGCGCGGGCCGGGGAGGCGGTGCTGGTCGAGCTTTACACCAGCCAAGGCTGCAGCAGCTGCCCGCCGGCGGAGGCCTATCTGGCCGACGAGCTGGCCGAACGCGCGGGCGTCGTCGCGCTCGAACTGCATGTCGATTACTGGGATTATATCGGCTGGCGCGACCCGTTCGCCGATCCCGCCTTCACCGCGCGTCAGCGCGCCTACGCCCGCGCGATGGCGGAGCGCACAGTCTACACGCCGCAGATGATCGTCGACGGCCGGACCCATGTCGTCGGCTCGCGCCCGCAGGCCGTCGAAGCCGCGATCGCCGAGGCCCGCGCCGCCCGCCCGGCGGACGCGCCGCGCCTTGCGATCGCGCGGACGCCGACCGGCTGGCGGATCGCCATCGACGGGCCGGCGCCGCGGGCGGCGCTCACACTGTTCGCCGCGGGGTTCGACGCCCGCCGTGAGACCGCGGTCAAACGCGGCGAGAACGCGGGCGCGCGGCTGGTCAACGCCCATGTGGCGCGCAGCCTGCAGGTGCTGGCCCGATGGCGCGGCGGGACGCAGACGTTGACGCTCCCGGCGGACGCGCTGGCGGGCGACGGCGGGATCGCCGCGTGGCTGCAGGCGGGGCCTGACGGGGCGGTCAAGGCCGCGGCGATCGGACGGCGCTAGCGCGCGCGACGCGGCGTTCCGCTCCCTTGCGCTTGACGCCGCCAAGCGGCGCGGATCAACTGCCGGCCATGGGCGAGGATGCGACATTCGAGGCGCGAGGCCTGACCTGCCTGCGCGGGCGCCGGCTGGTGTTTGAGGATCTCGATTTCCGCCTCGCCGCCGGCGAGGCGCTGATGCTGGTCGGCCCCAACGGGTCGGGCAAGTCCAGCCTGCTGCGCGTGTTGGCCGGGCTGATCGAGCCGCTGGCGGGCGCCGTCGCCTGGGGCGGCGCGGATGTGCGCGAGGATATGGAGGCGCACCGCGCGCGCCTCGCCTTCGTCGGCCATCTCGACGCGGTGAAGCCCGCCTTCACCGTGCGCGAGACGCTTGCGAGCTGGGCGCGCCTGCTGGGCAGCGCCGATCCGGTCGACAACGCGCTCGCCGCGTTGGGGCTGCGCAGCCTCGCCGCGGTGCGCGGGGCGGAGCTCTCCGCCGGCCAGAAACGCCGCGTCGCGCTCGCCCGTCTGGTGGTGGAGCGCCGCGCGCTGTGGCTGCTGGACGAGCCGACGACGGGCCTGGACGCGGCCTCGGTCGCGATCGTGGAGCGGCTGATCGAGACCCACCGCATGACCGGCGGGATCGTCGTCGCCTCGACGCACGGCGGACTCGCCATGCCGGGCGCGCAGACGCTGGATATCGGCGATTATCAGGCGGAGGCCGCGTGATGGCGGCGCGTCCGCCCTCTTGCCCTGCGGGCAGATCGACCCCGGCCCAATCCCTGAGGGAAGTCAGGGTCCGGCGCGCTGCGCGCCGGCGAAGCCAGGCCGCCCTGGGTCCTGACTTTCGTCAGGACGCGGATCTGTTTCGGCTATTGACGCGAGCCGCCCCATGATCGGGCGCACCTTCCTCGCCGTCTTGCGACGCGACGTGACGCTGGCGCTCCGACAGAGCACGGATCTGGGCATGATCCTGGGCTTCTTCGTGATCGCCGCCTCGCTGTTTCCCTTCGGCGTCGGGCCGAATCCGCAGGTGCTGGCGACGCTCGCCGCCGGGATCATCTGGGTCCTGGCGCTCTTGTCGGTGATGCTCTCCCTCGACCGGCTGTTCCAAAGCGACTTCGAGGACGGCTCGCTGGAGCAGCTCGCGCTCGCGCCCGCGCCGCTCAGCGTGATCGTGCTGGCCAAGGCGACCGCCCATTGGTTGACCGCCTGCGTGCCGCTGATCGCGATCGCGCCGCTGATCGCGGTGATGCTGAACCTGCCGGCGGAGGGCTATTGGGTGCTGCTGGCGGGCTTGGCGCTTGGGACGCCGACCTTGAGCCTGATCGGCGCGGTCGGCGCGGCCTTGTCGCTGGGCGCGCGCAAGGCGGGGCTGTTGATCGCGGTGCTCGTCCTGCCGCTCTACATTCCGGTGCTGATCTTCGGGGTGACGGCGGTCGACGCGCATCTGACGCAGATCACCGTGCAGCCGCATTTCCTCTATCTGGCGGCGCTGCTGGCGGCCGCGATTCCGCTCTGTCCTTGGGCCGCGGCTGCGGCGATTCGGCACAGCGTGGGTTGAGCCGGACCGATTCTTCTGGCGCCGTGCGGCTCGGGTTTTAAATCATAGGATTGTGAGCGTCCGGCGCGGGACGCGACGACCGGTTTGACTGTCCAAATCGGCGTAGCTGTCTTATGATGTTGACAGTTTTTGGGACAGGCGGCGCGATCAAAAGGCCGCCGGGATAGACGTCGAGGCGCGTTAAGTCGATGCACCGTTTCGCCAATCCGGGCCGCTTCATGCGCGTCGCCGACCGGCTGCAGCCTTGGCTGCTGGCCGGCGCCCTCGGCTTTCTGCTGGTCGGGCTCTACAAGGCGCTGTTGGACAGCCCGCCCGACTACCAGCAGCACGACACCGTGCGCATCCTCTACATCCACGTCCCGGCCGCGCTGCTGTCGCAAGGGGCCTATATCGCGATGGCGTTGGGCAGCGCGACCTTCCTGATCTGGAAGCATCCGTTGGGCGATCTGCTGGCGCGTTCGGCCGCCCCGATCGGGGCGGCGCTGGCGCTGATCTGCCTGGTCACCGGCGCGGTCTGGGGCAAGCCGACCTGGGGGACCTATTGGGTCTGGGACGCGCGGCTGACCTCGATGCTGATCTTGTTCTTCCTGTTTGTCGGCTACATGGCGCTGGCCAACGCCTTCGACGATCCGGCGCGCGGCGACAAGCCGGCGGCGATCCTGGCCGTGGTGGGGATCGTGAACATCCCGATCATCAAATTCTCGGTCTACTTCTTCAACACGCTGCACCAGCAATCGACGCTGATGCGCCGCGACGGCCCCTCGATGCCGGCGGAGATGCTGACGCCGCTCTTGCTGATGTTCGGCTTCTTCACCTGCCTGTTCCTGTGGCTGATGGTCGTGCGGCTTAGAGGCGAATTCGCGAAGGTCCGCCTGCGTGCGATCCGCAGCGGCGTGGCGCGCCGCGCCGACCGCCGCGCGCGGCGGAACGGCGGCGACGCGGCCGCGACGGAGGGCGCGCGCGGATGAAGCTGGACCTCTTGTTCACGGCCGAGTTCTGGGCGATGGGGAAGCACGGCTTCTTCGTCTGGACCGCCTACGGCTTCACCGCGGCGCTGTTGCTCGCGCTTGTGGCGGGCTGCGTCCTGACCGCTCGGGCGCGCGAGCGCGAGCTGGCGGCGCTGGAGCCCGAGCGCGCGGCGCGCCGCGGCGCCGAGAAGCACGACGAGGCGTAAGAGGAGAGAGATGGCGAGTACGGGCCTGAGCGGCGCGCGCAAGCGCAAGAAGACGCGGCTTTATCTGGTCTCCGGCGGGGTCGTGTTCCTGTTGGCGGCGGTCGGGTTGATGCTGTTCGCCTTCCGCGACAACGTCGTCTTCTTTTTCGGCCCCAGCGAGGTCGAGGCCGGCAAGGTGGCCGAGGGCCAGACTTTCCGCCTGGGCGGGCTGGTCAAGGACGGCTCGGTGGAGCGGCGCGGCGCGCAGGATCAGGGCGCGGTCTGGTTCACGGTGACCGACAACGCCGCCGATGTGCGCGTGCGCTTCGCAGGCCTGCTGCCCGACCTGTTCCGCGAAGGGCAGGGGATCGTCGCGCTCGGCGCGCTCGACGATCAGGGGATCTTCGTCGCCGATGAGGTGCTGGCCAAGCACGACGAGACCTATATGCCGCCCGAGGCGGTCGAGGCGATGAAGCGCGCGGGCACTTGGAAACACGGCGAGGACGGCCCGGGAGACGGTATCGAGCCGGAGGCGGGCTACGCCCCGGCGGCCGAGTGACCGCCGGTCGTTGGGACGAGAGGCAAAAGCATGATCGCTGAGATCGGACATTTCGCGCTGGCGCTGGCGGCGGCGGTCGCGCTCATTCAATCGGTGCTGCCGATGTGGGGCGCGGCGCGACGCGACGCGGCCATGATGGCGACGGCGGCGCCGGCGGCGTTGGTGCAGTTCGGCGTCCTGGGCGTCTCCTTCGCGGCGCTGACCTACGCCTATCTCACCAGTGATTTTTCGGTGGTGAACGTCATCAACAATTCGCATTCGCTGAAGCCGATCCTCTACAAGATCTCCGGGGTGTGGGGGAATCATGAGGGCTCGCTGCTGCTGTGGGTCCTGGTGCTGGCGCTGTTCGGGGCGCTGGTCGCCGTCTTCGGCCGCAATCTGCCGCCCAGCCTGAAGGCGCGCACGCTTTCGGTGCAGGCGCTGATCACGCTCGGCTTCCTCACCTTCATGCTGTTCACCTCGAACCCGTTCGAGCGGGCGTTTCCCCCGCCGCTTGAGGGCGGGGATCTCAACCCGCTGCTGCAAGACCCGGGCTTGGCGTTCCACCCGCCGATGCTCTACGTCGGCTATGTCGGGCTCTCCATCGTCTTCTCTTTCGCCGTCGCCGCCCTGATCGAGGGCAAGGTCGACGCCGCCTGGGCGCGCTGGGTTCGGCCGTGGACGCTGCTGGCGTGGATTTTCCTGACGGCCGGCATCGCGCTTGGCAGCTGGTGGGCCTATTACGAGCTGGGTTGGGGCGGCTTCTGGTATTGGGACCCGGTCGAGAACGCGAGCTTCATGCCCTGGCTGGCGGCGACCGCGCTGCTGCACTCGGCCATCGTGGTGGAGAAGCGCGACACCTTGAAAAGCTGGACGATCCTGCTGGCGATCATCGCCTTCGGCCTGAGCCTGATCGGGACGTTCCTGGTGCGCTCGGGCGTGCTGACCAGCGTCCACGCCTTTGCGACGGATCCGGATCGCGGGCTCTACATCCTGCTGCTGCTGGTGATCGCGATCGGCGGCTCGCTGGCGCTCTACGCCTGGCGGGCGCCGGCCTTGAAGGGCGGCGGGATGTTCCGGCCGATCAGCCGGGAGGGGGCGCTGGTGCTCAACAACCTGCTGCTCTCGGCCGCGGCGGCGACGGTTTTCATCGGCACGCTCTATCCCCTGTTCCTTGAGGTGCTGACGGGTGACAAGATTTCCGTCGGGCCGCCCTACTTCAACCTCACCTTCGCGCCGATCATGGGCGTTCTCGTGGTCGCGCTGGGGATCGGGGCGATGATGCCCTGGAAGCGGGGCGATCTGCCGGGCGTCATGCGTCGCCTGACGGCGGCGAGCGTCTTCACCGCCGCCGCGACGGCGGCGATCGCGCTGTTCTACGCCGGCGACAACGCGCTGGCGCTCCTCGGGCTCGCCTTCGCGGTCTGGCTGTTCGCCGCGACCATGACCCAGCTCTGGGCGCGGGTGCGCCCGACGACGCGGGTCTCGGTCGCCGACGCGATCCGGCGCCTGCCGGGCCTGCCGCGCGCCGCCTGGGGCATGACGACGGCGCATCT
This sequence comes from Marivibrio sp., assembly GCF_040218065.1. Classification (NCBI taxonomy): domain Bacteria; kingdom Pseudomonadati; phylum Pseudomonadota; class Alphaproteobacteria; order Rhodospirillales; family Aestuariispiraceae; genus Marivibrio; species Marivibrio sp. The sequence continues at coordinate 44,954 of NZ_JAVJQE010000015.1, read as the reverse complement.
GGGCGTCGCCGTGCTGGTGGCGGGCGTCACCGGCGCCTCGTTGATGACGGTCGAGACGATTGCGTCGGGCAAGCCCGGGGACCGTTTCCCCGTCGGCGACTACGTCTTCCAGTTGGACCGGGTGGAGCAGGTGGCCGGCCCGAACTACCGGGCCGAGCGCGGAACCTTCACCGTCTTCGACGCCGACACGGGTGAAGAGATCACGACGCTGGCGGGCGAGCGCCGGCGCTATGTCGCGGGCGGCCAGGAGACGACCGAGGCCGGCATCCGCTCAGATTTCGGCGGAGACCTCTACGCCGTGCTCGGCCAGCCGGCGGACGACGGCGGCTGGACCGTGCGGCTCTACCGCGAGCCGCTGGTCCCGTGGATCTGGTTCGGCTCGACCCTGCTTGTGATCGGCGGCTTCCTGTCGCTCAGCGACCGAAGGCTGCGCGTCGGCGCGCCGGTGCGCACCGGCTCGACGTCGGGGGGCGGGGGCGACGCGGCCAAGGCGCGCGCCGACGCCGCCGCTCAGCCGGCCGCCCACCCTGCGGAATGAGGGGGCGCGCGGTCGCGACATGAAACGTCTCGTCTATCTGCTGCCGCTGGCGGTCTTTCTGGGCGTCGCGGGCTATTTCGCCGCCCAGCTGCTGTCCGGCCGCGACGCGATGGAGGTGCCGTCCGCGCTGATCGATCGGCCGGCCCCGGAGTTCGCGCTGCCGCCCTTGTGGGACGGGGGCGAGGGGCTCTCGACCGCGGATCTGAAAGGCGGCGGCCCCGCCATCGTCAATGTCTTCGCCAGCTGGTGCGTGCCCTGTCGGGCGGAGCATCCGATGCTGATGCGCCTCGCCGAAGAGACGGGCGCGCCCGTCCACGGCATCGCCTACAAGGACGATCCCGCGGCCTCCAAGGCTTTCCTGGAGGAGCTGGGCGACCCCTACACCAAGATCGGCGTCGATCAGAACGGCCGCGTCGCCATCGACTGGGGGGTTTACGGGGTGCCGGAGACCTACGTCCTCGACGGCGACGGACGCATTCGCTACAAGCGCACCGGCCCGATCACGCCCCGCCACATGGAAGACGACATCCTGCCGCTGTTGGAGGAGTTGCGCTCATGACCGCCTGCGGGATCCTGCGCCGATGCCTGCTCGCCGCGGCGCTGGCCGTCGGTCTCGTCGGCGGTGCGGACGCGCCCGCCGGCGCCGTGCAGCCGGACGAGGTGCTGGACGATCCCAAGCTGGAGGAGCGCGCGCGCGAAATCTCTAAGGACGTGCGCTGCCTCGTCTGCCAGAACCAGTCGATCGACGACAGCAACGCCGAACTCGCCCAGGATCTGCGCGTGCTGGTGCGCGAACGCCTTAAGGCCGGCGACAGCAACGCCGAAGTGAAGAGCTTCCTGGTCGACCGCTATGGGCAGTACATTCTCTTGAAGCCGCCGGTGACGGCGTCGACGCTTCTGTTGTGGGGGGCGCCGGCGCTGCTGCTGCTGTTCGGGGCGGGGGCGATCGTCCTGTGGTACCGCGGCCGCCAGCGCGAGGCCGCGACAGGCCTTGCGGGCGAGGCGGCGCTCAGCGCGGACGAGCGCGCGCGCATCGAGCGGCTGCTGTCAGACGGCGGCCGCGACGAGGATCGATCAGGGCGCAGCTGAAGCGCGGCCGGGCATAGGGGCTTTCATCTTCCATGATCATGTTCTGGGCCGTCGTCAGCGGCTTGACCGCCATCGCGCTGATCGCCGTCTTGCGCCCGTTGCTGGACAAGCGGCGCGAGCAGGCCTTGGCGGCCGCCGATTACGACATCGAGGTCTATAAGAGCCAGCTCGAAGAGGTCGAGCGCGACGCCGCGCGCGCCCAACTGTCGCCGGAAGAGGCGGACGCGGCGCGCGCCGAGATCGGCCGGCGGCTGCTGGACGCCGATCGTCGGCGCAAAGCGGCCGGCGCCGGGATCGCCGGCGCGTCCGGGACCGGGACGGCCGGCGGCGGCGCGCCGGCCCGCCTGACTCCCTATGCGGTGGCGATGGCGCTGCCCGCGGCGGCGTTCGGTCTCTATCTCTATCTCGGGGTTCCGGGGGCGCCCGATCGGCCGCTGGCCGAGCGCGACCTGGAGCGCGAGCGGGCCGCGCTGGCCCAAGGGGGCGGCGCGCAGGCGGGCGCGCAGAATCAGAGCCTGGCCGACGCGGCCGAAGGGCTGGCGCGGCGGCTGCAGCAAAATCCGCAAGACCCCGCCGGGTGGACCCTGCTGGGCCGCACCCAGATGGCGCGCGGCGCCTATGACAGCGCCGTCGAGGCGTTTGAAACCGCTCTCGAGCAGGCGGCGCCGGAAAACCGCCCCGCCTTGAAAAGCGAGCTCGGCGAGGCGCTGACCATGGCCGCCGACGGCGTGGTGACGGCGCGCGCGCAGGCGCTGTTCGAGGAGGCGAAGAGCCTGGACCCGCAGGATTTGCGCGCCGAATACTATCTGGCCGAGGCCGACCTGCAGGCCGGACGCGCCGAACGCGCGATGGAGCGCTGGATCGCGATGGCCGAGGCGATCCCCCGGGACGCGCCCTACCTGCCGGCGATCAATCAGCGGGCCCGCGCCGCCGCCGAGCAGATCGACCGCGACATCGAAGACAGGCTGCCGACGCCCGAGGTCGCCCAACGCACGGCCGACGGCGCCCCGGGCCCCACGCGCGAGCAGGTCGAGGCCGCCGAGGCGATGAGCCCGGAAGAGCGCCAAGCGATGATCGAGGGCATGGTCGAAGGGTTGGCCGCGCGCCTCGAGCGCCAGCCGATGGACCTCGACGGCTGGGATCGCCTGATCCGCAGCTATGCCGCCCTGGACCGGCGGTCGGACGCGCAGGCCGCGCTCGACCGGGCGCTCACGGTGTTCGAGGCGGCGCCCGTCCCGCGCGCGCGCCTAGCCGAGCTCGGGCGCGGCCTCGACCTCAAGGTCCCGGAGGCGCTCGCCGGAACGCGAGGGCCGAGCGAAGAGGACGTCGCCGCCGCGCAAGCGATGAGCGAGGACGAGCGTCGGGCCATGATTGAAGGCATGGTGGAAGGGCTGGCCGCGGATCTGGAGCAGAACCCGGACAATCCGCAGGGGTGGACCATGCTGGCGCGCAGCTATCGCGTTCTGGATCGAATGGAGGAGGCGCTGGCCGCGATCGAGCGCGCGCGGGTCCTCGAGCCGGAGAGCGTCGACCTGCTGATCGAGGAGGCGCGCATCCGACGGGCGATGGCCGGGGAGGCGCAGACGCCGGAGACGGTCGCCCTGATGGAGAAGGTCGCGGCGCTCGATCCCGACAATGTCGAGGCGAACTGGTTCCTCGGTCTCGATGCGCTGAAAGCCGGCGATCGGGCCGCGGGCGAGGCGCATCTGCGGCGCGCCGCGGCCTCGTTGCCGGAGGGCTCCGACCAGCGCGAACAACTCTCCCGGGAAATCGAACGGCTGTTAGCCGATTGATAACCTTTTGCGCGGTATCATCCTGCCCCAGACAGCAATGAGGACTGCTCGGGCGCCCGACGACGCCCGCCGGCTGGGAGGATGACGTCCGTGATGAGCGCCCATCAGACCCGTAAACCCTTTCGCATCGAACGCGGCCTTGAGGGCCTGGCGCCGCCCGACGACGCCGCCGGCGGCGAGCCGGGCGCGGAGGCCCGGCATCGGGAGGTGATGGCCGCGCTGCAGGCGATGAGCGGGCGTCTCGACGCGCTGGAGAGCGCCGCGCCGCCGGCCCCGCCGGCGCCTGCGCCCGGGGTCGACGCCGAGGCCTTCCGGCAACAGATCCTGGAGGCGGAAACGTTGCGCGGCGAGCTGCAGCAGCTCTCCGACGCAATCCAACGCACGAAGGAAGAGATCGTCTCGCTGCGTCGGGCGCCGCGGGGGGACGACAAGATCGGCGGGGCCAGCGAAGCGCTGCGCGCCGTGGTGGGCGACACCGAGCAGGCGACCGACGTCATCATCGAAGCGGCGGAGGCGATCGAGGAGCTGGGCGGCCGGCTCGCCGCCCAGTCCGACGACCCGGCCGCGCGCGAATTGACCGACGCTTTGGGCGATCACGTCACCCAGATCTTCGAAGCCTGCAATTTCCAGGACATCACCGGCCAACGCATCACCCGGGTGGTGCAGACGATGGAGTTCATCGACGAGCGCGTCGCGCGAATGATGGACATCTGGGGCGGCGACGCCGCCTTCGCGGACGCGACGCCGGCGGCGCCGGAGGAGACCGCGCCCAAGGGCGAGATCCTCGACGGCCCGAGCGCCGCGCCCGATCAGAAGATCAGCCAGGAAGACATCGACAAGCTGTTCGACTGAACGTGGCGTCTCTCGCCGACGGCGGGCGCCCCGCGCGCGAAATCCATTTGCCTTGAAGCCCCGAACGGCGCCCTAATAGCGCGGTGCGGGATGCGGTCGCCGGGGAAGCGGCCGCGTCGTCGAAGCGGTTCGGGTCTGAGGGGACGTCTTTCATGAGATTTGGAAAAGCGGGCGCCCGCGGCGGCGCCTGGCGCAGGGCGGCGTGCGTCGCGTCGGTGGCCGGCGGGCTGCTTGCGGGCGGGTGCGTGACCAACGAGCAGGCGTTGCAGGAGCACGAAAAGGAAGTCGCGGTCGAGCCGGCGCAGCTGCAGCAATTCCTGGCCGACAAGCCCGAGGCGTTGCAGCCGTTCTACGAAGTTTTGATGCGCCAGGGCCGCCGCAATCAGGTGCTGAACAACATGCGCATCGGCGCCGCCGCCCTCGGCCTGGGCGAGTATGAGGCGGCCGAACGCGCCTTTGACGAAGCGCTGGCGGGCATCGAGACGATCTACGCCGACAATCCCCAGGCGGAGCAGGCGCGCAGCGTCTGGGTTCGCGAAAACGCCAAAGATTTCAAGGGTGAACCCTACGAGCGGGCCATGGCCTACTATTATCGGGGCCTGCTGTATCTGCGCGAGGGCGACTACCAGAACGCGCGCGCCAGCTTCAAAGGCGGCCAGCTTCAGGATGCGTTCGCGGAGGAGGATCAGGACCGCGCGGACTTCGCGCTGCTCTATTACCTCGAAGGCTGGGCGTCTCATTGCAACGGCGACGCGCAACTGGCGGAGGACGCCTTCGCCGAAGCCTTGAAGCACAACGCCGAGCTGATCCTGCCGCAGTCGGACCACGGCCTCTTGCTGGTGCGCGAGAGCGGAGAAGGCCCGATTAAGCAGGCCGCCGGCGACTATCAGGAGCAGTTGACCTTCGCGCCGGGCGCGCAGGAGGAGGCGCTGTTGGCCGAGTTCACGGTCGGCGACCACACCGCGATCGCGCCCGAAGCGGAGGATTTGTTCTATCAGGCCTCGACGCGCGGCGGCCGGCAGGTCGACCACATTCTGGGCCAGAAGGCTCAGTTCAAGGAGACTCTCGACGCGACCGGCGACGCCCTCTCCACCGCCGGCGGGGTCTCCGCCGCCGCCGGACTGATGGGCGGGAATTCCGATGCGGCCATGGTCGGCGCGCTGCTGATGATCGCCGGCGCGGTCGCCGACGAGAGCGCCAAGGCCGCGCGGGCCGAGGCGGACGTGCGCACCTGGGACAATCTGCCCGGCGATGTAAAGCTGGCGACGCTGCCTTTGCCCGCCGCCGCCGGCGAGGGCCGGGTGCGGTTGTTCGGGCGTGACGGCGCGCCGCTCGAAGGCTCGGAGCGGCGCTTCCGCTACGCCGGCGCCGAGGGATGCGCGATCGCCTGGACCCGCAGCGACGATCCCAGCGACATTCCGCCGCGCGCCCCCGGCAGCGGCGGTCCGGCGGAGGGATGAGGAGGATGACCGTCACCTTGCGCACCCCCTTCTTGCGCCTCGCGGCGCCGGCCGGTCTCATGCTGCTGCTCGGCGCCTGTCAGCCGCAGCAACAGCCCTTCGTCCTCTATGACGAGGTTGCGGCCGTCGCCCCGGCCCCGATCGCCGAGCCCGCAGCCGACGTCGAGCGCGTCGACGTCACGGTCGCGCCGTGGAACCCGGCCGCCTTCGGCGAGAACGCGACGGGCTGGCTGCCCTATGTCGGCCTCACGGCGCAGGATTATGCGCCCCAGCTGGCGCAGTGGCTCGCCGCGGCGAACGCCTTCTCGGTTCAGGGAAGCGAGACCCTGCGCCTGCACGGCGAACTCACCAAGTGGGAGGACCTGAGCCCGTCCGCCTTCGGCCCCTCGGTCTTTCAGATCACCTACGAGTACGCCCTGATCGATGCTGACGGCGAGACGCTGATGGAGAAGACGATCGTCTCCAAGGGCGAGGATACGAGCTTCGCCGGCCTGACCCGCATGCAGCTCGCCATGCAGCACGCCCACGCCGACAGCGCGCGCCAGTTGGTGGCGGCGTTGGATTCGGACTTTCGTCAGGCCTGGGCGGCGCGCGAAAAGGCGATCGCCGTGGCCGAGGCGGAACGCGCGCGCATCGCCGCGTCGATGGAGCCGTTGACCGGCTTCTACCGCGGCCAGGCGGACGGGGCGGCGATTCGGGATTTCCCAACCACGGAGGGCGATCGGTTGGGCTCGATCGGCTTGGGCGCGGTCTATCGCGCCAGCGGCCGACTGCCCGACGGATGGATCCGCATCGCGCCCGAAGACGGGGCGGCCGGCGTCGAGGGGTGGGTGCATGAAGCCGCGCTTACGCGGATGAGCGAGGCTGAGATCGCCGAGCGTCTGGCCGCGGAAGAAGCGCGCCGCGCCGCCGCGGCCGACCGCTATCAGCTGAGCCCGGGCGACGAGCCGGCGACGCTGCTCGCGGACACGGCCGCGCTGACCGCCCCGCGCAGCGGCGCGCCGACGGCCCGCACGCTTGTCGCCGGAACGGCGGTGGAGGTGGTGGCGTTGACCGAGAACGGCTTCGCCTTGCTGACCGAGAACGCCCGCTACGTCGGTTGGGTCGACCAGGCCGCCCTGCAGCGCTGAGCGGCGGGCCGCGCGGCCCCTATTGCAGGACGAACCACTGGCCGTTGTCGCCCTGGCAGGCGAAGGCCGGTTTGAAGCCGCCGTCGAGCTGGCGGCACGCGCTCGTCGCCCCGTAATTCGGCGCCGTGCGATTATAGGCGGGGGCGCTCTGATGGCCGCCGGCGTAGCGCGGGGCCGTCGGGCGATCGATCAGCGCCCGGCTCGGCGGCTGCTGCGGAATGCCCGGACCGGCCGCCTGCTGGCGCGCGTAGGCGGCGTCCGCCCGGTCGAGGCTGGCGCCCGCTTCGGCGCCGATCAACCCGCCGAGGATCGCGCCCGCGCCCGTCGCCCAGAGACGGCCCGACCCGGAGCCGATTTCGGCCCCGCCGAGCCCCCCGGCGAGCGCGCCCAGCGCCCCGCCCGCAGCCTGTTTCTGATTGCCGCCCGCGCAGGCGGACAGCGCCAGCGCCGCGCCCAGCAAGCAGGCGGCGCCGGTTTTCGTCAGCGGGCGAAGGGGCGAACGCGCGGCCATGGCCGATCTCCTGTCGCAGCGGCGTCGGCGGACGTCTCGCCGGGCCGGGTTTCGGTGTATATACTATAGCGCACGCTGATCCGCACCAGGAGACTCCGCCCATGCCGCTTTACAGCCGCAGCCTGTCGACCGCGCTCGCCGGCCTCGTTCTCCTTGCGGCCGCCCCGGCGCTCGGCCAGACGGCGAGCCAGACCGCAGGCGAGGCGGTCGCCGAGAACCCGGGAGCCGAGATCGCCGCACCGTCGCCCTACGCGCGGGGCGCCGTGCCGGCCTATCGCCCGCCCGAGCCGATCGTCCGACCGTCCGCGTCCGTCCCGGCGACCGCGGCCGCGCCGGTCGGCGCGGTCACGCAAGAGGGGGCGGGGAGCGATCTTGACTCGGCGACCGGCGCGACCGCCGGCGGCGTCCGCCCCGTGACCGCCGCCGACCCGGTCTATTCCGACCCCGATTTGGCGCATATTCGACGCGACCCGTACAGCCTCTCGCGCCATACGGCGGCCCAGGCCGGCGGCGTGACGACGCCTTACGCGCCGCCCGAGGACTAGAAGCGCCGAGCCGGTCGCGCGCGGCGCGCCGCCGGCCCTATTTCCCGCGGCGTTCGCGGATCGGCTGGGCGTAGGCGAGTTCGACGTCCCAGGGGAACAGGATCCAGGTGTCCTGGCTGACCTCCGTCACGAAGGTGTCGACCAGCGGGCGGCCGGCGGGCTTGGCGTAGACGGTGGCGAAATGCGCCTTGGGCAGCATCTCGCGGACGATGCGGGCCGTCTTGCCGGTGTCGACCAGATCGTCGACGATCAACCATCCCTCGCCGTCGCCGCCGACGCCCTTCAGGATGCGCGCGTCGCCCTGGTCCTTGTGCTCGTAGGAGGCGATGCAGACCGTGTCGACCAGGCGCACGTCCAGTTCCCGCGCCACGATCGCCGCCGGCACCAGCCCGCCGCGGGTCACCGCGACGATGCCCTTGAGCGGGCCGAGATCGTTGAGCCGCCAGGCGAGCGCCCGGGCGGTGCGGTGCAGCTCGTCCCAGGAAACCGGGAAGTCGAGACCGATCGGCGGCTGGGTCTTGTCGGCGGATTGGGCGTCGGACATGGCGGCGGGCTCCCCCTCAAAGGCGCGGCCCGGGCGCAGGGCGCGCGGGCGGCGGAAGACGGCCTTCTCTAGCCGATGCAGAGGGCGGGCGCCAAGCGCGGAAGGCGCTGCGCCGGCGCGGCCTCGGCGATCAGACCGCCGGGTCGGACCCGCGCTCCAGCCGGCAGCCGGCGATCTTCCAGGCGCCGTCGGGTTGGCGCTCCATGGTGTAGACGGCGGTCCAGCTGCGGCCGTCCGCATCGACCAGGGCCATGCGCTGTTCGATCCGCCCGCCGCGGGCCGGTTTCGGGGCGAGGAAGTCGGTCGCCTTGGGCGCGATCAGCGGGCTATAGCCGCGCTTGACCATCTCCATGAAGATCCCGGCGTTGGGGAACATCGCCTGGATCGAGGGGGCCGCCTGGGCGTAAGCCGTCCGGCGGTCGCCGGCGGCGAAGGCGCGAAGCTGCGTTTCGATCACCTGGGTGACGGCGGGATCGGGGGCCGCGTCGGCGCGGGCCGCGCGCTCAGGCCCAAGGGCCGCCGCGAGCACGACCGCGGCTGCGATCAGGCTGAGAAAGGGGCGTCGCATGGCTGTCTCCCGTTACGGGGTCGGCGTTCCGTCTCTTAGCAGTACGGAACGCCGCGCCCGGGAGATCAACGGGGCGAGGCCCGATCAGCGGACGTAGAGGTGAACCTCGTTGTTCGACGCCTGCGGGTCCGCCTGGGCCAGCAACTGCACCCGGCTCGCCGGCACGCCCATGTCGGTCAGCGTGCGCAGCACCGCCTCCGCGTTGCGGCGTGCGGCGGCGCTGTTCAGCGCCGACTGGGCGGCGGTGCCCTGCTGCGGGCTGACGGCGACCAGATCGAAGGTCGCGGTCGGCTTGCGCTCCAGCGCCTGACTGACGGCGTTGTAGAGGGCCTGCTCGTACTCGACGTTGGCGCGGTCGAACTTGATGACCACAAGCGGCCGTTCGCCCGGCTGCGGCTGGGTCTGACGGGCGGCCTGACGGGCGACGTTCTCCGTCTGCTGGAAGGAGCGCGTCGCCAGGCTGGTGCCGTAAAGATCGCCGTTCTTGATGGCGAGCGACAGCGTCGTCATGTTCTGCCGCTCGTTGTTGACGTAGGTGTTCTGGCGATTGATGTCCTGGCTGAGGTCGGTCAGCAGCCGGTCGATCTCCACCACCTGCTGATGGACGCTGTCCTCCAGGCGGCGCAGCCGGATGTGATCTTCGTCCACCGCGCCCGACAGCCCGTAGGTCGCCTGCACGGCGTTCAGCAGATATTGCCCGAAGGCGGCCTCGTCGGCCGCGTCGTTCGAGAGTTTGGTCATCGCCGGCACCTTCTCGGCCACCTGCTCGAGTTCGGCCTGCGCGCGGTTCCAATAATCGACCAGAACCGGATTGCCCGGCGTGGTGCCGCGCTGCAGACGCGAGGTCACCTCGGCGATCAGACCGTGATAGCGATCGGCGTTGGACGAGGTCTGCTGCAGCAGCGCGCTTTGGCGCTCGTTCAGCTGCCGGACGCTGTTGGAGAGGCGGTTCAAATCGCCCTCCATCTGCGACACCTTGTTGCCGACGAAGGTCTCGCGCACCGCCGACGCGGCGGCGACGGAGCCGCCTCCGGAGACGCTCTGCTGGGCGGACGCGCTCGTCTGCGCGCCTTGGCCGCCGCTCTCGCCGACGGATCGGCTCTGCGATCCGCTCTGGGCGTCGGCGCTCACCTGCACCGGTTGGGTCGCCTGGCCGCCGGCCGCCGGGTCGCCCGCGTCGAGCGAGGGCCACGCGTCCGCGCACGCCGCAAGGGCGAGGGACAAGACGACCGCGGCGCCCAGACGCGCCGATCGCGCGCCGGCGCGCGCCGGCGCCCTGGTTTCCCAGACGCGGTCTCCCGAAGCGCCCGCGCCGTCCTCATCGCCAGTCAAGAAGGAAGCCATACCCGAACTTTCCGCTGTTGTATCCGACCGCGTCTGACAAGGCGTCGGGTCCGACGTCTTGACCGCCCTTCACGGCGACGGATCGTCCCGACCGCCTCGCTCCGCCCGAGTTCGGCTTCGGCCCGCCCCTGCGCTCCCCGCGCGCTTCGGCGGCCTCGCCCTGGTCTCCGGCCTCAAGCTCGGCGTCGATCGCCGACGTCTCCGCCCCCTGGATGCGCGACGCGAATCCCCCTTTGAGGTCGTTGCAACGTGTCCGGATAGTACTTGAGGGCTTCACCAGCGACAACCCGGATAATGGGTTGGATTCCCGCTCGATTCCCCGCTGCGTCCGGCCCGGTCGGACCGCCCCGCAAGCGCGCCCGACAGGCGCGCGTTTTTTTACGCTTGCCAAGCCGGAGCGCGTCCGGTACCAACCCGCCCGCACCGCAGAGGCGCGCGCAAACCGCGCCCCCGACGGCCCGCGATCAAGCGCCCGTAGCTCAACTGGATAGAGCATCTGACTACGGATCAGAAGGTTGGGAGTTCGAATCTTCCCGGGCGCGCCACACTTTCCATAAAATTCGTCGAAGTAGGTTTCACGGTAAGAATGGATTGCCGAGGGGACTTTTTGCGCAATGGGTCGCACTTCTCATTAATTGTTGTTCGGCGATTTTGATCGCTCGCGTTGTAATCAACAAGTCCCGAAATTTCTGTATATTGCATTTTTGTTCTTTCTAATTGACATGGTGTGATTTTTCATGCAGGTAGATTTGGGTCCCGTTGGGATAACCCCGATCCGATGACCGCGCCGTCATGTGGATCGCACTGATGTGCCCGATAGGCCGGGGCGTCAACGCAATGCCCCCGACAACCTGACGGATAACACGTCACTCCAGCGCAAATCGAGCGTCCGCTTTGCTGTTTTGTCAGTGCAAGCGGGCACGGATATTCGTCACGCCCGTCGAATTCAATAGTCAACGGCGGGCGTTCGATATGGAGTGACCTATGGCTACCCGCTATTGGCTGAAGAAAACACTGGGCACGAGCTATCCCGCCGATCCCAGCGATGTTCTAAATACGAAACGCCGTTTGCAGTCGCGGGGGTATTACGATGAACCCGAATACGGGATCACCGAATACCCCGACACGCCGATGTTCGAGGGAATCAAACGGTTCCAGAAGGACAACGGCCTCCGTGTCGACGGCTTGATGCGTCCGAAAGGGCCGACCGAAACGCAACTCGCGGCAAAATCGCCGCGCTATACCTGCACCATATGCGGTGCGAAGCACGGTGGCGTCTACTCGCCAAGAGTTTGTGCCGATTGTTATCTGAAGTAGTCGTGTCAGGCTTGCGTGTGCGGCGGGGGCCAATCCCCGTCGCGCATTGCCTTTTTAATGGCGGCGCGCCATTCAATATAGACGTCGATCTCATGATCGGTGTAGCCGAGCAAGATGCCCATTTCCCTCGAATCGAATTCTGTTTCCATCCCAATTTCATTGCCACGCATGCGGTTGGCATGGGCCTTGTCGATTCGCCATTCCTCACCCGGCAACGCGAAGTAGAGCGAGCGGATCTCCTCGTCGACACCGAGAATGGTCTCGATGTGGAGGATCTCTCTTTTGAGTATCCGGCCGCTTTCCACGTGCGGCTCGAATTCATCGTCCGGCCATTCGAAATCAGCGCGGGTCAGTTCGGAAAAGTAGGCGAGCGGTTTGGTGCCGGACAGCATCAACTCCAACTCTCGCTCCTCGTGGGGACCAATTTCCGGCGGTGGGCTATCGAAATCCAATATGGCACCCTTTCCCTGATATTCGGCTGGCCTGGAGACACTATCAAACCGGTCGGGCTCAAGCGAGCGTGCGACCTGTCCCCGTCAAGGCTCTGGGCTTTTGACGCTCGTCGTCACCGTACGGGCTTCAGATAGAAGATCTGCCGGTTCTATGTCCTGCAGAATCTCGCCCCAATCAGCCAGAGCGTTGAAGAGATTTTTCGAACAAACTTCGTCTAGGCGCGCCATTCTCGCTTCGTTCGAACACCGCGTCTCGGGCTTTAGGTGGGTCGGACCTCGTCCTTTAGCGCGCGCTGTCCCGCCGATCGCAGCGTCTTGCACGCCAAACGACGTCCGCAGTCGCCGGAGCGCTGCGGCGAACCCGAGTATGGGATCATCAAATTCCCGATACGCGGATGTTCACGCGACTCAAACGGCTCCAACAGGACAACGGTCTGCGTGTGGACGGTTTAAGGCGCAGAAAAGGCGGATGGAAACCCGACTAAGGGAGAAAGCGCCGCGCTAAGCCTGCACGATATGCGGCGCGAAGCCCGCAGCCGGTCATTGAAAATCGGCGCGCGTCAGGTCGGGAAAGTGGGCGCGGGGTTTGGGGACGGACAGCATCATCGCCCGTTCGCAGCCCATACGCGCGCCGATCTCCGGCGGTGGGTGCTCGAACCCGGTACGGCGCCCTTGCCCTGATATCCGACTGGCGCGCCGGCGTCCCGCCTCGCAATCGCACGTCGCGCCTAGCGAGGAGATATGAATCGGCGGCTCAGGCGATCTCATTCAAGAGCGACACCGGCTAGAGGGCGGCCTCGGCAAGCAGATAGACGCCCGTGATCAGCAGCAGGCCGTACAGCAGCTTCATGAAAAACGCCGTGTTCATCCTTGTGAACAGGATCTGTCCGGCCGCCGCGCCGAGGGCCGTCGCAGGGGTTAACAACAGGGCCGCGTAGAAGACGTCGAGCGAGGAGGAGCCGACGACGATCTGCAGGATTAGGCTGGCGAGGTAGATCACGAGGAAGCACGCCAGCGTCGTGCTGCGCAGCACGCTCGGCGACAGCGTCGTGCTGGCGAAATAGACCATCAGCGGGGGTCCCGGCATTCCCAAACCGCTCGTCAGGGCGCCGGACAATCCGCCGATCAGGACGTCCTTGCGGCGCGAGCGTGCGATCTTGAAGTCTCGAAGGATCAGCGCCGTGAAGCCGAGCAGCAGCGCGCCCACGACGGCGCGCAAATGCTCTGGGTCGGCCAGGAGGTACAGCGCGATTCCGAACGGGGCGCCGGCCAACCCGCCGAAGACGAGCCGGCCCAGAAGGGGCTTGTCGACGTCGGACGCCAGCTTCGGCGCCAGAAGCAGCGAGATCCCGATTGAGAGCGCGATGTTGATCTGAATCGCCTCGGCCGGGTCGAAGATCAGCAAAAGGTAGGGCGCGGCCAGAATCGAGAACCCGAAACCGGTGCACGCGTGGACGCCTGCGGCCAAGAAAACGACGATGCTGGCGGCGATCATCTCCATCCGGGCGAAACCCTTCAATCCGCCGCAAGGCCCGACGCCGCCTTCAGGGTCTCAGGGCCGATCTAAGGCGCGCTCGTCTGCGACCAGCTCCGAGAGATCTTTGGCGGCGCTGCGCAGCGGCTCCAGGTAGTTGAGCGCCCGTTCGACGTCGAAACGCTGCGTCGGCGCATGGAAGGAAAGAGTGACCATCAGACGGCCGTTGTCGTCCAAAACGGGAACCGCGAGCGCAATCATGTTCGCCATGAACTCTTCGCGATCGAGTGCGTAGCCGTTCTTGCGAATCTGACGGATCTCCGCCTTAAGGGCGTCGATGTCGGTGATGGTGTTGGCGGTTCTCGGCGCAAGCTCCGTCGCGCCGAGATATTTGCGCAGATGATTCGCCGCCAGCGAACTCAGATACATCTTGCCGCTGGCCGTGCAGTAGAAAGGCACCCGGGTTCCGATCGGCAATTGGATGCGAAGCGGCCACTCGGTCTCGACGCGCTCGAGATAGACCATGGCGTGCCGATCGGCGAGCGAGATGTTGCAGGTTTCGCCGATTTCCTGGCTCAGGCGGGTCAGAATGGCTTGGCGGGCCGTTCTGATGCGAAGCGACGACAATATTCCCCCCGCCAGTTTCCGCAGCCGCGTCCCCGGCGAAAAGCTCCGGCCGTCCAGGTCGCGTTGCAGAAACCCTTCTTCTTCAAGCGTATTGAACAGGCGATGGATCGTCGCCTTTGGCAGACCGATGCTGTCGTTAACCTCCGTCGGGGTGACGGGGGCGCCTGCCTTCGCCACCAGCTCAATCGCCAACAGCAGGCGAAGGTTCGTCGGAATGCTCCCGCCGCTTCGACCCTCTTCGTCCATGCCTGCCGTCGTTTCTATCGCTGCGGAAGAAGCATCGTGGAAAGGCTGGGAACCATAGCCACGACAATCCATACGGCGATCAGCGCCGCAAGATAGAACAGCGTATAGCGCAACAGACGGAAATAGGGAACGCCTGTCACGCCCGAGGCGACATAGAGGTTCAAGCCGTAGGGCGGGGTGATGAACCCGATCGACGCGCCGACCAGGAAGACCACGGCGAACTGCACCGGCTCCACGCCCACCGAATGGGCGATCGGCGCCAGGATCGGGGCGAGAATGATGGTCACCGGCAGGCTTTCAAGCACCATGCCCGAGACGAAAACGATCGCCATGGCGGTGAACAGCACCGCATAGTATCCGCCCATCGAGTTGACGAAGCCGCCGATGACTTCCTGCGCGCCGAGCACCGAGAGCATCTGCTGCATCACCACCGAGACGGCGATGAGCGGCGCGAGAATGCCGGTGATCTGGGCCGAACGCATGGTGATCGACGGCAGTTCGCGCGGGCTGAAGCCTTCGACCACAAGCATTTGAAGCAGCGATTTCTTGGAGACGTCCCTTTCCGTCGAGCCGCCGGTGAGTCGGTGCAGCGGCAGGCACGCAAATCCCACGATCACGCAGAAGCCCACCGTTACGCCCGCCGCCTCGGTGGGCGAGAACTTGCCGGTGTAGATCCCCCAAAGAACCAGCCCGATCGCAAAAAACCCGAGCCAGGCGCCGAGCGCCGTCTTAAGCACGTTCAGCGGGTTCAGCGCGATTAGAAATCCCCAACTGTTGCGCCAGCAGACCAGAAAACAGGCCACCATCATCGCCCCGACCATCAGGGCGCCGGGAATGATCCCGGCCACGAAAAGGTCGGAAATGGGCAGGTTGAGCAGGAAGCCGTAGACGATGAAGATGATCGAGGGGGGAATGATGATGCCTACGGTGCCGCCGGCGGCCGAGGTGGCGGCCGAAAACCTTTCGTCGTAGCCGCCTTTGACCATCTCCGGATGGAGCATCGAGCCGATCGTCGCGGTCGTGGCCGAGTTCGATCCCGAAATTGCGGCGAACAGACCGCAGGCGCCGAGTGAGGCCATCGCCAATCCCCCGCGGATCCATCCGAGACAGGCGTAGGCGAAATCGCTGAGCCGGCGCGCGATTCCCGATCGGTTGATCAAATCGCCGGTCAGAATGAAGAGCGGCATCGCCAGCAGCGCGAAGCCGTCCGTGAAGACGTCCGCCAGGGCGGTGCCGATGTTGTCGATCGGCATGCTCAGCAAAAACGTCATGCCGAGCACCCAATAGCCGATCACCAGGAACACCGGCACGCCGAGCATGAAGAGCACGGTGACGCCGATGGAAATCAAGGTGATGATGGTTCCGTCGCTCATCTCAGTCGCCCCCGATAACGGCTTGTTTGATTAACGGGTCGCCCGAGCGGAAATTCGCTATGTCGAGGAGCAGGTTCTCCAGCACGCGCGCGACCAGCATGGTGAAGGCGAGCGGCACGGAAAGCAGGAACCACCACTGCATGACGTCGTCCGTCCCCAACATGATCTGGAAGTTCGACGCCGAATTCGCCACGACGCGCGAGGAGGTGACGACCACGACCCAGGAGAAGCCGATCCAAAGCGCCGCATCGAGCAGGAGACAGGCCATTTGTCCGGCGCGCGGCATGGCGCTGCGGAATTCGGCGAACGCCAGATGGGTGCGCAGCTTGACGTTAAGGCTGCAGCCGAACCAGGTCATGATAAGAAACAGGAAGGGCGGGATCGTCGTCGACCAGGGCGCCTGTTCGGACAGGACGAAACGGCGAAAGACCTCGACAAAAATGATTCCGCCGATCGTCAGATAGGACGTGACCATAACGGTGGATTCGAACTTGCGTTCGAACCAGGGGCTGATGCGATAGCCGACGACGATCAGTGACGCCGCCAGCAGCATGGCGATCAGGCCGAGCGGCCATATCGCCGGTTCGCGCATGGCCTGGCTCATCATCCAAGAATCGCCCGACGCGAACGCGCTCAGGATCTTCTCTGTCCCATCGAATAGACCGGTCATCACAAGACCTCCCTATGGTCGCAGACCCGCATTCTCCCGCCTGCGGGAGCGCACGCAGCTCGGGCCGCCGGCGCCAGGGCCGGCGGCCCGAGACCGTGCTTGGGCGGATCAGGCCGAACGCCACCAGCGGCGAGGTTCGACGTTTTCGGGAAGCGTATCCACAGGAATCTGCCGCGCGACGTCGTAGATTTCCTGGTAGGTGTCGACGCCGCCGGCCCAGTTGTTGAGGCGCTCGCGCCACTGCGCCCACGGTTCCGGGTTGAACTCCGGCGAACACATCTCTTCAGCCGTGCGAATCTCATCGTCCGACAGGAAGGCGCACCGTACGTTCTCCTCGGCGAAGATGGTGTTCGGGAGCTGCGGGTCGCTGAAGCCGACGGTCTTCACGAGCGCGGCCTCGTTGGCGGCCTGAACATGGACCTGGGCCAGATAAGACGACTCCATGATCGCGTCCTGCAGATGCCCTTCCATCGAGTCGAAAAGCTCGGCCGACATGGAGGTGTGCTCGGTGCCGCAGAAGAACTTCAAGTCGACCGATTGGCTGACCACCGGCGCCATGTTGGCGTAGGCCACGGCCGAGGCCCAGGTCTCGGCGCCGTCGATCAGGCCCTGCTTCAAGCCGTCGAGCGTCTCCTCCCAAGCCACCGGGACCGGGTTGAGGTTGAGAAGGTTCATCGCGATCCGACCCAACTGCGTGCCGGTGACGCGGTTCTTCGTGCCGAACAACTCTTCCAGCTTCGTCACGGTGGGTTTGTCTGCGAAGGACTGGCCGAGCTGGATGCCGCGCAATTCGCAATGGCTGAACAGGAACTTGAGGCCGTGACGCTTCTCGAGCGGCTCGCGCAGCAGCTTCATCGATTCCGGGCTGTAGAGGAAATAGTACTGCGCGGCGCGGCTCGGGAACATGTAGGCGTAATCGAGCACGTTAAGGTACGGCGCGCCGCCGGCCGAATTTTGGGTCGAGGCGGCGTACATGTCGATGACGCCGAGCTGCGTTTTCTCAACGCAGTTGAGCTGGCCGCAGATCTGATTGTCGCCGATGAATTCGACCCGGATTTCGCCTTCAGTGCGCTCTTCGAGGTCCCGCGCGAACTGCAGAACGCCGGCGCGCTCGATCAGCAGGTTGCGCGGATTGAAGCCGGACGCGCCGAGCTTCAGCATATGCTTCGGCTCCTTTGAAAAGCGCTTGTCGTAGGTGCTCTCCGCCGCCCGCGCGAGCGCGGGCAACGTAGCGGCCCCGGTTAAGGCGCCCGCTCCGAGCAACACGGACGATAGGCCGAATTGGCCGGACAGGCGGAAGAGATCCCTTCGGGAGATCCCTTTGAGTTTGTTCTCAACGGTCATGGTTTCCTCCAATGGTGAGCGGCTCAAGCCTCATTATTTGTGCTTTTTAAGACTTGCATTCTCAATATTGCGGGATTTATGCTCCGCTCATCAAGAAAAATATTCTTTCGCCAGTGCGCGCTCTGGAGGCCGTCCCAAAATGTCGGAGATTTCCGCGGATTATGTGATTGTCGGGGCGGGGTCCGCCGGCTGCGTGCTCGCCAACCGTCTGTCCGCCGACCCCTCGGTTACGGTGGTCTTAATGGAAGCGGGCGGCCGGGATTGGAATCCGTGGATTCACATCCCGGTCGGCTATTTCAAGACGATGCACAATCCGTCGGTGGACTGGTGCTATAGAACCGAACCGGATCCGGGGCTGAACGGGCGTCAGCTCGATTGGCCGCGCGGCAAGGTGCTCGGCGGCTCGTCCTCCCTGAATGGGCTTCTCTATGTGCGCGGGCAGGCCGAGGACTACGATCGCTGGCAGCAGATGGGCAATCCGGGGTGGGGCTGGGATCACGTGCTGCCGCTGTTCAAGCGCTCCGAAGATCAGGAGCGCGGCGCCGACGATTTTCACGGCGACCAGGGTCCGCTCTCCGTCTCCAACATGCGGCTTCAACGCCCCGTGTGCGACGCCTGGGTCGCGGCCGCCCAGGCGGCCGGCTATCCGTTCAATCCCGATTACAACGGGGCGACCCAGGAAGGGGTGGGCTACTTTCAACTGACGGCGCGAAACGGGCGGCGCTGCTCCAGCGCGGTCGCTTTCCTTCATCCGGTGCGCTCTCGGGCGAACTTGACCGTTCTGACCAAGGCGCCGGCCAGCCGGGTCGTCATCGAGGGCGGGCGCGCCGCCGGCGTCGCATACCGCGACGCGTCCGGGGCGGAGAAAATCGTCAAAGCGCGCGGAGAGGTCATCCTGTCCTCCGGGGCGATCGGCTCGCCGCAGCTGCTTATGCTGTCCGGGATCGGCGACGGCGCCCACCTGAAGGAGCACGGCGTCGAGGTCGCGCGCGACCTGCCGGGCGTCGGGAAAAACCTGCAGGATCATCTGCAAGCCCGCCTCGTCTTCAAATGCAACGAGCCCACGTTGAACGACGAAGTGCGCAGCCTTTTCAACCAGGCGCGGATCGCCCTCAAATATGCGATGTTTCGGGCCGGACCGATGGCGATGGCGGCCAGCTTGGCCACCGGCTTCCTGCGCACCGGCCCCCACGCCGAGACGCCCGACATACAGTTCCACGTTCAGCCGTGGTCCGCCGACAGCCCGGGCGAAGGGGTGCATCCCTTCTCGGCGTTCACCGTGTCCGTCTGCCAGCTACGCCCAGAAAGCCGCGGCGAAATCCGGTTGAAGTCCGCCGACCCTGCGCAGCATCCGAAGCTTATTCCCAACTATCTCGCGACCGAAGCCGATCGCCGAACCTTGGTCGAAGGCGTCAGGATCGCCCGCAAGATCGCGCGTTACGAACCCCTGACGCATAAGATATCGGCTGAGTTCCGCCCGGACTCCAGCCTCGACATCGACGATTACGACGGCACGCTCGAGTGGGTCCGCAACCATTCCACGACGATCTACCATCCGACCGGCACCTGCAAAATGGGGCGGGATGCGGATGCGGTGGTCGACGCGCGGCTGCGCGTGCATGGGATCGACGGTCTCAGGGTCGCGGATTGCTCCATCATGCCGGAGATCGTCTCGGGGAACACCAACGCTCCCGCGATCATGATCGGGGAAAAAGCGTCCGACATGATTTTGGAGGATCGGAAGGCGGACGCGCTCCAACGCACCGCTTAGGTCGGCTGACGAGTTAAGAACACGCCAAAGGAGAAACCGTTATGAAAATGACCACGGAAGAGGCTTTCGTAAAGACGCTGCAGCGTCACGGCGTGAAGCACGCTTTCGGGATTATCGGATCGGCCATGATGCCGATTTCGGATCTGTTTCCGAAGGCCGGCATCACGTTTTGGGACTGCGCGCACGAAGGCAGCGCCGGCATGATGGCCGACGGTTTCACCCGCGCGACCGGGAAGATGAGCATGATGATCGCGCAGAACGGCCCCGGCATCACCAACTTCGTGACCGCGGTGAAGACAGCCTACTGGAACCACACGCCCCTGCTGCTCGTCACCCCGCAGGCCGCCAACAAGACGATCGGCCAAGGCGGGTTTCAGGAGGTGGAGCAGATGGCGCTGTTCCAGGATATGGTCGCCTATCAGGAGGAGGTGCGCGATCCGAGCCGCATCGTCGAGGTGCTGGCGCGGGTCATCGCCAAGGCGAAGCACCTGTCGGGTCCGGCGCAGATCAACATCCCCCGTGATTATTGGACCCAAGTCATCGACACCGATATTCCGACCGCGCTTGTCTTCGAGCGCTCGCCGGGCGGCGAGAATTCAGTCGCCGAGGCGGCGAAGCTTCTGTCCGACGCCAAGCGTCCGGTGATTCTGAACGGGGCCGGCGTCGTGCTGTCCGACGGCGGGATCGAGGCGAGCCAGGCGCTGGCGGAGCGGCTCGACGCGCCGGTCTGCGTCGGCTATCAGCACAACGACGCCTTTCCCGGGTCGCACCCGCTCTACGCCGGTCCGCTGGGATACAACGGCTCCAAGGCCGGAATGGAGTTGATCAAGGAGGCGGACGTCGTCCTGTGCCTGGGAACGCGGCTCAACCCGTTCTCGACGCTGCCCGGCTATGGCATGGAGTACTGGCCCGCCGACGCCGAGATCATTCAGGTCGACATCAATCCCGACCGCATCGGGCTCACCAAGAAGGTGTCGGTCGGGATCGTCGGCGACGCGGCGAAAGTGGCGCGCGGCATTCTGGACCGGCTTGCGCCCGCCGCCGGCGACGCGGATCGCGAGGCCCGCAAAGACCGGATCGCCCAGATCAAGTCGCGCTGGGCGCAGCAATTGTCCTCGATGGACCATGAGGAGGACGATCCCGGCACAAGCTGGAACGAGCGCGCCCGGGCGGCGAAGCCCGACTGGATGAGCCCGCGCATGGCGTGGCGCGCGATCCAGGCCGCCCTGCCCCGCGACGCCATCATCAGCTCCGACATCGGTAACAATTGCGCGATCGGCAACGCCTATCCGTCGTTCGAGGAGGGCCGCAAGTATCTGGCCCCCGGGCTCTTCGGACCGTGCGGCTACGGGCTGCCCGCCATCGTCGGAGCCAAGATCGGCTGTCCGGACACGCCGGTCGTCGGGTTCGCCGGCGACGGCGCTTTCGGCATCGCGGTCAACGAGCTGACCGCTATCGGCCGCAGCGAATGGCCGGCGATCACGCAGATCGTGTTTCGCAACTACCAGTGGGGGGCGGAAAAGCGAAACTCCACGCTCTGGTTCGACGACAACTTCGTCGGCACGGAGTTGGACGACAAAGTCAGCTACGCCGGGATCGCCCAGGCCTGCGGCCTGAAGGGCGTGACAGCCTACACCATGGACGAGCTGACCGACGCGCTGAATCAGGCGATAAAGGACCAGATGGAGAACGGAAAGACGACAGTGATCGAAGCCATGCTCAATCAGGAGCTCGGCGAGCCGTTCCGCCGCGACGCGATGAAGAAACCGGTCGAGGTCGCCGGCATCGATCCGGCCGACATGGTCGATCAGGTCGCCTGAGGTTTCATGAGGCACGCGTTTTCCCCGTCTGCGCTCGGCCGCACGATGGCCGGGCGCGGGCGGGAGTATTTTCCCGGCGTCCTGATCGCGGCGCTCGCGGCGCTGGCCGCGCAGTTCGTGGCCGAGCATCACGGCGCGCCGGCCATGCTTATGGCTCTGCTGTTCGGCATGGCGTTGAGTTTCCTCGGCGAATCAGGCCCGACGGCGGCGGGCGTCGGCTTCGCGGCGCGGACGATCCTGCGCTTCGGCGTCGCCGTCCTCGGCGCCCGCATCAGCGTTGAAATGCTCACGATCCTGGGGTGGGAGATGATCGGCCTCCTGATCGTCGGCGTGGTCGCGACCATCGCGTTCGGCGTTCTTTTCGCCCGCTTCATCGGCCAGGGTCCGCGCTTCGCGATCCTCACCGCGGGGGCGGTGGCGATCTGCGGGGCCTCGGCGGCGATGGCGATCGCCGCCGTGCTGCCCAAGGACGAGCGCTCAGAGCGCAATCTGCTCTTCACCGTGTTGGGCGTGACCGTCCTCTCGACGGCGGCGATGATTCTCTACCCGATTCTCACCCGTGCGCTCGACTTCGACGACGTGACGGCCGGCGCCTTCATCGGCGCCACCGTCCACGATGTGGCGCAGGTCGTGGGCGCCGGCTTTTCCGTTTCCGAGACGGCCGGCGAGACCTCGACGATGGTCAAGCTGATCCGCGTCGCGCTGTTGGCGCCCGTGGTGGTGCTGATCACGCTGTGCTGGCGCCGGGCCAGGGCCGAGCCGGGCGAGAAGCGTCCCCCGATCGTGCCGAGTTTCGTGCTGGGATTTCTGCTGTTGGCGACGCTCAATTCGCTCGGTCTGATTCCCGCGGGCGTCGGCGGATTCTTGGCTCAGCTGTCGTCCTGGGCGCTGCTGACGGCGATCGCCGCCGTCGGCATGAAGACGGACATGCGCAACATCCTCAAGGTCGGCGGCGGCGCCATTGCTTTGATCGTCGCCGAAACGCTGTTTCTTGCGGGTCTGGTTCTCGGCGGCATCAGCTTTCTGGGACTTGCGCCGTGACGGACGTCGTCGTCGCCATCAACGCCGGCAGTTCCTCCGTTAAGGCCGCCGTCGCGGAGGCGGGCGGCGACAAGCGCGTGTTGCTTTCAGGCGGCGCCGATCGATTGGGCGCGGACAAGGCTGAACTCACCATAAGGCGGCCCGGGGCGGACTCTGAGACCAAGCCCGTCGGATCGGCCGATCACGCCCACGCCATCCGCGCGCTGTTCGCCGAGATCGCAGAGCGACGCCCGGATCTTTCGATAAAAGCCGTGGGGCACAGGATCGTCCACGGCGGCGCATCCTTCGTCGATCCGGCTCTCGTCACGCCGCAGGTCGTCGAGGCGTTGGACGCGCTCGTCCCTTTGGCGCCGCTGCATCAACCGCACGGGCTGGCCGGCATCCGAACCGCTTCGTCGCTGTATCCCGACGCGCGCCATGTCGCCTGTTTCGACACCGCCTTTCATGCGGCGAAACCTTGGGTTCATGACGCCTTTGCGCTCCCGGCTCGCTACTACGAGCAGGGGGTGCGACGCTATGGGTTTCACGGTCTCGCCTGCGAATCGGTGTGCGAGACGCTCGCGGCGCAGGCCTATCCTCTGGCGGATCGAAAGATCGCAATCGCGCATCTGGGCAACGGCTGTTCGGTGACGGCCGTATGCGGCGGGCGGAGCATCGCCTCCAGCATGGGGTTCTCGGCGCTTGACGGGTTGGTGATGGGAACGCGGTGCGGGCGCATCGATCCGGGCGTGCTTCTGCATCTGCTCAGAACCGGCGTCGATGCGGACGGGCTCGAGCGTTTGCTTTACCGCGAATCGGGATTGCTGGGATTGTCAGGCCTCTCGAACGACATGCGCGACCTGGCCCAGTCTGACAGCGAGGCGGCGCAGGGCGCGATCCGGTACTTCGTCGAACGCGTCATTGAGGAGGTCAGCCGGATGGCGGCCGCGATGCGCGGGCTCGACGCTGTCGTTTTCAGCGGCGGCGTGGGCGAAAACGCGGCCGACATTCGAGACGCCGTCGCAACCGGTCTCGACTTCCTGCCGGGACGCGACGGCGCCGGAATCGACATCCTGGTGCATCCTGCGGACGAAGAGGGGCGCTTGATGAGCGCGGCCCGCCGGTTCTTGTCGCGCACCTCCGAGGAAGAGACGGGGCTCCCTTGACGCGACCGGCGCGCGGCGTCGCTACCGCGGCGCCGTCGACGCGCGCAGAATAAGGTTCGCCGCCAATTCGACCTTGTCGGGCGGATCCTCTCCGCCCAAGCGAGCGAGCAGGAATTCGGCCGCCTTGCGGCCCATCGTCTCCGAGGGAACGTGGACCGTCGTCAGCGCCGGTTGAAGATGCTCCGAGAGCGGCAGGTCGTCGAAGCCGACGATCGAAATCTCCGCCGGCACGTCGACGCCGCTCGCCTGACACTCCAACAGCGCGCCATAGGCGATGACGTCGTTGCCGCAGACGATCGCGGTGGGCCTCGGGTCGAGGGCGAGCAGCCGCTTGGCCGCGGCGCGGCTGGCCCCGAGCTCGTAGGGACACTCCTGCACCTGGGCCGGCGTCAGCGCTACTCCGCGTGCGTTTAAAGCGGTGCGCACTCCCTCTAATCGGTCGCGGGCGCGGTCGTTGTCGCGAATCACACCGGCCAGAACGCCGAATCGCCGATGGCCGAGATCCAGCAGGTGGCCGGCCTGAGCCAGCGCCGCTTTGTGATTGTCAAAGCCGATGCACGGCCGCTCGGCGCGCCGATCGTAGCTCCAAGCGCTGACGTACGGCGTGCCGAGCTTGTCGAGCCGACGGTATAGACCCGGGTCGTGGTCGAGCCCGATCAGCAGCATGCCGTCCACGCCGCGCGCGAGCAGCGTCTCGGCCTGGATGCGCTCTTCTAACAGTGAATAGCCGTGACTGGCGATGAACAGGGTGTAACCCGCCTCCTGCAGGCGGCGTTGGAAGGCGTGGATTCCTTGGGCGAAAATGGCGTTGTCAAGCGTCGGAACGATGGCGCCGATCGTCTGCGTTCGGCTGGAGGCCAGCGCGCGCGCCGCGCCGTGGGGGATGTAGCCGAGATCCGCGACCGCCTGTTCTATCCGCGCGCGCCTGGCTTGGCGGACCTGATCGGGGCGGCTCAGATAACGCGAGACAGTCGCGGTGGAGACCCCTGCCCGTTCCGCGACATGCTGAAGCGTGACGCCGTTGGCGGCGGGTTTTCGTAAGCGCTTATTGCCAGGTGCGCCGACCTTCTCGTCTCTCGCCATGCCCTGCATCCTGTTCAAGGCAGTCAAAACCGCCCCCCGCACGATGTCAATGGCGGGCGCGGCCGAGAAAATTCCTTGACAGGATTAGGGGCTCGGGAGCATCGTTCAGAAAAATGTAAGCGCTTACAATTGGCGCGCCGGAAAGACTGCGAAGCAAGCGCGTCATGTCGAAAGCAGACGGTCGGCCGCCGGTCCGGGCGCGCCCTTCATCGGAGAGGCTGACGCAATGGCTGTCACATATATGAAGAAGGCGGGGAAGACCGCCGCCCACGGCGAGCAGGACGTTCGGGCGACGGTCCAGGCCATGCTCGACGAGATCGAGGCCGGCGGCGACGCCAAGGCCCGGGAGTACGCCGAAAAGCTCGACAAATACACCGGCGAGATCGTCGTCAGCCGGGCCGAGATCGACGCCGCCGCCGCCCAGGTGCCGCAACAATTGAAGGACGACATCGCCTTCTCCCACGACCAGGTTCGCCGTTTCGCGGAGGCGCAGAAGGCGGCGATCAAGGACGCGTCCGTCGAGCTGCGTCCCGGTCTGACAGCCGGACATCGCAACATCCCGATGCGGGCCGCCGGCTGCTATGTGCCGGGCGGGCGCTATTCGCACGTCGCCTCGGCGGTGATGTCGGTGACGACCGCCAAAGTCGCGGGCGTCGAGGAGATCGTCGCCTGCTCGCCGCCGAAGCCGGGCGCCGGGATCAATCCGGCGGTGCTCTACACCCTCGACCTATGCGGCGCGACGCGGATCCTGACCATGGGCGGCGTCCAGGGCGTGGCGGCGATGGCGTTCGGGCTGTTCGGCTGCCGGCCGGCGGACATTCTGGTCGGGCCGGGCAACCAGTTCGTGGCCGAGGCCAAGCGCATTCTGTTCGGCCGCTGCGGCATCGACATGTTCGCGGGTCCTTCGGAAGTGATGGTGATCGCCGACGAGACGGCGGATCCGGAGATCGTCGCCTGGGACCTCGTCGGGCAGGCGGAGCACGGCTACAACTCCCCAGCCTGGCTCATCGCCCTTGATGCAGCGCTCGCCAAGGCGGTGATGGAGCTGACGCCGAAACTCATCGCCGAGCTGCCGGAGGTGAACCGCGCCAACGCCGACGCCGCCTGGCGCGACTACGGCGAGGTGATCCTGGTCGACAGCCGCGAGGAGGCCGTTGAAGTCTCCGACCGTTATGCGTCGGAGCATCTCGAAGTCCACTGTGCGGATCTCGATTGGTGGCTCGACGCTCTGTCGAACTACGGCTCGCTCTTCTTGGGGGAGGAAACGACAGTCGCCTTCGGCGACAAGACCTCCGGCCCGAACCACATCCTGCCCACCAAGGGCGCGGCGCGCTACACGGGCGGGCTATCCGTCGGCAAATTCATGAAGACGGTCACCTGGCAGCGCATGAGCCGCGAGGCCAACCGCGACATCGGCCAGGTGACCGCGCGCATCTCCCGCCTTGAGGGGATGGAGGGGCACGCCAAGACCGCCGACGTCCGGCTCGCGAAATGGTTCCCGGACGAACGCTTCAATCTGTCGGCGAGCGAGTGAGGCGAACCGTCGGATGATGCAGGCGCCGTCCTTCAGCCTTGCCGGTCGCCGGGCGCTCGTCACCGGGGCCAGCTCCGGGATTGGACGCACCCTGGCGAGCGGCCTGGCGGCGGCGGGCGCGTCCGTGATCGGGGTCGCCCGACGCTTGGAGCCGCTAGAGGATTGGGCGGCGGCGGTTCGCGCCGCCGGGGGAGAGGCGGAGGGTCTGCGGGCCGATCTCGGCGCGCCGGAGCAGGCGGAGGCGGTGGGGGTCGGCGCGGTCGAGCGCTTCGGGCCGATCGACATCCTGGTGAACGCCGCCGGCGTCAATCCCCGCCGCCCGGTGGAGAGCGTGACGGTCGAGGAATGGCGGGCCACCCTCGACCTCAACCTCTCCACCCCTTTCTTTCTGGCGCGCGGCTTGGTTCCGGGCATGCGGGCCAAGGGCTGGGGACGCATCTTGAATATCGCCTCGCTGCAGGCGTCGCGGGCCTTTCCCGACGGCGCCCCCTACGGCGCCTCCAAGGGCGGGGTCGCGCAGCTCACCCGCGCGATGGCCGAGGCTTGGTCGCGCGACGGAATCCTGTGCAACGCGCTCGCCCCAGGCTTCTTCCCGACCGATCTGACCGCGCGGGTCTTCGAGGACCGGGCGACGGTCGAGCGCCTCGCCGCGCAAACCTGCCTGGGTCGTAACGGAAGGCTGGAGGATTTGATCGGACCGGCGGTCTTCTTCTGCTCGGAAGCGGCCGGCTACGTGACCGGCCAGGTCCTTTATGTCGACGGCGGCTTCACGGCGAAATGAAAGGGCGGAGGGCATGAAGGCGCTCATCTACACCGGACCCGAGAGCTTGAGCTATGAGGATGCGCCCGAGCCGCAGCCGGAGACCGACGAGGTGCTGGTGCGCGTGGCGGCTGTCGGGGTGTGCGGGTCCGACCTGCACGCCTATCTCGGCCATGATTCCCGGCGTCCGGCGCCGCTTATCCTAGGGCATGAAGCCAGCGGCGTCGTCGTCGACGGGCCGGAGGCGGGGCGGCGCGTCGTCATCAACCCGCTCGTCACCTGCGGCGCCTGCCCCGCCTGTCTCGGCGGGCGCAGCAATCTGTGCGCCGACCGGCAGATCATCTCGATGGCGCCGCGTCAGGGCGCCTTCGCCGATCTGGTGCGCATTCCCCGGCGCAACCTCTCCCCCGTTCCGGACGGCGTGGACATGACCAAGGCCGCGCTCGCCGAGCCCGTCGCCACCGCCTGGCATGGGGTGAAGATCGCCGCGCGGGCCGGCGACAAGCCGTTGTCCGAATGTCGCGCGCTGGTCTTCGGCGGGGGCGCGGTCGGCCTGTCGGCGGCCTTGTCGCTCAAGGCCTTCGGCTGCCGGTCGATCGCGCTGGCCGAGACCAACCCGATGCGGCGCAAGGGCGTGGCGCGAACCGGAGTCTCTTCGCCCTACGATCCGACGGCCGAGGCGGGGCCGGCGGAGAATTCCATCGACGTGGTGATCGACTGCGTCGGCGCCGACGCGACGCGGCGCGCGTCGTCGGCCGCGGTCCGTCCGGGCGGGGTGATCGTGCATATCGGTCTGGCGCAAGGCGCCGACGGCCTCGACGTGCGCAAGATCACGCTGCAGGAGATCGCCGTCTTCGGGGCCTACACCTATACGCCGGCGGATTTCGCGGGCGCGCTGGCCGCGATGGCCGACGGCGCGCTCGGCCCGCTCGACTGGTTCGAAGAGCGTCCGCTCGCCGACGGCGCGGGCGCTTTCGCCGATCTCACGGCGGGCCGCACCGCGGCTTCAAAGATCATCCTGCGCCCGCAAGGCTGCGCATGAGGATGCGACAGGCTCAATCCAACGAAGGGAGAAACTGGTGAGCAGCCCACATTTCATCGTCCACGACGTCGCCGACACCGTCGGCGTGATCGTGGTGGAAGGCGTCACCGCCGGCATGACGCTGGACGGCTGGGTGATGGAGAACGACAGCCGCCTTCAAATCCTCTCCAAGGCGGACATCCCGCTCGGTCACAAGATCGCGCTCTCGGAGATCAAGAGCGGAGACACGATCCTCAAATACGGCCACGACATCGGCAAAGCCGTCGCCGACATCGAAGCGGGCGGCCACGCCCATGTGCAAAACGTTAAAACGAAGAAGTGGTGAGCGCGATGAGCAACATGACCTTCAACGGCTATCGCCGAGACAACGGCCGGGTGGGCGTTCGCAACCACGTCGTGATCCTGCCGCTCGACGATCTGTCCAACGCCGCGTCCGAAAAAGTGGCGAACAACATCGACGGCTGCATGGCGCTGCCGCACCATTACGGCCGGCTGCAGTTCGGAGCTGATCTGGATCTGCATTTCCGCACCCTGATCGGGACCGGCTGCAATCCGAACGTCGCCGCCGTCATCGTCATCGGGATCGAGCCGAAATGGACCGGCCGCGTGGTCGAGGGCGTCGCCGCGACCGGCAAGCCGGTCGAGGGGTTCGCGATCGAAGGAGCGGGTGAGATCAAGACCGTCGCCGACGCCTCGCGCAAGGCCAAGGAGATGGTGCAGTGGGCGAGCGAGCTGCAGCGCGAGCCCTGCGACATGTCGGAGCTGTGGATCTCGACGAAATGCGGCGAGAGCGACACCACCTCCGGCCTCGCCTCCTGCCCGACGGTCGGCAATCTGATCGACAAGATGGACGAGGCGGGCGCCTACACATGCTTCGGCGAGACCTCGGAGCTGACGGGCGCGGAGAAGGTCTGCGCCCAACGCGCCGCGACGCCCGAGATCGGCGAGAAGTTCCTGAAGACTTGGCAGGCCTATATGGACGAGGTGATCGAGCCGCATAAGACCTCCGACCTCTCCGAAAGCCAGCCGACCGCGGGGAACATCGCCGGCGGCCTGACGACGATCGAGGAGAAGGCCTTCGGCAATCTGCAGAAGATCGGCAAGAAGGCGAAGTTCATCGACGTGCTGGCGCCGGCCGAGGCGCCGGAGAAAGGCGCCGGCCTCTACTTCATGGACACCTCCTCCGCCGCCGCCGAGTGCGTCACCCTGCAGGCCGCGGCCGGCTTCGTCGTGCACCTGTTCCCGACCGGTCAGGGCAACATCATCGGCAACCCGATCGAGCCGGTGATCAAGCTGACCGCCAACCCGAAGACCGTTCGCGAGATGGGCGAGCATGTGGATCTCGACTGCTCCGGCATCCTGCGCGGCGAGATGGATCTGGATCAGGCGGGCGACGCGTTGATCGACGTCACGCGGCGCACCTGCAACGGCCGGCTGACGGCGGCCGAGGCGCTGAAACATCGCGAATATGTGATGACCAAGCTGTACCGCAGCGCCTGAGGCCCCGCGCCCGAAAAGCAGCCGGCGGCATATCGGCGAGGCGTTCCTTGGGCGATCGAAGCCGAATGCGTCGGTCGTTCGGTCCGTCCCTTTCCGCCGAACCGTCGGTTCGCTTTACGCTGTGGTGCAAGGGGTATCCGAAAAAGCCGGGCGCGCGGACGGACCAGGAGCGACTTCGGATAGCTGTTTCGGGAACGGCCCCCGGGGTTCCGGAAAACCCCGCCGACTACGGATCAGAAGATTGGGAGTTCGAATCTTCCCGGGAACGCCATTCTCTCTTCGTGCGATCGCCGCATCCCGGGCTTTCTTGCGTTCGGACCTCGTCTTCCAGGCCGCGCCGCCCTGCGTCTTCGACATGGGTCTAGGCGGCCGCCTCAGCCGAGGCCGGCCGTCCCGCAGCGCCCTCACGCCCCGCCGGCGATCGCTCGGATCTGATCCGCGAGCCGCATAGGGTCGAACGGCTTGGGGATGACGTCGAGCGCCCCCAGCGACTTGAAATGCGCGACTTCTGAGGGTTGCACCTTCGCCGTCATGAAAATCACCGGCGTCGTTTCGAGACCCGGCGAGGCGCGCAGCCGCTGCAGGGTCGTGGGACCGTCCATGCCGGGCATCATGACGTCCAACAGGATCAAGTCGGGCTTGAACGCCTCCGCCTCGGCCAGCGCCCGTTCGCCGTTGGCGCAGAGCTTGACGACGAATCCCCCCACCGCCTCAAGGGCGAGCTTTGCGACCTCCCGAATATCGTCCTCGTCCTCGACGTAAAGGATGCGTTCGAGTTCGCTCATACCGGGTCCTCCTGATCGCTTTTGCGCGGCGCGGCGTTGAGGTCGACCGCCTGCAGCATGGCGTGCGGCGTCCATTTCGATTTCAGCAGCGCCTTCTCCACCCGCGCGCGGTCTTCCGGCCCGAGGTCCGCCGCCGAGAGCACGATCACGCGCGCCGTCGGATGGTCGCGCCGAAGATCCTCCAGAAGATCCCAGCCCGACCCGTCGGGCAGGCGCAAATCGAGCACGACCAGTTGGAACGCGTCTGCGACCAAGAGACGCCGCGCTTCGGCGAGGCTGCCGGCCGCGCTGCAGTCGGCGATGCGGCTGAGCGCGGTCCGCACCAGCCGCTGCATATCCAGATCGTCCTCGACATGCAGGACCTTCAGCCGCGGGCCGTCCGACGCCCGCACCTCCCGGGCGACGGCTTGCAGCAGGCGGCTTTCGTCGAACGGCTTGGCCAGCCACTCGATCGGCCCTTCCGGCGCGTTCAGGGCCAGGCGGCCGTCCGACATCTCGGCTGAAACCACCAGGATCGGGACGGTCGCGTTCAAGCCGCCGTGGCGAATCCGCCGAATGACGTCGACCCCGCTCATGTCAGGAAGCCCCACATCCACCGAAATCAGGTCGTAGGGACGCCGCTCGGCGCAATGCAGCGCCTCTTTGCCGCTGTACGCCACGTCGACCTTGTAGCCGGCGCGCCGAAGAATGAGCTCCAGGACGACGGCCGCGTCGACGTCGTCTTCGACGACGAGAATCCGGGAAGCGTCCGCGTCCCAGTCCGGCGTCGGCGCGTCGGCGTCGCCCTGCGCCCCCTCGGCGATCCAGGGGAGCTCGACGAAAAAGCGCGCGCCCCGCCCTTCGACCGAGACGAAATCGACCGATCCGCCCATACGCTCCACCAATTCGCGCGTGATCGCGAGGCCGAGGCCGCTGCCGCCGCGCTTTCGGCTGTCCGAGGCGTCGGCTTGCGCGAATTTCTCGAAGATCCGGTCGCGGAAGGACGGCGGCACGCCGGTCCCGTGATCCGTGATGTTGACCCTGACCCTCGCGCCGCGTCGCTCGGTCGATATCTCCACCGCGCCTTCCGGCGGCGAGAACTTCACGGCGTTCGAGATCAGGTTGGACAGAATCTGGGCGAAGCGATGTGCGTCCACGAAGATCGACACGTCGGCGATCTCGCCGTCTAGGACCAGGGCGACGCCCTGCTCCGCGCCGATCCCGCCGTTGGCGGCGAGCGCCTCGTCGATCAACGCGCGCAGGGAGCAGCGCTTCATGTCGAAGCGCATCTGGCCGGCCGCGAGCTTTTCGATATCCAGCAGATCGTTGATCAGATGTTTGAGCCGCCGGCTGTTGGATTGGGCGATCGCGACCATCTCCAACGCCTTGTCCGGCACCGCGCCGACCGCGCCGCCGGCGATCAGGCCCAACGCCCCGGAAATCGCCGTCAACGGGGTGCGCAGTTCGTGACTGACGGTGGAGATGAACTCGTTCTTGAGGCGTTCGACCCGCTTGCGCTCCGTGATGTCGCGCATGGCGCCGATGAAAATCGGCCGGCCTCCTCGCGTGGCGCTCGAGATCGCCAGTTCGATCGGCACGCGCCGCCCGTCCTTCGTCAGCGTCTCGACCTCATGCTGGCTGTCGACCGGCGCGGGCGCGGCCGCCTCCTGGATCGCGCTGAGACGCCGGAAATTCCCCGCGTCCCGCGGGTCGGCGAAAAACAGGCCGACGTCGCGCCCCAAGACCTCGTCCTCTTCGTATCCCAGCATCGTGCGGGCGGCCTTGTTGATCGCGATCAGGACGCCGTTCCTGTCGACGGTGACGACGCCGTCCATCATGTTGTTCAGGATGATCGAGATGGTCTCCGCTTGTTCTCTGAACTGTTCGTCCGAGCGTTTGCGTTCGCTGACGTCGCGGACGACCGAAACGAAGCGCCCGCTCCCGCCGCCGCCTGCGCCCGCCGACGCGACATATTGGAGGAACACCTCGACCGGCGTCTCGCGCCCGGTCTTGCTGCGATGCACGGTTTCGAACAGCACCGATTCCCGTCGCCCCGACCGCAACGGTTCGATCAGCGCCAGGAAGGCCTCCTTGTCCATCAAAGGCTTCAGATCGAACGGCCGCATCGCCCGCAATTCGGCGTCGTCGTAGCCGACCTGCCGCCGGGCGCCCTCGTTCATGTAGGTGAAGCGCAGCGTTTCGCCGTCGAACATGAAGACGCAGTCCAAGGTTCGGTCCAGCACGTCCTTGAAATCGTTCAGGTCGCGCGTTCTCCGCTCGACCTCCTGTTCGAGCGTCGCGCGAACGGCGCGCAAGTCGCCGAAACTCGACGACAGGCGTCCGCTCACATCGCGCAGCGTCTCGGCCAGCGCGCCGTACTCGAAGATCGGACTGCCGGGCAGCGTCGGGCGTCGACCCTCCGAGACCTGGTTCCCGATGTCGGCGCTGGCCTGTTGCAGCCGCGCGAGCGGCTGCGCCAACCACCGGCTGAGCGCCGCGGCGACCGCCAGGCCCAGCATGATCAGCCCGGCCATAATCAGGAACAGCTGAACCGCAGCGGCGTCCATCCGGGCCGCCAACGGCTCCGCCGGGGCCGCGATCATCAGCCGCGCGCCGTCGGCCGCGGGGGGCTGCGCGCCGTCCAGCAGATAAAGCCCGTTGCGCCACCGCACCATGCGCGATTGCGCCTGGCCGGGGTGAAAGGAGAGGCCCTCGACCTCGGCCGCCTCCGCAGGCGTGCTCTCAAGACGGGCCGCCAGTTCTCGGTCGCCGAGGAGAAAGGTCCCGTCACGCCGCAGCACGGCGACCCGAACGCCCACACCGCCGGCCAGGCGGTCGAGGCGCGCCTGAAGCCCGGTCCGCAGTGCGGCCGCCGTCCCGGAGAGGTCCTCCGACAAGGTGGCGCCGATCAGCGACAGGCGCTGCGCCAACGCCAGTTCTTCTTCGGCGCGCAGGGTCCGATTGTCGTAGATGATCGGCGCGGCGCCCGAGAGCATGATCGCGCCGAGCAGGGCGTGGAACAGCAGCGCCCCCAAGGTCGGCGGACCCAGCCGATCTTCGGCGCGGAACCAGGCGCGGCCGACCTGCAGGGCCAGAAGGATGCAGCCGGCGAGCAGGGCGTTAAACAGCCCGTTGATCGGTTGCTTGAGCGCGATCTGCGCGACGGCCTCGCCGTCCAGACCGAGGACGCCGCCATAGAACAGCAGCACCAAAGGTCCGCCGATCGCCGCCCAGTAGACCATGTCCGCGATCACGAGGTTCCGGAGGCCGCCGCGGTAGAGCAGCGCCACGGCCAACCCTTCGAGCGCAAAGATCAGCAGCGCGTAGGGGTGCCCCCATAGGAAAAAGGTGTACGAGCCGGCCGCGAGCGCGGTCGTCAGGGCGGCCAGCGGGCCGAGCAGGACGGCGGCGATCATCGTCGCCACCGACCCGAAGATTAGGTCCACCCCGTAGAAGACGTTGATCGCGAAATGATTGCCGAGCAACGCCAGCGCGGTCAGCGCCGCCAGACCGAGCCCCCCCGCGCGCGAGAAAAGGCGAAAGGGCGGGCGCGCCGGCCGCATCCGAAAAATTTTCACGGCTCATCGTCCTCAGACAACGGTAAATCGAAGAAGAAGACGGCGCCGCCCGCGGGATTGTCGGCGACGCCGATCGCTCCTCCCATCAGGTCGATCAGTTGGCGGGAAATCGCGAGGCCCAGGCCGGTTCCGCCCTTCTCGCGCGAGTCCGACCCGTCGGCTTGCGAGAACTTCTCGAACAGGCGGTCCTTGAAGTCGTCCGGCACGCCGGCGCCGCAATCCGTGACCGACACCCGCGCCCACGCGTCTTTCTCGGCGACGGCGACCGAGACGACCGCCCCCGTCGGAGAGAATTTCGCGCCGTTCGACAGCAGATTGGCGAGCACCTGCTTCAACCGATAACCGTCGAGCGGCGCCCGTATCGAAGCGGGCGCGCAGGCGATCTCGTAGCGAACGCCGTAGCGTCGGGCGTAGGCTTCGTTCTCTTCGACGGCCTCTCGCACCAGAACGCAAAGATCCTCCATCTGCCGGTCGAGGACCATCTTTCCGGCCGTGAGTTTCTCGAAGTCCAGCAGATCGTCGACCAGCCGGTTCAGGCGCATCGCGTTCTTTTGCGCGATGTCCAGCAGCTTGCGCATTGGCGGGGGGACGGCGTCGGCCATCGAGCCCTGCACCAGCCCGATCGAGCCGCTGAGCGCGGTGAGCGGCGTGCGGATTTCATGACTGACCGTCGAGACGAACTCGGCCTTCAGCCGCTCGGTGCGCTTACGTTCGGAGATGTCCTCGATTATCGACCATATCAGGCGCCGCCCCGCGAGATCGCGCACGACGAGGCCGTTCAGCAGCACCGGAAACCGCTTGCCGTCCTTGCGCACATACTCTTTTTCGTAGGGACCGTATCGGCCGGCGGACTCGAGCGCTTTGCGCTGTTCGGCCTCCTGCGGGCCGTATTCGACGGGGGTCAAGTCCCAGGAGCTCAGCGTGAGGAAGGTCTTCCGGTCGTAGCCGGTCGCGCGAAGAAGCGCGGCGTTGACGTCGACGAAGGCCCCGGTGTCGAAGTCGTTCAGGGCGATGCCGACCGGGGAGAGCTCGAACAGGCCGCGCAACAAGGTTTCGCTGCGCTGTAGCGAGATCTCGAATTCCTTCTCGCGGGTCACGTCGCTGTGGATGCCGGACATCTGCACGGGGCGACCGTCCGCCGTCCAGTCGCTGACGCGTCCGCGATCGTGAATCAAGATCCAGGACCCGTCCTTCCGGCGCATGCGGTATGTGGCGGCGTAGAATGGGGCGTCGCCGCGCAGATGCGCCGCGAACGCCTGGTCGACGCCGCGCGCGTCGTCGGGATGAAGGCGCGCGCGCCACGCCGTCGGCCCAAGCGCGCGGTACTGGTCGGGCGGATAGCCGAGCAGCTCGCAGTATCGGTCGTTGTAGACCCGCGCGTCGGTCTGCATGTCCCAGACCCACGTGCCCACGCCGGTCGAGTCGATGACGGTGGAAAGCCGCTTTTCGTTCTCCTCGATCTGGGCGGCGGCCGCGCGCTCCTTGGTCAGATCGCTCTCGATCGCCATGAACCCCTCTAGGGAGCCGTCCGGGCGCCAAAGCGGACTGCAGTTGATCCGCAGCCAATAGGGCGCGCCGTCCTTGGCGTAATTGACGATCTCGACCACGAAAGGCTCGCGGCGGCGCAACGCCTCGCGCATCGTCCCGACCACCGCCGGATCGGTGTCGGCCCCTTGCAACAGCGGGCCGGGACGTCGGCCGACGGCCTCCGCTTCGCTGTAGCCGGTCAGCCGCTGAAAGCCGTCGTTGACCCATTCTATCCGCCCGTCCGGATCGGTGATGATGACGGCGTCCGAGGTCTCGCTTGCAACGCGCGAGAGCCGGTCGAGCTTCTTGCGCTCGTCCTGACGCTCCCGTCTTTCCCGGGCGGCGTCGACCAATTGCGCGAAGGCCGCGACAAGCGGCGAGGTCAGGGTCAACAGCGCGTCGGCGATCCCTTCCGATCGGTTGGCCAGGACGAGCAGGGCGATCGTCTCGTCCTGGGCGCGCACGGGCAGCGCCAGCAGGTTGGCGATCGGCGGGGCGGCCGCGGGCAAGCCGATCGGCGTCGGATCGGCCTGCGCCTTTTCGTCGTCCAGGATGAGGGGGTCGCCGGAGGCCAGGACCTTCCCAAGCAGGCTGTCCGACGGCGCCGCCCAGCGCTCGCAGACCTCGCTCTGGCGGTCGTGCGCGCTGTCACGAGCGGCTGTCGCCAGCCGCGCGGATCCGCTGGACGCCGTCAAACCCGCAGCGGCGGGCGGATCGAGCGTGACGAAAAACCCGAGGCCGCACTGCGTCAGCTCAAGGGCGCCGGACAACAGACGGTGCAGCCCCGCATCCAACCCGTCATGGCGGATGAACTCCGCCTGCGCGGTTGCGATCAGCTCGCTGAGCCGGCGCTGTCGCTCCAACCGGCGATCAACCTCCCATCGGCCCAGGCTGCGCGCCACCCATCGGCCGAGGCGCTCCGCGAACTCGATCTCAGCGGCCCCGAGCCCGCCCGGCGGGGCCTCGGGCGCGTAGAAGCCGAGCGCGCCGCGCGCGCCGCCTTCAAGCTCGAGCGGCACGCCGAGATAGCAGCCGATCTTCCCGAAGCCGGCCGCCCGGGGCGGCGCGGGCGCCCCTTCTGCGCCGCACGCCTCGACGCTGCGCTCGTCGAAGACGTGCACGGCCGTCTGGTCGACGATCGACGCGCACAGGGTCTCTTCGGCGGGAAGCGACGCGCCCTCGCGGAGCTCGCCGGTCTCGCCGCCGTGCAGCAGGATCCGATACATGGCGCCGTCCCGGCGGCCCACGACCGCGAAGGGCATCGCGAGGAAAGCGGACGCCGCGGTCACGGCCGCGCGCATCGCCTCCTGCGGATCGTCGGTCGCGTGTGTCGTGATCTCCGCCAGGACCTCAAGCGCCTGGCGTCGCGACCGCTGACGCGAGATCTCGATCTCCTGTTCGACCAGGTCGGCCAAGTCGCGAAGGATAAGGCGTTCGTCCGCACTCAACCTGCGCGGCGCCTCGTCGATGATGCAGAGGGTGCCGGCCGCGAAACCGGTGCTGGTGAAGATCGGGGCGCCTGCGTAGAACCGAATGCGCGGCTCGCCGAGCACCAATGGATTCTCGGCGAAACGCGGGTCCGCCGAGGCGTCCGGGACCTCGAAGATGCGCTCGCCCAGAATGGCGTGGCCGCAGAACGAGATCGTGCGCGGGGTCTCCTGCGCGGCCAGACCTTGGCGCGATTTGAACCACTGACGATCCTGATCGATCAGGGACACCAGGGCGATCTTCACCCCCAACACCCGCTTCGCAAGCCGCGTGATCCGATCGAATCGCTCTTCCGGCGGGGTGTCGAGCACCCGCGCCTCAAGCAGCGCGGCCAGACGCGCGCCCTCGCAGCTTGGAAGAGCCGGCGCCTGCATCTTAGGCCGCCCGCGGTTCCGCGAACCGCGCCTTGACCGCCAGGATGTCCGACAACCTGTCCATGAACAGGTCGACCAGAGCGGGATCGAAGTGCCGGCCGCGCTGTTCGGCGATGAAGTCGAGCGCTTCGTCGAGCGACCAAGCGCGCTTATAGGGGCGCTCCGAGGTCAGCGCGTCGAAGACGTCCGCCAAAGCCGCGATGCGCCCGCTTTGCGGGATCGACTCGCCGCGCACGCCGTTCGGATAGCCGCTTCCGTCCCACTTCTCGTGATGCGTCAGGGCGATTTCGCGGCTCATCACAAGAAGTCCGCTGTCGTCGCCCTCCAAGAGCTTGGCGCCGATCTCGGCGTGGGACTTCATGATCGCCCATTCTTCAGGCGTCAGGCGGCCGGGCTTCTGCAGAATGGCGTCGGGAATGCCGATCTTCCCGAGGTCATGCATCGGGCTGGCGTGGAGAATGCGCTGACAGCCGTCCTCAGACCAACCGCACCCGCGCGCCAGGATCATGCAGTAATGGCTCATTCGCAGGATATGGCTGCCGGTCTCTTCGTCGCGATATTCGGACGCGCGGCCGAGACGCTGGACGATCTGCAGGCGCGTGGCCTCCAGTTGCGCCGTGCGCTCGCGCACCATCTCCTCGAGCGTCGCCTTGCCGTCCTGCAGCAGCCGATGGGCCAGATGGGCGTCGAGCAGGTTTCGCACCCGCATCAGCAATTCGCTGTGATCGAACGGCTTCGCCAGGAAGTCTCGGGCCCCGGCCGACAAGGCGCGCAAGGTGCTCTCCTTGTCGGGCTGCGCGGTGAGCACGATGACGGGCGGCGCAAGCGGGTCGCCGTCCTCGCGAAGCTCCTGCAGGACCTCGTACCCGTCCTTGTGCGGCATTTTAAGGTCGAGAAGGATTAAGTCCGGCGTCGTCCGACGACTGCGCGCCCGCACCTCGCGGGCGTCCTGAACGATGACCAGATCGTCGTATCCTTGCCGGCGCAGCATCCGCTCCAGCAGCTTTAAGTTCGCCGGTTCGTCGTCCACCAGCATGATCCGTTGCCGACGCGAAAGGGGCTCCGTCATCCGCCCAGCGCTCCGTCTCTTTTCCGGGTGAGGGGCGCGCCGGACCGCGCGCCCTCAAGGTGAGGCGGGACTTTACGCTGGATTTTCTTAATCAAGTAATAACGTTATATTTTTTTGATTTGTATTTAGGATCAATACATAAGTATCATGCGGTAATTTTCTTGATTTAATTGAATTAGACGCATACAGATTATGCATACTCTGGCGACCATCGCCCTATACGAGGCGCGCATGTGTTTTCGCACCGTTCCCTATGATACCGCCCGAAGCGATTTCGAAAGCGCCGATTGGACGCGGCTTGAGACGGCGCGCATCCTTATCGTCGACGACCATCCCGCCAATCTGAAACTGCTGTCGCGCACGCTGGCCCGGCAAGGTTTCACGAACACTGAAACGCTCGAGGATCCGCGATGCGTCCTGGAGCGCTGCGCGCAGGCGCCGCCCGACCTTATTCTTTTGGACGTCAATATGCCTCACATGGACGGGCACACGCTGCTGCAGGAGTTGCGCGCCTCGCAGACGGCCGCCGACGTGCCCGTCGTCATGCTGACCGCCGACAAGTCGCGCAGCAGCCTGCTGTCGGCGCTTGAAAACGGCGCGCAGGATTACATCGAGAAGCCGTTTGACGCGGCTGAATTGATCATGCGCGTCCGCAACCAGTTGCAAGCGCAATTCACCTTGCGCGCCCTGGCCGCCCAGAAGCTGACCCTCGACGCCCGGGTCCAGGCGCAGACCGCGCAACTCGAACAGGCGCTGCAGAACGCGATCGAGGCGCGCCTCGCGGCGGAGGCGGCCAGCCAGGCGAAGTCGGATTTCCTCGCCAACATGAGCCACGAGATCCGCACGCCGTTGAACGCCATTCTCGGCTTCTCGGAGGTCATGCAGGGCGAGTTGTTCGGGCCGCTCGGGGGCGAGCGCTATCGATCCTACGCCGATGACATCGCCAACTCGGCCGCGCACCTGAAGGGCTTGATCGACGACATTCTCGACGTCGCTCAGATCGAAAAAGGCGCGATGTCGCTGAACCTTCAGCCGGTGGCGCCCTTCGCCGCCGCGTCGGAGGCGCGCTCTCTGGTGCAAACGGCCGCCCAAACGCGCCGGATTGCAATCGATCTGGATCTGCCGTCGGACCATCCGAAGCTGCGCGGCGATCATTTGCGGGTGCGGCAGGTCCTGGTCAACCTTCTCCAGAACGCCGTGAAATACAACGAGCCCGGCGATCGCGTCCGGATCTTCGGCGCGGCCGCGCGAGATAAGAACCGCGTCCAGCTCATCGTCGAAGACAACGGGCCGGGCATCCCGAAGACCGTGCTGCCGCATCTGAAAAAGCCGTTCTTCCGGCAATCCGCCAGCGTCAAGGCCGAGGCGGGCGGCGTCGGGCTGGGGCTGGCGATCTGCGACTCCCTGATGCGCCTGCATGACGGCGCGATGACCATCGACAGCGCGGAAGGCGCGGGCACCCGCGTCACGCTCGACTTCCCCCGCGCCTAGGCCTCGAGTCCGGATCGCGCCGCAGGCGCCGGGCGGGGCGTCGGGATCAGCCGGCGCGCGATCGGTTTCTGCCGTCGGCCTTCGCCTGATAGAGCGCCGCGTCGGCGCGGCGCAGCATGTCCGAGAGCGTCTCCTCGGGGCCGATCCGCACGCTCGCGCCGACGCTGACGGTCACCGGGATCGGCGCGCCGTCCGGGCCGGCGACGGCGCTCGCCTCGATCTTGCGCCGGATGCGCTCGGCGCCGGCGAGCGCGCCGGACGCGTCGGTCTGCGGCAACAGCGCGACGAACTCCTCTCCGCCCCAACGGGCGAAGACGTCGTGCGCGCGCAGCACCGACAGCGCGGCGTCGGCGACCGCTTGCAGCACGCCGTCGCCGACCGCATGGCCGTAGCGGTCGTTGATCTGTTTGAAGCGGTCGACGTCGATCATCAGCAGGCCGACGTCCTGCGCGTGCCGGGCGGCCCGCCGCTGTTCGCGCTCCGCCGCCTCCAGAAAGAAGCGCCGATTGTAGGCGCCGGTGAGCACGTCGGTGTTGGCTAAGTCGTAGAGGCTGCGCAGCCGGTCGACCCGGGCCCTGATGTCGCGCAGGATCGCAGCGTAGACCCGTCGACCGCGCAGCTCGAGCTGGAGGATCGTCGCCCCCAGGGGGATTTCCTCGCCGTCGGCCCGGACGCCGACGATGTGATTGCTGCGGTCGCCCATGTAGCGCGCCGGCGCGCCGCTCGCCCCGTAGGCGGCGACCTGGCCGGGGTGGGCGCTGCGGAAGCGCTCGGGCATCAGCGTCTCGAGCCGGCGGCCGACCATCTGATCGACGGTGTAGCCGAACGCCGCGCAGGCCGCCCGGTTGACGAACAGGATGGTCTGCGTCTCGTCGACGGCGACGACCGCGTCCGCGGTCTCCTCGATGATGCGCCGACGCAGCTCGTCTCCCACGTCGGGCGCAAGACCCCTCGTATGCGGCGCCGTCACTCTCGGCCTCC
The DNA here is from genome assembly GCF_040218065.1 of Marivibrio sp. Classification (NCBI taxonomy): domain Bacteria; kingdom Pseudomonadati; phylum Pseudomonadota; class Alphaproteobacteria; order Rhodospirillales; family Aestuariispiraceae; genus Marivibrio; species Marivibrio sp. Next base: position 4,109 of record NZ_JAVJQE010000015.1, on the reverse strand, counting down.
CATGACCTTGTCGAGAACGTCGTTCAGCTCAGGCAGTTTCAGAGGCTTCACCAGATACTCGGCGAAACCGGCGGCGCGCCCGCGTTTGACGTCGCTCTCCCTGGCGTTCGCGGTCAGCGCGACGATCGGGGTGTCTCGCAGAGCCTGCTCCTGGCGCAGGATGCGCAACACCTGATAGCCGTCCATGTTCGGCATGTTGATGTCGAGAAGGATCAGATCGGGGACGTCGGCCAACGCGTATTCGAGGCCGAGTTCGGGCGTATGCGCCGTGCTCAGCAGCACGTCGGGCCGCTTGGCCATGATCTGCCGCATCAGGCGGAGATTGGTGGGATTGTCCTCGATATAGAGCACGCGCAGGAGCGACTCCCCGCCGTCCTCGTTCCCGCCGTCCCGCTCGGCGGGCGCCCGCGCGTCGGCGTCGTCAGCGTCCGACGGTCCGGGCATGGCGGCCGCGGCGGGCAAATCGATCCAAAAGGCGCTGCCGACGCCGGGCTCGCTCTCGAAATCCAAGACGCCGCCCATCGCGTCGACGAGCTTCTTGGTGATGGTCAATCCGATCCCGGTGCCCTCGATGCTCGAATGCTCCGCGCCGAGGCGCTCGAAGGGTTGGAAGAGGCGCTCCTTCCGGTCCTCTCGGACGCCCACGCCTGTGTCCCGGACCAGGATGCGAAGGCGCTCTGCGCTCAGCGCCTCCACGTGCAGCGAGACGCGTCCGTCGTCGCGATTGTATTTCACGGCGTTCGACAGAAGATTGAGCAGCGCCTGCTTCAGGCGGGTGCGGTCCGCGCGAACCGTCTGGTCCAGAACGCCCGCGGACTCGACCTCAATTCCGCGCGGACGGCCGAGGGCGCGCGCCATCGTCAGCGATTCCGCGATGACGTCGGCGATCGGAACCGCCTCCAGCGAAAGGCTGAGCCTCCCGGCCTCGATACGGGACAGGTCGAGGACTTCGTTGATCAGCTCGAGCAGGTGATTGCCTGACTTCAGGATTTCATTGACGTTGTCCGCATTCTCTTCGGACAGCGTCTCGTCGCCCTGCATCAACTGCGCGTAGCCCAGGACCGCGTTCATCGGCGTGCGCAGTTCGTGGCTCATGCTGGACAGGAATTCCGATTTCGCCCGATCGGCCTTTTCGGCGTCGTCGCGGGCTTCGATCAAGGCCTGCTGCACCGCGAATCGTTCGGTGACGTCCTGCATCGTGCCGCGCATGCCGATCAGGCCGCCGGCGCCGTCACGCCGCGCGGCCGCCAGTTCATGGATGTATCGGGTCTGCTCGTCATTACGCCGATTGATGCGGAACACGTGGTCGATTTCGTCGTCGCCCGTGCGCAGGCGCTCGCGCATCGCCCGGAAGCCGTCCCGATCCTCCGGATGGACCAGAGACTCCAGGAAGTCGTTGCTGACCGCGCCGACCGGCGGTCCGCCGCCGACGATGGCGAAGAGCTCTTCCGACCAATGCAGGGAGTCGGTCGTCAAATCCTCCATCCAATCGCCGACATGGGCCATCTTTTGCGCCTCGCGCAGCTGCGCCTCCTTCTCGGCCAAGCTCAGCTGGGCGATCTTGCGCGCATGGATGTCTTGCACGACGCCCAGCATGCGCAGCGGGCGCCCCTTGGCGTCGCGCAGCACGTCTCCGCGCTCGGACAGCCACCGTACCTGACCGTCGGGCCAAACCACCCTGTGCTCGATGTCGTAGGGGGCGCCGTAGACGACGCAATTCTCGATCGCCGTGCGCACTTGATCGCGATCGTCTGGATGCAGCGCGCCCAGGAAGTTCTCGTAGGTCGTCTCCAGCGTGCCGTCTTCGTATCCGAAGAGCGGCGCGATCCGTTCGGACCAGTAAAGCCCGCCCGTCGCTATATTCCAGTCCCAGGTCCCGATGTTGGCGTAGCGCTGCCCGCGTTGCAGGCGCTCGCTGTTCTCCACCAGCTTGGCTTCGACGTCGCGGCGAACCAGCGCACCGGCCACGACGTCGCCCAAAAGCGTAAGGCCCTTGACCTCCTGCGACACCCAGGCGGCCTCGTCGGGCCGGGCTTCGAAGCCGAGCGCGCCGATCACCTCCGCGCCTTTATGGAGCGCGACGAAGCAGCGCGCGGGCGCGCCTGACGGCTCGGCGGCGAGCGTCGTCACGCTTCGATCCTTGAGCGACGCCATCAGGTCGTCCGGCGGCGCGAGGTGCGACGGGTCGACCCCGTCCGCCGACCAATGCGCGGCCTCTCGGATCGCCTCGTCGCCAAGGTTCAGCAGAAGGACGCCGCGCGCCGCGCCCAGCCGCTCGCCGATCCAGCCGAGGGCGTCCTGAATCGCGTCGTCCAGGCTCTCCCCCGTCGCGGCCAGGAGGAGCGTTGCGATCTCGCTGGCGAGCCGTTGCTGCGCGGATTGCTCGCGCAACCTGTCCTCGGTCCGCTTGACGGCGGTGATGTCGGTCCGAATGGAGACGTACTGATAGGGCTTTCCGGCCGCGTTCAAGAACGGCGTGATGGTGGAGGCGACCCAATACTCCGAGCCGTCCTTGCCCCGGTTGCAGATCTGTCCCTGCCAGATGCGCCCCTCGGAGATCGTCCGCCACATGTCCCGGTAGAAGCTGTCGGGGTGGCGTCCCGACTTGAGCAGGCGGTGGGTGGCGCCGATCAACTCGTCGCGGCTGTAGCCGCTGATCTCGCAAAACAGATCATTCGCGTGAAGGATCACGCCCGCTTGATCGGTGACGCTGACCAGCGCGTGCCGCGCCAGCGAGAGATGCTCGCGCTCCCGCTCGTACAAGGTCAACTCCAGGCGCTTCCGCACCGCGGTCGCCTGCCGCGCGCGCCGCGCGCGCGCCGTGACCATCGCGACCAGATGATCGGGGCGCACGGGCTTGGTTAGGAAATCGTCGCCGCCGAGGTTCAACGCGCTCAACTGCCGCTCTTGATCCGCCTCCGCCGACAGGAACAGGATCGGCGTGTGCAGCGTCTCGTCGCGCTCGCGCACGATCGCTGCGAGCTCCGGCCCCGAGACGTTCGGCATGTAGAGGTCGAGCAGGATCACGTCCGGGGCGAAGTCCGTGAGCGCCTCGATAAAGCGGAAGGGGTCCTCGAGCGTGCGCGTCGTCATGCCCGCCTCCTCCAGCAAGGCTGCATGCCAGGCGAGGGTCTCGGTCTGGTCGTCGACGAGCAGAACCCGATAGGGCTGCGCGGGCAGACGATGGGTGACCTGATCGAGGAAATCGACAAGCCGCTGAGGGTCGACCGGTTTGGTCAAATAACGCGCGGCCCCGGCCCGGAAGGAGACGAGACGGGCGTCCAGATCGTCGCGCGTCGAGACGACGATGATCGGGATGTTGAGATCCCGCGCCAAACCGAGCTTTGACACGGCGGCGGCGCCGGCCTCCGGTCCCTCGGGAAACATCAGATCGATGACGACGGCCGCGGGTCGCGGCGCGTCCTCCGCCCGCATCGCCGCCGTGAGAGAGTCGAGATCGCCGAACTCGTCGATCGTGAACCCTTCGACCGCCAGCGCGCCGCTGAGCTGAGCGCGGACCGCCTCGTCGTCGTCGACGAGATAGACGAGCGGCGCGTCCTCCGTGGCGCCGGCCGGTCGACGCGGCGGCCGCTTCAGGCTCGGCGCGACGCCTGAATGACGCGCCGATACGATCGCTGCAAGCGCGCCGAACGCAGCCCGGCAGGCGGCCTGGGTTTCAGGGGCGGGCGGCGCGTCGTTGCGCCGGACGGCGTCCACCAAACGCTCGAGACGCTCGCTCGCCGCTGAGATCGAGGAGAAGCCGAACGTGCCGGCGGACCCGGTCAGGGAATGGACGGCCAGATGCAGCGCGCCGACCGACTCCCCCGTCCAGCCGGCCTCCTGCGCCCGCGTCATCGCGCTCTGAAGGTTGGCCAGAATCTCCGGCAGACGCTCGGAGAACTTCCGATTCAACTCTTCCAGCACGGACGCCGACGCGCCGGCCATACGGTTTCCCCTCGCGCTCAACGCCCGCCTCACCCCGCCTTCAGGAAGTCGTCGATCTCGCCGCGCAGCTGCTCTGCGCGCGGGGTGAGGGCGCCGACGCGCTGGGTGATGCGGTCGCCGACGAGGCCGGCCTCTTCCGCCGCCTCGAGGACCTTGGTCATGGA
>NZ_JAVJQE010000006.1:0-58296 GCF_040218065.1 Marivibrio sp. | reverse complement strand
GAACGACACAGAAGACGGTCACGCCTGCGACCAACCGACGGCCTCTCAATCCCTCGAAAGACCCGATCAGACCCAGGACCCGACGAACGACGCCGCCGTCCGCATATCCCTTCCGATCATCCACAATGTCCGATAAAGCGGGGCGGGTTGACCCGCCGGCCCCGAAAAAGAGACCGAAGCGCCCCTACGCGGACCCGATTCGGAACCGGCGCAAGAGCAGATCGTATCCTTTTGGGTGCCCCGCTTCAAGCGCGTTGCGCTTCAAGCGGCCAGGGGCGCTTCGTGTCCGAACCGAGCGGCTCAGCGCCGCGCCCCGTCGTGTGAGCGGGGATATAAGCCCCGCCGTCGGACGAAGCAAGGGGAAAATTTCACGTCCCCGTCACTTTTTCCGCCCGTCACTTTTTCCGCCCGTCACTTTCTCCGATCGCCCCGCGCCCCGGGGCCCGGCGGCGCGGGCGCCGCGCTCACCAGAGGCCCAACGCCTTCAGTTCGGCGGCCAGGGCGGCCGGCAAATCCGCCCCGTCGGCCGCCTGATCTAGATCTGGCGGCGCCTCCGAGGCCGGCAGATAGCGCCAGCCCTGAAACGGGCGATGCGGCCAAGGCTCGGTCGGCGTGAGAGCGGGGTCGAGCATGATCCGGCACATCGGCTTTTCGTCCGGGTCTCGGGTCGGGGCGGGCTCGAAAGCCAGGATCCTCTGACGCGCCGCCATTTGACCGCGGATGATCCAGTAAAGCGAGCCGTCCGCATCGAGGATTTCGCCCGCGCGGCGCGGCCAGTTGCGGGTCTCATGCCAGATGGCGCCGCCGGTGCGGCGGAGGCGACGGGCCTGCCAGCGCTGCAGGTCCTCCAACCGGTCGACCCCGACGCACAGTTTGCGCAGATGAAGGCTCATGGTCGTCGTCTTAGACGAGTCGGAGCGGCCGAAAAAGGCGCAAGACCGGCGCGGGGTCGGGTCGGGTCGCGCCGACTCAGATCTCCAGAAAGTCCTCACCGCCGGGTCCAGGGGGCCGACTCGCGCCTGAATCCGCGCGAGACCCAGAGCCGGCGCCGCGCCCCGCCTCTCCGGCGGCGGACGCGCTCGCCGGGCGGCCCGACCGGCCGAGCGGCGTCTGGCCGACCCGTCGCTCGGGGCCCTTGAAGGGGGCCTGACGGCGCCGCCGATCCGGGCCGAAGAAGCCCGGCGCGCGCACGAAGGGCCGCGGCCGCTCCACCACCGCGACGAGTCGGTTGTAGAGCGACAGGGCCGAGACGGGCTTGGCCACAAGTTCGGTGACTCCGGCGTCGCGCGCCTCGACCACGCGGGTCTTCTCGGTGTACCCGGTCATCATGATGATCGGCAGATAAGAATTCGGGCTGTCGGGCGCGGTGCGGATGCGCCGGGTGAACTCAATCCCGTCGACCGGCTCCATCGCGAAGTCGATCAGAACGACGTCCGGCAGGGCTCGGAACAGATCGGCCCAGGCGGCCCCGCCGTCCGCCGCCTCGGCGACCCGAGCGACGCCGAACGCGCTCAGCAGGCGGCGCACCAGCACCCGCATGTGCCGATTGTCGTCCACCAACAAAACACTGAGCCCGGTGAAGTCGTAGCTCATGATCCCCGCGCCGTTCGCAGCCGCCTCGCCCCCGTCCGAAAGCCACATAAGGCGAGGCGGCGCGCAGCGCAACCTTCGCGATGATCGATTGAACTTTGCACCCGCTCCAGCGCCTCGTCTCCGGAAATCGACTCGCTCTGGCGGGCTAGGCCGCCTTGGCCGCCAACGCAGCCGCGACGCGGCTCGCCGGCGCCCGGTCGAGCGCGGCGCAGATGAAGCGCGACGCCGCGATCAGCCGGTCCATGTCGACGCCGGTGGAGACGCCCGAGCCCTCGAGACTGTAGACGACGTCTTCGGTGGCGACGTTGCCGCTCGCCCCTTTCGCGTACGGACACCCGCCCAGTCCGGCGACCGAGCTGTCGAACACCCGAACGCCTTCGTCATAGGCGGCCCAGATATTGGCCAGCGCCTGACCGTAGGTGTCGTGGAAATGGCCCGCCAAGCGCGCCGCCGGCACGTGCGCCGCGACCGCGTTCAGCATCGCCGCCGTCTCACGCGGGGTGCCGACCCCGATGGTGTCGCCGAGAGATATCTCGTAGCAGCCCATCTCGAACAGCGCGCGCGCCACCTCGGCGACGGCCGCCGGCGCGATCCGCCCCTCATAGGGGCAGCCGAGCACGCAGGACAGATAGCCGCGAACCCTCACCCCCCGTTCAGCGGCGGCCTCCGCCACCGGGCGGAACCGCTCCAGCGACTCGGCGATCGAGCAGTTTATGTTGCGCTGCGAGAAGCTCTCCGACGCGGCGCCGAAGATCGCGACCTCCGTCGCCCCGACGGCGGTCGCCGCCTCGAAGCCCTTCATGTTGGGCGTGAGCACCGGATAGGCGACGCCCTCCTTGCGGCGAACGCCGCGGAAGACGTCGCCGGAGTCGGCCATCTGCGGCACCCATTTCGGCGAGACGAACGCGCCCGCCTCCACCGCCGCGCAGCCGGCCTCGGCCAGCTTTTCGATCAGCGCGATCTTGGTCTCGGTCGACACCGCGACCTTTTCGTTCTGCAGCCCGTCGCGCGGGCCGACCTCGACGATGCGCACCGCTTCCGACCCGCTCATGACGCTGTCTCCGTCTCCTCCTCGAAGGTGATGAGGGCCTCCCCCTCGCCCACCTGATCGCCCAGCGCGAAGCGCACCTCGGCGATCACGCCGTCCTTCGGCGCGCGCACGCTGTGCTCCATCTTCATCGCCTCCAGCACGATAAGCGCCGCGCCGGCGGCGACCCGGTCGCCGGGGGCGGCGTGCACGGCGATGATCTTGCCCGGCATCGGCGCGGCCAGCTTGCCCGCGTCTTCCTCCTGGAAGCCGGCGGCGGCCAGCCGGTCGATCCGGCGGATGCGCCAGGTCGCGGCGCCGTCGATCACGGTGACGCTCTCCGCGCCGACCTCGACCGCGACGCGCGCCTTGGCGCCGTCCAGATCGACGGCGAGGCGCCCGTCGGGCAGCCGCTCGACGGCGGCGCGCACCGTCCCGCCGGGCAGGTCGAGGCCGTAGGCGCCGCCCGCCAGATAACGGCAGCGCACCCTAACCTCGCCTGCGCCCGCGTCGTAATGCAGGTCGTTGAAGCTCCAATCGTTAAGCCGCCAACCGGTCGACAACGCGAAGGGCGACCAGGGGTCGCCGCTCGCGGCCGCGCGCCGGGACGCCGCCTCGGCGCGGCCGTTGAGCTCGCCGAGCGCCGCCAAGGCCAGGATCCGGTCCGGCGCTGCCCGGTCGACGGTCGGGATCAGGTCCGCCGCGTGCTTGTCGATGAAGCCGGTGTCGAGACGCGCCGCCTGGAAGGCCGGATGCCGCGCGAGACGGATCAGGAAGTCGCGGTTGGTGGTGACGCCCGCCGCTTCAACGCCTTCAAGGCCCCGGGCGAGCCGAGCCAGCGCCTCCGTCCGGTCCAATCCGTGGGCGATCACCTTGGCGATCATGGGATCGTAATGGACGGTGACGGCGTCGCCTTCGACAACCCCCGAATCAATCCGCAGGCCCGGCGCGTCGGACGGCAGGCGCAGACGCGACAGGGCGCCCGTGGCGGGCAAGAAGCCGGCCTCGACGTCTTCGGCGTAGAGGCGCGCCTCGACCGCATGCCCTGAAAGCGCGATCTGCTGCTGGGCGAGCGGCAAGGGCTCGCCGGCGGCCACGCGCAACTGCCATTCGACCAGATCTTGCCCCGTCACCGCCTCGGTCACCGGATGCTCGACCTGCAGGCGGGTGTTCATCTCCATGAAGAAGAAGGCGGCGGGCGTTCCGTCCTCCGCGGTTTCGACGATGAACTCAACCGTCCCCGCCCCGCGATACCCGATCGCCGTCGCGGCGTCGACCGCCGCACGGCCCATCTCGGCGCGCAAGGCTTCCGGCATGAAGGGGGCGGGCGCCTCTTCGATCACCTTCTGGTGGCGGCGCTGGACGGAGCAATCGCGTTCGAACAGATGAACGGCGTTCCCGCGCCCGTCGGCGAAGACCTGCATCTCGATATGGCGCGGGCGGGTGACGAAGCGCTCGATCAGCACATGATCGTCGCCGAAACTGGCGGACGCCTCGCGCTTGCACGAGGCGAGCGCGTCGGCGAAGTCGGCCGAGCGCTCGACCAGCCGCATGCCCTTCCCGCCGCCGCCGGCGGACGCCTTGATGAGAAGCGGGTAGCCGATGCGTTCGGCCTCCCCCTGCAGGAAGTCGGCGTCCTGCTCCGCGCCGTGATAGCCTGGGACAAGCGGCACGCCGGCCCGGTCCATCAGCGCCTTCGCTTCGGATTTGGAGCCCATGGCGCGGATGGCGTCGGCGGGAGGCCCGATGAAGGCGATTCCCGCCGCCTCGAGCGCGTCGGCGAAGCCGGCGTTCTCGGACAGGAAGCCGTAGCCGGGATGGACCGCTTCCGCACCGGTTCGCTTGCAGGCCTCGACGATGCGCTCGGCCAACAGGTAGCTCTCGCGCGCAGGCGCGGCGCCGATATGGATCGCCTCGTCCGCCAGCTTGACATGCTGCGCCTCGGCGTCGGCGTCGGAATAGACCGCGACCGCGGCGACGCCCATACGGCGGGCGGTGCGGATCACGCGGCAGGCGATCTCGCCGCGGTTGGCGATCAGAATCTTAGCGAACATCGTTGAGGGTCTCCTGCGCCTGTTCGGCGTCTTCGCGTTCGAGCGCGCTGTCGCCCGTCAGCCGCGGGTCGTCCGGCGCGAGATCCGGCATCAGCGCCATCCAGGCCTTCAGGTCGGTCAGCGCGTGCTCGAAATGCACGGCGCGCCAATTCTCGAACGACCAGGGCTCGAAATCGACCATGCCGAAAGTCTGGCGGATGCGGTCCACGTCCGGGACGAAAGCCTCCGCCGTGCGACCGTCGGCCAGCGGAAAATGCTCCAACCGGTACTCGTCCCATTCGTACCAGGCGATGCAAGCGTGCTGGCGGCGGTCCAGGTCGTGGACCAGGAGGGCCGTCACCTCACCGCCCGGCTCCGGAAAGATGCCGGGATAGCCGGCCGCCGTCATGATCCGCCCAAGCTTGTGATCGGGCACGAAGACGCGTTCGCTCGAATGCGCCTCCAAGGGCGTTCCCGTCACCAGCTCGAACACCCGTTCGTCCCGAAGGCTGCCGTAGAACAGCTTCGGCAGGCCGTGGGTGAACACGGCCCGCTCGAGAAAGGTCTCGTCCGTCCCCTCGGCGCCGCGCGGGTAGTACTCCCGAATCGTCTCCCAGCTCAGCTCAGCCATGCGGGCTTCCTTTTGTCCAGGAAGGCGCCGACGCCCTCCTTGCCTTCGTCCGAGGCGCGCACGCGCGCGATGCGCTCGGCCGTGTCCTCGATCACGGCTTCGCTCAGCGGCCGATCGACGGCGAACACCAGATCTTTCGCCTCGGCCGCCGCCTTGGGGCCGACCGTTAACACCTCGCCCGCGATGCGGGCGCCGGCCTCGGCCAAGGCCTCCTCGTCAGCGACAACCTCATGCACGAGGCCGAGGCGGTGCGCCTCGTCGGCCGAGAACCTCTCGGCCGTTTGGAAATAGCGTCGCGCCGCGCGCTGGCCGATCGCGTCCACGACATAGGGGCTGATGACGCCCGGAATGAGCCCGAGCTTCACTTCGGAGAGGGAAAAACTGGCGCGCTGGGTCGCGACCGCGACGTCGCAGCAGGAAACCAGCCCGACCCCGCCGCCGAAGGCCGCGCCCTGCACCAGGGCGATCGTCGGCTTCGGCAAATAATTGATGATGTTGAGGAGCTTCGCCAGCGCCATCGCGTCCGCCTTGTTCTCGGCGAAATCGTAGCCCGCCATGCGCTTCATCCAGTTGAGGTCGGCGCCGGCGGAGAAGCTTTTCCCCTCGGCCTCCAAGATCACGGCGCGCACCTCGGGCGACCCGCCCAAGAGCAGGAAGGCGCCGGTCAGACCGCGGATCAGCTCATCGTCAAAGGCGTTGTGCTTGTCCGGGTTGGTCAAGCGCACGCGGGCGACCGGTCCGTCGTGAATCACGCGATATTTACGGGTCTCGTCGGTCATCGGGAGCCTCCCTTCCTCACATCCGGAAGAGGCCGAACCGCGTCGGCTCGATCGGCTTGTTCAAAGCGGCGGAAAGGCCGAGCCCCAGCACCATGCGGGTGTCTCGCGGGTCGATAACGCCGTCGTCCCACAGGCGCGCGGTGGCGTAGTAGGGATGCCCCTGCTCCTCGTATTGTCGACGGATCGGGTCCATGAAGGCGGCCTTCTCATCGGAGGTCCAGCTTTCGCCTTTCGCGGCCATGCCGTCCTCGCGCACGGTCGCCAGAACGTTGGCGGCCTGTTCGCCGCCCATCACGGAGATCCGAGCGTTCGGCCACATCCACAAGAACCGAGGCGAATAGCCCCGCCCGCACATGCCGTAGTTCCCGGCCCCGAAGCTGCCGCCCAGGATGACCGTGAATTTAGGCACGGAGGTGGTGGCGACGGCGGTGACCAGCTTCGCGCCGTCTTTGGCGATGCCGCCGGATTCGTATTTCGACCCCACCATGAAGCCCGTGATGTTCTGCAGGAAAATCAGCGGGATTCCGCGCTGGGAGCAGAGTTCCACAAAATGCGCGCCCTTGAGCGCGGATTCCGAAAACAGAATGCCGTTGTTTGCGACGATCCCGACCGGATAGCCCCACAGCCGCGCGAAGCCGCACACCAGCGTCTGGCCGTAGAGCTGTTTGAACTCGTCGAACTCGGAGCCGTCTACGAGACGCGCGATCACCTCGCGCACGTCGTAGGGCTTTTTCAGGTCCGCCGGCACGACGCCCAGCAGCTCTTCCGGGTCGTAGGCAGGCTCGCGCGGTTCGCGCAGCTCCACGCTCGGCTGCTTGCGCCGGTTCAGGTTGCCTACGATGCGCCGCGCGATGGCGAGCGCATGATGGTCGTCCATCGCGTAATGGTCGGTGACGCCGGAGGTCCGGCTGTGGACGTCGGCCCCGCCGAGATCCTCGGCCGAGACCTCCTCGCCCGTCGCCGCCTTCACCAAGGGCGGACCGCCGAGAAAGATGGTGCCCTGTTTGCGCACGATCACGCTCTCGTCCGACATCGCGGGGACATAGGCGCCGCCCGCCGTGCAGGACCCCATCACCACGGCGATTTGCGGAATCCCCTTGGCCGACATGTTGGCCTGATTGAAGAAGATGCGGCCGAAGTGATCGCGGTCAGGGAAGACCTCGTCCTGATTGGGCAGGTTCGCGCCGCCGCTGTCGACGAGGTAGAGGCAGGGCAGGTTGTTCTGCTCGGCCACCTCCTGGGCGCGCAGATGCTTTTTGACCGTCAGCGGATAGTACGTCCCGCCTTTCACCGTCGCGTCGTTCGCGACGACGACGCACTCGACGCCGCTGACGCGCCCGACGCCGGTGATGACGCCGGCCGCAGGCACCTCGCCCTCATAGACGTCGTACGCGGCGAGTTGGTTCAGCTCCAGGAAGGGCGAACCGGGATCGAGCAACGTGCGCACCCGATCGCGCGGCAACAGCTTGCCGCGATCGAGATGCTTCTTGCGCGCGCGCTCTCCCCCGCCCCGCTTCACTTGGCGGACTTTCTCCCCCAGATCGGCGACCAGCGCCTCCATCGCCGCACGGTTCTCGGCCGCTTCGGCGCCGCGCGGATCATATTGGCTCTTGAACACGCTCATCCTTCCTCGCTTTCCAGCCGCCTGCGCGCGCAAGGCGCGCACGTCAGACCGACCAGGTCTCGCGCCAGCTTTGCAGCATCAGCACGGTCCACAATTCGAAATGCCAGTTGCGCTGACCTTTCAGATGTTCCTCCCACACGGCGCGCACCGGCTCCGGATCGATCAGGCCGTCTGCGGCCAGTTTGTCGCTTGCGATCAGGCTTTGCGCCCAGTCGCGCAACGGGCCGCGCAGCCAATCGGCCAGCGGCGGTTCGAACCCGGCTTTGGGCCGTTCGATCAGGGGCTTGGGCACGCGGCGGTAGAGCACTTCGCGCAAGACCCATTTCGTCGTGCGCTCGCGCAGCTTCAGCGCGCTCGGCAGCCCCCAGGCGAAGCGAACGACGTCCGCCGACAGCAGCGGCGCGCGCGCCTCGAGCGAGGCGGCCATGCTGGCCCGGTCGATCTTAACCAAAAGATCGTCGGGCAGATAGGTGAGCGCGTCGGCGACCATCAGGCGCTGCAGATCGTCCTCCAGCCGAGGACGGCGCGCGCCGCGCCGGAAATACCCCTCGGCAGGCTCGGCGGCCGGACGGTCCCAGATGCGCCAGCGGCTCATATAGCCCTCGTAGAGCGATTCCAGCGAAGGCGCAGACCGATCGGACATCTTGCGCCACAGCTTGTCCCCGAACCGCCCCGGCTTGCCCAAGCCCGACGACAGCAGATTGAGCGGCCCGAAGGGCGTCACCTTCATCATGCTAGGGCTCATCGGCGCATCGCCGCGAAACTTGTCGACCGCGGCGCGGTAGCGCGGATAGCCGCAGAACAGCTCGTCCCCGCCGTCGCCGCTGAGCGCGGTGGTCACGTCGCGGCGCGTCAGCGCGCACAGCATCATGGTGGGCAACGCGCTCGCGTCCGCAAACGGCTCGTCGTAGACCTCCGGCAGTTTGGGGACGAGTTTCAACGCAGCGTTCGGGTCGACGTAATGCTCCGTATGGTCGGTCTTCAAGTGACGCGCGACCGCCTTGGCGTGCGGCGCCTCGTCGAACCGCGGATCGGTGAAGCCGATCGAGAAGGTCTTTACCGGCCGATCCGCCACCTCCTGCATCAACGCGGTCACGCACGAGCTGTCGATCCCGCCGGACAGGAACGCGCCCAGCGGCACGTCCGCCACCATCCGTCGGCCAACGGCTCGCTTCAGCAGCTGCTCCAGCCGATCGACCGCCGCCTCAGGACCGCCCTCGAACGGGGCCGCCCCCTCCGCCTCGGCGATCGGATCCCAGAAGGCGCCGCGCTCCGCCTCCCCGGCCGGAGCGTCGGCCGAAAGCGTCAAGACCGCCCCCGGCGGCAGCTTCTCGATGCCGGCGAAGATCGAACGCGGGGCCGGAACGTATCCGTATCGCATGAAACCGGCGACGGCCTCGCGGTCGATCTCGGCCGTGAAGTCGGGATGCGCATGAAGCGCTTTCAACTCGCTGGCGAACAGGAAGACCTGCCCGCGCCAACCGCAATAGAGCGGCTTCTCCCCCATCCGGTCGCGCGCCAGCGTGAGGCGGCGCGTCTCGGCGTCCCACAAGGCGAAAGCGAACATGCCGTCGAAGGCGTCGAGCGCCTTCGCCATCCCCCAGACGCGCACAGCCGCCAGCAGCACTTCCGTATCCGAGCGCCCGCGCCAAAGGCCGGCCCCCTCGCTTTCCAACCGTCGGCGAAGATCCTGGAAATTATAGATCTCGCCGTTGAAGACGATCGTGTAGCGACCGCTGGGATCAGTCATCGGCTGAGCGCCGTCGGCGCTGAGATCCTGGATGGCCAGCCGTCGAAACCCCAGGGCGAGGCCGGCGTCAGGCTGCGTCCAAACGCCCTCGTCGTCGGGACCGCGGTGGGTCAGACGTTCCGCCATCGCGCGCGCCTCCGCCGCCAGACGCTCGCTCGGTCTGCTTTTCGCGACGTCCAGAAAGCCCGCGATCCCGCACATGCCCCGCCCCTTCAGCCCCGCGCCCGGCGCTTGGCGAACGAGCGGGCCAGCGCCCGCCCGCCTTGCTTCATCCAACGCCCGAAGGACGGCTCGGCCAATTTCACCTTCTGGCGGAACAGCTCAGGGTGGATCAGCGCGTGCGGGCTTTCCGGCGAGGTCTCGACCAGCGCCTTCAACGCGGGGTTCTCAGCGATCGCGGCCGCGCTCGCGAACAGCAGGCAGTTCTGCTTGTACCACCAGCACACCCGATCGTCGGTCCAGACCGCGGGGCGGACCGCGTCGATCGCGCGATAGCCGCGCGCGGCGAACAGCTCGGCCCAATAGGCCGGCCATTGCTCGTTCACATGATTGGCTCCGCCTTGATCCGGCGGCGCGGCGGAGAAGAAGACGACCGGCGCAGCGTCCGTCAGCTCCGCCACCAGCCCGGCCGCGCGCGCCGGCGGCAGATGTTCCGCGACCTCCAAGGTCATGGCGAGATCGAAGCGCCGCGCGCCAAGCTCGAGGCTTTGGTCCAGCGCGCGCCGGGCGAAACAATCGCCCGGGATCTTCAACTGGTCCCCCCGCACCCAGGGTCCGTCGAGACCCAGCACTTCCGAGACCCCGTTCTCGCGGAAGATCGACAACCAAGACCCGTCGCCGCAACCGACGTCGACGACGCTGTCGATCGCCATCCACTTCATCAGCATCGGGACGATCACCCGCGCCGAGGGCAGCGCGGTTTCCTCTAGCTCAGCGTAGAAGGCGGCGTCGTAACCGGCGCTGTCCGGCCCGGGACGGTTGCTCAAGACGCGGCCTCCTTCACGCTGCGGCCGGCGACGTGCGGGTCGGCCGTCTCGAAGACCTGACCGCAGCGCTCGATGAAGTCGGCGTGGCCGGACAGGATCGGCAGCCAACAGCGCGCCTGGCGCCAGAAGGCGGGATGGAAAAGCCAGAACGGCCTTTCCGTGCGGTGCAGATATTTCCAGGCGCGATAGGCTGCGCGCTTGCACACCCATTGTTTCAGCGGCCAGGGCGTCTGCGGGTAGTCCCGCAGAAAATAGGCGAGGGAGCGCGTAACCCGCTGCAACTGGCGCCCTTCATTGTTGCTGAGCCGCCCGGCGACCTCCTGCGGGAGGAAGGCGATATCGGCCCTCACCCGCAAAAACGGCCACCGCCGTGCAAGACGCATCGTGAGCGCATATTCCTGGCTGAACACGATGCGTTCGTCGCAGCCGCCGACCGCGACGAGGGCCTTGCGCCGGGCCATGAACTGCGTCGGGTTGAAAAGAGAGTTGGCCATCGCCGGTTTGAGGGGCCGGTCCATCCGCTCCACCGACGGGTTCTCGATCGCGCGATCCAGGTCCAACGCATCACGCTCTGCGAACCGCACCGCCCGGCCGAAGGCGAGGCAGGCGTCGCGATCGTCCTGCAAGGCCTCCATCAGCACCCGCGTCGCATCGGCGTGCAACAGGTCGTCGGCGTCGACGAACTTCACGAACTCGCGCTCCGCCAGGGCGATCCCGCGGTTGGTCGCGGCGGCCGAACCCGCGTTCGGCTGCTCCCAGATCAAGACGTCGTCCCAATCGGCGGTGACGCGGCGCACGATCTCAAGCGATCCGTCGGTGGAGCCGTCGTCGACGAAGACGTACTGCCGCGGAAAGTCGCCGCGCTGCGCCTTGATCCGGCCCAGAACGTCCTCCAACCACGCCGCCTTGTTGTAGACGGGAACGACGAAGCTGACGCCCGGCTTCTCCTCGAGCGCGCTTTCTACCATCCGCCGGTCTCCAGCCATTGATCCAGCATCTCCATCCGGTCGCAGCCCCAGAACGGCTCCCCGTCGACGAGGAAGAAGGGCGCGCCGCACACGCCGGCCTGGATCGCCGCGTCGGTCTCGTCGGCGAGGCGCGCCTTGATCTGCGGATCGCGGGTCGCCGCCTCCGCCGCCCCGCGGTCCAGGCCCGCAGCCTCCGCGACCGCCAACATGGTCTCGCTGCGCTGCAGATCCTCCCCGCGCGCGAAGGCGGCGCGGAAAAAGGCGTACGTCAGGTCCGGCGCGCGCTCTTCGCCCGCCCAATAGACGAGACGCGCCGCGGCGACCGACAGAAAGGGGAAGCGCGGCGGCCAGCGATAGGGAATGTCGTGCAGCCGCGCGGTGCGTTCGATGTCGCGGCCCGCGTAGTCGGCCTTGAGCGGAATTTCCGTCAGCGGCCCGGCGCCGGTGTGCTTGAAGATCGCGCCCAGCAGGAACGGCTTCCAGACGAGCGCGCGGCCGTGGCGGTCGGCGAGCGCCTCGATCCGCTCGGAGGCGATGTAGGCGTAGGGGCTGCTGAATTCGTAATAGAAGGTGATGGGGCCGCCCGTCATACCCACCCCCCGGCGATCGGCAGCGCGTGGCCGGTGACGAAGCCGCATTTGTCGGAGGCGAAGAAGGCGATGAGTTGCGCCACCTCCTCCGGCTTGCCGAGGCGCTTCAGCGGGATGTTGGCGAGGATCTTCGCCTTCGCCGCCTCGTCCGCGAGAAGCTCCTCCGGAAAATAGGTCGGGCTTTCGATGAAGTTGGGGGCGATCGCGTTGACCAGGATGTTGTCGCGCGCCAGCTCCCGCGCCAGGCTTTTGACCATAGCGTTCTGCGCGCCGCGGGCGGTCGCGTACATGCTGTAGTTCGGCAAGCCGACCATCGGCGCTGAGGAGGTGACGAACAGCAGCTTGCCGCCGCCGGCCGCCTTCATCGCCGGGACGAGCGCGCCCGCGAGCGCGAAGGGCCGTGTGACCAACGCCTCCAAGCCGTCGCGCATGTCCTGCGGATCGGCCTTGTCGACCGCGCTTCGGATCGCGGGAAAGCCGTCGTTGCTGACCAGAACGTCGATCCGCCCGCCGAAACGCTCCAGCGCCTCGGCCGCCAGATCCGCGGGGGCCTGCGCCTCGGCCGCCTGGAAGGCGGCGTTCTCGGCCTCGAAGGCTTTGCGCGCGGCGGCGTCGGTGAAGCTCGGGTCGCTCGCCACGACCTGAGCGCCCTCGGCGGCCAGCGCGTCGGCCGTCGGGCGGCCCACGAACTCCGTCACCGCGGTCACCAGAATCTTTTTGCCGGCCAGCATCGCCACGGCCTGCTCCCTTCCCCCGCTTCGCTCGGCGCCGGTTCGATCGGGCCTCCCGCTTCGGCTTACGCCGCCAGAAGCTGGCGCGCAATGACCAGCTTCTGGACGTCGCTGGTGCCCTCGTAGATCTTGCAGGCCCGGACGTCGCGATAGATCCGCTCGACCGGGTAATCGGCGACATAGCCGTAGCCGCCGAAGGTCTGCAGCGCGTCGGAAACCACGCCCTCCGCCATTTCCGAGGCGTAGTACTTCGCCATCGACGCTTCCTTCAGGCATGGCGCATCGATGTCGCGCAAGCTGGCGGCGTGCAACGTCATCTGCCGCGCCGCCTCGATCTTCGTCGCCATCTCCGCCAATCGAAAGGCCACCGCCTGATGCTCCGCGATGGCGCGACCCATCGAGGTGCGCTCCTTCGCGTAAGCGATCGCAGCGTCCAGCGCGGCCCGCGCCATGCCGATCGCCTGCGCCGCGATGCCGATGCGTCCGCCCTCCAGATTGCTGAGGGCGATGCGGTAGCCCTGCCCCTCCTCGCCCAGCATCAGATCGGGCGTCAGCTCTACGTCGTCGAAAACGATGTGGCAGGTGTCGGACGCCTTCTGGCCCATCTTCTTCTCGACGCTCGCGACCTCGTAGCCTTTCGAGTCCGTCGGCACGATGAAGGCGGAGATGCCCTTCTTGCCGGCCTCCGGATCGGTGACCGCGAAGACGATCGCGACGTCCGCATTCGCGCCCGAGGTGATGAACTGCTTCGAGCCCGAAAGCCGCCACTTGTTGCCGTCCTTGACCGCCTTGGTGCGGATGGCGGAGGCGTCGGAGCCCGCATGCGGCTCCGTCAGACAGAAGCAGCCCAGCATCTCACCCTTGGCCAGCGGGCGCAGGAAGCGCTCCTTCTGCTCCGCGGTCCCGAATTTCAGGATCGGCATGCAGGCGACGGAATTGTGCACCGCCATGATGGTCGAAACCGAGCCGTCGCCGGCCGCGATCTCCTCCACCGCCAGAGCGGCCGAGACGTTGTCGGCGCCGGCGCCGTCCCAGTCCGCCGGGACCAGCATGCCCATCAGGCCGAGCGGACCCATCGCTTCGATCGCCTCCTTCGGGAAGCGGGCCTCGCGATCCCACTCGGCCGCCTTGGGCGCGAGTTGCTCGGCCGCGAAGTCGCGCGCCATGTCGCGGATCATCGTCTGTTCTTCGCTCAACAGCATCTCGTTCAGCCTCCCAGGCGCGGCGTCACCAGTCGAGCGGCGCGCCGCGATAATCGACATAGGCGCCGGTCGTCTCCAGCGTCATTCCGTCCAACAGCTGTTTCATCCCGGCGACGCTCTCATCGACGTCGATTTCGGCCGCGCCGCCGCCCATGTCCGTGCGCACCCAGCCCGGATGCAGCAGGCAGGTCGCGATCCCCAGCGGGCGCACGTCATGCTTCAAGCAATTGACCGCCATATTGAGCGCCGCCTTCGAGGAGCGATAAACATACGCGCCTTGGGAATCCCGCGCGATCGAGCCCATCTGCGAGCTGGTGAACGCCATCAGCTTCTTCTCCGACGCCGCCACATTCTCCTTCAGCGCCGCCGCCAGGCGGATCGGGGCGAGGACGTTGACGGCCATCGCCTCCAGCCAATCCTCGTAATCCAGGGCGTCGAGCGCCAGCCCCTTGTCCGGATAGATCCCAGCGTTGTTCCAGAGCAGATCGATCGCCACACCCTCCAGGCTTTCGGCCAGTACGGCGACGCTTTCGGCGTCGGCGACGTCGAGCTCGACCGTCTCCGCCTCGTCGACGCCGGATGCGGCCGGCTCCCGGCAGGCGGCGATCACGCGCCAGCCGTCGGCGGCGTACTGGCGCACGATCTCGCGCCCGATGCCGCGGTTCGCGCCGGTGACGAGCAGGGTCGGCATGGAGGCTCTCCTTCGCTTAGTGCAGCATCTCGACCGCCATCGCGGTCGCTTCGCCGCCGCCGATGCACAAGGACGCGACGCCCTTCTTGGCGTCAGCGCGCTTCAGCGCGTTCAGCAGCGTCACCAGGATGCGCGCGCCGGACGCGCCGATCGGATGACCAAGCGCGCAGGCGCCGCCGTTCACATTGACCGCGTCATGCGGCAGCGACAATTCCTTCATCGCCGCCATGGCGACGACGGCGAAGGCCTCGTTCACCTCGTAAAGGTCGACGTCGGTCGTCTTCCAGCCGGCCTTTTCCAGGCAGCGCTCGATCGCGCCGACGGGGGCGGTGGTGAACCATTTCGGTTCCTGCGCGTTGGTCGCGTGGGCGCGGATCGCGGCGATCGGGGTCAGGCCGCGGCCCTCGGCCTCGCTGAGGCGCATGAGGACCAGCGCCGCCGCGCCGTCCGAGATCGAGCTGGAATTGGCCGCCGTCACCGTCCCGTCCTTCGCGAAGGCGGGCTTCAGCGTCGGGATCTTTTCCGGCAGCGCATTCTTCGGCTGCTCGTCTTCCGCCACCTCGACCTCGCCCTTGCGGGTCTTGACGAGCACCGGCGCGATCTCGTCGGCGAAGGCGCCGCTTTCCTGCGCCGTGCGGGCGCGAGACAGCGATTCGATCGCGTACTCGTCCTGCGCCTCGCGGCTGAACTGATAGTGGGTGGCGCAGTCCTCGGCGAAGGTCCCCATCAGACGGCCCTTGTCGTAGGCGTCCTCCAGCCCGTCGAGGAACATGTGGTCGATCACCTGCCCGTGGCCGAGGCGCATGCCGGCCCGCGCCTTCGGCAGCAGATAGGGCGCGTTGGTCATGCTCTCCATGCCGCCGGCGATCATGATCTTATTGGTGTCGGCCTTGATCAGATCGTGCGCCAGCATCGCGGCCTTCATGCCGCTGCCGCACATCTTGTTGATCGTCGTGCAGCCGACGTCGAGCGGCACGCCCGCGCCCAGGCTCGCCTGGCGCGCCGGGGCCTGACCCTGGCCCGCGGGCAGGACGTTCCCCATGATGACTTCCTGCACGTGCTCCGGCGCGACGCCCGCGCGCTCAAGCGCCGCCTTGACGGCGGCCGCGCCCAGCTCGGCGGCCGTGGCGTCCTTCAGATCGCCCATCAGCCCGCCCATGGCGGTGCGCGCCGCGCCCACGATCACGATGGGGTCGTCCTGGGCGCCCGAATTGTTGCTGCCGATCACGTCGGTGCTCATCTCGTCGTCCTCCCGTCTCGGCGCGTCGCTTACGCCGTTTCCTTGAACAGCTCGCGGCCGATCAGCATGCGGCGGATTTCGCTGGTGCCGGCGCCGATCTCGTAGAGCTTGGCGTCGCGCAGCAGGCGGCCGGTCGGATACTCGTTGATATAGCCGTTGCCGCCCAGGATCTGGATCGCCTCCAGCGCCATCCAGGTCGCCTTCTCGGCCGAATAGAGGATCGCGCCGGCGGCGTCCTTGCGGGTCGTCTCGCCCCGGTCGCAAGACTTGCCGACGGTGTACACATAGGCCTTGGCCGCGTTCATGATCGTGTACATGTCGGCGATCTTGCCCTGCATCAGCTGGAACTCGCCGATCGGCTGGCCGAACTGCTTGCGCTCGTGGATATAGGGGAGGACCACGTCCATGCAGGCCTGCATGATTCCCGTCGGGCCGCCGGCGAGGACCGCGCGCTCATAATCCAGGCCGCTCATCAACACGTTGACGCCCTTGCCCACCTGGCCGAGGACGTTCTCCTCCGGCACCTCGCAGTCCTCGAACACGAGTTCGCCCGTGTGGCTGCCGCGCATGCCGAGCTTGTCGAGCTTCTGCGCGACCGAGAAGCCTTTCATGTCCTTCTCGATCAGGAAGGCGGTGATGCCGCGCGGGCCGGCCTCCGGATCGGTCTTGGCGTAGACCACCAGCACGTCGGCGTCCGGGCCGTTGGTGATCCACATCTTGGAGCCGTTCAGGACGTAGCGGTCGCCCTTCTTCTCGGCCTTCAGCTTCATCGAGACGACGTCGGAGCCGGCCCCCGGCTCGGACATGGCGAGCGCGCCGACATGGTCGCCCGAGATCAGCTTCGGCAGGTACTTTTCCTGCTGCGCGCGCGAGCCGTTGCGCCGGATCTGGTTGACGCAGAGGTTGGAGTGCGCGCCGTAGCTCAAGCCCACCGAGGCCGAGGCCCGGCTGATCTCCTCCATCGCCACGATATGCTCGAGATAGCCCAGCCCCGAGCCGCCGAGCTCCTCCTCCACCGTGATGCCGAGCAGGCCGAGGTCGCCCATCTTCTTCCACAGGTCCATCGGGAACTGGTCGGTGCGGTCGATCTCGGCCGCGCGCGGGGCGATCTCGTCGTCGGCGAAGCTCTGGATGCTGTCGCGCAGCATGTCGGCCGTCTCGCCGAGGTCGAAATTGAGCGTCGGATATTGATTGGAAATCGGCATTTGGGGGCTCCTCCGGCTTCGTCCCGCGTCTTGCGCGCGCGGATCTCTTACGCCTCATCCCACATTGGGATCGCGCACCTGCTTTTCATCGGCCATGCCGGCCATCGTCATCAGCGTATTGAGCGAGACGGCGCACAGCTTGCGCGCGCCGTCGGCCGCCTCGGCGTAAACCTTCGCCTCCGTCACGGTCAGCGATCGGCCGGGGCGCAGCACCTCGCCGACCGCGACCAGCGCCGCGCCGGCGCCGGGGGCGACGATGTTCATCTTGTATTCGACCGTCAGCACGCTGTCCTCGGCCGCCATCAGCGAGAAGGCGGCGTAGCCGCCGGCGTTGTCCGCCAGCGTCCCGATCACCCCGCCGTGGAAATAGCCGTGCTGCTGGCACAGATCCTCGCGGTAGGGCAGCCGGATCTCGACCTCGCCCGGCGTGACCGACGTCAGCTCGGCGCCCAGCGTGCGCATGAAGGTCTGGCGCGCGAAACTCTCGCGCACGCGGGCCTCGAAATGGGGATTGCGGGCCTCGAACGCGCTCATCGCTCCGCGCCCTCGCGCATCGCAGCGCCGCCCAGCTCATCCAACCGGCGCCGGCAGCTGCGCTCCACCTCCTGCAACTCAGAAAGGGTGAGCGCGATGTCCCGGCGCTTCTGCTCCAGCTCGGCGCGGCGCTCCTCGATCTTGTCGAGGAAATGCTGCAGCTGGCCGGCCTCGCCCGGCTCACGGTCGTAAAGGTCGATGATCTCCCGGATCTCGGCCAGCGTGAAGCCGAGGCGCTTGCCGCGAAGGATCAGCTTCAGCCGGACCCGGTCGCGCGGGTGGTAGAGGCGCTGCGCGCCCTGGCGCTCCGGCGCGATCATGCCTTCGGCCTCATAGAAGCGGATGGTGCGCGTGGTGATCGCGAACTCCCGCGCGAGTTCGGCGATCGTCCAGCAGCTCTTATGCGCCAGCAACTCGTCCATGCCGCGACGTTATTTGACGTTTACGTAAACGTCAATTGCAAAAGGCGGAGCGAGCAGGCGGCGCTCATCCGCCCGGCTTTCCGCCCCCGAGGCGGGGGGAGGAAAGCGGCGGCGCCCGTGGCGTCTGCGAGCCCCCCGGTCGCGCGGGCGCGCGCGTCCCCTTGAGGCTTCATCTCTGCGCTTGGCCGCTCCCTACGCCTGCCCCAGCAGCGCGAACGCATCGCCGGAGAGCGTCAGCGTCCGCAGCGCGGCGGCCGCGTGGGGGCCGCGGGCCATGAAGCCGTCGCTCAAGGCGCGTTCGAGCCCCGCGCCGCGGGCGTCCCCCCCGAAGCCGGCGCCCGAACTCGGCCCGACGAAGCGGCCGGCGAAGGGATCAACGGCCGCGCCGGCGCCGGCGCGGCCCTCCTCGCGCCGGTCGCGCGCCTGATCCTGCACGGCGTAGAGCGCTTGTTCGGCCTGCAGCTGATACAGCTGCTGCAACAGACGTTCGGAGCCGCGCACCGCGCGCGCGTCGCCGCCCTCCTCGACGAGGTAGCGGTGCTGCGCCGTGTGTTCGGCGATCCAATTCCAGGTTCCGTCGAAACGCGGGCCGAAGCCCCCGGAGAGCTCCGCCGCCAGCCGGCTGACCGGTGAGGCGGAGAAGACCGGATCGCCGGCGTAGGGCAGCGCCTGCGGGCGCAGGCCGAGCAGATCGGCCGGTTCGGCCTCGAGCGCCCCGTCCGCACGCAGCCGGTCGGCGAGCTCGATCACCTGACGGGCGGACATGGCGGTCAGATCGTAGCGCGAACCGGCCGAAGCGCCGTCTCGCTGCGCCGCCTGGGCGGCCAGATCCCTCGGCTCCGTGAAGGCGGCGCCCGGCAAACCGAAGCGCCCGGCGAAGACGTCCCAAAAGCGGTCGCGACCCATCGCGGCGGCCGCGTCGGCCTTCTCGGGCCGAAGCGTCGTCGCCTCGCGAAGCGCGACGGCCTGCGTCGCGGCGCGAAAGATGGCGGCGGGACTCTCGTCGGGTCGGCTCATCGCGGGCGCTCCTGTCGTCGTTCGCCGTCGGCGAAGCAATCGCCGTGCCGTCTTGCGCGCGCGCCGCCGCCGCCGCATCATCGCCGCGTCCGCGCCGCGACAGGATCTAGGAGAGCCCGGATGGATCTCTATCAAGGCTGGTTCACGCTCAAGGACGGCGTGGGCGATGTCGAGTTCGCGGATCATTTCGCCGCCTACATGACCCGTCTTCAGGACGAAGGCGCGATCACGGGATGGCGGCTGCTGCGCCGCAAGCTTGGCCTCGGCCCCGACTTTCTGCCGGAATTCCAATTCTATGTGGAGACCGACGGCCTGGCGCAGCTTGACGAGGCCTTCCGCGTCGTCTCAAGCCGCGCGGGCGAGTGGGAGCCGCTCCACCACTGCGTCAACAGCCGGGTCGATCAGGTCTTCTTCGCCCTGTACCGCGACTTTCCGGACCCCCATCGCGAACGGGGCGCGGAGCTTTTCTGAGCGCCGACCTTAAAGCAACACCACGGACGCCAGGCCGAGGAAGACGAAGAAGCCCACGACGTCGGTGATCGTCGTCAGGAAGACGGTCGAGGCGACGGCCGGGTCCTGCCCGATCCTCTCGATCCCCAACGGGATCAGCGTGCCGGCGAGGCCCGCGACGATCAGGTTGGCGATCATCGCGAAGGCGATGACGCCGCCCAGCATCGGGTCGCCGAACCAGCCCCAGGCGACCAGCCCCATGATGATCGCGAAGAGGAAGCCATTGATGCCGCCCACGATCACCTCTTTCCAGATGATGCGCATGGCGTTGGCGGCGGTCAGTTCGTTGACCGCCTGGGCGCGCACGGCGACCGTCAGCGTCTGGGTGCCCGCATTGCCGCCCATGGAGGCGACGATCGGCATCAGGACGGCCAACGCCACCGCCTTCTCCAGCGTGTCCTCGAACAGCGCGATCACCAACGAGGCGACGATGGCCGTGCCCAGATTGACCAGCAGCCAGGAGAAGCGCAGCCGCGTCGTGCGGAAGATGTCGGCGTAGAAATCGTCCTCGGATACGCCGCCGAGCTTGAGGATGTCGTCCTCATGCTCCTCGTCCATCACGTCGACCACGTCGTCGAAGGTCAGCACGCCGATCAGCCGGCCGCTTTCCTCCACCACCGGCGCCTCGACCAGGCCGTACTGCCGGAAGATGAAGGCGACGTCCTCCTGATCCATGTCGCCGGGGACCAGCTTCGGCTCGGCCTCCATGATGTCAGAGACCGCGACGACGCGCCGCGAGCGCAGCAGCTTCGAGAGCTGCAGCAGCCCGACCGGCCGATAGGCCGGGCTGACCACCACGACGTTGTAGAAATCGTCCGGCAGCTCGATTTCCTCGTCGCGCATGTAGTCGATGGTCTGGCCGACGGTCCAGAAATTGGGGATCGTCACGACCTCGTGCCGCATCAGGCGGCCGGCGGACTCTTCCGGATAGCTGAGCGAGCGTTCGTAGAAGGCGCGCTCGGCGGCCGGCACGGCGCGCAGCACTTCCTGCTGGCGCTCCTCCGGCAGATCTTCCAGCAGGTCGACGGCGTCGTCGGATTCCAGGTCCGCGACGATCGCCGCCAACTGCTTGACCGTCAGCACGTCGACGAGATCGTCGCGCACCGAATAGTCGAGATAGGAGAAGACCTCGTAGTCGAGATCCTCGCCCAGCGCGCGCAACAGACCGACGCGCTGATCGTGGGTCAGACGCTCCAACAGGTCGGCCAAGTCGGCGGCGTGCAGCGGTTCGACCAGGGCGCGCAGCGCGTCGGCCGGCTGCTCCTGATCGACGGCGCTCGCGCAGGCCTCCACGGTCTCGTCGTCGAGGCCGTAAAGCTCGTCGAAAGCGTCCTGGGACTCCGCCTCCTCGGCGGCGTCGTCCGAGCGCTTCTTCTCGTCGAGATCCGCCATGCCGGCGCTCCTATCCGCTGACGCGGGCGGGATCAGCCGGCCGCGCGCTCCTCATAAATCTGCGCATCGACCACCGCCAGCGCCGTCATGTTGACGATGCCGCGCGCGGTGACCGAGGGAGTCAGTACATGGGCCGGGCGCCCCGCGCCGACCAGTATCGGCCCTACGGACAAGCCGTCGCCCAGAACCTTGAGCGTATTGTAGGCGATGTTCGCCGCGTCCAGCGAAGGCATTATCAGGAGATTCGCCGACCCCTGCAGCTTGGAGTCGGGAAAGATGAAATCCCGCAAGTCCGGATCGAGCGCGGTGTCGGCGTGCATCTCGCCCTCGACCTCGAGATCGGGACGGCGCTCCTGCAGCAGGCGCACCGCCTCGCGCATGCGCCGCGCGGACGGCGTGTCCGAGACGCCGAAGTTCGAATGCGACAGCAGCGCAATCTTCGGCTGGATGCCGAAGCGGCTCACCTCCTCCGCCGAGAGCTCGACCATCTCGGCCAACTCGTCCGCGCTCGGCTCGTAGGAGACTTGCGTGTCCGCGATGAAATAAACGCCCTTGTCCAGGATCAGCATATTCAGCGTCGACATGTCCTTGGCCTCCGGCCGGCAGCCGATGATGTCGCGCACATGCTTCAGATGCTTGATGAACTGGCCGACCGTGCCGGCGATCAGGGCGTCCGCTTCGCCCAGATGGACCATCAGCGCGCCGATCACGGTGGTGCGCGTGCGCACGACCTCGCGCGCGAATTCAGGCGAGACGCCCTTGCGCCCCATCAGTTGCTGATAGGTCGTCCAATAGGTCTTGTAGCGCGGATCGCTTTCGGGATCGCAGAGCTCGAAATCCTCGTCCATGCGCAGCCGCAGGCCCAGGCGCTCGATCCGGTTCTGCACCACCTGGCGCCGTCCGATCAGGATCGGCTTGGCGACGCCGTCGTCGACCACCACCTGAACCGCGCGCAGCACGCGCGCCTCCTCGCCTTCTGCATAGACCACGCGCTTCGGGTTCTGCATCGCGCGGTCGAAAACCGGTTTCATGACGGTCCCGGACCGGTAAACGAACTGAGACAGGCGCTGGCGATAGGCCTCGAAGTCCTCGATCGGCCGCATGGCGACGCCGCTCGCCATCGCGGCCTTCGCCACCGCCGGCGCGACCTCAAGGATCAGGCGCAGATCGAAGGGCTTGGGAATCAGATGCTCGCGGCCGAAGCCGCCGATCTCGCCATAGGCCTTGGCGACGACCTCGGTCACCTCGCGCCGGGCCAAGGCCGCGATCGCCTTGGCGCAGGCGACCTTCATCTCCTCGTTGATCGCAGTCGCGCCCACGTCCAGCGCGCCCCGGAACAGGAACGGGAAGCACAGCACGTTGTTGACCTGGTTCGGATAGTCCGACCGCCCGGTCGCCAGGATCGCGTCGGGGCGCACGGCCCGCGCGTCCTCCGGCCAGATCTCCGGATTGGGGTTGGCCAGCGCGAAGATCAGCGGATCGGGCGCCATCCTCTCGACCATCTCCGGCTTCAGGACGCCGGGGGCGCTCAAGCCCAGAAAGACGTCGGCGCCTTCGATCACCTCAGACAGCGCGCGGCATTCGGTCTTCTGGGCGTAGCGCGCCTTGTAGGGGTCCATCTCGTCGACCCGGCCGTCATAGACGACGCCGGCGATGTCGCAGACCGTGACGTTCTCTCGGCGCGCGCCCATGTTGACCAGCATGTCCAGGCAGGCGAGCGCCGCCGCCCCGGCGCCGGAGCAGACGATGCGCACATCCTCGAATTTCTTGCCCACCAGCTCCAACGCGTTGAAGACGGCGGCCGAGACGATGATGGCGGTGCCGTGCTGATCGTCGTGGAAGACGGGGATGTTCATCCGCTCCTTCAGGCGCCGCTCGATCTCGAAGCACTCGGGCGCCTTGATGTCCTCCAGATTGACGCCGCCGAAGGTCGGCTCCAGGGCGGCGACGATGTCGCAAAATTTTTCGACCTCGCGCTCGTCCACCTCGATGTCGAAGACGTCGATCCCGGCGAACTTCTTGAACAGGACCGCCTTGCCCTCCATCACCGGCTTGGAGGCGAGCGGCCCGATCGCGCCCAGCCCCAGCACCGCCGTGCCGTTGGAGATCACGGCCACCAGATTGCCGCGCGCGGTGACGCTCGCGGCCTCTTTAGGGTCGTCGACGATCGCCCGGCAGGCCGCCGCCACCCCGGGGGAGTAGGCGAGGCTCAAGTCCCGCTGATTCGCCATCGGCTTGGTCGCCGTCACCGACAGCTTCCCCGGCGGCGCCATGCGGTGATAGTTCAGCGCCTCGTCGTCGAAATTCTCGGCCATGATGGAAAGTCACTCCCCCCGGCAGGTATGATGCTGCGCCGCGCGGCTTAGGCTATGGGGGAGAGGCCGCCGCCTCAAGCGGGGAGTGGGGGCTGGCTTAAAGACCGCCCCACCCCCCGTCGTCCCGGCCGCAGAGCCGGGACAATCGGAGCCTGAGCGGCGCGCAAACCCCGGTTGGCCCGGCTCAAGGCCGGGCCGACGATAAGGCCCCAATTCTTCTAGGACAGCACTGCGCTTTCGCGAGGATATTTTGGTCCATAGCGTCCATTCCGACGCCTCAAACGAAAAAGCCCGCCGAAAGGGCGGGCTCTCTCGAAAAAGAATGGTGCGGTCGAGAAGACTCGAACTTCCACGGGCTCTCGCCCACAGCGACCTCAACGCTGCGCGTCTACCAATTCCGCCACGACCGCATATCTTTTCATGACGGGCCCGGGGGGCCGTTTGAAGCCTTGCCCCCGAGCGGTGCGATGATCTAGCAAATCGACCCTGGGCTTTCAAGGCGGGTTTCCGTAGGCCCGCCGCCTTTTTTCGATAAGAGGATTTCCGCCGATGAGCGCGCGCGCCGAAGACGCCTGCCCCGCCGGTCAGCCGGACGCAACGATGCGCCCGGTGGAGTGGCGGATATCCTCTGCGCCGGTCGCCTACGAGGCCGCGCTGGCCGAGATGGAGGCGCGCGCGGCGGCCGTGCGCGACGAGGGCGCGCCGGAGCTGGTGTGGCTGTTGGAGCACCCGCCGCTCTACACGGCCGGGACCAGCGCGAAGGCCGAGGATCTGCTGGCGCCCGAGCGCTTCCCCGTCTTCAAGACCGGGCGCGGCGGGCAATACACCTATCACGGCCCCGGTCAGCGGGTGGCCTATGCGGTGATTGATCTGAAGGCGCGCGACATCGACGTGCGCTGCTACGTGCATATGCTGGAGGCGTGGGTGATCCGCGCGCTGGCCGAGTTCGCGGTAGAGGGCGAGCGGCGCGCGGGCCGCGTGGGCATTTGGGTCGACCGCAGCGGCTCGGGGGGCGCGCCCGTCAAGGAAGACAAGATCGCCGCCATCGGCGTGCGGGTGCGCCGCTGGGTCGCCTTCCACGGCCTGGCGCTCAACGTCGAGCCGGATCTCTCCCACTTCGAGGGCATCGTGCCCTGCGGCGTCGGGGAGGAAGGGCTCGGCGTCACCTCGCTGGTCGACCTCGGCCTGCCGGTGACGATGGCGGACGCCGATCTGGCGTTAGAGCGCGCGTTCACTGAGGTCTTCGGTCCCTTCACCCGGGCGCCGGCGCCATGACCCGACGCCTGGCCGCCTTGCTCTGCTGCCTACTGCTGAGCCTCGCCGCCTGCGACACCGTCAAGGTGCGCGGCGAAGGAGGCTCCCGCTCCGAGCCGGAGATCGATATCGGCGTCACATTCTGAGCGGGACGCCTCGCCCGGGGTCGTCATCACGTCAGTCGGTGCGGGAGGAGACGTTCCGAACCACCGGCCGCATGGCTCGCCGGCCCGGACCGGTCCCGGGCCGACGGGCGATGACGGCGCCCGCCGCCGTTCCCCCGGGACGGGGCCGGGGTGACGTGTCTTCGCGGATTCATTGACCCGACCTAATCAAGTCGGGGCGGCAAGAGGATGAGGGGCGTCGGCGCGAAAGCGGGACCCGTCGCGACCCGCGCCGGTTCCGCAGGCGCAAGCGCCCCCTACTCCATCCGGCCGTTCGCCATATAGCCGGCGGCGCGCTTGACGGTGATGAAGATCGGATCGGACATCACCGGGGGATCGTGCGGCACGTGGTTCTGATCGCCGAGCAGCAGTTGCAGGCGATGTTCGCCCGGCGGCAAAGTGATGATCATCTCAGTCTGGCCGCCGCCGAAATGGACGTGCCGGTCGTCGGCCGGGATGGGCTGATCCATCTCCTCGTACTCTGTGTTGATCAGCAGGTGGTGGTGACCGCTGGCGGGCTCGTCGGTCCCGGCGGGCACGATGTCGACGCCCTCGGCGTACATGATCACATGCACCTGCGAGCCGTAGATGATCGAGCCCGGCGCGGGCGAGGAGAAGGCGACCCGCGCGCCTTCCGGCGCGGGCGTATCCTGAGCGAGCGCCGTCGGCGCGGCGGCAAGCGTGAGCGCGGCTAGCGCGGCGGCGGAGAGAAGCGTGCGCATGGAGTGATCCTCCCTGTTGGACCGGCCCGAAGGCGGGCCTGTACGACGGGCGGCGGCGCGCGCCCTGCGCGTCGTAAACGGCGTTAGAAATACGCACGAAGTACCGCGCCGGATCACATCCTGGAGACGAGCGGCGGGGTGGATGGCGGAGGACGCGACATTGTCGAAGGAGGGGCCGCACCGGCTCGTCAGGGCGCGGTCCGTCGGCGCATTGCCGTCAGCGCACACGACGCCGCGCGCCGGGCCGGCGTTCGGCGGCAAACGAGCGATGCGGGCCGAAACGGCCCGCGGGCGCCTGCGTCCCGCACTCCGGCTCGGAGGTCCGGCCGGTTCAAAGCGAGGGGACGGCGCGCCGAGCGCGCCGACAGCGCGTCAGTCGGTCGGGTGCGGCCCGTCCAACGGATGGTCCTTAGCGCGCCCTTCGATCTTGATACCCATAGCTGTCGCCTTCCAGGATTCGCCGGCGCGGACCCAAACCCCGCGCCGCCTTGCCAACCGCATCGCCGAAGAAATCCGCGGACGTCGTCCGATCGATTTCGCCGGGGTATGGCGATGCACGCTGTTATCTTTGCAAAGACTGGACCATTTTTTTATCACATATCCGACGCTATTTTAGTCATTTCAGGCGTTTTATTCCGTCATCCGAAATAGTGTGGAGATATTTTGGGCGCCCACCCGACTAATATTTAGGCGCCGCTCAAACCGTAGGCCGTTTCTCGAAGCCGGGCGTCGGCGTCTCGGCGCTGTCGGAGACCTGGACGTCACGCACCCGGGCGTGGCTCGGCCCGTCATGGGCGAGTTCGACCATCCGGTCGACGGACGTCGACGGACCGGAGAAGACGGCCTCGACCGTTCCGTCGCGCCGGTTGCGCACCCAGCCGTCTAGGCCGAGCTCCTCCGCCGTCTCCTGCGTCCAGGCGCGGAACCACACGCCCTGCACCTTACCGGAAATGATCGCGTGGATGGTCTTGCTGTCGTCTGTCATCGGTCTTTTTCACCTCCGCCCTCGCATATTTGGCGACGGCGGCGCGCGCGCAACCCCTGCAGGTCCGGCTCAGTCGTCGGCGTGCGGCGCTTTTCGCATCGGCGTATGAACGACGCCGTTGAAGCAGGTCCGCGGACCTGTCGCGACAAAGCCTAGCGCCCGATAGCGCGGCAACGCGAAGTCGCTGGCGCTCAAGGTCGCCGCCTCGCCCTCGAAGCCGTCCGGAAGCCCCGCCGGCAGTCGGCGCGAAAGACCGCGTCCCTGCCGGTCCCCGGCGACGACCATCAGCCTGATATGGCCGCCGTCGCGCTCCGCGTAGGCGACTGGGACGATCAGCGACTGGGACGATCAGCCGTTCTATCGCCGGCGCCTCGGCGGGCGACGCCCGACGGGTCATAGCCGCGTCTCACTCGAACTCCAGGATCGCCTGATCGACGGCGAGGCTGGCGCCCGGTTCGGCGTGCACCTCCTTCACCACGCCGTCGGCGACGGCGCGCAGCACGTTCTCCATCTTCATCGCCTCGACGACGGCCAGCTCCTCGCCGGCCTTGACCGGATCGCCGACCTTCGCCTTGAGCCGCACCAGCAGCCCGGGCATCGGCGAGAGCAGGAACTTCGACATATCCGGCGGCTCCTTGAAGGGCATCAGCCGCTGCAAGGGCGCGTGGCGCGCCTCCACCGCCAGGGCGCGCGCCCGCCCGCCGTCATGCGTCAGAACCCAACCGGCGCCGTCGCGGTCGACCTGGAAAATCGTCTCCGCATCGTCGATCCGCGCGTGGAACAGCGGCTGACCGGGCCGCCAGCCGCTGGCGATGTGACGGTCGCGGCCGTCGACCGTCACCCGGTCGGCGTCCGCCCCGCGGTGCAGGGCGACCGCATGCTCCTCTTTCTCAACCGTGCCGAGGAAGACGGCGTAGTCGCTCGGCTGCTCCGGCTCTCCGCCCGCCAGCTGACCGGAGAGGCCGCGCTCGCGTCGCTCCACCCGGTCCTGGATGACGGCGGCGACGGCGGCGAAGAGCCCCGGGTCGGCGGGCTTCAAGTCGGCGTCGGTCAGGCCGTCTGGATATTCCTCGGCGATGAAGTTGGTGGTTATCTCGCCGCTCTCGAAGCGCGGATGCTTCGCCACCGCCGAGAGGAAGGAGAGATTGTGCGACAGCCCGCGCACGTAATAGCCGTCGAGCGCCTGACGCAGCGTCGCCAGCGCCTCGGCCCGGCTCTTCCCGCCGGCGATCAGCTTGGCGATCATCGGGTCGTAATAGATCGAGATCTCGGCGCCGTCATAGCAGCCGCTGTCGGTGCGCACGCGCCCGCCGCGCTCGTCCGGCTCGATATAGCGCGAGAGACGGCCGGTGGACGGCAGGAAGCCGCGCTCCGGATCCTCGGCGTAGAGCCGCGCTTCGATCGCCCAGCCCTTGAGCTGCACGTCGTCCTGGGTCATCGGCAGTTTTTCGCCGGCCGCAACGCGGATCATCAACTCCACGAGGTCGAGGCCGGTGACGAACTCCGTCACCGGATGCTCCACCTGGAGGCGCGTGTTCATCTCCAGGAAATAGAAGTTCTTGTCCTTGTCGACGATGAACTCGACCGTGCCGGCGCTGCAGTAATCGACCGCCTGGGCCAGCGCCACCGCCTGCTCGCCCATCGCCTTGCGGGTGGCTTCGTCCAGGAACGGGCTCGGCGCCTCCTCCAGCACCTTCTGGTGCCGGCGCTGGATGGAGCACTCGCGCTCGCCCAGATAGACGCAGTTCCCGTGCTGATCCGCCATCACCTGGATTTCGATGTGGCGCGGCTGCTCGACGAATTTTTCGATGAAGACGCGGTCGTCGCCGAAGCTGTTGCGCCCCTCGTTCATCGCGCCGACCAGACCGTCGCGCGCCTCCTCGTCGTTCCAGGCGAGCCGCATGCCCTTGCCGCCGCCGCCGGCGGACGCCTTCAGCATCACCGGATAGCCGATCTCCTTGGCGATGCGCACCGCCTCTTCCGGGTCGGTCACCGCCTCCAGATGGCCGGGCACGGTGTTGACGCCGGCCTTCTCGGCCAGCTTCTTGGACTCGATTTTGTCGCCCATCGCCTGAATGGCGCCCACCGGCGGGCCGATGAAGGCGATCCCGGCGTCGGCCAGAGCCTGGGCGAAGGCCTTGTTCTCGGAGAGGAAGCCGTAGCCGGGATGCACCGCCTGCGCGCCCGTGTCCTTGCACGCTTGCACGATGCGCTCGATCTGAAGGTAGCTTTCGGCCGACGGCGGCGGGCCGACATGCACCGCCTCGCCGCCCAGCTCCTTCGCCATGCGCGTGTGGCGCGCCTCGACGTCGGCGTCGGAATAGACGGCCACCGGCGCGATCCCCATCGCGTGCGCCGTCTTCATCACCCGGCAGGCGATCTCCCCGCGATTGGCGATCAGGATTTTTTTGAACATGGCTGTTTTCCTCACCCCGCCCGGCTCACAGCGGAATATTGTCGTGCTTTTTCCACGGGTTCTCGAGCTGCTTGTTGCGCAGCAGGCGCAAGCTCTTGGCGATGCGCCGGCGGGTGCCGTGGGGCAGGATCACGTCGTCGATGAAGCCGAGCGAGCCGGCGACGAAGGGGTTGGCGAACTTCTGCCGGTATTCTTCCGTGCGCTGCTCGATCTTGGCGGGGTCGTCGCGGTCGGCGCGGAAGATGATCTCCACCGCCCCTTTGGGGCCCATCACCGCAATCTCGGCCGACGGCCAGGCGTAGTTCACGTCGCCGCGCAGATGCTTGGAGCTCATCACGTCATAGGCGCCGCCATAGGCCTTGCGGGTGATGACGGTCACCTTCGGCACCGTCGCCTCGGCGTATGCGAAAAGCAGCTTCGCGCCGTGCTTGATGATGCCGTTATATTCCTGCGCCGTGCCGGGCAGGAAGCCGGGCACGTCGACCAAGGTGACGATCGGGATGTTGAAGGCGTCGCAGAAGCGCACGAAGCGCCCGGCCTTCTTGGAGCTGTCGATATCCAGGCACCCGGCCAGCACCATCGGCTGGTTGGCGACGACGCCGACCGGATGCCCGTCGACCCGGGCGAAGCCGATGATGATGTTGGCGGCGTGGCCGGGCTGAAGCTCGAAGAACTCGCCCTCGTCGGCGATCTTCGTGATCAGCTCCTTCATGTCGTAGGGCTTGTTGGGATTGTCCGGGATCAGGGTGTCCAGCGACATGTCGATCCGATCGGCCGGATCGTCGGTCGGGCGGACCGGCGGCGCCTCACGGTTGTTGAGCGGCAGATAGCCCAGGAAGCGGCGCAGCTGGAGGAGCGCCTCCACGTCGTTCTCGAAGGCGAGGTCGGCGACGCCGGACTTGGTGGTGTGGGTGATCGCGCCGCCCAGATCCTCGGCCGTCACCTCCTCGTTGGTGACCGTCTTCACCACCTCCGGGCCGGTCACGAACATGTAGGAGCTGTCCTTCACCATGAAGATGAAGTCGGTCATGGCGGGCGAATAGACGGCGCCGCCCGCGCACGGCCCCATGATCAGCGAGATCTGCGGCACAACGCCGGAGGCCAGCACATTGCGCTGGAACACGTCCGCGTAGCCGGCGAGCGAGGCGACGCCTTCCTGGATGCGCGCGCCGCCTGAATCGTTCAGGCCGATGACGGGCACGCCCGTCTTCATCGCCTGATCCATCACCTTGCAGATCTTGCGCGCGTGCGCGGCGGAGAGCGAGCCGCCGAAGACCGTGAAATCCTGGCTGAAGACGAAGACCGGCCGGCCGTTGACCAGCCCGTGGCCGGTCACCACCCCGTCGCCCGGCGTGCGCTGGTCCGCCATGCCGAAGTCGTGGCAGTCATGCTCGACGAACATGTCCCATTCTTCGAACGAGCCGTCGTCGAGGAAAAGCTCGATGCGCTCGCGCGCGGTCAGCTTGCCCTTGGCGTGCTGCGCGTCGACGCGCTTCTCGCCGCCGCCGAGGCGCGCGGCCGCCCGTTTCTCTTCGAGCTGCCGGATGATCTCCTGCATGGAGCCCCCCCGTGAAAATGAACGCGTTTCTTATCGCTTGCGTCCGTTCTAGCGCGAGTCCCGGGGGTTGGCCAGACGGCAGGGGCGGCGCAGAGTCAGAGGCGGTTCAGGAAGGCGGTCGCCTCTTCAAGCTCCTGAAGAAGCCGTGCGCGCCGGGCGGCGGCCTCTTCGTCCTCGCCCCATTTTTCGGCCTGGACGGTCTCGTCGAGGGTCGCCAGAGCGTGCGCCTCTTCCGGGCTCAGCCGACCCTCCAGCAGCGCGAGCGCGAGCACCAGCGAGCCGGTCGCCGTCGTCATGACGTGGACGGCCGTCAGCCGGAACGCGTCGAGCGCGCCCAGCGCCCGGCCGAACAGCATCAAGGCTGCATTGTCCTGGGCGACCGGCATGATCCCTTCCGCCACGACAAGCCGCGCGCCGTAGCGCTCCGCCGCCCAGTCGAGGAGCGGCTGCCAGGCCGCGTCCTGGCGCGGGCGCAGGACCCCGTCGGCTTCATCCGGCGCGGCGCGGTAGCACAGCAAATCGCTGCCGGCGTAGGCGGCGGCGTCGGCGGCCACCGCCTGCGCCTGCGGGACCACGCGGTCGAGCGCCGTCGCCGTCAGCGTCATCATCGGCATGGAGGCGGGGTCGATCTTCGCGTCCTGCGCCGCCCATTCCGCGGCGACGGCGTCGGCCAGCGCGCGGGTCGGCGCGATCAGATGGACGCGCCGCCCCTGGGTGCGGATCGGCTTTCCGTCCAGCAGCACGGCGAAGCCGTCGTCCCCGTCGACGGCGTCGATCTCAGCCGCGGGCGCGGCGGCGGCTTGGGCGTAGAAACGCTTCAACTGGCTCATCGGACGGCGATCCTCGCTTTCCTTGGTGCGCGCGCTAGTCATCACAGCCGCGCGGCGCGATCAAGCGTCCCCATTGGGGAGGGTAGGGGGTGGGGCGCGCCGCCCGCTCCAACCCAGGGCGTGCGTCCTCGGCGTGAACGACTATACTGTCGGCCCTCTCGCTTACGGTCCGCCAACAGTTCTACGGCCTCGCCGCTTATGTCTTTCCTCAGCCTCCGCGCCCGCCTGATCCTGCTCGTCGTCCTGGTGCTGGTCGTCGGCTTCCTGGCGACCAACGTCGTCAGCTACCAGGTCAGCCGAGAGCGCATGCGCGAAAGCGTGCTGGAGACGGAGCTGCCGCTCACCGGGGACACGATCTATTCCGAAATCCAGACAGATCTGGTCCGCCCTATCTTCATCGCCTCGCTCATGGCGAACGACGCGTTCCTGCACGACTGGGCGAACGACGGCGAGCGGGAGGCGGATCCGATCGTGCGGTATCTGGCGACGATCAAAGAGCGCTACGACGTCTTCACCGCCTTTTTCATCTCGGACGCGACGCGGAACTACTACCATTTCACGGGCGTGCCGCAAGTCGTCTCGGCGGCGGATCCGGAAGACGTCTGGTACTTCCGCGCCCGCGACATGGAGGCCCCGTACGAGATCAACATCGATCCCAACCAGGCGCAGGACAACACGCTCACCATCTTCATCAACTACCGTGTGATCGACGCCGCCGGGCGCTTTCTCGGGGTCGCCGGCGTCGGGCTGGAACTGCAGGCGGTCGCCGAATTGGTGGAGCGGTATCGCCGCGTCTTCGAGCGCACGGTCTATTTCGTCAATGACGACGGGCTGATCACGATCCATCCAAATCCGGAGATCGCATACAGCCGCCGCCTGTCGGAGGTCGAGGCGCTCAAGGGCCTGCGGGCCGAAATCCTGAACCGCGAGCGCGGTGCCTTCCAGATCAGCCGAGACGATCGGCCTGTGCTGATGACCACGCGCTACATTCCGGAGCTGAACTGGACGCTGGTGGTGGAGGCGGACGAGGCCGAAGCGTTGGGCGATCTCGAGGGCGGCTTCCTGTCGAACTTCGCCATCGGCCTGACCGCCATCGTGCTGACGATCCTGGCGGTCGCGGTCGCCATCAACCGGTATCAGCGTCGTCTCGAGCGGATGGCGACCACGGACGTGCTGACGGGCCTCGCCAACCGCCAGCTGTTCGATCAGCAGCTCGACCGCGCGATCCTGCGCGCCCGCCGATCGGGCGAGCCGCTCAGCCTCGTCATGCTCGACCTCGACCGCTTCAAGGCGCTCAACGACCGCTACGGCCACCTGGCCGGCGACCGGGTCCTGAAGCAGGTGGCGGCGCTCGCCAGCCAGTGCGTGCGCCGGTCCGACGTCGTCAGCCGCTGGGGCGGCGAGGAGTTCGCGATCCTGATGGAGGACTGCCCGTGCGAGAAAGCCGTACAGGCGGCCGAGACCTTGCGCGCGCGCATCGCCCAGGCCGATTTCTCAACCGCCCTGGGCGTCCCCGGAGCCGAGAGCGTCACCGCCAGCTTCGGCGTCGCCGCGCTTGACCCCAAGCGCGCGCCTTTGGAGCGCCCGGACGTCGAGGACGCCGCGGTCGAGCGTCCGGCCCATGACACCGCAGCCGCTATCGAAAGCCTGCTCGGCGGCGCCGACCGCGCGCTCTACGACGCGAAGGCGGCCGGGCGAAACCGCGTGAAAGCCGACCGGGCGGTTTAGCCGGCCATGAGGGAGGCGAGCGCCCGTTTCGCCCTCGCCGGTCGTGCAGACCCCGTGCGCCTTCAGTTTCCGAACAGATTCTTCAGCCCGTCGGTCACACCTTTGACCGCGTCGCCCGCGCCTTCCAAGGCCTTCTCCGGCGCCTGCTTGATTTGGTCCTGGACCGACTCGCTGTCGCTCGACTGCGCCTCCTGCTGGGCCGCTTCGGCGCTGGCCATGCACGGATGGTCCTCGGGCAGCGAGGCCGACATGATCGCAAGCGCCGCCGTCAATCCGCCGCCGGTGAGAAGCGCGCCGCCGACCGACAGCAACGCCTTGGCGGGATCGGGATCCGGGATGACCCGCGGGCTGGCCAACGTCCCGGTCAACAGCAGCGGGATCGAGATCACGCCGGTCTGCGGCTTGATCCCCATCGCAAGCTCTTCCGTGTTCAGGTCGATCGCGCCGTCACCAGTGACGGTCGAGACGTCGGTGTCGACGAAAACGCCCTTCGCCTCCATCAATCCGCTGGTCGCGCCGTAGTCGACGACGGCGCAGTTGACCACGACCCATTCGCCCTCATTGCCGAACAGCACGTCGGCCAGGCGCGCCATGTTCGAGCCCATCGCGTCTTCGACCGCCTTTCGGCGCACGCGGCTGTCAACCACGACGGCCGAAAAGGACCCGTCCAAACTGGCGGCGATTTGACGGGGGCTGTCGCCCGCCCCTTTCAGGTCGATCCGCAGATCAAGCGGCCCCTCGAGCTTGTCCTTCAAGCCCGCCGCGCCGCCGAGCGCGCCGAGATCGAGTTTGTCGCCCGTCAGGTCGATGGCGAGCGGCGCCGGCGTCGTCGAGCCGTCGAGGACGATCGTCCCGTCCAACTTGCCGCCCCCCACGTCGGCGGTCAGCGTATCGATCGAGAACCGCCCGCCCGTAAGCGCCGCCGCCAATTGGAAATTGTCGAACTCCGAGCCTTGCAGCAGAAGCTGCTTGGCGTTGTAGCGGATGTCGGCGTCAAGCGACTGCAACGCCGCCAACGGCAGCGGATCGTCCGGGATGACCCGACCGTCCCCGGTCTCGGCGCCGCCGGACGCCTGCCCGGCCGACGCGTCGCCGGCGCCCTGGGCGGAACCGCCGCCCTCACCTGTCACGTCGACGGTGTCGAAGCGCTGCGAACTCAGCTTCGCCGTGATCTTGGGAACCGCCCCGGTCAGATCGGCGATCACCGAACCGGCCAAGTCGCTGTCCCCGATCTTCGCCGTGAAGGGCTCCAGCGTCACCGGCTCGTTCGCGCCGGCCTTGATCGCGCCGGTCACGTCGACCGGGCCGATCGAGGGAACGCCGCCGCCGACGGCCTGGGACAGCACGCCGAGATCCGGCGAGACGACCGCGAAGCTCAAATCCGCGCCGGCGCCCTTGAGGGCGTTGTCGATCGAACCTTGGGCCGTCACCTTCACGGTGTCGGCCCGGCCGAAGTCCAGCGCAAGGTTCTGCACGCCGAGCCCGTCGGAGCTGGAGCCCTGAATGCGCATGGACAGGTCGAGCGGCCCCAGCGCCGGCACCCCCTCCCCGCCCGTATAGGTCTGAGCGAGCGCGTCGAGATTGCCGACCTCCACCGCCTTGGCCGTGAGATCGACCGCGACGCCGCTTTGCGCCATGAGATCGGCCACCTCGCCCGCCGCGGTCACACGGATCAGATCCTCCGCGCCGAGTCCGAAGTCGAGATCGTTGATCGCAAGCTTGCCCGGACGACCCGCCATCGGCAGATCGCCGACCAGACGCGCCGACAGATCAAGCGGCCCCAACGCGGGCACGCCTTGGCCCGTATAACTTTCCGCGATCGCGCTGAGGGCGCCGATCTGATTGGAGCGCGCGTCGATCGAGATATCCACCCCGGCCGCGTTCATGGCGTCCGCAATCCCGCCCTTGGCGGCGAGCAGGATGGTCCCGACGTCGCCCATCGCCGCGTCGAGCCCGGTAACGGCGATCCCGCGGGCCATCCCGCCGGTCACCCGCGCGTCGATCTTGAAGGGACCCAAATCGGGGATCGTATGACCCGCAAAGCGGTCGGCCAGCACGGAGAGATTGCCGATCTCCTCCCCCTCGACCCCGATCGCGAGGTCGAGGCCGGCGACCTTGGTCGCGGACGCGATCTCGCCGGTGACGAGCAGACGGATGAGTTCCGGTCCGCCGACGTCGATCGCGACATCCTCGGCGGCGAGGTCGCCGTCGCTGTCCCCCTTCAACGCCAGCGACGCGGTGAAACCGCCGACCTGCGGCGCGTCGACGCCGAACTTGGCGGCCAGATCGGCCAATTCCTCGGCCGCCGCCTCGAAGGCCAGGTCGAAGCCCCGCCCGGCCGTCGGCTCCATGATCGCGCCGGTGAGCGCGACCTTGACGCCGACCAGATCGCCCGTCACATCAACCTCCCACGGCGTCGAGGCGTCCTGCATCGCAGCCGGCGAGCCGAGCGTGCCCGCCATCGTCATCGGCAGATCGTCGAGCGCAGCGTCGAGCGCCAACGACAGCGGCGCCTCCGCCCCCTCGCCCTGCAGCGAGAGCCGAGTCAGGCGGAACGTGTTTTCGGTCCCCGCCTGGGCGTTGCGGACGATCGCGGTGATGTCTTCGATCAGCACGTCGCGCAGGATCGGAATCGTGATCGGGCCGCCGCGCGGCGCCTCGATCTCGCGGCCTTCGTCGGCGTGCTCGCCCGTCTCATCGGGCGCGCCGGCGGGCTTGAACGCGGTGTTGGAGACGCCGTCCGCGTTGGTCTCGACCAGCACGTCGACGCCGGACAAGCGCACGCGCACGACGTCGGGCGTCCCGAAGATCGTCGGGATCAGGCGCACGACGGCCTCAAGCTGATCCACGCTCGCCATGGCGGGCTGGGAGCCCCAGTCGGCGTTGGCGAAGGTGACGTCCGAGACGGCGACGCGGGTTTCCGTGCCGATGTCGAGTTCGATCGGACCGTTGATGGTCAGCTGGCGGCCCGTCTCCTCCATCACCGCCGCCTCGATGTCCGCCTTGTAGGCGTTGGGGTCGATGTTGAGGACGTAGGCGAGGCCGCCGCCCGCGATCACCACTAGGACCGCAAGGACGCCGATCAGAATCTTCCAGGCGCGTCGCATCGGACTTTCTCTCCTCGTCAACCGGCGCCCGGTCTTGCGCGATCGGGCTTAAGCCGGCCCCTCCCACAGGGTCTGAGCCAGGACCGGCACCTGCTCGAAGCGCTCGGCGAGCGCATGGGCCCCGGCCTTGGTCAATTCGTGCGGCGGATGGTAGCCCCAGCCGACGCCCACGGCCTTGGCGCGCGCGTTCGCGGCCATGGCCATATCGAAAATCGTATCCCCGATCACGACCGTGTTCCAGGGCTCTGCGCCGACTTCCGCCATCGCGTCCAACAGAATATCCGGCGCCGGCTTGCCCGGGCCGTCGTCGGCGGTCTTCAGCACGGTGAAATATGGGGAGAGATTATGGCGCTCCAATGTCTGTTGCAGACCGCGCCGGCCCTTGCCGGTGGCGACGGCGAGGATCACGTCGTCGCCGGCCAGCGCC
Organism: Marivibrio sp.; assembly: GCF_040218065.1. NCBI lineage: Bacteria > Pseudomonadati > Pseudomonadota > Alphaproteobacteria > Rhodospirillales > Aestuariispiraceae > Marivibrio > Marivibrio sp. Next base: position 21,865 of record NZ_JAVJQE010000006.1, on the reverse strand, counting down.
TCCAACGCCGCACGACAGCCGGGGAACAGCGGCTCCTCATGCCGGTCCAGCATAGTCCCGCCCAGGAAGGCGTCGCGGTAGTGATCGGCCAGGCGGTGGTGCAACTCGGCCGCATGCGCGTGCGCGATGTTGGCGATCGCCTGCACCAGCGGGAGCCCGACTTGCCGGCGCACCAGCGCCTCCTCGGGCGCCGGCAGCCCTTCGGCCGCCCAGGCGGCGTTCATCGCGGCGACGATCACGCCTGCGCTGTCGACCAGCGTCCCGTCGCAATCGAAGACGGCGAGGCGCAGCGGCGCGTCGCTCATTTGAAATCCTCGAACGGATCTTCGGCCGCCGACAGTTCGGGATCGAATTCGAACAGGTCCAGCGTCTCGCGGAAGGCCTTGGGCGGCTGAGCCGTGATCGTCGCGCCGGCGTCCGGCAGGCCCGGCGGAATGGTGATCTCGCGGGCGTGCAGGTGCAACGCGCGGCCGGCCGACGCGCGGTCTAGCTCACCGTCGGGGAAGGCCGCCTTGCCGCCGTACTTGCCGTCGCCCAGGATCGGCGTTCCGATCGCGGCCATGTGCGCGCGCAGCTGGTGCGTGCGTCCGGTGCGCGGCCACAGCGCGACCAAGGCCGCCTTGTTGCCGGCGTTCTCCAGGACGACGTAGTCGGTGATCGCAGGCTGGCCGTCGTCCGGGTCGGGCTCCACACGCTCCGACCCCTTGGCCCCCGCCTTGGAGAGCGGCAGCGTGATCGTCCCCGCCTTCGGATCCGGCACGCCGACGACGATCGCCCAATAGACCTTGCGCGTCCGGCGGTCCTTGAAGGATCGGCCCAGCTTGGCGGCCGTCTGCCGGTCGCGGGCCAAAAGCAGGACGCCGGAGGTGTCCTTGTCCAGGCGGTGGACGAGACGCGGACGCTCGGGCGCCTCGAACTTTAGGTGCCCCAGCATGCCGTCGAGATGCCGGGTCGTCTTGCTGCCCCCCTGCACCGCCAGGCCGGCCGGCTTGTTGAGCGCCAGGATCGCCGGATTGCGGTGGATCACCAGGCTTCGCGCCAAGGCGGCGTCCTTAGGATCGGCGGGCTGATCGTCGGGGCCGCGGGGCTTACCGCCGCCGGCTGCGGCGGCGTCGGCGGCCTGATAGGGCGGCACCCGGACCTTCTGGCCCGGCTGCACCCGGTCGGAGGCCTTGACCCGCCCCCCGTCGACCCGAATCTCGCCCTTGCGCAGCGCCTTTTGCAGCCGCGCGAAGGGCATGTCGGGCAGCCGCGCCTTGAACCAGCGATCAAGGCGCATGTCGGCCTCGTCCGGCTTCACCGTCAGCGTCTTGACCCCGCCGCTCACCCCGCGCCTCCGCCGAGCGCCAAGCGCGTCACCGCCATGCCGAAGTAAAGCCCGCCGATCGCCAGGACGACGGAGCCGACGATATAGCCGGCCGCCTGGGCGATGTGCCCCCGCTCGATCAGCAGCACGGCGTCGAGCGAGAAGGTGGAGAAGGTGGTGAATCCCCCCAAGACCCCGACCGCGAGAAAGGCGCGCGCCTCAGCGAACGGCGCGCCCAGGCGCGCGAACCCCTCCACCAGCCCCCCCATCAGGAAGGAGCCGAGGACGTTGACCGCGAAGATTCCCCACGGGAATCCGCCGCCGAGCGCGCCCGTCACCCAGCCGGCGGCATAGTGGCGGCCGAGGGCGCCGAGCGCGCCGCCCAGGGCGATGGCGAGAAGCTGCGTCATGATGCGGCGGTTATGCGGCCGGTCGCGCCCGGATGCAAGGGCGGCCTATTCCTGCGCGACGCGATCCGATATCCTGCGCCGTTAGGGCATGGGGAACTGGGATGACGCAGCGGCTGGACCACCCGACGACGCATCTGGCGCCGGAGACGGCCCGTCAGATGGTGGAAGACGCCGGCGTCGGCATCTTCCAGACCGCGCTGGACGGGCGCTTCCTTTATGGGAATGACGTGCTGGCCACTCAGCTCGGCTTCGATTCGGCGGCCGCGATGCTGGCGGCCGGCGCGAATTCCAAGGATTTCTACGACGATCCGAGCGATCAACGCATCATCCGAGCGACAATCGACGAAGGCGGATCGGTCCGCGGGCGCATCCTCAAGGCGCGACGGCTGGACGGCTCGCGCTTCTGGGTTCGCGAGACATCCACGGCGATCCGCGACGCGACGGGCCAGGTGATCGGCTATGTCGGCTCCGTCGCCGACGTCAGCGATCTGATCGAGACGCAGGAGCGCCTCGCCGAAGCGGAGGCGAGCTATCGCCGCATCTTCGAGCGCGCGACGGAAGGGATCTACCGGTCCTCCCTCGACGGCAAGCAATTGCGGTCCAATCCTGCGCTCAACCACCTGAACGGCTACGCGACGGAGGAGGAGCACCTCAACGCCGTCAAGGACATCGCCACCGAATGGTACGTCGATCCCCAACGTCGGGACGAGTTCAAGCGGCTGTTGGAGCGTGACGGCGTCGTCGAAGACTTCGAGAGCGAGATCTACCGCCACGGCACGCGCGAGCGGATCTGGATTTCCGAGAACGCCTATCTCGTGCGCGACGACGAGGGCGAACCGCTTTATTTCGAGGGCACCGTCCGCGACATCACCGCGGCCAAGCGCGCCGAGCAGGAAACCCAGCGCGCGCTCGAACGGGCCGAGGCCGCCAACCGCGCGAAGACGGACTTTCTGGCGCATATGAGCCATGAACTGCGCACGCCGCTCAACGCCATCCTCGGCTTCTCCGACCTGCTGCGCGAGGCGGCGGATTCGCTGCCGGTGGACAAGGTCGCCGCCTACGCCGACGACATCCATCGAAGCGGCTCCTACCTGCTCGACCTGATCAACGACGTGCTCGATCTCTCGCGCATCGAAAGCGGGGCGTTTCCGCTTGAGATGCAGCGCACCGCCGCGATTGAGGCCGTGGAGGAGGCGCTCGACGCCGTCCGTCCGATGCTGGAGGCGCGCGCCCTTGCGGTCAGCGTGCAGATCGCGGAAGGCGTCGCGGTGCAGACGGACCGACGCGCCTTGAAGCAGTGCCTTTTAAATCTGCTTTCCAACGCCGCGAAATTTGCGCCGGAGGGCTCCGGCGTCTGGGTCACGGCGGGCGACGCACCCGGCGATCCGGACCGGCTTGCGCTCACCGTACGCGACGAAGGCCCGGGCTTGCCGAAGACGGTCCTGGAACGCCTGGGCGAGCCCTTCGTGATCCAGGACGACCCGCAATACGCCAAGCAGCCGGGCAGCGGCCTCGGGCTGGCGATCACGCGCTCGCTGATGCTGCGGATGGGCGGCGAACTGACGGTCGTGAACGCCGCCGCAGGCGGCGCGGCCGCCACGCTGCTGGTAAAACGGGCTTAATCAGCCGGAGCCGACACGCCCCGGGCCAGGTGCCCCGTCTTCACCCACAGCCGCGCGCCGGCCGGCCCGGCGGTCGCTTCAAGCGGCCGATCCGGCGGCAGGCGCAGCCACGAGCCCGGCTTGAGCGCATCGCCGCTTTCGCTCAGCGCGCCGTCGAGGATGAAGAGCTCCAAGCCGCCGTGATCCGCCAGCCGCTGAACCGACCCGGACCGCCAGGTCTCGATTCGCACGCATTCGCGGGCGTCCTCGAACAGCGGCAGCTGGCGGACGCCCGGGCGGTCCTCCGCCGCACGGCCGACCTCCCCGGCGGTCTCGACCCGAACCGGCGTGCGGTCGTCGGGGTCGAACTGCCAGAGCTTCACCAGGATCGTGCAGCCGGGCGCGGAGCCGGGCGTGTGCCGGCTCGTCGGCGGGTTTCGCACGTAGGTTCCGGTCGGATAGTCGCCGTGCTCGTCCTGGAAAACGCCGTCCAGGACGAGGAACTCCTCACCGCCGCCGTGGGTGTGCGGGCTGAAGGCGCTGGCCGGGGCGTAACGCACGACGGAGGTGGCGCGCGCCACTTCATCGCCCAGTCGATCCAGCATGCGGCGCTCGACGCCGGGCATCGGCGAGGCGACCCAGGGCAGGTCGGCGCTGTGAATCAGGACGCGTGCGTCGAAGTCGGCGTTGATCGCGGCCATCGGATCAGCCGCCCCCCGCGTCGCGCGCGGCCTTGCGGCGCTGGGCGCGCAGATTGGCGAAATAGGTCTGGCGCTTCTTCAACTCTCGCTCGAAGCCGCGTTCGACCGGCTGATAGAGCTCGACCCGCGCCATCTCGTCCGGGAAGTAATTTTGCCCGGAGAAGCCGTCCTCCGCGTCATGGTCGTAGGCGTACCCCTTGCCGTAGCCGAGTTCCTTCATGAGCTTCGTCGGCGCGTTCAGAATGTGCTTGGGCGGCGTCAGGCTCCCAGCCTCCTTCGCCGTCTTCAGGCTCGCCTTGAAGGCGACGTAGCTGGCGTTCGACTTCGGCGCGGTCGCCAGATATATGACCGCCTGCGCCAGCGCCAACTCCCCCTCGGGCGAGCCCAGACGTTCGTACGCATCCCAGGCGGCGAGCGCCTGCTGGCAGGCGGCCGGATCGGCCAGGCCGACATCCTCATAGGCGAAGCGAACCAGCCGCCGGGCGATGTAAAGCGGATCCTCACCCCCGTCGAGCATCCGCCCCATCCAATAAAGCGCCGCGTCGCAGTCGGAGCCGCGCAGGCTCTTGTGCAGCGCGCTCATCAAGTTGAAGTGGCTTTCGGCCGACTTGTCGTAGACCGGCATGCGCTTCTGCACGGCCTCGGCCAGCGCCTTCGGGTCCATCGGCGTCGTGGTTCCAAGACCGTAGAGCGCCTCCGCCATGTTCAGGAGATAGCGCCCGTCGCCGTCGGCCATTGCGCGCAGGGCGGCCCGGGCCTCGTCGGTCACCGGCAAGGGGCGGCCTTCATCTTCCTCCGCGCGGACGAGCATGCGCTCGAGCGCCGGGTCGTCCAGGCGGTTCAGCGTGAAAACCCGGCACCGCGACAGCAGGGCCGCGTTCAACTCGAAGCTGGGGTTCTCAGTCGTCGCGCCGATCAGGACGACGGTGCCGTCCTCGACATACGGCAGGAAGCCGTCCTGCTGCGCCTTGTTGAAGCGGTGGATCTCGTCGACGAACAGCACCGTACCCTGGCCGGCGACGCGCCGTTCCTTGGCGCGATCGAAGACCTTGCGCAGGTCTGCGACGCCGGAGAAGACGGCCGACAACGGTTCGAACGCAAGCCCGCTTTCCTCCGCGATCAGCCGGGCGATCGTGGTCTTGCCTCAGCCCGGCCCGCCCCACAGGATCAGCGAGGTCAGCCGGCCGGCGGCGAGCATTTTCTGAAGCTGCCCGGCCGGGCCGACCAAATGATCCTGCCCGACCACCTCTTCCAGCGCCTGCGGGCGCAACCGGTCGGCCAGCGGGCGCGGTGCGTCCGCTTCGAACAGGCCGCCGCCTTGCGCTGAAGTGGATTTCGAGCGCACCATCTCAGCGCACCGCCACGCTCAGGCGCTCGCCGTCACGCTCGACCTCCAAGCGCCACTCCGTCGGCGGATTCGCCGTCAGGCGGCGCAGATCCTCGGTGCGCTCGATCGCCCGCCCGTTCACCGTGCGCAGAATGTCGCCCGGGCGAAACCCGGTCCGTGCGGCCACACTGCCGCGGGGGACCTCCACCGCCATCACGCCGAACAGGTCCGTCGGCAGACCGAGCTCGTCCGCCACCGCAGGGGAGAGATTGAGGAAAGTGGCCCCCGTCATAGGGGTCCGGCCCTGCACCGTCACCGGATCGCGCGGCGGCTCCTCCGGCGGAGCGATCAGCGCGAAGTCGGCCGCCCGCGCCGTCCCGTCGCGCAAGTAGCCCAACTCGGCCGACCCGCCGACGCCGCGGGTGGCCAGGCGGAAGCGCAGCGATTGAGCGTCGACGATTTCCCGGCCGTCGATCGAGACCACGATGTCGCCGGGCTCCAGCCCGGCCCGATCGGCCGGGCCGCCGTCGGTGACGCCCTCGACGATGACGCCGCGCGGGGCGGGCATGCCCAGCGCCTCCGCCATGTCGGGATCGACGTCTCGGCCGGCGAACCCGAGCCAGGGACGCTCAACCGGTCGCCCCTCGACCGCGGCCGCGACGATGGTGCGGGCCATGTCCACCGGCACGGCGAACCCGATGCCGTTGGAGGCGCCGGTCTTGGAGAAAATCGCCGTGTTGATTCCAACGACGGTTCCGTCGAGCGCCACCAGAGCCCCGCCCGAATTGCCGGGATTGATCGCCGCGTCGGTCTGAATGAAGGACTGAATGTCCGTGACCCCCACCGAGGTGCGCGCCAGGGCCGAGACGATGCCGCTGGTGACCGTCTGGCCGACGCCGAACGGGTTGCCGATGGCCAGCACGAGATCGCCGACCTCGAGCGCGTCCGACTGGCCGAGCGTCGCGACGGGCAGATCCGGATCCGGGTCGCTGAGCCGCAGCACGGCGATGTCCGTTCGCTCGTCCGACACCAGGATCTCGGCGTCGAAGCTCCGCCGGTCGGACAGCACCACCTGGATTTGATCAGCTTGCTGGATGACGTGGTGATTGGTCACGACGACGCCGTCTCCGGAAACGATCACGCCGGAGCCGAGCGAGTTCTCGACCCGACGGCGCGGTTGCGTCAGCCCCTTGAGCGCGTCGCCGAAGAAGCGCTGAATCAACGGATCGTTCAATAAGGGGCTTTGGAGGCCCGGCCGCTCGACCGTCTTTTCGGCGTAGATGTTCACCACCGCGGGCGCGGCCTGTTTGACGACCGGCGCGAAAGAGAGGTCGATCTGCGCCCGGCTGTCGGGAACCGTCTGGGCCGCGGCGGCGACGGAGCCGAGCGAAGCGGTCGCGATCAGAAGCGCTGCAAGGAGCTGTTTCATCGCCCCAAAATAGGCGGGCGCGGGGGGCGATGAAAGGGGGCGGCGGCGCGCCCTGTCCCCCAAGCGCCCTCGGACGCGCGGTGCGGTCAAAAAAAGGGCGGCCCGCGGGCCGCCCTTTTTCAACCTGTCGACGGGGGCGGAGGCTTACTCCTCGCCCTCCATCTCCATCTCCTGGGTCGGGCCGCTGTCCTGGCCCTTGGCGTCCTCGTCGCGGTCGACGAATTCGATCACCGCCATCGGGGCGCTGTCGCCGTAACGGAAGCCGGCTTTGAGGACGCGAACGTAACCGCCCGGACGCTCCTTGTAGCGCTCGGCCAGCGTGTCGAACAGCTTGGCGACCGCGGCGTCGTCGCGCAGCTGCGCGAAGGCCTGACGGCGGCGATGCAGGCCGCCCTTCTTGCCGAGGGTCACCAGCTTGTCGGCGACGGGCTTCAGCTCCTTCGCCTTGGGCAGGGTGGTGACGATCTGCTCGTGCTTGATCAACGACGCCGCCATGTTGGAGAACATCGCCTTGCGGTGCGAGGTGGTGCGGTTGAGCCGACGGCCCTGGTTTCCGTGACGCATGATCTCGATCCTTCTCTTCTTGCGTTTTCGCCTGCCGCCGGTCGCTCAAGGCTACTGCCGACGGTGGATGATCAGGCTTTCTCGTCCTGCGGCCCGAAGGCCGTCAGTCAGAACGGCTCCTCGAGCTTCTTGGCCAGCTCTTCGATGTTGTCGGGCGGCCAGTTCGGAATCTCCATGCCGAGCGAAAGGCCCATCTGGGAGAGGACCTCCTTGATCTCGTTGAGAGACTTTCGGCCGAAATTCGGCGTGCGGAGCATCTCGCCTTCGCTCTTCTGCACCAGATCGCCGATATAGACGATGTTGTCGTTCTTCAGGCAGTTGGCCGAGCGGACCGACAGCTCCAGCTCGTCGACCTTGCGCAGCAGATTCTTGTTGAAGGGCAGCTCCGAGGGCTGGTCCTCTTCCGTGCGCTGGTCCGGCTCCTCGAAATTGATGAAGACCTGAAGCTGGTCCTGCAGGATGCGCGCCGCGAGCGCGACGGCGTCGTCCGGCGTGACCGCGCCGTTCGTCTCGACCTGCATCGAGAGTTTGTCATAGTCGGTGGTTTGGCCGACGCGGGTGTTCTCGACCTTATAGGCGACCTTGCGCACCGGGCTGAACACCGAATCGACCGGGATCAGGCCGATCGGCGCGTCTTCCGGACGGTTCTGGGTGGCGGGCACGTAGCCTTTGCCGTTGTTGACCGTAAACTCGATGTTAACCTTGGCGCCCTTGTCGAGCGTGCAGATCACATGGTCCGGGTTCATGATCTCAATGTCGTGGCCGGCCTCGATCATGCCGGCGGTCGCCTCGCACGGCCCCTCGGCCGACAGGCGCATGCGCTTCGGCCCCTCGCCGTGGAGGCGCAGCGCCATCGCCTTCACATTGAGGACGATGTCGGTGACGTCTTCGCGCACGCCGTTGATCGACGAGAATTCGTGCAGCACGCCGTCGATCTGGATGGAGGTGACGGCGGCGCCCTGAAGCGAGCTCAACAGCACGCGCCGAAGCGCGTTGCCCAAGGTCATGCCGAAGCCGCGCTCCAGCGGCTCGGCCGTGACGGTCGCGACGCGGCCCTTGTCGGCGCCGGAGGCGATGTTGAGCTGCTTCGGCTTGATGAGAGCCTGCCAGTTCCGCTGCACGATCGCTGAAGGTTCGCTCATGGAATTCGGCCTCTTTCTCTTAAAACGGGGAGCCGGCGATCGATGCGACCGCCAGGCCCCCGAAAAATCGTCGATATGGCGGCGCGGCGTGCGCGCCGTCGGCGGGTCCTCAGACCCGACGGCGCTTGCGCGGCCGGCATCCGTTGTGCGGGATCGGGGTCACGTCCCGGATCGCCGTGATCTGGAAGCCGACCGACTGCAGCGCGCGCAGCGCCGACTCGCGGCCCGAGCCGGGCCCCTTCACGCAGACCTCGAGGGTCTTCATGCCGTGATCCTGAGCCTTCTTGCCGGCCGTCTCCGCCGCCATCTGCGCGGCGAAGGGAGTCGACTTGCGGCTGCCCTTGAACCCTTGCGCCCCGGCCGACGCCCAGGAAATCGCGTTCCCCTGCACGTCGGTGATGGTGATCATCGTGTTGTTGAACGACGCGTTCACATGCGCGATGCCGGAGGTGATGTTCTTCCGCTCTTTGCGCTTTACGCGAGTCGGAGCCTTAGCCATGATTCAATCGTCCTTCCGACCTTACTTCTTCTTGCCCGCGATGGCCTTAGCCGGGCCCTTGCGCGTGCGCGCGTTCGTGTGGGTGCGCTGACCGCGCACCGGAAGCCCCTTGCGATGGCGCAGGCCGCGATAGCAGCCAAGGTCCATCAGGCGCTTGATGTTCATCGCCGTCTCGCGCCGCAGATCGCCTTCGACCAGGAAGTTCTGATCGATGGCCTCGCGGATGCGCGACAGCTCGTCTTCGCTCAGCTCGTTGACCCGGGTGCTCTCAGGCACGCCGCACATATCCAAGATCTTCTTGGAGCTCGTATGCCCGATGCCGGTGATGTAGGTGAGCGCCACCACGACCCGCTTATTGGTCGGGATGTTCACGCCAGCGATACGCGCCACAACGCTTCTCCTTCAAACCGTTAACGGGCCGCACAAATGGCGGCCCGGGTTCCCGTCCGCTTCGGGCCGGTCGACTGTCCCGTGCGCTTCCGCAAGCCCCGGATCGTCCTCCGATCCTCCTGCGCCCGCGCACTGTCACCAACTTCGGGCGATGAGCCCGCCGGCGGCCGACCGAAACCCAACGATTTCAAGGCCCTCTCCGGCAAAGCGCGCGGATTATAGGGAAAAGCGCGTTCATGTCAACGCGCGTTCCCCGCTTTTTCCGCGGCCCTGGCCGAACCGGACCCGTTTTCCTCAACCGGTCGACTTCGCCTCGGCCAGCACCGCCTCGATCTGGCGGGTGACCTCGTCGATGTCGGCCATGCCGTCGACCTGCTTCAACATGCCCCGATCATCGTAGTAGGGCAGGATCGGCGCGGTCTGCTCGTGATACGCCTTAAGCCGGCTCTTCACCGTGTCGGCGTTGTCGTCCTTGCGGCGGGTGAACTCCGTCGACCCGCATTTGTCGCAAACGCCCTCTTTCGCCGGACGCTTGAAGCTCTCGTGGTAGCCTTCGCCGCACTCGGCGCAGGTGTAGCGACCGACAATGCGCTCGGTCAGCGCCTGATCGTCGACCTTCATCTCAATCACGGCGTCGAGGCCCATGTTCTTGGCCTCCAGCATCTCGTCGAGCGCCTCCGCCTGGGCGACGGTGCGCGGGAAGCCGTCGAGGATGAAGCCGTTGGTGCAATCAGGCTCCTCGATTCGGCCGGAAATGATGCCGATCACCAGATCGTCCGGAACCAGCTCGCCGGCCTCCATGATGGCCTTGGCGCGCCGCCCCAGCTCGCTTTCGCTCTTCACCTCGGCCCGCAGCATGTCGCCGGTGGAGAGCTGCACCAGCCCGTGCTTGTCTTCAAGCCGCTTGGCCTGGGTCCCCTTCCCAGCGCCCGGCGGCCCCAGCAATATGATGTTCATCGCCTCTGTTTCCCCCGCAATTTGGACTTCTTGATGAGTCCCTCATACTGGTGCGCCAGCAGATGGCTTTGGATCTGGGTGACCGTGTCCATGGTCACCGTCACCACGATCAGCAGGCTCGTGCCGCCGAAATAGAACGGCACCGAGTATCGCGATATCAGCAACTCCGGCAGCAGACAGACGAGCGCCAGGTAGGCGGCGCCGACGCAGGTCAACCGGGTCAGCACATGGTCCAGGTAGTCGGCCGTGTTCTTGCCCGGCCGAATGCCCGGAATGAAGCCGCCGTAGCGCTTCAGATTGTCGGCGGTGTCCTGCGGGTTGAAGACGACGGCCGTATAGAAGAAGGCGAAGAACACGATGCCCGAGATGTACAGCAGAAGATAGAGCGGCTGTCCCCGACCGAGCCAAGCCGACACCGCGGTCAGCCAATCCGGCCCCCCGGCGCCCGAAAAGTTCGCCACCGTGAGCGGCATCAGCAGGATCGAGCTGGCGAAAATCGGCGGGATGACGCCGGCCGTATTCAACTTCAACGGCAGGTGCGAGCTTTCGCCGCCGAACATTTTGTTGCCGACCTGCCGCTTCGGGTACTGCACCAGAATACGGCGCTGGGCGCGCTCCATGAAGACGATGAACGCGATCACCGCCACGGCCATCACCAGCAGGAACAAGATCAAGGCGGTCGACAGCCGGCCCTGACGGCCGAGTTCGAGCGTGCTGGCGAGCGCGGTCGGCAGTTCGGCCACGATGCCGGCGAAAATGATCAGCGAAATGCCGTTGCCGACGCCGCGCTGCGTGATCTGCTCGCCGAGCCACATCAGGAAGATTGTGCCGCCGACCAACGTTATGACGGTCGTCGCCCGGAAAAACAGGCCCGGGTCGAGGACGGCCGTCGCGCCGCCCGAGGCTTGCATGCCTTCGAGGCCGACCGCGATGCCGTAACCCTGGATCGCCGCCAGAAAGACCGTGCCGTAGCGCGTATACTGGTTGATCTTCTTGCGGCCCGCCTCGCCCTCTTTCTTCATCTGCTCGAGCGAGGGGACGACCGCCGTCATCAACTGCATGATGATGGCGGCGGAGATGTACGGCATGATGTTGAGGGCGAAGATGGTCATGCGCGACAGCGCCCCGCCGGCGAAGGTGTCGAACATGTCGAGCACGCCGCCGCGCTGCTGATCGAACACGTCCTGCATGACGCCCGGGTCGATGCCAGGCAGCGGAATGTAGGTGCCGAGCCGGTAAATCACCAGCGCGCCCAGGGTGAACCAGATCCGCTTCTTCAGCTCGGTCGCCTTGGAAATGGCGCCGAAGTTGAAGTTGCTCGCAAGCTGCTCGGCGGGTGAGGCCATGCTCTGTCACACCTCGTCTACTGGAACCCGGTCAAAGCCGCCCCCATTGGAGAAGCCCCGAAACGGAAACCGGGGTCGACGCCATACCCGGCGCCGCCCCGTGCCCTCATTCCGATCCTCGTCGCCGACCGGCCCCGACCCCGGGGCCCCGTCAGCGTAGAGAGCCGATCGCTCGACCCTTAGTCCTGCGCCGCGGCGCCGGCGGCGCGCTTCTCGGCGGCCGCCTTCTTGCGCGCCGCGCGTTTGCCTTCCTTGCGCACCTCGGGCTCCGGCGTGGTGACCGTGCCGCCGGCCTTCTCGACCGCAGCGATCGCGCCCTTGGTCGCGCCGGCGACGTGCAGGTCGAGCTTCGCGCTCAACTCGCCCTTGCCCAGCAACCGCACACCGTCGCGCACCCGGCGAATCACGCCGGCCGCGACCAGCGCCTCACCGTCGACCGGCTTGGCGGCGTCCAGCTTCTTCGCGTCCACCGCCTGCTGCAGGCGGCCGATGTTGACCTCGACGAAGTCCGGGCGCAGCGCGTTGTTGAAGCCGCGCTTCGGCAGACGCCGATAAAGCGGCATCTGGCCGCCCTCGAAGCCCTTGATCGCCACGCCGGTGCGCGACTTCTGGCCCTTCACGCCGCGACCGCCGGTCTTGCCCTTGCCGGAGCCGATGCCGCGACCGACGCGCATGCGCCCCTTGCGGGCGCCTTCGTTGTCGGCGAGTTGGTTCAGTTTCATGACCTGCTATCCTCGAATCGCTCGGGTCCGACGAAAATTGCGGACCCGCCCGCTCGGCGGAGCGTCGACTTACTCGACGATCTCCACCAGATGGGGGATCTTGTTGACCATGCCGCGCACCGCGGGCGTGTCCTCACGCTCGACCTCATGGCGGACCCGACGCAGCCCCAAGCCGCGCAGGGTGTCGTGCTGATCCTTCGGCCGGCCGGCGGCGGAGCGCGTCTGCCGGATCCGAATGGTCTTCTTGTCAGCCATTGACCGCCTCCTTGGCGCCCTGATCGACGCCGTCGTCGCGGCGACCCACCAAGTCGCTGACCTTCTTGCCGCGGCGCGCGGCGACCATGCGCGGAGACTGGCTGCGCTTGAGGCCGGCGAAAACCGCCTTGATCATGTTGTAGGGGTTGGAGGTGCCGACCGACTTCACGACCACGTCCTGAACGCCCAACGCCTCGAACACCGCACGGGTCGGACCGCCCGCGATGATGCCCGTGCCGGGAGGCGCGGCGCGCAACTCCATCTTCCCGGCGCCGAAATGGCCGAAGATGTCGTGATGCAGGGTCCGGCCTTCGCGCAGCGGCACGCGAATCATCGTCTTGCGGGCCGCTTCGGTGCCCTTGCGGATCGCCTCCGGAACCTCGCGGGCCTTGCCCGAGCCGAAGCCGACGCGCCCGCGCCCGTCGCCCACGACGACCAGCGCCGCGAACCCGAAGCGACGGCCGCCTTTCACCACCTTGGCCACGCGGTTGATCGCGACCAGCTTTTCGACCAGATCGGGGTCCTGCCCGTCACGACGGTCGTCTTTAGGTCCTCTCGCCATCACTCAGGCTCCCGTTAGAACGTCATACCGGCTTCGCGCGCGGCGTCGGCCAACGCCTTCACGCGGCCATGGTAGCGGTAGGCGCCGCGATCGAAGACCACGTCACCGACGCCGACTTCCTTCGCGCGCTCCGCGATGAGCTTGCCGACGGCCACGGCCGCGTCCACGTCCGCCCCGTTCGACAGCTTGCCCTTGAGCTCCTTGTCGAGACTGGAGGCGGCGGCCAGGGTGCGGCCCTGACGGTCGTCGATGATCTGCGCGTAGATCTGCTTCTGCGAGCGGAAGACAGACAGACGCGGCTTGCCCTTCGCGTGAAGGGCGATGCGGTAGCGGCTGCGCGCCTTGCGGCGCTCTTGCAGTTGCTTGGCGGTAAGCATGACCGTCGTCCTTTACTTCTTCTTGCCTTCCTTGCGCAGGATGGTCTCCTCGGCGTACTTCACGCCCTTGCCCTTGTAAGGCTCCGGCGGGCGGAAGCTGCGGATTTCGCTGGCGACCTGACCGACGCGCTGCTTCGAAGCGCCCGAGACCGCGATGACGTTGCCGCGATCGCCTTCGATCGCGATCTTCACGTCTTCCGGGATCGGGAAGTTCACGTCGTGGCTGAGGCCGAGCGACAGTTTCAGGGTCGAGCCCTGAATCAGCGCGCGGTAGCCGACGCCGTTGACCTCAAGGCGGCGGGTGAAGCCTTCGGACGCGCCGTGCACCGCGTTGTCGATCAACGCGCGCGTGGTGCCCCAGGCCTGCCGGGCCTTCTTCGTCATATTCAGCGGCTTCACGGTGACCTTGTCGTCCGCAATGTCGATCTCGACGTTGTCGAGCAGACGGACGTGCTGTTCGCCGTTCTTGCCTTTCGCGGTCAAAACGCCGTCGGCGAGAGAGATCTCGACGCCGCTCGGAATTCTGACCGGATTGATGCCTACACGCGACATGGCTCGTGTATCCTTTTCAGACCGTATCCACCAGCGCCGGGTTTAGAAGACCCGACACAGGATCTCGCCGCCGACATTCGCCTCGCGGGCCTCCTGATCCGACATCACGCCGCGCGGCGTGGACAGGATCGAGATGCCGAGACCGTTGTAGTGCAGCGACAGGTCCTTGATCTTCGAGTAGACCCGACGGCCGGGCTTCGAGATGCGGCTGATCTCGTGGATCGCCGGCTCGCCGTCCTGGTACTTCAGCTCGATCGTGATTTCACCAACGCCCGGTCGCAACTCGGCCTGCGAATAGCCGCGGATGAAACCCTCGCGCTGAAGCACGTCGAGCACGTTGGTCCGCAACTTCGACGCCGGCACGGGGATCGTGTCCTTGCGGGCCATCTGGCCGTTGCGGATGCGGGCGAGCATATCGCCGAGCGGATCGCTCATCGCCATCGTCCGATCCTCCTTACCAGCTCGACTTCACCACGCCCGGGATCTGACCGATCGAGGCCAGATCACGCAGCGCGATGCGCGAAATGCGGAACTTGCGGTAGAACGCCCGGGGACGTCCCGAAATCTCGCACCGGTTGCGCACGCGCACCGGCGAGGCGTTGCGCGGAAGCTGATTGAGCTTCATCTGCGCCTGGAAGCGCTCCTCCGGCGCGATGTCCTTGTCGTGGACGACCGCCTTGAGCGCCGCGCGCTTGGCGGCGTAGCGCTTCGAGAGCTTGATCCGGCGATTGTTCTGTTCGACGGCGCTTTTCTTAGCCATGTCGGCGTCTCCCGTCTTAGCTCTGGAACGGCATGTTGAACTTGGAGAGCAAAGCTTTCGCCTCCTCGTTCGACTTCGCCGTCGTGCAGATGACGATGTCCATGCCCCGGGTGTCGTCGACCTTGTCGTACTCGATCTCCGGGAACACGATCTGCTCACGCAGGCCCATGGCGTAGTTGCCCTGGCCGTCGAAGCTGTTGGCCTTCACGCCGCGGAAGTCGCGCACGCGCGGAAGCGCCACGGTGATCAGCCGATCGAGAAAGTCCCACATCCGCTCGCGGCGCAGCGTGACCTTGCAACCGATCGCCATGCCGTCGCGGATCTTGAAGCTCGCAACCGACTTGCGCGCTTTGGTCGCGATCGGACGCTGGCCGGTGATCAGGGCCAACTCCTCCATCGCGTTCTGCAGCTTCTTGCGGTCGTTGACCGCCTCGCCCACGCCCATGTTCACGACAATCTTGTCGAGGCGCGGCACCTGCATCGCATTCTTGTAGCCGAACTCGCTCTGCATCTCCGACTTCAATTTGTCGTCGTAGAGCTGCTTCAGCCGCGGGACGTAGCGTTCTTCCGCCATCGCACCAGTTTCCTTCAACCTTACCCGAGGACCGTATCCGAGCGCCGCATGCGCCGGACGCGTCGTCAGGCGTCTACGATCTCTTCGCCGGAGCGCTTGGAGACGCGCACTTTCCGGCCGTCATTCAGGACCTTGAAGCCGACGCGGGTCGGCTTGCCGTCCTTCGGGTCGAGCAGCGCGACGTTCGACACGTCGATCGCCATTTCCTGCTCGACGATCCCGCCCTGGCTCGTCTGGCTCGGGCGGGTGTGGCGCTTGGCCAGGGCGACGCCCTGAACCACCACCTTGCGCTCTTTCGGGCGCACGGAGACGACTTCGCCTTCCTTGCCTTTGTCGCGGCCGGTCAGGACCACGACCTTGTCGCCCTTTTTGATCTTCGCCGCCATCAGATGACCTCCGGGGCCAGAGAGATGATCTTCATGAACCGCTTGGCGCGCAGCTCGCGCACCACCGGCCCGAAGATGCGGGTGCCGATCGGGTCGCCCGCCTTGTTGATGATCACGGCCGCGTTGGCGTCGAACTTGATGGTCGAGCCGTCCGGGCGTCGAATCTCCTTCGCGGTGCGCACGATCACAGCGCGATGGACCGCGCCCTTCTTCACGCGGCCGCGCGGAATGGCCTCCTTCACGGAGACGACGATGATGTCGCCGACCGAAGCGAAGCGCCGCTTCGAGCCGCCCAACACCTTGATGCACTGGACCCGACGGGCGCCGCTGTTGTCGGCGACGTCGAGGTTGCTCTGCATCTGGATCATGGCGATCTACTCCCGATCCCGACCGGCGTCCGGCCGGTCGAATTGCTCAAAATCAGCTCAACCTTCGGCCGCCTGGGCCGCATCCGCGCCGTCCGACACCAACTCCCAGCGCTTGCGCTTGGACATGGGGCGGCACTCCTGAATGCGCACCAGATCGCCGACCTTGGCGGCGTTTTCCGCGTCGTGCGCCATGAAGCGCTTCGACTTCTTGACGAACTTCTTGAACACCGGGTGGCTCACCCGACGCTCGACCTCGACGACGATGGTCTTGTCGGTCTTATCGGAGACCACTCGACCCTGAAGAATGCGTTTCGGCATCGCTCGTTACTCCTGTCGGCCCGCTGTTCAGGCGGCCTTGTCGCGCTTGCGCTGTGCGACGATGGTCTTGATGCGCGCGATGTCGCGGCGCACCTGGCGCACGCGCGCCGTGTTCTCGAGCTGGCCGCTCGCACCCTGGAAGCGCAGGTTGAAGGCTTCCTTGTTCAGGGCGGCGAGCTGATCTTTCAGCTCGTCGTCCGTCTTGTGACGCAGATCCTCGATCTTCATACCCTTCACCCCTTACGCGCCGATGCGGCTGACGACCTTGCATTTGATCGGCATCTTGGCCGCGGCGAGTTCGAAGGCCTCCTTGGCGATGTCGCCCGGCACGCCGTCCATTTCGAACATGACGCGGCCCGGCTTCACCCGGCAGACCCACAACTCGGGCGAGCCCTTGCCCTTACCCATGCGCACTTCGGCCGGCTTCTTCGAGACCGGCACGTCCGGGAAGATGCGGATCCACACCTTTCCCTGACGGCGGATGCGGCGAACGATCGCGCGGCGCGCCGCCTCGATCTGACGCGCGGACACGCGGCCCGGCTCCACCGCCTTCAGGCCGTGGCTGCCGAAGTTGAGCGCGGTTCCGCCCTTCGCCATGCCGTGAATGCGGCCCTTGTGCGCCTTGCGGAATTTGGTTCGCTTCGGACTCAGCATCTCTAACCAACCCGTCTCTTTCGCCGCGGAGCGGTCCCGACCGTCGGGACGTCGCGCGTCCGTTGCTCCTGCTCGCGTCGCCTAAGCGACGCGGATGTTCTCAGCTCTTGCGGCCGCCGCGATGATCGCCGCGGTCGCCGCCGCCGCCCTGGGCGTCGGCGAGGCGCTTGTCCAGCGCCATCGGATCGTGGGCCATCACCTCGCCCTTGAAGATCCAAACCTTCACGCCGCACACGCCGTAGGTGGTGTGCGCCTCGGAGACGCCGAAGTCGATGTCCGCACGAAGCGTGTGAAGCGGAACCCGGCCCTCGCGATACCATTCGGTCCGCGCGATCTCCGCGCCGCCCAGTCGGCCGGCGCAATTGATCCGAATGCCCTGAGCGCCCATCCGCATCGCATTCTGCACGGCCCGCTTCATGGCCCGACGGAACGCGACCCGGCGCTCAAGCTGCTGGGCGATGTTGTCCGCCACAAGCTTGGCGTCCAGCTCCGGCTTGCGGATCTCGACGATGTTGAGCGCAACGTCGCCGCCGGTGCGCTTCGCCAGCTCCTGGCGCAGCTTCTCGATGTCGGCGCCCTTCTTGCCGATCACCACGCCCGGACGGGCGGTGTGGATCGTAACCCGGGCGCGCCCCGCCGGCCGCTCGATGATGATGCGGCTGACGCCCGCCTGCTTAAGGCGATCCTCGAGATACTCGCGCAGCTCGATGTCCTGATGGAGCAGCTTCGCGTAGTTGCGATTAGAGAACCAGCGGCTGTCCCAGGTGCGGTTGATGCCGACGCGCAGCCCGATCGGATTGATTTTCTGACCCATTACTCGGCCTCCTCGCGCTCGCGGACCACGATCGTCAGGTTCGAAAACGGCTTCTGGATCTTGCCGACCCGGCCGCGCGCCCGAGGGCGAAAGCGCTTCATCACGAAGCTCTTGCCGACATAGGCTTCCTTGACGAACAGACGGTCGACGTCGAGCTGGTGATTGTTCTCCGCATTGGCCACCGCCGACTCGAGCACCTTCTTGACGTCGCCGGCGATCCGGCGGCGCTCGAAGGTCAGGTCGGCCAGAGCCGACTGGACCGACTTGCCCCGGATAGTCGCTGCGACGAGGTTCAGCTTCTGAGGGCTGATCCGCATCGTGCGGGAGATCGCCCGGGCCTCGACGTCGTCGAGCGTGCGTTCGCGCGCCTGCTTGCCCATGACTTACTTCCTCTTCGCCTTCTTGTCGGCCGCGTGGCCGTAATAGGTCCGGGACGGCGCGAACTCGCCGAACTTGTGACCGATCATCTGCTCCGTCACCAGCACCGGCACATGCTTGCGCCCGTTGTGCACGCCGAACGTCAGGCCGACGAACTGCGGCAGGATCGTCGACCGGCGCGACCAGGTCCGAATGACCTCTTTGCGGCCGGACTCACGCGCCTTCTCCGCCTTGGTCAGCAGATAGCCGTCGACGAACGGACCTTTCCAAACTGAACGAGCCATTGCGCCTATTCCTTACTTCTTGGTGCGGCGACGACGGATGATGTACTTGTCCGTCGACTTGTTGGACCGCGTCCGCTTGCCCTTGGTCGGCTTGCCCCACGGGGTCACCGGATGACGGCCGCCCGAGGTGCGGCCCTCGCCGCCGCCGTGCGGGTGGTCGACCGGGTTCATCACGACGCCGCGAACCGACGGGCGCTTGCCGAGCCAACGGTTGCGACCCGCCTTGCCCAGGTTGATGTTCTGCTGATCGGGGTTCGAGACGGCGCCCACGGTCGCCATGCACTCGGCGCGAACGACGCGCAGCTCGCCCGACGTCAGTTTCAACTGGGCGTAGCCCTGATCGCGACCGACCAGCTGGCAATAGGCCCCGGCGGAGCGCGCCATCTGGCCGCCCTTGCCCGGCTTCAGCTCGACGTTGTGCACGATCGTGCCGATCGGCATCCGCGCCAACGGCATGGCGTTGCCCGGCTTGATGTCGGGGCGCGCGCCGGCGATCACCGTATCGCCCGCCTTCAAGCGCTGCGGGGCCAGGATGTAGGCCTGCTCGCCGTCGGCGTACTCGATCAAGGCGATGAACGCCGTGCGGTTCGGGTCGTACTCGAGCCGCTGCACGGTCGCGGGCACGTCCCACTTCGTGCGCTTGAAGTCGATCACGCGATACTTGCGCTTGTGCCCGCCGCCGCGCCGCCGCGACGTGATCCGGCCGGCGTTGTTGCGGCCGCCCGACTTCGTCAGGCCCTCGGTCAGCTTCTTGACCGGCGCGCCCTTGTACAGCTCGGAGCGGTTGACCAGAACCAGGCCGCGTTGACCGGGCGTGGTCGGCTTGTAGCTCTTAAGCGCCATCTCTCAAATCCTTATCCCTCGGCCGCACCGCAGCCTCAGACGCCCGTCGCGACGTCGATGGAGGAACCCTCCGCCAGGCTCACCACGGCCTTCTTCCAATCGCTGCGCCGCCCGATCCGGCCGCGGAAGCGCTTGGTCTTGCCCTTGACGGTCAGCGTGTTCACGCCGGTGACCGACACGTCGAACAGCTTTTCGACCGCGGCCTTGATCTCCGGCTTGGTCGCGTCGCGCGCGACCTTGAAGACCACCTGATTGTGCTCGCCCGCAAGCGTCGCCTTCTCGGTGATGACCGGCGCCACGATGACCTCGTACATGCGCTCGGTCGACAGCTGCGGCTTCTTGTAGAATTTCCAGCTCATTTCAACCGGGCCTCCAAAGCTTCGACCGCCGCCTTGGTCAGCACCAGCTTGTGGCGGCGCAGAATGTCGTAGACGTTCGCGCCCTGCGTCGGCAGCACGTCGATCGCCGGGATGTTGCGCGCCGCCAAGCTCAGATTGCGATCCACCTCGGCCCCGCCGACGATCAGCGCGTTCTCGAGGCCCATCGCCTGCAGCTTCGCCTTCAGATCCTTCGTCTTCGGCGAAGCGGCGACCGCATCGTCGAGGATGATCAGCGAGCCCTCGGCCTGCTTGGCCGACAGCGCGTGGCGCATCGCCAGCCGGCGGACCTTCTTGTTCAGGCTGTGGGCGTGATCGCGCACCACCGGCCCGAACGCCTTGCCGCCGCCGCGGAACTGGGGCGCCTTGCCGTTGCCCTGGCGCGCGCGGCCGGTGCCCTTCTGGCGGTACATCTTCTGGCTCGAGCCCGCGACTTCGTTACGGGTCTGCGCATGGTGCGTGCCGGCGCGCCGCTTGGCGAGCTGGTAATTGACCATGCGCGCCAGGATGTCCTTGCGCGGCTCGAGCCCGAAGATCTCGTCGGCGAGTTCGATATCGCCGGCGGCCTTGTTGTCGAGCGTCAAGACCTTGGTCTTCATCGTTCCAATCCTCTACTCGGACGCCCTATCACGCGTCGGACTGATCGTCGCCGGCCGGCGCGTCGGCCGAAACCTGCGCTTCGGGCGCTTCCTCGGCGGAGGTCTCCTCGACCGCCGGCTCTCCCGCCGCCGCCTTGATCGCCGCCGGGGTCGGAAGCCCCTCGGGCGCCGGTTGCTTGACGGCGTCGCGCACCAGAACCCAGCCGTTCTTCGACCCAGGCACCGCGCCGCGAACCAGCAGCAGGCCGCGCTCCGGATCGGTGCGCACCACTTCCAGGTTCAAGACCGTCACCCGCTCGGCGCCCATGTGCCCGGCCATCTTCTTACCCTTGAAGACCTTGCCGGGATCCTGGCACTGCCCGGTGGAGCCGTGCGCGCGATGCGAGATCGACACGCCGTGGCTCGCCCGCAGGCCGCCGAAGTTGTGACGCTTCATCGCGCCCTGGAAGCCCTTACCGATGGACGTGCCGGTGACGTCGATCCGCTGGCCGGGCAGGTAATGCTCGGCCGTGATCTCGTCGCCCGGGTTCAACAGACAATCGTCCGAGACCCGGAACTCCGCCAGCTTGCGCTTCGGCTCGACGCGCGCCTTGGCGAAATGCCCGCGCATCGGCTTCGTCGTGTGTTTGACCTTGCGCTTGCCCGCGCCGAGCTGGACGGCCGTGTAGCCGTCACGCTCCGCGGTGCGCACCGCCGTGACCTGAACCCCGTCCATCTGAAGAACCGTCACCGGAGCCATCGCCCCGTCGTCGGTCCAGACCCGGGTCATGCCCAGCTTCTTCGCAATAACGCCGCTTCGCATCGGACCCGCCTCCTTAGAGCTTGATCTCGACGTCCACGCCGGCGGCGAGGTCGAGCTTCATGAGCGCATCGACCGTCTGCGGCGTAGGATCGACGATGTCCAGCACACGCTTGTGGGTGCGGATCTCGAACTGTTCACGGCTCTTCTTGTCGATGTGCGGGCCGCGCAGCGTCGTGAACCGCTCAATGCGCGTCGGCAACGGAATCGGGCCGCGAACGGCGGCGCCGGTGCGCTTGGCCGTACTCACGATTTCTTTCGTGGACTGGTCCAAGATCCGATGATCGAACGCCTTGAGGCGGATGCGAATGTTCTGGCTATCCATGCCAACCACCCTTCGAACCTTCCCCGTCAGCGGGGAGGAAAGCGGCGTCCGTCCCTGGCGGCCCCGAACGGGCCCCGCGGCGGACGCCGCAAGCTTAACCTCGGCCTTGCGACCTTACTTCGTGATCGAGGCGACGACGCCGGCGCCGACGGTGCGGCCGCCCTCGCGGATGGCGAAGCGCAGCCCCTCGTCCATGGCGATCGGCGCGATCAGCGTCACGTCCATCGTCACGTTGTCGCCCGGCAT
>NZ_JAVJQE010000007.1:0-260338 GCF_040218065.1 Marivibrio sp. | reverse complement strand
CCCGGAAGTCCATCAGATCCGCCGCGACCGGCCCGCCAAGCGGCGCGCCCTCCGAAGCCGAGCCGACGCCGGCCGCCGAAACGCCCGCCTGCGCGGGCTCCACCGTCTGGGTCTTTCGCCAAAACATCTCCGCGCCCCTTTTCGTTTGGGATTGTGACCGCGGTCGGGAGGGAAATAACCGCTCCCCCGCGTAAAAAATCAGGCTAACTAAGAAAGGTTTTTACAGAATGAGAATTAAAAATAAGTAAAAAATTAGCGTAATAAAATCTCAATGAAGTTTATTCTTTATGTCTAACGGTCTATGCGGGGCGTAATCTAAATAACTAGGCCTAAAGTACACTATTAATTATTATCCCAAGAAAATAATTCAGGCGCTCTTGGACGGCGGTAAGGCGGCTCGGGGAGAAACGGCCGTCCGCGGGACCTGTCGCCCCTCTTCCGGCGGAGCCGCTCCGTCAGATCGTCGCGCCTCGCGAAGACGGGCGCGACGATACGCTCCGGCGAGCGGCGACCGCCTGTCGGGCGGCCTGCGCGCCGGTCGGGCTGCGACGGGAGAGCCGGCCTCCGACCCACGCTCAGGCGAGGACGCGCGTCGTCCATGCTGCAATCCGGCCGGTCCTGAACGCTCCGCTGGGAAAAAATGTCTTTCCGCCGGGATGAAGCCGCCCGCCGAAGAGGCGCTGTTTTCGGGCTCTGGTGCGGCGGTGCGGGAGCGCGCAGAGCCTGAGCGCGGGGGCTCGCCGCGCAGGCGCGATTGTCCCCCGCCCCGCCGATCGGCTATGCCGGTCGGGGCGGGAGCAGCGGGAGAGGCGCGATGGCTTACGAGACGGTGACGCTGGAGCGCGAGGGCGCGCTCGGCCTGTTGACCTTGAACCGGCCCGGCCGGCTGAACGCGCTCAGCAAACAGATGCTGGAGGAGATCGAGGCCGCCTGCGCGGCGGTCGAGGCGGACGAGGCGATCCGCGCCCTGGTCGTCGCCGGGGCCGGCGAGGCCTTTTCGGCCGGCTTCGATCTGCAGGATCAGGCCGCCGACACGCCGCAGGGGCGGGAGGCGTGGGCCCCGGTCCTGCGCCGCGACTTCGAGGGCGTGATGCGCTTCTGGCGGCTTTCGAAACCGACGGTGGCTGCGGTCGAGGGGCCGGCGCTGGCGGGCGGCTGCGAGATGGCGATCGCCTGCGACATCACGGTCGCCGGCGCGGACGCGATCTTCGGCGAGCCGGAGGTGAAGTTCGGCGCCGGCGTCGTCGTCATGCTGCTGCCCTGGCTGGTCGGCCCGAAGAAGGCGAAGGAGATCGCCTTTCTCGGCCTCGACCGGATCGGGGCCGACGAGGCGCGTGAGATCGGTCTGATCAACCGCGTGGTCCCCGCCGGCGCGGCCTTGGCCGAGGCCAAGGAGATCGCGCGGCGGATTGCGGTCGTCGACCCGATGGTGATGCGTCGCACCAAGCAGCAGATCAACGAGAGCCTGAGCGTCGCCGGCTTCGACGAGGCGCTTGAGCGCGCGCTGGCGATCGACCTTGAGCTCGAGGGCGAGGGCAGCGACGACAAGCGCGCCTTCCTGGAGGCGCTGCGCGCGGGCGGGCTGCGCGCCGCGCTCGCCTGGCGCGATCGGCGCTTCGAGCGGTGAGCGAGGCGGCTCCGGACCTGCTCGCCCGGATCATGGGCGCGCGCGGCGGCGGCGTCGTCGACGCGCTGGGCGCGCTGACGATGGACGAGTTGCAGGACGCCGCCGCGGCGGGCGCGCGGGCGCTGGCCGAGGCCGGCGCGCGCCCGGCGGAGCCGGTGCTGGTCCCGATTCGCGGGCGAGGCGAGGATCTGGCCGCGCTGCTGGCGACGCTGGGCGCCGGCGCGGTCGCGGTTCCGGTGCATGAGGGCGCGCACGCCGACACGCTCTCTCAGATCGCTGCG
Source organism: Marivibrio sp. (assembly GCF_040218065.1). Lineage (NCBI taxonomy): Bacteria > Pseudomonadati > Pseudomonadota > Alphaproteobacteria > Rhodospirillales > Aestuariispiraceae > Marivibrio > Marivibrio sp. The sequence continues at coordinate 258,430 of NZ_JAVJQE010000007.1, read as the reverse complement.
ACGACCGGCGCCCGCCTGACCCTGGGTCCGGGGCGGCGCGACGCGCGCGTCCCGCTGCAGGTGACGTCTTCGGGCGGCGCCGCGCCGCCGGATCGCCCGATGCTCGACGGCGCGGCGGCGGTCCTCTTCACCTCGGGCTCCACCGGCGCGCCGAAGGGGGTGGTGATCGGGCGGGATCGGTTCTCGGCCAAGCTGTCGGCGCTGGACGCGGCGCTTCGGCCGCCCCGCGATCCGGCCGTCGATCCGGATGGGGCGCCGGTGACGATCCTGCCCTTGCAGCTGGTCTTCATCTTCGGCCAATGGGTCGCGTTTCTGACGTTGATGCGGGGCGGGACGCTTCATCTGGCCGACGGCTTCGACGCCGCGGCGATCGCGCGACGGCTGGCCGAGGATCGGGTCGATTATCTGGCCGCGGTGCCGACCATGCTGCGCCGTCTGTTGGCGGAGCGCGGCGGCGATCGTCCGGTCGACATCCTGACCGGCGGCGAAGCGGTCAGCGGCCCGTTGATCAAGAGCCTGCTCGACCACTGGCCGGCCGCGCGCGTCCACAGCCTTTACGGCCTGACGGAGACCGGCTCCTGCGACCTGTTTCGGCGCGACGACGCGCGCGATCCGACGGCCGCGGCGCGGGACGGGCTGGGCCGGCCGGGGGCGGGCGTCGCCGTGCGGACCGACCCGGCGACGGGCGAGCTTCAGATCCGAACCCCCTACGCCATGCTCGGCTATCTTGACCGGCCGGAGCTGACGGCCGAGACGCTGGCCGACGGCTGGGTGCGCACCGGCGACGCGGCCGAGATCGCCGAGGACGGGTCAGTGCGGCTCACCGGCCGGCTGAAGGAGCTGATCAATCGGGCCGGCAACAAGATCTCGCCCTTGGAGATCGAAAGCCTGTTCACAACCCATCCCGCGGTCTCGCTCGCGCTCTGCGCCGGGCTCCCGGACGCGCGGTTGGGCGAGGCGATCCATCTGCTGATCGTGCCCAAGGCGGGCGGGGACATTTCGGCGGACGCGCTGTTGCGCTGGGCCGAGGGGCGGATCGAGCGATTCAAGCGTCCGGATCATATCCATTTTGCGACGGAGGTTCCGCTCGGCCGCACCGGCAAGGCGGATCGCGCGGCTCTGGCCCGGTTGATCCGGGACGGGGCGCTCGGCGCGGAGCGGCGGCCGTGAGCGCGCCCGGCCGCACGGCGAGCCTCGCGCTGTTGTTGGTCGCCGAAATCGGGGCGATGTCGCTCTGGTTCGTCTCCGCCGCCATCCTGCCGGAGCTGACCGCGGAGGCGGCGCTCGCCCCCTGGCGCGCGGCCCTGCTGTCCAGCGCGGTGCAGATCGGCTTCGTCGCCGGGGCGCTGACGCTGGCGGTGCACGGGACGGCCGACCGCTACGATCCGCGCCGGGTGTTCGCCTTGTCGGCCGCGTTGGCCGGGGCGGCGACGGTTCTGTTTGTGATCGCGCCGATCGGCGGCTGGGCGCAGGTCGGCCTGCGCGCCGCAACCGGCTTCTGCCTCGCCGGGGTCTATCCGGTGGGCATGAAGATCGCGGTCGGCTGGACCGTGCGTCGGCGCGGGCTCGTCGTCGGGCTGCTGGTGGCGGCGCTGACCCTGGGATCGGCCGCGCCGCACGGGCTCGCGCTGATCGGCGGGCCGGACTGGCGGGTGACGGCGGGGATCGCCGCGAGCCTGTCGCTCTTCTCCGCGGCGCTGATCCTGCTGTCGCGGCTTGGGCCGCATCACGCCACGGCGCCGCGTTTCGATCCGGCTGCGCTGAAGCTCGCCTGGCGGATCCGCGGGGTGCGCCTCGCGATCGCCGGATATCTTTGCCATATGTGGGAGCTTTACGCCTATTGGGCCTGGATCGCGGTCGCGCTGGCCGCCTCCTTCCAGGCGGCCGGCGCGGAGGACCCGTTGACGCTGGCCCGCCTCGGCGCCTTCGCGGCGATCGCGCTCGGCGGGCTCGCCTGCGCCCCGGCGGGGGCGTTGGCGGATCGCTTCGGCAAGGCGCGGATCGCCGGCGTCTGTCTGGCGGTCGGGGCGCTTTCCGCCGGCGCCTGCGCCGCCAGCTTCGGCGGGCCGCCGGCGCTGACGCTGACCCTCGCCATCCTGTGGGGGATCTTCGTCATCCCGGACAGCGCGCAGTTCTCGGCCCTCGTCGCCGACGCCGCCCCGGCGGAGCGGGCGGGCAGCCTGATGACCTTCCAGACCGCGCTGGGATTCCTGCTGACGGCGGGCACGATCCAGGCCGCGCCGATGGCCGCCGCCGCCTTCGGCTGGCCGGTCACGCTGGCGCTGTTCGGCCTGGGCCCGCTGTTGGGCGTGGAGGCGATGCGCCGGCTGCACGCCTTGCGCCGGCTCGGATAGGCCGGACTACGCGCCGCCGCCCAGCCGGCGCGCGCGCGCCAAGCTGGCGTCGAGCGCCTCCGCCCAGCGCGGCAGGGCGCCGGTCGCCTGCAGCACCTCCAGTCCGGCCTCGGTGATGCCGCCTTCGGTCATCAGATCGTCGAGCAGCTGTTGCGGGCGCTTCTGCGGGGCCTCCAGGATCGCCGCCGCCGCCGCCTCCGCCATGCGCGCGGCGAGCGCCCGGGCGTCCCCCGCCGCCAGCCCGTTCGCCGCCGCCCAGTCCGCCGCCTCGCCGATATAGGCGTAGGTCAGCGCGTAGAAGGCGCCGAAGACGCCCGCCGTCTCGAAGGCCGTCTCGCTCTCGATCGGATGCGCGCTGCCCAGCCGCGCGAGCGCCGCCTCCACCGTCGCATTCTGCGGATGGAAGGGGGTCGGGCTGCGCGCGATCCGGCTGGCGGCGATCGGCATGGCGCGGAAGGCCGTCGCCGGCGCGACCGCCGCCGCGACGGTCTCAAGCCGGATTCCGGCGGCGATCGAGACCGCGCATTGACCGGCGCGCCATGGCAGCCCCGCGGCGACGGCGGCGATGTCGGCCGGCCGGGTCGCCAGGAACACCAGATCGGCGCCCGCCACGACGCCCGCATTGTCCGGCGCCAGCGTGACGCATGCGTGCCGGTCCGCCAGCCGCGCGGCGCGGTCCGGGTTGCGCGGGGACAACAGCGTCGGCGTCCCGCTCAGCGCCAGGCCTTCGACCAGGCATTCGCCGAGATAGCCGACGCCGAGGATTCCGAGCGTCGTCATGAGGCGTCCTCCCTCTGGCGTTTGGCCGCCGCGATGGCGGCGAGCGGCCGATAGAGATCCTCGATCGAACGGCAGACGACCGCGCCTTCGCCGGTCAGCTCGTCCGAGACGTCCACCGGCAGGCCGCTGTTGCTGTCGAGCGGGATCTGATTGAGCTTGCCGCCGACGAAGACCGGCGCGTCGATCCCGCGCGCGGCGAGTTCCGCCTTCAGGCGCTGCAGATAGTCGAGCGCGACGCCGTTATAGGTGCTGAGCAGCACTGCGTCCGCGCCGCGCGCCGCGTCCGCCAGGGCGTCGGGGTCGGCGCTGACCCCGCCGTCGACGAGCGTCGCGTCGAGCGCGCCGAGCGTCTCGTCCAACAGCCGTTTGCCGTATTCGTGAACGTCCGTCGTCGCTGTGACGAGGCGCAGGCCGGCGGCGCGAATGGTCGCCTGCGCTTCGGGGTCGAGCGCGCAGAGCGCCGCGGCCGCACGGTCCGAAATCTCCGCCAGCACGGGCGAGGGGGCGATCGGCCGGCGGCCGTTCGGCCCGGCCGGATCGGCGGCGCCGGGGCCGTACAGCGCCTCCAAGCGCTTAGCGCCGACGCGCCGCAGGGCGAGCAGCAAATGCAGCGGGTCGGCGATATCGACGCCGGCCTCCTCAAGGCCGGCGAGCGCCGCGCGCTTGAAGCGGGTCCCGCCCTCGATCAGCCGATCGGCCAGCGCGTCGGCCGGCCCCGGATCGACCAACGCCTCCGCGCCCGCCAGCCGCGCCGCCAGCTTGGCGCAGAAGACCTGGACGGCGACGACCTCGTCGACGTCGGGGATGCGCTCGGCTTCCGTCAGCGGCACGGGATGGACGGCGTGGCCGGTGGGGGCGAGGCGTTGGGCCTGGATGTCGACCGACAGATAGGCGGCCAAGGCCGCATAATTGCCGGCCGCGTCGGCGCCGAAGCCGGTCGTATTGCCGTAGACCATCGTGCCCGGCGCGCCGCCGGTCTTCGCCAAGGCGCGCTGGAAGGCGAAGCGGCCGACCGGCTCCGAGAAGGTGTGGCCGTAGCAATGGCTTATCCGGCCGCCCAACAGACCCTCAACGATATAGCGCTCCAACAACACCGCGCCCGAGGCGCAGGCCAGATCGGAGAAGCGCGCCGCGAAGCCGTCGTCGAGGTTGGAGTGGATCAGGACCGGAACCGGCTGCGCCGCCGCCAGCGCGATCGCCGCGACGGTGGCGCGGGTCGTGGCGACGTCGTCGCGCCACCCCGGCATCTCGAAGGTGAAATATTGCCCCAGATTGCCGATCGCGGTCGATCCGGCCTGCAGGGCCGCGGCCGTATTCTCGAGCGCCGCCGGCGTGCCGATGACGAAATCGCCGAAATGGGCGGCGACGGGGGCGGCGTTGGCGATCTCCGCGAACTGCTCAGGGTCCTCCAGGATCAGGCCGGTGCCGCGCGGGCGGCCTTTGCGCTCAGCGCGCGGATAGCCCATCGACCAGTCGAGGCAGATCCCATAACGGTCGACCCGGCCGCCGGCCTCGGCCGTGCGGGCGTGGATCGTGCGCGCCGCCTCGACGCTGCGCGCCAGGCTGCGATAGCCGATCTGCGCGTGCTGCATGATCCGGTCGGCGGCGGCCTCGCGCTCCTTGAACGCGGCTTCGCTGGGCGCGCCGACGGCCGACAGGAAGGCGCTCTCGCCGACGCGTACGGCGCGCGCGGCGGCGCGGCCTTCCTCGACCGCCTCGCGGCCCGGCGGGGGCGCGCCGTCGGGGAAGATCGCGTCGATCGTGAGAGCCGCCACGCGCGCGCTCACCGTCCGATGGTGAAATCGTTGCCGGCCCGGTCCCGCCCGCTCACCAGATAGAGCGGGCGTTCGCCGTAGCCCTGGGCCGGATGGCGCTTGCCGATCTCGGCGCCCAGCGCGTGGTCGTAGCGGCTGGTCGCCGGCATCAGGCGCACGATGAAGGCGGGTCGCGCCTTGTCCGTGCGGTTCGGCTTGGAGCCGTGGATCATGTAGACGTCGTGGAACGATACCTGGCCCGCGCGCAGCAGCAGCGGCTCCGCCGTCGTCTCGTCGTACTGATCGGGATCGCAGACCAGATTGATCGTCTTGTCGTCCCCTTCGACCCAGGAGTGGCGGTAGAGTTTGTGCGGCTTGTGGGAGCCGGGGATGAAGCGCATCGGCCCGTTCTCTTGCGTCACGTCCTCCAGCGGAATCCAGATCGTGAGCACCTCCAGCGGCCGGATCGGGTAATATTCCCCGTCCTGGTGCCAGGGGGTCTCCTTGCCCTTGCGCGCCGGTTTGCCGAACAGCGTCGTGCCCCAGAGGATGATGTCGTCGCCGATCAGCTGGCGGGCGATGTCGATCAGGCCGGGATGGGTCGCGAACTCGAACCATTTCTCGGAGCCGACGATCCCCATGGACCCGCCGTCGGTCTGATGCGGGGCGAGCACGATGTCCGGCGCCACGCCCGGATTTTTCTCAAGAAAGCGCGCGTATTCTCGGCGCATCTCCGCAATCACGTCCTGCGGCAGCTCCCAGCGCGGGACGACCCAGCCCTTCTCGCGGTAGCGCTCCAGCTCCGCCTCGCTCAAGGCGGTATCGGCCATCCTCTCGCTCATCCCGCGTCCTCCTCCTGCACGCCCGGACGCAAAGCCTAGCCCCGGCCGACGCCGGCTGGCAAATCCGCGATATCACCGGGCCCTTTCTATTTCCTCTGCTTGATTGGCGAGGGACGGGGGACGGCTTTTTGCGATCCCCTGGTTAGAGAGCTGGTTCAGCCGGGCGCCGCCCCACAGTGACAATGTCACAGATCGACGCCCCGCCTCGGGGTTAGTTTCAAGAGAAACGATTCACGATACGCGACGATTCGAGCCCGAGGAGAAACGCCGATGACGACGACCGCCGCCCCGGCCGTGAAGACCTTCTTCGACGAGGACACCTTCACCGCCACCCATGTTGTCTGGGATCCCGCAACCAAGCGTGCAGCCGTGATCGATTCCGTGAAGGACTACGATCCGAAGTCCGGCCGCACCGATACGAAATCCGCCGACGCGCTGATCGCCTTCGTGGAGGGCGAGGGCCTCGGCGTCGATTGGATCCTGGAGACCCACGTCCACGCCGACCATCTGACGGCCGCGCCGTATCTGAAGGAAAAGCTGGGCGGAAAAATCGCGCTCGGCGCGCGGATCGACGTGGTGCAGGGCGTCTTCAAGAAGGTCTTCAACGCCGAGGAGAGCTTCGCCACCGACGGCCGGCAGTTCGATCGGCTGTTCGAGGACGGCGAGACCTTCGCGATCGGCGAGCTGACCGCCGAGGTGATCCATACGCCGGGTCATACGCCGGCCTGCGTGACCTACGTGGTCGGCGACGCGGCCTTCGTCGGCGATACGCTGTTCATGCCGGATTTCGGCACGGCGCGTTGCGACTTCCCCGGCGGCGACGCGCGCCAGCTCTTCCGGTCGATCCAGAAGATCCTGGCGCTGCCGCCGCAGACGCGGCTCTTCCTGTGCCACGACTACGCCCCGGGCGGTCGCGACTACGTCTGGGAGACCACCGTCGCGGACCAGAAGGCCTCGAACAAGCACGTCCATGACGGGGTGAGCGAGGACGCGTTCGTCGAGATGCGCACGGCGCGGGACAAGGAGCTGTCGATGCCGGTCCTGATCCTGCCGTCGGTCCAGGTCAACATGCGCGCGGGCGAGCTGCCGCCGCCGGAAGACAACGGCGTGCGGTATCTGAAGATCCCGCTCGACGCGCTGTGAGAGGGGGGAAGGGCGTCATGGACATCAAGGAAATCACCGACGAGATCGCGGTCTCGGGCCAGATCGCGCCGGGCGACGTGAAGTCGCTGGCCGAGGCCGGCTACAAGACGATCATCTGCAATCGGCCCGACGGCGAGGGCGGCGACCAGCCGGCCTTCGACGAAATCCGCCAGGCGGCCGAGGCCGCCGGCCTCGCGGCCCATTACCTGCCGGTCGTCAGCGGCAAGGTGACGGACGCGGACGCCGCCGCCTTCGCCGACATTCTGAAAAGCGCGCAAAAGCCGATCTTCGCCTTCTGCCGCTCCGGCGCGCGCTCGACGACGCTATGGTCGCTGGCCGAGGCGCAGACCGAGGCGCGGCCCGTCGCCGACATCCTGGCCAAGACCAAGGCCGCCGGCTACGACATGGGCGGCGTGGCGCGCCGCCTCGCCAACAAGGGGCGCACGCCGGCCGAGACGCCGGACCGCAGCTTCGAGGTGGTGATCGTCGGCGCCGGCGCGGCCGGCATTTCGGTCGCCGCCTCGCTGCTCGAGCGCGATCCGACGCTCGACGTCGCGATCATCGACCCGGCCGACATCCACTATTATCAGCCGGGCTGGACGCTGGTCGGCGGCGGCGTGTTCGAGGCGGACGAGACCGTGCGCACCCTGTCCTCCGTGCTGCCGAGCCAGGTGCATTGGATCAAGGCCGCCGTCGCCGCCTTCGAACCGGAGAAGAACGCCGTCATTCTCGACGGCTGCCGGGTCGTCGGCTACAAGCGCCTCGTCGTCTGCCCGGGCTTGAAGCTCGATTGGGGCAAGATCGAGGGGCTGACGGAGACGCTCGGCCGCAACGGCGTCACCTCCAACTACCGCTTCGACCTTGCGCCCTACACCTGGGAGCTGGTCCGCGGGATGAAGGAGGGTCGGGCCCTTTTCACCCAGCCGCCGATGCCGATCAAATGCGCCGGCGCGCCGCAAAAGGCGCTCTATCTCTCGGCCGATCACTGGCGTCGCGCGGGCGTGCTCGACAAGATCGACATCGAGTTCCTGAACGCCGGCGCGGTGCTGTTCGGCGTGAAGGAGTACGTGCCGGCGCTGATGGAGTACGTAAAGAAGTACCGCGCGCAGCTCAGCTTCCAGCACAATCTGGAGGCGATCGACGGGCCGGCGAAGAAGGCTTGGTTCCGCAAGACCGACGCCGACGGGAACAGCGAGACCGTCGAGCGCGCCTTCGACATGATCCACGTCTGCCCGCCGCAATGCGCGCCCGACTTCATCCGCGCGAGCGCGCTGGCCGATCAGGCGGGCTGGGTCGACGTCGATCAGAACACGCTGCGCCACAAGCGCTATGAGAACGTCTGGTCGCTGGGCGACGTGATGAACGCCCCCAACGCCAAGACCGCCGCGGCTGCGCGCAAGCAGGCGCCGATCGTGGCGCAGAACGTGATGGCCGACATGGGCAAGGGGGCCGGGGTCGCGCATTATGACGGCTACGGCTCCTGCCCGCTGACGGTGGAGCGGGGCCGAATCGTGCTGGCCGAATTCGGCTATGGCGGCAAGTTGCTGCCGAGCTTCCCCAGCTGGATCGTCGACGGCAAGAAGCCGAGCCGCCTCGCCTGGATCCTGAAGGAGAAGATCCTGCCGCCGGTCTATTGGAAGGCGATGCTGCGCGGGCGCGAATGGCTGGTGAAGCCGGTCGCAGCCAAGCCTGAGAAGGTGGTGTGAGCCGACGTCGCTCCCGCCGGATGAGGGCTCCTGATGATGCTTGAACGCGCGCTGCCCTGTATCGGGTGGCTCAAGACCTACGACCGCGCGCGCCTGCAGGGCGACGGGCTGGCGGCGGTGATCGTCACGATCATGTTGATTCCGCAGAGCCTGGCCTACGCCCTGCTGGCCGGCCTGCCGCCGGCAGCGGGGCTGTACGCCAGCATGCTCCCGCTCGTCGGCTATGCGCTGTTCGGCTCGTCGGGCGCGCTGGCGGTCGGGCCGGTGGCGGTCGTCTCGCTGATGACGGCGGCGGCGGTCGGCCAGGTGGCGGCGCAGGGGACGGCGGATTATATGAGCGCCGCGCTGGCGCTGGCCCTGCTGTCGGGGCTGATCCTGATCGCGCTCGGCCTGTTGCGCCTCGGCTTCTTGGCGAGCCTGCTGAGCCATCCGGTGATCGCCGGCTTCATCACGGCCTCCGGGATCCTGATCGCCGCCAGTCAGCTGAAGCATATCTTGGGCGTCGACGCTTCCGGCCATAACCTGATCGATCTGGGGCGCAGCCTCGTCCCCGCGCTCGACCAAACGAATGGACCCACCGTCCTGATCGGCGTCGGGGCGACGGCCTTTCTGTTCTGGGTGCGCGGCCGGCTGAAGCCGCTCTTGCGCCGGCTCGGGCTGGGTCCGCGGCTCGCCGACAGCCTGGCCAAGGCGGGGCCTGTCGCGGCCGTCCTGGCCACCATTCTGATCACCGACCTGTTGCAATTGGACGCCGCCGGCGTCGCCGTCGTCGGCGCGATCCCAAAGGGAATCCCGCCGCTGACCGCCCCGCCGGTCGATCTCGATCTGTGGCTTGAGCTGCTGCCGGCGGCGGTGCTGATCTCGGTCATCGGCTTCGTCGAGTCGGTCTCGGTCGCCCAGACGCTCGCCGCCAAACGACGCGAGCGCATCCAGCCCAACCGCGAATTGCTCGGCCTGGGCGCGGCCAACATCGCCGCCGGCGTCGGCGGCGGCTATCCGGTGACGGGGGGCTTCGCGCGCTCCGTCGTCAATTTCGACGCGGGCGCGCGCACGCCGATGGCCGGCGTCTTCACCGCCGGCGGCATCGCGCTGGCGGCGCTGTTCCTGACCCCGTTGTTCCACCAGCTGCCGAAGGCGACCTTGGCGGCGACGATCGTGGTGGCGGTGCTCTCGCTCGTCGACCTGAAAGGCCTCAAGCGCACCTGGATCTATTCGAAGGCGGATTTCGCGGCCTCGGCGGCGACGATCCTGCTGACGCTGGGGGTCGGGGTGGAGGCGGGGGTGGTCGCGGGCGTCGCGCTGTCGATCCTGCTGTTCCTCGCGCGCTCGACCCGCCCGCACATGGCCGTCGTCGGCCGCGTGCCGGGGACGGAGCACTATCGCAACATCCTGCGCCATCCGGTGGAGACCGAGCCTTCGATCCTGAGCGTGCGCGTCGACGAGAGCCTCTACTTCGCCAACGCCCGCTATCTGGAGGATCGGCTCTACGACATGGCGGTGGCGGACCGCCGCGTGCGCCACGTGATCCTGATGTGCTCGGCCGTCAACGACGTCGACGCCAGCGCGCTGGAAAGCCTGGAGGCGCTGGCCGATCGGCTGAAAGACGCCGGCGTCGCCTTCCACCTGTCGGAGGTGAAAGGGCCGGTGATGGACAAGCTCAAGCGCTCCGATTTCCTCAATCATCTGACCGGCCGGGTCTTCCTCAGCCAGCATGAGGCGGTCGCGGCGCTCGGCGACCGCGACGCCGCCGTCTAGCCCGGCCGATCGGCCGGCGGCGCCCCTACCGCCCGGCGGCGTCGGGCGCGTGCAGATCGATCGCCACTTCGCAGGCCAGCAGATCGCTGCGGTGGACGGTCCGTCCGATCATCAAGGCGCGACCTTGCCCGTCGCGATAGACGAGCGCGCGGGTCAGCACCGGGACGTCGCGGCCGATCATCAGCAAGGCGGCCGTCTGGCCGTCCGGGTGATGGGCGGAGAGCCGCCATTCCCCGCGTGCGACCGGGGCGACGGCGCGCAGCCGGTCGATGATCGAGCCGGCGGCGGTCGTCTCGTCGAAGCCGGCGCGGCGCGACAACTCGGCGGCCAGCAGCCGGTGATCCAGCGCCGCCGGCGCGCCGCCGATTCGGCGCAGACGGCGGATTTCGACGAGCGGGGTCTGCGGCGGCAGGTCCAGCGAGCCGGCTTCGGCCGCCTCGGCCGGGCGCTCGCGCACCGCCAGAACCTCTGTCTCGACGGTGCGTCCCGCGGCGCGGTGCTGTTGGTCGATGTCCAACGCCGGCGTCAGGCGCTCGACCGAGACCGCTTCATCCGTCACCACGGTTCCCGCGCCGCGACGGCGCGCCAGAAGGCCCTGCTCGACCAGCCCGTGGAGCGCCTGACGCACGGTCATCTTTGAGACGCCGAAGCGCTCGGCCAACTGCGCCTCAGGCGGAAACCGCCGGTCGTCGACAGGCCAATCCAGAATCTCGCGCAGCAGGCGCTGGCGGATCTGCAGGAACAGCGGCAGGTCCGAGGCGCGATCCAAATCCTCCGTCGCGGCGTTTTGCATGATTTTCCTCGACCAATTACTCTACTAGACTATACTATTGCGCCATCGGCGCCGGCAAGTCGCCGCGACGCCGGAGCGGGACTGATCAACGGGAGATTTCGGCCATGGACGCCTCGATGCTGGAAGAGACGGTGCAGAACCCCAACCCCTATCCGGTGGTGGCGGAGAAGCAGTATGACGACATCTGGCAGCTCTGCCAGCAGGCCCGCGACCTGGCGTGGGATGCGGCGCGCGACGTCGACTGGGCGGCGCTGAAGACGGAAGTCGCCGAATTGCCTCAGGAAGTCCGCGAGGCCGGCGCCGAATGGTGGTCGCTGCGCGCATGGATGGAGCACGGCGCGACCCCCTACGGCTGCGAGCGTCTGCGTCAGGCGATCTACGAGCACCTGCCTTTCGAGATCAAACAGCACGTCGCGAATTTCATCATGGAGGAGTTGCGCCATCACGAGGCCAGCTTCCGGATCGCCGACTGCCTGGGCGGCTATCAGCCGAAGCCGAAGAGCGATTATTTCCAGATGATCATCCCGCGCTTCCATGTCGAGAAAGAGGAGCGCGAGATGTCCTTTTACGCCGGCATGGCGGTCAACACCCTGTTCGAGCAGCTCTCGGGCGAACTCTTGACCGCGCGCTACAAGAACGCGCGTTACGGCCAGATCCGCAAGGCGTGCGAATTGATCCTGCGCGACGAGGCGCGTCACGTTCAGTTCGGCCGCATCCTGATGCGCCGCTTCTTCGAGCAGTTGAGTGCGGAGGAGAAGGAGATGCTGGGCGCCAAGTTCGCGAAGAAGCTGCGCGGCAGCCTGCTGAACGGCGTCTATGCGGTGGTCAATCTGCCCGCCGACGAGCGCAAGCGCGCCGCCCGGGCCCGGTCCCTCGCCGCCGACTACGGCCTGGGCGCGACCCATCCGGACGAGGAGGTGGACATCATCGTCAAGGCGCTCAAGCAAATCCGCGCCGACGTCGCGCCCTACGACGTCCCGATCCCGGTGATCGAGGAGATCGAGGGCGACGGCCGGAAGAGCGTGCTGGCGGCGGAGTGATGTCGTCGCCGTGCGGCGAACCGGCCATCGTCGCGCCGCCGATCCCCGCGGCGAAAGCGCGGGGCGACGCCTGAGGCGGCGCGCCTTAGCGCCCGCCGGCCGGGTGACGACGGGTCTCAGGCGTCGGCCTTCGCGCCCCCGGGCCCCGGGCTATGAGCGGCCGGCCGGCGCCGCCTTCGTCCCAAGCGCGCCTCACGGCTTCATCGCGACCACGTCCACTTCGACCTTCAACTCCGGCTTCACCAGGCCTGAGACGTAGACCAGCGTCGAGGCCGGGCGGCAGTCGCCGAGCCAGCGGCTGCGCACCGCGCCGAACGCCGGCAGGTCGTCGGGGCTCAGCAGATAGGCGTTCACCTTCACGACGTCTTCGATCCCCATGTCCGCGGCCTTCAGGATCGCCGCCAGATTGCGCCAGATCAGCTCGCTCTGGGCGCCGACGTCGTCCGGGACGGTCCCGTCGGGCTCGACGCCCACTTGGCCGGCGACGTGCAGAGTGCGGCCGCCGCCCTCGCTGAGCGCGGCGTGCGAGTAGGCGCCCAGCGGCGCGGCGACGTCGGTCGGATTGAAGAAACGGGGCATGGGTCGTCCTCCCGGGTTGGCGATCAGAGATTGAGGTGCGGCGGCCCGCCATGCGTGGGCGAGCGCATATGCTCCAAGATGACGCGGATCTGGGCCTGGTCTGCAGGGCGCGGGTTCATCTTGATCTGCCCCGACTTCGAGGCTCCTTCGGCGACCCGGTCGAGCGCGTCCGCGCCGCGGACCTCCTCGTCCAGGCCGACGTCCAGCCCGACCGCGTGCCGCAGGCGCGACAGGCCGTGCGCCGCGCTCTCGCCGCCGAAGATCTCGCGCAGCACCGCGCCCTTCGTCGCCAACGCCGGATCGTTGAAGGCCATCGTCCAAGGCAGCGCCAGGGCGTTCGCGAAACCGTGCGGCGTGTGGTGCAACGCGCCCAGCGCGCCGGCGATGGCGTGGGCGAGACCCAGATTCGCGCTGTTGAAGGCGATCCCCGCCTGCATCGAGCCGATCAGGCACAGGCCGCGCGCCTCAAGATCGTCCGGCGTGCGAACCGCGCGCTCGAGCCCGGCCGCCAGATGGCGCATGCCGGCTTCGGCGAAGGGGTCCGTCATCACGCTCGCGGCGTTGGAGGTGTAGGCCTCCACCGCATGAGTGACGGCGTCGTAGCCGGCCGAGGCCGTCACCCGGGCCGGCGCCGTGACCCCGAGAGCGGGGTCCAGGATCGCCAGCCGCGCGGCCATGTTGGGATTGCGCAGCACCATCTTGTAGTCCGTGCCGGCCTTGGCGACGATCGCGGATTCCGAGACCTCGCTGCCCGTGCCGGCGGTGGTCGGCGCGCAGACGAAGAGCGAGGGGTGCGGCGCCATCGGCCGACCCATCGGCCCCACGATATCCTCAATCGGGCCGGGGTTGCTGACCAGCATGCGGGCCGCCTTGGCCGTATCCATGGCCGAGCCGCCGCCGATCGCGACGACCAAATCGGCTCCGGCCGCCGTCAGCGCGTCGGCGGCGGCGCCGACCGTGTCGGTGTCGGGTTCATGCTGCGGGACGCTGTGGAAGACGGGGGCGAGGTCCTTGAGCAAGGCGGCGACGCGCTCTTCCAACGGGCCGCCCATGAAGAAGGCGTCCAGCAGCACCAAGGCCTTCGACGCGCCGGCCGCCGCCGCCTCGTCGGTCAATCGGTCGAGCGCGTCGACGGCGTAGATCACGCGATGGGTCGAGTGCATGAAGGTGAAGGGGGCGGGAGCGGTCATCGAAGGCGGGTCCTTTTTTGGGCGGTCGTCTCAGGCGTCAGGCGATCGAGCGGCGCGTCGCCGCGGCCGCTCGGAGAGCCTGACCTCCGCGCGTCCGGCACGGCGTCACGGAACCCGCGCGCCGCGCTCGACGTCGTCGATCAGCTGCAGCACCACCGGCATCGGCCGGCAGTCGCGCAGCATATCCAGGGCGGCCGCCTTGTGCGCCGGGTCGCGGGTCAGCGTCTCGGCCGTCAGGTCCGGGTAGCCCTGCCGGTTCAGCGCCTCGACCACCATGGTCATGATCTCATGGCGCATCGGGCCGTCGCGCACCCGCTCCTCTTCCGGGAAGTCGCCGCCCTGCAGGGGCGAGGCGTCGTGGTCATGTTGCATCGAAACCGCTCCGAACGGGCGTTCGCGAAAAAGGGCGGGACGGGGCCGAAGCCCCGTCCCAAGGGAGCGCGTCGGGAAGAGAGGCGATCCTCACTCGACCGCGGCGATCGCGCGCACGCGCTCGATCCCGCCGACATTCGGCGCGTAGCTCTCCCAGAACGGGGCCATCGCCTCCTGCCAGACGGCGGTGTCGACCTCGACGACCGCGGCGCCGTTCTCGACCGCGGCGGCGAGCGAGGCCTCCTGCTCGGCCGCGGCCAGCTCGTTGAAATAGGGAATCGCCTCGTCGGCGGCGGCCTGGAAGGCGGCCTGATGCTCGGCGCTCATGCTCTCCCACTGCGATTGGCTCATATACATAACGCCGAGCGCGTAGATGTGCGCCGTCCGCGAAAAGAAGGGCACGACCTCGTTCAGCTTCAGCGCGTGATAGCCGGACATGGTCATGTCCATATAGTCGACGACCCCGGTCTCCAGCGCGTTGTAGGCCTCGGTGATCGGCACCGGCGTGGGATTGGCGCCGAGCGAACGCCAAAGCTCGATGTGAAGCGGGCTCTGCAGCACGCGCATCTTCTTGCCGTCGACGTCCGCCGGCGTGCGGATCGCCTCCTTGGCGATGACGTGGCGCGCGCCGTAGGTGATGAAGCCGAAGACCTTGAAGCCGGCGTCGGCGTAGAGCTGCTTGAACTCGTCGCCAATCGGGCCGGCCATCACCTTGTCGATGTGCGCCTGATCGCGGAACATGAAGGGCATGTCGAAGACCGCGCCGTCCGGGACCCATGTGGTCAGGTTGGCGACCGTGGACAGCGCCCCGTGGATCGAGCCGAGGCGGATGCCCTCCGTCGTCTCCTTTTCGCCGCCGAGCGCGCCGTCCGTGACGACGTTGAAGTCGTAGGCGTCGGGGATTTTCTCCGCCACCAGCTCGGCGAAGCGGTACCAGATCTTCGACTGCGGCTTCTCCGGTCCATAAATGACCGAAACGGTGAAGGTCTCCTGCGCGGCCGCCGGCGCGGCCGACCCGAACGCCCCCAGCGCCGCCGGGGCCGCCAGCGCCGCCCCCAGCATCACCGCGGCCGTGCGGCGCGCGATCCATTTCCCAAACGTGGTCATGTCCAAGCCTCCTGTTGCATTGTTGTTAGTCCGGGTCCTGCATCTGTTGTTGTTGGTTCACTTTCAGGAAATCAGCCAGCCGAGACCCAGCGAGACGGCGGGCGTATAGGTGATGACGAGAAGCGCGGCGATCAGCGTCGCCAGCAGCGGGATCATGGCGCGGAAGACCTCATGCACCGGCGTGCGGGAAATCGACCCGGTGATGAAGGCCAGCATGCCCACCGGCGGGGTCAGCCCGCCCAGCATCAGATTGACCACGATGACGACGCCGAAATGGACCGGGTCCACTCCCGCCTCGATCATCAGCGGCATCAAAAGCGGCGTCAGAATCAGGATCGCGGCCCCGATATCCAGGAACATGCCGAATAGCAACATCACCAGATTAGCGATCAAGAGAAGCACGATCGGGGTCTCGGCGATCCCGGCCATCGTCGCGATGATCGCCTGCGGCGCGCCTTGACTCACCAACACGAAGGCGAAGGGCGCCGCCGCCCCGATCAGCAGCCCGACGAGCGCGGCCTCGACCGCCGCTTCGCGCAGGCTCTCCCACAGGCCGCGTCCGGTATAGGCGCGGTAGACGACCAGCCCGAGGATGAGCGCGTAGACGACCGCCAGCACGCCGGCCTCCGTCGGCGTGACCACGCCGAAGCGAATGCCGCCGATGATGAAGACCGCGAGCCCCAGGACCGGCAGCGCGCCGAGCGCCGCGCGCCCGCGCTCGCCCCCGCTCGCCCGGTCGACCGCCGCGCCGTAGCCGCGCCGGCGCGCGATGACGTAGAGGCAGAGCATCAAGCTCGCGCCCATCAACAGGCCCGGACCGACGCCCGCCAGCCACAGATCGCCGACCGACAGGTTGCTCGCCGCCGCCAGGATCAGAAGCGCGATCGACGGCGGGATGACGTTGGGCAGGGTGGCCGACGCCGCGGTCACCGCGCAGGCGAAGGGGGCGGCGTAGCCGCGCCGGACCATCTGCGGGACCAGCAGCTTCGTGCCCAGCGCGGCCTCCGAGTAGCTGGAGCCGGAAATGCCGGCGTAAAGTCCGCTGGAGACCACATTGACTTGCGCCAGCCCGCCGCGGAAATGCCCGACCAGCGTGAAGGCGAAATCCATCAGCCGGCGGGTCAGCCCGCCCGCGTTCATCAACGCGCCGGCGGCGATGAAGAAGGGGATCGCCAGCAGCAGGAACTTCGACGAGCCGTTGACCATCGTCTGGACCACGGCCGCCGGCGGCAGCACGCCGCCCGCCTCGTTGGCGACGAACGCCGAGAAGATCATGGCGAAGGCGACCGGCGCGCCCAGGGCCATCGCGATCAGGAAGGCCGCGGCCATGACCGCGGTCGGATCCAACCCCTTGAGCGCGCCGACGCCCGGTCCTTCCTGCATCACCCAGTAGAGCGCGAAGGCGAGCGCGATCGCCGCCGGCTGACGCCAGACCTGGGTTCCTTCCTCAAGCCCCCGCAACGCCAAGAAGACCAGGCCCGCCGCGCAGCTGGCCGGCACGGCGGCGAACTTGACCCAGACCGGGGCCTGCAGCGCGTGATTGACGCCGCCCAGGACCTCCATCAGGAACGCGCCGCCGAACAGCAACATGATCGTGGCGTAGGCGACCACCACGTCCCCCAGCAGGCCCGCCGCGCTGCGGCCCTTTGGCGGCAGCCGGTCGACCAGCAGATTGATCGACAGATGGCGGCGCGAGCGGTGGGCGAGCGGCACAGCCAGGAAGATCATGGCGATGAACAGCCATTGCGCCGCCTCGGACGCCCAGGTCATCGAATTGTTGAAGACGTAGCGCGCCACGACGTTGGCGAAGACGATCGCGATCAGCGCCGCCAGCGCCAGCGCGGCCGCGCCGCCGACCAGCTGGTCCAGACGATGAAGGACGACGCGCGCCGCCCCCTGCGCGCGCCCGCCGGCGCCCTGCGGCGCGCCGGCCGGCGTCTCAAGCGTGACGTCGTTATCGGCCGACGGCATAGCCGAGCCCTCCGCGCGGGCTGGCGGCGGCCTTCAGCCGGCCGTCCGCGCTGCGTTCGATCGCCGTCAACCGGCCTTCCGACCAGTCGCCGCCCGCCTCCACCGCATGGCCGCGGGCGCTCAGATCAGCGATCGCCTCCTCCGAAAAACGGCCCTCGACGACAAGGCGGCCGGGCGCGGCCGCCCGCGGATAGAAGCTGTTGGGGTGATGCTCGGAGTGAAAGCTCGGCGCCTCGATCGCTTCCTGCAGCCCCATCTTGTGCACCAGCCGGCGGATCAGAAAGATCGCCTGCCATTGATCTTGCTGATCGCCGCCCGGCGTTCCGCAGCTGAGCGTCGGCCGCCCCTCGCCGTCGAGGCCGAGGGTCGGCGACAGCGTCGTGCGCGGGCGCCGGCGCGGGCCGAGGCCCGACGGCGAGGCCGGGTCGGGCCACATCATCTGCGCGCGCGTGCCGAGCGGAAAGCCGAGCGTCGGGATCGCCGGGGAGGATTGCAGCCAGCCGCCCGACGGCGTGGCCGAGACCATGTTGCCGTCGCCGTCGGTGACGTCGATATGGCAGGTGTCGCCGACGGCGCGGCTGCGATAGGCCGGGTGCGCGAAGGCCGGCGAGGTGGTCGGCTCGCCCCCGCCGTAGGCGGCGAGAAGGCCGGACTCCCGACGGCGCGCGGCCGCGGCCGCGTAATCGATCGGCGCGCCGGCGCCGTCGATCTCGCCCGGTCGCCAGCTGTTGTCCGCCTGATCGCCGATCAACGCGGCCCGGCTGACGGCGTAGTCGTCCGAGAGCAGCCGGTCGATCGGCGCGGCCAGCGGCCCGTCGACGCCGTAGAACGTCTCGCGGTCGGCGAAGGCGAGCTTCAGCGCTTCCGCGACGCGATGGACGAAGGGCGCGCCCAGCGGGTCCAGGGCCGCCATTTCCTCGGCCGGCAGCAGCGCCAGCGTCTGAAGCAGCACCGGACCCTGGGTCCACGGTCCGCATTTGTGCAGCGTCAGACCGGCGTAGCGCCGCGCGATCGTCGGCTCTTCCGGCGCGCGCCACCCGGCGAGGTCGGCGCCCGTCAACAGCGCCTGATGGACCCGGCCGCTGACGTCCATCGCTTCGGCGGTGCGACAAAATCGGTCGACCGCCTCCGCCACGAACCCGTCGGACCAAGCCCGCCGCGCCGCCTCGATTTGGACGAGCCGTCCCGCGCCGGCCGATTCCGCCTCCGCCAGCAGACGGCGGTAGGTCGCCGCCAGGGTGGGATTCGCGAGCAGGCCGCCGATCGCCGGCGCTTCGCCGCGCACGAGATAGAGGGCGGCGGAATCCGGCCAGTACCGCAGGAAGATCGGCTGCGCGGCCGCCAACGTGTCGTGCAGGCGCCGATCGACCGGCACGCCCCGGTCGGCGTAGGCGATCGCGGGGGCCAGCACCTCGGCGAGGGTCATCCGTCCGCGCTCCGCCAAGAGACGCATCCAGGCGTCGAAGGCGCCGGGAACGACAGCCGGCAGGAGGCCGGCGCCCGGCGGCGCGTCCAGGCCGAGCGTCTGCAGCCGCTCGGCGGTCAACGCCGCCGGCGTCGGACCCTGGCCGCACAGGCTGACGGTGCGGGCGTCTTCGGCGGCGTGGTAGATCAGCGCCAGATCGCCGCCGGGCCCGTTCAAGTGCGGACATAGCGCCTGCAGCGCCAGCCCGCCCGCGACGGCCGCGTCGAAGGCGTTGCCGCCGCGCTCCAGCACGCCCATCGCCACGGCGCTGGCCGTGCTGTGGCTGCTGGCGGCGGCGCCGAACCAGCCGTCGATCTCCGGACGGGTCACCTGCATCGACTGCGACGCCCCCAATTTATACCAATAAGTGATATTAGTATATTTTGTTATAGACCAATTATGCCGGAGGGCGGACGCGCTGTCAAAGTGGATGCGCGCGGCCGCTCGCGGCCGCGCGCGACGGCGTCCGCGGCGGGCTCATATCAGCAGCAGATTGCGCCGGACATTGTGGAGGTGCTCGACGATCGCGGCCTCCGCGGCTTCCGCGTCGCGCGCGCTCAGCGCGGCCACGATCCGCTCATGATCGTCCTGATAGACGCGGCGGCGGCTCTCGTCCAGGCCGCGTCGGCGCAGCGCGCTCCACGCCGGGCCCTGCCGGGCCTGATGGATGCCGTCGACGATTTGGATCAGGTACTTGTTTTTCGAGGCCGCGGCGAGCGCGCGGTGCAGCCGATTGTCCCACAGCTCGAACTCGGCCATCGACGAGGCCTCGGCGCCGGCGCGCACCAGGGTTTGAAGCCCTTCCAGCTCATGTTCGGTCGCGCGGCCGACGATCAGGCGGGCCAACACCGGCTCGATCAGCAGGCGCGCCTCCATCACCTCCTCCGGATTGACGCTCTTGGCGTCGCGGACGGGATCGGGCGGCCCGAAGCGGTCCAAGGGACCGTGACCCGGGGAGGCGTGAGCGACCGCGGCGTCGATCAGAGCGGCCCCGGACGCCGGCTCCAGGCGCTTCAGATAGGTGCCGCTGCCGGGGCGCCGTTCGATCCATCCGGCGCCCTCCAACTCCTCCAGCACCCGGCGCACCGTGCCTCGGCTGATGCGGTAGCGCTCGGCCAACGCGCGCTCGGTCGGCAGTTTGCTCCCGGGCGGCAGGCGGCCGTCGCGAAACTGCGCCTCAAGATCCTGCTTGGCCTCGGTGCGGCCGGCGCGGTTGTGGCGGCGCGGGGCGAGACGATCGGTCATCGGATGGGCGGCTCCGCACAGAGGGTGTGAATAGACCGCATTGGTCCTTTTCAACTATTGGCCCCTTTCTGCGCCAGAGGTCAAGTCTTGAACCGTCTGCGTTAGCCGCCATGCTCTAAAGCGGAAGCGCGAGACGAACGGAAGCGGGCGAGAAGCGGATGACGGACGAAGACACCCCCGAACGGACGCAAGGCTTCGGCAGCGCGGGGGGCGGCGATGAAGAGGGCGGCGCACGGGCCGCGACATCTCAGGGCGGACCCGGCGGCCGGCGCCGGCCGCGCCTGCGCCGGCGCTGGAAAATCGCTATCGGCGCGGCGCTGGGCCTTGGCGCGGCGGCGCTGTTGATCTTCGTCGCGCCGACCCACGCCGCGCGCTGGGTTCTGGCCAACGAGTTGGAGGCGCTGGGGCTGGAAGCGAGCGGCGTCGAAACCGTCGAGATCGATCTCTGGAATCGCGAAATCTGGTTCGGTCCGCTGGCGATCGGCCCCCCCGGCGAAGAGCCGGCGCGGGTTGAACGTTTCGGCCTCACCGTCTCGATAGCCGAGCTGTTCGAACGCCGCGGCCTGGGCGAACGGGCGACCATCGAGGGCGTGGTCCTCGACATCCGCCGTGCGGCGGACGGCCGCATCCTGCTGAACGGCGTCGATCTGGTGGCGCTCGCCGCAGGCGGCTCGGGCGACGCGACGCCGGCCGAGGAGAGCGGCGAGGCCGGGCCGGGCTGGGGCGCCGGCCTCGGCGACTTCACGCTGGCCGACAGCCGCGTGCGCTTCACCGACCGGACCGGCGGCGAGGCGGTGTTGGAGATCGAGCGTCTGGCGTTGGAGGATTTCCGCACCTGGGCGCCGCAGACGCCCGGGTCTTTTTCGCTGGATGCGACGCTGAACGACATGGGCGTCGCGGTCGACGGGACGGCCAAACCCTTCGCCGACCGCATCGAGATCGCCGCGCGCACCGAGCTCTCCGCCGTCGCGATCGAGAAGGTGACGCGCTATACCGGCTCGCTGGGGCTTAGCCGCGGCGAAGGGGAGATGCGCGCCGCACTCGACCACGACCTGGCGATCGAGGACGACGGGGCGATCACGCTTGCGACCGACGGCGAGGCGACGCTGGACGGCCTGGCGATCGGCCTGCCGGACGGGCCGGAGATCGCCTTCCAGCGCGTTTCGGTCAATATCGAGACGGACAAGCGTTTTGCGCCCGGCGGCGGCGTCTCCGTCGCCGGCGCCCTCAGCGTCGAGGGTGCGGCCGCGGATTTGAGCCTCGACGCGGATCGGCGGGTGCAACTGGCCGAGGCGCGGCTCGCACTCTCAGACATGGATCTGGCGGTAGACGGCGCCGGCGTCGTGCGCGGCGGGCTCGCGCTGTCGCTCGGCTCCGAGGGGGGCGCGCTCGATCTGGCGGCGCGGCGCGTCACGCTGTCGAAGGCCGCCCTCGACGGCGCGCTGTCCGAGGCCCGGATCGCGCCGGACGGCGGCCTCAATCTGGCGCTCACGCTGGACCTCGCGCTCGATGGTTTCGGCGCCGACGGGCCGGAGGCCGGCGCGGCCGACCGGCTGACGCTCTCGCTCGCCCAAGGGCGCGTCGAGCGCGACGCCGGCGACGGCGCGCTCGCAGCCGGCGGCGATCTGACGCTGTCGCTGGAGGCGCCTGAGTTGCAGCTCGACGGTCTCGCCGGCGCGCTCGCCGCTCTCGATTTGACCCTCGCGGGGGCGGCGTTGACCCGAGCGCAGGGGGCGACGACCCTCGACGGCGCGCTCGATTTGACGCTGTCTGCGCCGCGCCTCGATCTGGCCGCGACGCAGGACGCCCCCGCGCTCGCCGTACGGGCCGAGCGCCTCGCCGTCGCGCTCGACGCGCTCTCCCTGCAGGCGCCGGACGGCGGCGCGCCGACTTGGTCGATCGACGGCGGGACGACCGCGGACGCGCTCGCCGTCGATCTCGCCCCCGGCGCGGTCGCAGGCGCGCCGGCCGCCCGCTCGGCGCAAACCGACCGGCTCGCGCTGGAGGGGCTTGCGCTTCGGGACGATCTGACCGGCCGCCTCGACGGGCTGACGCTGGAGGCGCTGACGCTCGCCAATCGGCGCGGGACGGCGGCGCGTGCGACGCTCGAGCGGCTGCAGCTGTCCGGCGCGACGCGCACGCTCGGCAGCGCCGGGGCGTCCGCCCGCCTTCAGGCGGCGGCGTTGGAGGGGCTCTTTCTGTCGGTTCGGGCCGATCCGACGGCGGAGGGGGCGCTTCAGGCCCTGCGGCTCGGCGAGGCGACGCTGAGCGAGCCGGACGAGGGGCCGCGACGCCTGCGCGTCGAGACCGCGGAGCTTGAAGGCGCGCGCGGCGCCGTTGCGGACGGCGAGGCGTTGGAGGCCGCGTTCGATCGGCTGGATCTCGCAGCTCTTGATCTGTCGGCCGAGCCGCAATTTGCGCTGGGCGAAGGAACGCTGGCGGGTTTCAGCGGGTCGCTCGACCTCGGCCGGCTCGCCGGGTCGGGGCGGACGACGCAGACCGCCGACGGCGCGGCGGCCGCCGAGACCGCCGAGACCGCCGAGACCGCCGAGACGCCGGCCGCGGAGAACGCGGCGGCCAGCGAGGCGGCGGCGCCCCTCACCGCGCCCGCGCCGATCCGGGTCGGTGCGTTCTCGCTGGCCGATCCGGCGCGCCTTTCGGTCGAGGACACGCGGCTCAATCCGCCGGTCTCGCTGCAGGCGACGGTGGAGCGTCTGAGCCTCGCCGATTTCGACAGCGAATCGCGCGAGGCGGAGCCGGCGATCGATCTCGCCGCGACCCTCAACGAGTTCACGACGATCGCGCTGTCCGGCTGGGCGCAGCCGTTCGGCCCGGCGCCGCGCTTTGAGGTCAGCGGGAAAATCGACCAGCTGCAGCTGCCGACCTTCTCCCCCTATGCGGCGAAGCATCTGGGGGTCAATCTTGAAACCGGTCGACTGAACGCCAGCGCCGAAGGCGGCACGGAGCAATCCGTGATGGCCGTGCAAACCAAGCTGCGCCTGGAGAATCTCGGCTTCAGCCCGCTCAGCGAAGAGGATCGCCAGCGTCTGTCGGCGGCGGCCGGCATGCCGGTGGAGACCGCGGTCGGGCTGCTTGAGGATCGCGACGGCGTGATCGCGCTGGAGATTCCGATCCGCGGCGATTTGGCCAATCCGCAGTTCGAGCTCGACCAGGTGATCGGCAAGGCGGTGGCCAACGCCGTGGTCGGAACCATCACCACCACGATCAAGGTGCTGTTCCCGCCGGCCCTGCTGATCTCGGCGGTCGATGCGGCGGCGTCGGCGGCGAGCGGGATCGACTTCGCGCCGGCGCCGTTCGAGGCCGGCGGAACAGAGCTGACCGAGCTGGCGACAACCCTGCTCACCTCGGTCGGCGATCTGCTGAAGCGCCGACCGAAGCTGACGATTACGCTGTGCGGCCGCGCGACGGGCGCGGACCGTCAGGCGGTCCTGGCGCCGGACGTCCAGGCGACCGTCGCGCAGCGTGAAAGCCGTTTCGAGACCGCGATGGCGGCCTGGCGGCGCGACGCCGAGGAGTTCATCGAAGCGGGAATCGTCTCCGAGACGGGCGAGCTTCTGGTCGAAACCGAGCCTGAGGATCTGCCGACGCCGCCGGCGCGGCCGACCCTCGACCCCGCCGCCGTAGAGGCCGAGTTGGCCGCGGAGCGCGCGGACGCCCTGCGCGCGCGCCTGACCGATCTGGCGGCGCAACGCACCCGCGTCGCGCGCCGCGACCTGGCCGAGCGCCAGCAGGTCGAAACGGCGCAGGTGGCCGAGTGCCGACCGGTCTACGATCCCGACGACGACGGCCCGCCGCGAGTCGCTATCGAGTTGTAGTCGCCCATAGAATGCGTCTGTCGCCCGGCGCGCCGGCGGGGTACCTTACTATCGGAAAAGGCCGCGGGCGGGGAGCGTCATGGGCGCAATGCAGTTTTCAGCGCCGCTGCTGCGGCGGGTCCACGATGTGTGGCGCGCGTTGCCTCGGGACTGCGAGGAAGGGCCTCCGGCGCGGCGCGCCTTCGATCCCCTGCTGTTGGCGCCCCGGGATTTGCGCTTCATCGTCCTGCTGGATGTTGAGGGCGGCCCGGATCCCGCAAGCCTCGACTTCGTCTACCGCGTGGTCGGAACCGGCGTCGTCGAGGCGGTCGGGCTCGAGTTCACCGGGCTCCGGCTGTCGGAGCATCTCGACGAACATGACGCGCCGCGCCTGATCGCCGACTACCGCGCCGCGGTCGAAAGCCGGGCGCCGCGGCTGTTTCGCGGGGTCTTGCAGCGCGTGGGCAAAGACTGGCTCGGCTACGAACGCCTCGCCCTGCCGATGAGCGACCCGGAGGGCGGGCGCATCGTGTCCATTCTGGGCGCCGTCGCCTTCGAACGCGCGGACCGGCTGCCCCCCGGGTCTCTGTGAGCCTCCCGTTCCGTTTGACAGGCGGGGCGGCGCCGCGGCTATGCTCCCGGCCGGCGCGGCGGGGAGGCCGCAGTCGCCACCCCAACCGAGGAGGGCTTGAGCCATGCGCGCGATTTTGGTCACGAAGGACGAGGAGGCCGGCTATCAGGCGGCGCTCACGGACGTCGCGGAGAGCGATCTGCCCGAAGGCGACGTCACCGTCGCCGTCAGCCACTCGACGCTGAACTACAAGGACAGCCTGGCGATCACCGGCAAGTCGCCGGTCGTGCGCAGCTTCCCGATGGTCCCCGGCATCGACGCCGCCGGCGAGGTGGCGGCCAGCGACCATCCCGACTTCAAGCCGGGCGACCCCGTGATCCTGAACGGCTGGGGCGTCGGCGAGGTGCATTGGGGCGGCTACGCCGAGAAGGCGCGCTTCAAAGGCGATTGGCTGGTCCCGCTGCCGGACGCCTTCACCCCCGCCCAGGCGATGGCGATCGGCACGGCGGGCTATACCGCAATGCTGTGCGTGATGGCGTTGGAGGATCACGGGCTGACCAAGGACTCCGGCCCGATCCTGGTGACCGGCGCGGCCGGCGGCGTCGGCTCCGTCGCGATCTCGCTGCTGGCGGCCAAAGGGTTCGAGGTGATCGCCGCCACCGGCCGGGTCGAGGAGCAGGGTCCCTATCTGAAAGGCCTCGGCGCCGCAGACCTGATCGATCGCGCCGAGCTGGCCGACAAGGGCAAACCGCTGATGAAGGAGCGGTTCGCCGGCGCGGTCGACGCGGTCGGCAGCCAGGTGCTGGCGAACGTCCTGGCGCAGGTGCGCTACGGCGGGACGGTCGCGGCCTGCGGCTTGGCCGGCGGGTTCGATCTGCCGACGACGGTGATGCCTTTCATCCTGCGCGGGGTGACGCTGGCCGGCGTCGACAGCGTCTATTGCCCGAAGCCGCGCCGGCTGGAGGCGTGGACCCGCCTCGCCGCCGAGCTAGACCCCAAGCAGCTGGAGGCGATGAGCCGAACGGTCGGCCTCGCCGAGACGCTTGATCTCGCGTCCCAACAGATCGCCGGCCAGCTGCACGGCCGCGTGGTGGTCGACGTCGCCGGATGATCGCGCCTTCGCTTGCATCGCGCGCCGTGCGCCGGTAATCGCGGACACGCACAGAACGCGCTTTAGCGACAGGGGCGGACGCGATGCATCTTCTGGCGGCGACGCCGGGCGCAACGGACGACGGATCGGAGGCGGTCGATCTCGGCCAGAGCCCGGGCGACATCCTCGTCCTGACGGCGGCGGACACCGAGATCGCGACGCTGGCCGCCGCCCAACGCCGACGGCGCGCGGAGCAATCGGACGCGCCCAGCCTGCGCTGCGCCAATCTGATGCGTCTCGGCCACAATCTGTCGGTCGATCTGTGGGTCGAAAACACGCTGCCCGGCGCCAAGTTGGTGGTCGGCCGGCTGCTCGGCGGGCGCGGCTATTGGCCCTACGGCGTCGACGAGATCACGGCCGCCTGCCGGGCGCAGGGAATCGCCGTCGTCTGGCTGCCGGGCGACGATCAGCCGGATGAGGAGCTTTCGGGGCTGTGCAGCCTCGACCGGCCGGCGGCCCATCGCCTGTGGCGCTATTTCGTCGAAGGCGGGGTCGACAACGCCGTCAACGCGCTGCGCTACGCGGCCGCGCTGATCGGCCGCCCGCCGGCGCAGGAATGGTCGGAGCCGACGCCGCTGCTGCGCGCCGGGCTTTACTGGCCCGGCCGGGAGCGGCCGAGCTTGGAGGATCTGCCGCGGAGGGCCGGGCGCCCGCGCGCCGCAATCCTGTTCTACCGCGCGCTGGCCCAGGCGGGAAACACGGCCGTGATCGACGCGCTGATCGACGCGCTCGACGCCGCCGGTCTCGACGCGGCGCCGATCTATGCGGCCAGCCTCAAGGACCCTGTCGCGGCCGCGACGGTGGAGGATCTGCTGGCCCGCGGCGAGACGGCGGCGATCCTGAACGGCACCGGCTTCGCGCTGTCCGCGCCCGGCGCCGCGCGCGCCGAGACGCCCTTCGACGCCAGCGGCCTGCCGGTGATCCAACTGGTCTTCTCCGGCGGCGCCCGGGCGCCCTGGGCGGAGGGCACGCGCGGTCTGTCCGCCCGCGACATCGCGATGAACGTGGCCCTGCCGGAAGTGGACGGCCGGATCCTGTCGCGCGCGGTCAGCTTCAAGGGAAGCGCGCGCCGCGATCCCGAGATCGAAGCCGACATCGTCGAGTACGAGCCGGTCGCCGACCGCTGTCGCTTCGCGGCCGAGATGGCGGCGGGCTGGGCGCGGCTGCGGGCGACGCCTGTCTCGGAGCGGCGGGTCGGCTTCGTGTTGGCGAACTACCCCAACCGCGACGCGCGGCTCGGCAACGGGGTCGGGCTCGACACGCCGGCGGGGCTGATCGAGGCGCTGAAGGCGATGCAGGGCGTCGGCTATTCCCTCGACTCGCCCTTTGCGACCGGCGACGAGCTGATCGCCCACCTGAAGGCCGGTCCCACCAACGCCGACGTCGCCGGGCGGGAGGAGCGCGAGAGCCTGAGTCTCGCCGACTACCAGATGTTCTTCGCAAGCCTGCCCGCCGCCGTCCGCGATGCGGTGTCGGCCCGCTGGGGCGCGCCGGAGGCGGACCCCTTCTTCCGCGCCGGCGCGGTCGATTGCGGGCGCTTCGCGCTGCCGGTCTTCCGGTTGGGCGCGGCGGCGATCGGGCTGCAGCCGGCGCGCGGCTACAACATCGACCCCGTGCAAACCTATCACGACCCGGATCTGGTCCCGCCGCACGGCTATCTAGCCTTCTACGCCTGGATGCGCGACGCGTTCCGGGCCCACGCGCTCGTCCATATGGGCAAGCACGGCAATCTTGAGTGGCTGCCGGGGAAGGCGACGGCGCTTTCCGCCGAGTGCTTTCCGGAGGCGGTGCTGGGACCGATCCCGCACCTCTACCCCTTCATCGTCAACGACCCGGGCGAGGGGACCCAGGCCAAGCGCCGCGCCCAGGCGGTCATTCTGGATCACCTGACGCCGCCGCTCACCCGGGCCGAGAGCTACGGGCCGCTCAAGGACCTGGAGGCGCTGGTCGACGAGTACTACGAGGCCGCCGGCGTCGATCCGCGCCGCCTGAAGCTGCTGGGCCGGGAGATCGTGGAGCTGGCGGAGCGCATCGGCCTCGCCGCGGATTGCGGGGTCGCGCCGGGGGACGACGAGGACGAGAAGCTCCAGAAGCTCGACCAGTATCTGTGCGAATTGAAGGAGATGCAGATCCGCGACGGGCTGCATGTCTACGGGGTGAGCCCGGCGGGCCGGCTGCGCCGCGATCTGCTGCTCGCGCTCGCGCGCTTGCCGCGGGGGTCGGGCGCGGGCGAGGAGGCGAGCCTGCTGCGCGCGCTTGCCGCCGATTTCGATCTGGGCGAGGGGTTCGACCCGCTGGACTGCGCCATGGCCGCTCCCTGGACGGGTCCGAAGCCGGCGGCGCTGGATCAGGCGACCGACGCCCCCTGGCGCACGGCCGGCGATACGGTCGAGCGGCTGGAGCTCTTCGCCGCCCGGCTGCTGGAGGCGGCCGAGGCGGCGCTTTCAGGCAACGCCGCCCCGCTCTCCGATGAAGATGATGATCTGAAGGCCGGGATCCTTCATTACACGAAAAGCGTAATCGAGACCCTGTCGCGCTGTGAAGAAGAAGCGGTCCGCGAAACGCCGGTGGGGGCGCTTGCCGAAACCAAAGCCGGGGCGACGGAGCGCGCAGGAACCGGGGCCGCGCCCGACGCGGCGCCGTCCGGCGCGGGCGCCGGCCGCGCGTCGGCGGAACCGTGGCGCCAAGCCGCGTCGGGCGCCGAGAACGACCCCAACGGGACCGCGGCGCTTTCCGCCGGCGCCGAGGCGCTGATCGGGGTTCTGCGGCGGCTTGCGCCGGCGGTCGACGCCTGCGGGGCGGCTGAGATCTCCGGTCTGCTGACCGGCCTCGACGGGCGCTTCGTCGCGCCGGGGCCGTCCGGCGCGCCGACGCGCGGACGGCCCGACGTGCTGCCCACGGGCCGCAACTTCTATTCGGTCGACACCCGCACGACGCCGACGCCGGCGGCCTGGCGGCTGGGGTGGAAGTCGGCGCAGCTATTGGTCGAAACCCACGCTCAGACCCATGGCGGTTGGCCGAAGCGCCTGGCGCTCAGCTGCTGGGGGACGGCCAACATGCGCACCGGCGGCGACGATATCGCCCAGGCGCTGGCGCTGATGGGCGTGCGGCCGACGTGGGACTCCGCCTCTCGCCGGGTCACGGGCTTTGAGATTCTGCCGGCCGAGATGTTGGATCGGCCGCGGGTCGACGTGACCCTGCGCATCTCAGGCTTTTTTCGCGACGCCTTCCCGGGGCTGATCGATCTGGTGGATTCGGCCGCCCGCGCGGTCGCGGCGCTGGATGAGCCGGCGGCGGTCAACCCGCTCGCCCACGCGGTCGCAGAAGAGAGGCGGGCGCTGCAAGCCGAGGGGCTGGACGATGCGACGGCGGCGCGTCGCGCGGGGGCGCGCATCTTCGGGGCGAAACCGGGGGCCTACGGCGCCGGCCTGCAGGCGTTGATCGACGAACGGCTCTGGGAGACCGAGGCCGATCTGGCGGCGGCCTACGTCGAATGGGGCGCCTACGCCTACGGCTCGCAATCCGGCGACGGTCAGGAGGGGCGCCCCGACAAGGCCGGCTTCGAACGCCGCCTCGGCCGCGTCGAAGCGGTGGTCCACAATCAGGACAACCGGGAGCACGATCTGCTGGATTCGGACGACTACTATCAGTTCGAAGGCGGGTTGACGGCGGCGGTTCGCACGCTTTCCGGCGCTCAGCCGGCGGTCTATCACACCGACCATTCCCGCCCCGAAAGCCCGAAGATCCGGACCCTGGAGGACGAGATCGGCCGGGTGGTGCGCGCGCGCGTGGTCAATCCGAAATGGATAGCCGGCGTCATGCGCCACGGCTACAAGGGCGCCTTCGAGATGGCGGCGACGGTCGATTACCTCTTCGCCTTCGCGGCCACGGCGCGCGCGGTCAAGGACCACCACTTCGATCTGGTGTTCGACGCCTATCTCGGCGACGAGGCGGTGCGCGCCTTTCTGCAAGAGAAGAACCCGGACGCGCTGCGCGACATCGCCGCGCGTCTGCAGGAAGCCCAGGATCGCGGCTTGTGGCGGCCGCGGCGCAACGACACCGGGCCGTTGTTGGCCGACGGCCTAGCGACCGGGCGCTAGCGCCCGCGCGGCGGCCCGCCTCCGGGGCGCTTCGTCGCGGCTTTGGCGCCGGCGCGCGCCGCCCGCTCGCCTCCGGGGCGCTTCGCCGGACCTTTTCCCGCCGGGCCTTTCCCAGCCGGCGCTTTCCTGCGCCCCTTGGACGCCGCAGCGTCGGACTTCGGCCGGCCGGGCTTGCCCGGCGCGCCCTTCGCCCCGCCGCGCAAGGCGCGAACGGTGAGCGAAATCTCGTCGCGCTCGAAGCTCAGATCCTCCACCTGCGCCGGATCTTCCGTGTGGGAGAGGGTGCGTTTGAGCTCCGCCGTCACCTTCTCCAACTCGTCGGCGACCAGCGCATAGGCGCCGGGCGGCACATCCTCCAGCACCACCTCCTGCTCCATCATCAGATCGGCGAAAGCGTCCATGTCGGTGCGGCCCAGATCGACCAGCCGGGCGTCGAGGTCGACCCAGAGATCCTCCCACCGCTCATACAGCTGGCGCAGGGCGGACGACCCGTCGCCGGCCTGCAAGGTCTCCTCCATGCGCACCATCAGGCGGACGAATTGCCAGACGTCGAGCGTCAGGGTCTTTTCGGCGGCGGTCATGGGCGTCGGGCGCGCCTCCTAGCGCGGACTGATGAGCGGCTGACGGGAGGGGCTATAGCAGCGTCCGGCCCGTCTTACAAAGGTAAGGGAAGCGTCGCGGGATTGTCATAGAATCCGCCTATTGGTCCCGGCTAATCGGGGGCGGCGCATCCCGCGCCGCGCCTCAACCGGGTTCGAGGCTTTTCGAAGGAGACGTCGATGGCCGAGCTGGCGGCGAAGAACGGGGCGGAGGCGCTCGACATGAGCGCGCTCACGCGGTGGATCGACCAGGCGGAGGCCGACGGCGCCGCCGAGGCCGAGCGCGAGAAGATCGATCTCGTGAAGTTCGTCCTCGACCGGGTCGGCCTCGCCGTGCTGCGCGCCATGACCACCGGCGGGCCGGCCGAAGTGGCGGCGCCCGACGCGGAGACGGCGCGCCTGTTGCGCCTCGCCCTTGCCGAGACGTCCGAGAGCCGGCCGACCGACCGGCTGATCCGCATCACCGACGCCGAAAGCCGCACCCGATGACCCCGTCGCGCCCTCGCTCGGAGGCGCCCGCGGATTGGGAGATCCAAGAGAATGTCGATTGGGTCGACAACGCCTTCGGCGGCGTCGAGGCGGAGATCGCCTCCTGGCGCCCGCTTTATTGGATCCGCCAGGCGCTGACCGGCGTGGGTCAGGCGCCGCTGGCGATGCGCCTCAGACGATCCTAAGGCGGCCCTAAGGCGGCCCTAAGGCGGCCCTAAAACGGCGCTACGGCGCGTCGTCCGTCGTCTCGGCCCGGAACGGGCGGGCCAGCAAATCGTGCAGCGCTTCGCCCGTCGTGATCCGGCCGGCCAGCACCGCGTCGACCGCGCGCGTGATCGGCAGATCCTCCAGTCCGGCGCGCTCCGCCAGACCCACCACCGCCTGCGCGCTCCAATAGCCTTCGGTTACGGTGCGCCGGCCTTCGAGGACGGCGTCCGCCGCTTCGCCCTCGCCCAGCGCATAGCCGAAGCTGGTGTTGCGGCTGGTGCGGCTGTTGCAGGTCAGCGACAAATCGCCCAGGCCCGCCAACCCCATCATCGTCTCGGGCTTGCCGCCCAGCGCCACGGCCAGGCGCGTGATCTCCGCCAGACCCCGGGTCAGCAGCGCGGCGCGGGCGTTCTCGCCCAAGCCCAGGCCCCAGGCGACACCGCAGGCGATGGCGATCACGTTCTTGGCCGCGCCGGCGACCTCGACCCCGATCGGATCGTCCGAGAGATAGGGGCGGAACGCGTCGTCGCCGAGCGCGTCGCGCACCGCCTCGGCCGCCGCCGCATCCTCGCTCGCCACCGTCACCGCCGTGGGCAGGCCGCGCGCCACCTCGGCGGCGAAGGTCGGCCCGGAGAGCACGGCCAGCGGCGCGCCCGGCAGCCGCTCCGCCGCGACTTCCGTCATCAGCTTCAGGCTGTCCCGCTCCACTCCCTTGGCGCACAGCGCGACAGGCGCGTTCGCCGGCAGATGCGGGATCAGCCGCCCGGTCACCTCGCGCATCGCCTGGGCGGGGCAGACGATCAGCACGACGCCCGCGCCGTCGAGCGCTTCGGCCATATCGGCGGTCGCCGCGATTCCGTCCGGCAACGCGATATCGGGCAGATAGGCCGGGTTTCCGCGCCCGGCGGCGATCGCCTCGACCACCTCCGGGTCGCGGCCCCACAGGCGCGCCTCCCGTCCTGCGCGCCGCGCCACGCAGGCGAGCGCCGTGCCCCAGGCGCCCGCGCCCAGGATCGCGACCGGCCCGTCGGTCTCGCCCCCGCTCACGCCGCCGTCTCCGGCGCGGACAACTCCGCGAGCGGCCAACGCGGCCGCGGCCGGAAGTCGAGCCCGTCGGTCAGGCCCAGCGCCAGCCGCTCCGCCCCCGCCCAGGCGATCATCGCGGCGTTGTCGGTGCAGAGCTTGAGCGGCGGGGCCTGGAAGCGCATGCCGGTCTCATCCGCGACCTGGGCGAGATGCGCGCGGATCGTCCGGTTGGCCGCGACGCCGCCGGCGACCACCAGGGCGCGGCCCGGCGCGACCTCCTCCGAGAAGCGCACGGCCGCGCGCCGCGTCCGGTCGGCCAGGGACAGCGCCGCCGCGCGCTGGAACGCGGCCGCCAGATCGGCTTTGTCCGACGCTGAGAGCGTCGGCTTCCCGAGGCGTTGAATCTGCTGGCGCACGCCGGTCTTGAGGCCGGAGAAGGAGAAATCGCAAGTCGCGCGACCCTGCATCGGCGGGTTCAGCGCAAAGCGCTCGGGCCGCTCGGCCGTTTCGGCCGCGCGCTCGACGGCCGGACCGCCGGGATAGCCGAGCCCGAGCAGCTTGGCCGTCTTGTCGAACGCCTCGCCGACCGCATCGTCGACGGTCCCGCCATAGACCCGGTAGCGCCCCACCCCCTCCACCGCGAGCAATTGGCAATGCCCGCCGCTGACCAGCAGCAGCAGATAGGGGAAGGCCGCTTCGTTCGGGTCCTGGGCGGTCAGCCGCGCGGTCAGCGCGTGCCCTTCCAGATGGTTGACCGCGATGAAGGGCAGGCCGCGCGACCAGGCGATCGCCTTGGCGGTCAGGGCGCCGACCATCACCCCGCCGATCAGACCGGGCCCCGCCGTGGCCGCGACGCCGTCGAGCGCGGCGAAGTCCGTCTCCGCCTCCGTCATCGCCTGTGCGACCAGCCGATCGAGATGATCGAGATGGCTGCGCGCGGCGATCTCCGGGACGACGCCGCCGTAGGCGCGATGCTCGTCGAGCTGCGAGAGCACGACGTTCGAGAGTATCCGGCCGGATCCGTCCGCCGCGCGCGCGACCACCGCCGCCGCCGTCTCGTCGCAGGAAGTCTCGATGCCTAAAATCTTCATCGTCCGGTCTCGCCGATCCGTCTTCGGGGGGTGTAGCCTATGCGGACGCGATAGGCTACAGCTTGGACGCCATGACATCACCGATCGATCATTTCTCGCCCGAGAAACCTTTCGTCCTGGGCACCCGCGGCTCCCCGCTGGCGATGGCCCAAGCCTATGAGACGCGCGACCTGCTGGCCCGCCGCTGGCCCGATCTGCCGGTGGAGATCCGCGAGATCAAGGTCTCGGGCGACGCCATAACCGACCGGCCGCTGGCCGAAGTGGGCGGCAAGGGGCTGTTCACCAAGGAGCTCGACCGCGCGCTGTTGGAGGATCGCTGCACGGCCGCCGTGCACTCCATGAAGGATATGGAGACCATCCTCGATCCCGGCGTCGCGATCGGCGCGGTGCTGGAGCGCGAGGATCCGCGCGACGCCTGGCTCAGCCTGAAGGCCGAGGGGCCGGAGGCGCTGCCCCGGGGCGCGACGGTGGGCAGCGCCAGCCTGCGGCGCAAGGCGCAGTTGAAAGCGATGCGGCCCGACCTCGACATCGTGCTGTTCCGCGGCAACGTGCAGACGCGCCTGAAGAAGCTCGCCGACGGCGTGGCGGACGCGACGATGTTGGCGATGGCGGGGCTGACACGCCTCGACATGGTGGCCGACGCCGGCGCCCGCGCGCTCGAGCCGGAGCGGTTCCTGCCCGCGGTCGCGCAGGGCGCGATCTGCATTGCGCGACGCATCGAGGACGAGGCGGTCGCCGAAATCCTCGCCCCGCTGAGCCACGCCGACAGCTTGGCCCGGGTGACGTGCGAGCGCGCCTATCTCGAAGTGCTGGACGGCTCCTGCCATACGCCCATCGCGGGCTTGGCCGAACTCACGGACGGGACGATCCGATTCCGCGGTCTGGTCGCGCGCGAGGACGGAACGCGCCTGCTGCGCGTGGAGGAGAGCGGCCCGGCCGACGACTCCGAGGCCGTCGGCCGTGAGGCCGGTCGGCGTCTGAAAGCGGAGATGGGCGATGGCTTCTTCGACTGACGGCGCGCAGGGCGACGCGCCGACCGTCCTGGTCACCCGACCCGCGGACGACGCGGCCGACCTTTCGGCGCTGCTTGAGGCCGCCGGGTTCGGCGTCTTGCCGGAGCCGCTGCTGACCATTCGCCCCACCCCGCCGACGCACGCCCAGTTCGCCAAGGATCTGGACGATGTCCAGGCGCTGCTCTTCACCTCGGCCAACGGCGTGCGCGCGTTCGCGCGCGAAAGCCGCAAACGCGACCTGCCGGCCTTGTGCGTCGGGCCGGCGACGGCCGCCGCCGCTCGGATGGTCGGGTTCTCGACGGTCGAGACCGCCGACGGCGACGTGGCCGCGCTCGCGCATTTGGTCGAAAGCCGGCGCCGACCGGCCGACGGGGGGCTGTTTCACGCGGCCGGCTCAGACCTCGCCGGCGATCTGGCGGGACGGTTGGAGCAGGCGGGCTTCCGCGTCGTCAAACGGGCGCTCTACAAGGCGGAGACGGCCGAGCGGCTGAGCGAAGACGCTCAGGCGGCGATCCGCGCCGGCCGGGTGGCCGCGGTCGTCCTGTTCAGCCCGCGCACCGCTCAAACCTTTACCGAGTTGATGCGCGAGGCCGACCTCGCCGACGCCGCGCGCGGCATGACGGCGGCCTGCCTCAGTCAGGCCGTCGCCGATCGGGCCGGCGAGCTGCCTTGGGGTCGTACGCTCGTCGCCGCCTCCCCGGAGGCGGCTGAAATCGTGAGTTTGCTGAGCCGCGAGGAGGGTGTACGCGTACAAGCTGAAGAGACTCCCCCTGACAGCGGCGAAAAAGCTGCTACACTCGCCGCCGAGACAGAGGGGAACGCCATGAGCGACGACGAGCGCCGGACGTCCGATAAGTCGGGCGACAAAACGGGCGATAAGACGGGCGATAAGAAAGCCGACAAGACCGCGGCCAAGGCGGCGGGCGACCAGCCCGCAGGTGACGGGTCTTCCAGCGAAGAGCCGGCGCGCGCCGCCTCGCAGAGCGAAACGCCGGCCCAGCAGACCGCCGCGTCGGCCGCGACGCCGAGCGCCGAGGCGGTGATCGAAGCGTTTGGCGGCATTCGCCCGATGGCCAATCGTCTGGGCGTCGCCGTCAGCACCGTCCAGGGGTGGAAGACCCGCGATCATATTCCCGAGAACCGTTGGCGCGACGTGATCGCCGCGGCGGCCGCCGCCGGCGTCGATCTGGGCGCTGTGACCGCGCAGGCCGAGGCGACCCGGGCCGAGTCGGAGACGGACGCGCCGGCCGACGGGTCCGAACAGAGCCCTTGGGGATCGCAGAGCGCCGGGCGGGAGCCTGGCGACCCGCGGGAGCCGGGCGATCCGTCCGACCCGTCGGACGAGCGCGCGCCCGACGCCGCGCCCGCCCAGCCGGACGCGTCGCAGGCCTCCCCCGCCGCTCAGGCGGAAAGCGCGAGCGCCCCGCCGCCGAAGGCGTCGTCGCGCCCGACGCCGGCCGCGCCGGCCGCGCCGACCAAGGGCGGCGGCGGGCCGGCCTGGCTCGCGCTGCTGGTCGGATTCATCGCCGTCGTCGCCGTGGCGACGGAGCCCTATTGGCGCGCGCAGGTCGCGCCGGTTCTCGACCCGCTGATCGGCAAGGTCGCGGCGGTGCCGCCGGACGGGCAGGGGGTCGATCCTGCGCAGATCGAAGCGCTGGCCCAGGAGATCGCGGACCTGAGCGGTCGAGTCGAGCAGGTCGCGGCCCGGACGCAGGAGGCGCTCGCGAGCGCCGGGGAGGGCGCGCCGGGCGCGGATCCCGCGGCGCTCGCCGCGCTCGAGGAGCGCGTGGCGGCGCTTGAAGAAGCGCCCGCCGGGTCTGGCGGGCTGACGCCGGCCGCGCTGGAGTCGGCGACGGCCGGATTGGAGACCCGACTCTCCGAGATCGAAGCGGCGCTCGAAAGCGGCCCGGGCGCGGAGGCGATGCAGGCGCTTCGCGACCGCCTCGCCGCGATGGAGAGCCGCGTCGCCGAACAGGCCCAGACGATCGAGCGCGTGGCCGACGCGCCCGCCCTCAAGGGCGCGCAGCAGGCCGCCGTGGTGATCGCCGTCGGCTCGGTCCAGGACGCGCTCGCCGCGGGCCGCCCCTTCGCCGCGCCGCTTGAGCGCGCCGCGGGCCTCGCGCCCGACGACCCGGCGCTCGACGAGGCGATCGCGGCGCTTGAGCCCTACGCTGAGCAGGGGGTGCCGACGCGCGCCGATTTGCAGCGACGCTTCCGGGCCTCTGCCGCCGCCATGCACGCCGCGGTCGGCGGCGAGGGCGATTGGGTCGACGAGGCGGTCGGTCGGCTGACCAGCCTGGTCAGCGTCCGGAGGACCGGCGAGGGGGCGGAACGCCCGCCGGTCAGCCGCGCCGAGGCGGCGCTGGCGCGCGGCGACCTGGCCGCGGCCGTCGCGGCCCTGTCCGACGCCCGCGACGCGAGCCCCGCCGCCGCGCGATGGCTGGACGACGCGGAAGCGCGCCTTGCGGCCGAAGCGGCGCTGGAGCGTCTGCGCCAGGCCGCGGTCGACCGTCTGACCGCCAGCACGGAGGGTTGATCCGATGACCGCCCGCGCGCTGCTCTTCCTCGTCAAACTCGGGATTCTGGGGGCTCTTGTCGCCTATTTCACCGTCTACCCCGGGGCGGTTTCGATCGAGTTCCGCGGCTGGCGCGCCGACATGCCGGTCGGGCTGCTGTTGCTCGCCGTGCTCGTCCTGGCGCTGCTGCTCGCCTTCGGCGACCGGATCCGACGCGGCGTCGTGCGCCTGCCCGGACGACTGAAGGAGAGCCGCGCGCGCTCGCGTCGAACCCGCGGGTATCAGGCCCTGACGCAGGGCATGGTGGCCGTCGCGGCCGGCGACAAGAACGAGGCGGCGCGGCAGGCCAAACGCGCCGACGCGCTGCTCGACGACCCGGCGCTGACGCGGCTGCTGTCGGCGCAATCGGCGCAGCTGAACGGCCAGGACGACGCCGCGCGCCGGTATTTCGAAGGCATGTTGGACGATCCGTCGACGGCCTTCATGGGCGTGCGCGGGCTGATGATGCAGGCGTTGAAGGCCGGCGATCGCGCGCGCGCGCTTGAACTGGCCGAGCGCGCGGACGCGCTGCGTCCGGGCACGCCCTGGGTGCTGCGCGAGCTGCTGGAGCTGCAGCAGGAGCAGGGGCGCCGTCAGGCGGCCCTGGCGACGCTCGACCGCGCCGGCCGCGCCAAGGCGATCCCGGAGGTCGAGGTTGGCCGCCGGCGCGCCGATTTGCTGATGACCGAGGCCAAGGCGCAGCGCCGCGAAGGCATGACGCGCACGGCGCTGAAGACCGCCCAGCAGGCCTTGAAGTCCGACCCGCGCTCGATCGAGGCGGTGCGGCTCGCCGCCTCGCTGCTGCGCGAGGAGGGGCGGAGCCGCAAGGCCGAGAAATTGGTCGAAGACGCCTGGCGCACCGAGCCCGATCCCCAGTTGGCCGAGATCTATCGCGACCTGGCGCCGACCGGGACTACGGCGCTTGGCCAGGTGAAGCGGATGGAGAAGCTGCGCGGGCTCGCGCCCGACCACCCGGAGGCGCATCTGTCGCTCGCCCAGGCCTCGCTCGACGCGCAGCTCTGGGGCGAGGCGCGCAATCACCTGACCCCCCTTGTCGGCGCGCAGCCCAGCCCGCGCATTTGCCGCATGATGGCGCGGCTCGAGGAGGAGGAGCGCGGCGATCTGGAGGCCGCGCGCGATTGGCTCGCCCGGGCCGCCGGAGACGCCGAGGCGCAGGACGCCGTCGCGGACGACGAGGACGAGTCGGAGACCGACGCCGACGCCCGGCCGGCCGCCTTGCCGTCGCGTCCGGCCGTTGGGGTCGTCGAGCCGGTGTAAGCGGCCGGCCGGCGCGCGGCTGAAAGCCGTGCGCGCGTCGGACGCGCCGCCGCATGACCATCGCTTTCTGAAAGGCCGCGCCGCGCCGTGAATCTCCGCGATCTCGATTACCTCGTCGCCGTGGCGGAGCTGGAGCATTTCGGCCGGGCGAGCGAGCGTTGCCATGTCAGCCAGCCCACGCTCAGCGCCCAGATCAAGAAACTGGAAGGCGAGCTCGGCGTGACGCTGTTCGAGCGGACCAACAAAAGCGTGCGCGCGACCCCTGTCGGTCGTGAGATCGCCGCCATCGCTCGGCGCGCCCTTGAGGCCGCCGAGGACATTCGCCGCGCGGCCGCCGCCCATCGCGATCCGCTGGCCGGCGCGGCGCGGCTGGGCGCGATCCCGACGATCGCGCCCTGGCTCGTGCCGGCGATTTTGCCGGCGATCCAGCGCGAACTACCGACCCTCGACCTCGCGTTGGTGGAGGAGATGACAGCGCCCTTGACCGAGCGGCTGTTGGCCGGCGATCTGGACGCCGCTTTGATCGCCACCGCGCCGGAGAGCTCGCGGCTGGAGGAAATCCCCCTCTTCGACGAGCCGTTCTGGCTGGTGGCGCCGCGCGGTCATCCGCTGGCCGAGGCGCCCAGCGTCTCGGCTGCGGCGATCGACCCCGAAGAGTTGCTGCTGCTGAGCGAGGGGCACTGCTTCCGGGATCAGGCGCTGAGCTTTTGCCGGGCGGCGCGGCCCGATCGTCGGGTGAAGACCGATCTGCGCGCCACCAGCTTCGAGACCGTCCTGAACCTGGTCGCCGCCGGGGCCGGGACGACCTTGGCGCCGGCGCTGTCGCTGCGCGGCGCCTGGACGACCGACCAAGGCCTGGTCGCGCGCCGGATCGACGGCCCTCTGGCGCCGGAGGCGAGCCGCCGGGTGCGCCTGGTCTTTCGCTCGGCCAGCCCGCGCCGCGCTCTGTTTCAGGGCCTGGCCGCGGCGGTGAAGACCAGCCTGCCGAATACGGTGACGCCCCTGTGAGCGAGCGCGGGTCGATTCGGGACGCGCCCGCGGCTCCCCATGCTGATAGACTGCGGTCATGAGCGACGCCCGCAAACCCGTCTGCCTCGCCCTGCAGGGCGGCGGCTCCCACGGCGCCTTCACCTGGGGCGTCTTGGACGAGATCCTGCGCGACGGTCGGATCGAGATCGAGGCGGTCTCGGGAACCTCGGCCGGGGCCATGAACGCCGTGTTGCTGGCCGACGGGCTGGCCGACGGCCAGCGCAAGGTCGACCGCGACCGCGCGCGCGACCAACTCGCCGCCTTCTGGCGCTCGGTCGCGGACGCCGCGCGCTTCAGTCCGATCCAGCGCACCCTGCTCGATCGAATCATGGGGGACTGGTCGCTCGATCGATCGCCGGGCTTCGCGCTGTTCGATCTGATGGGGCGCATGGCCTCGCCCTATCTGTTCAATCCGCTGGATCTCAACCCGTTGGCGCCGTTGTTGGAGAGCGGCGTGGATTTCGATCGCGTCCGGCGCTGCGAGGGCTTCCGGCTGCATCTGTCGGCCACCAATGTGCGAACCGGGCGCATCGCCGTCTTCGACCGCCGCCGCATCACCGCCGACCATGTGCTGGCCAGCGCCTGCCTGCCCTTCATGTTCCAGGCGGTGGAGATCGGGAACGAGGCCTATTGGGACGGCGGCTACATGGGCAATCCGGCGCTGTTCCCGTTCTTTCGAAGCTGCTTCAGCGACGACATCCTGATCGTCCAGATCAACCCGGTGGAGCGGCCGGAAATTCCGCGCACCGCCCGCGAGATTCAGGAGCGCCTCAACGAAATCACCTTCAACGCCAGCCTGATGCGCGAGTTGCGCGCCGTCGATTTCGTCGCCCGGCTGCTCGAGGAGGGCCGCCTTGATCCCGAGCGCTACAAACACGTGCTGGTTCACATAATCGCCGATTCGGCGGCGCTGGCGCCGCTCGGCGCGTCGTCGAAGCTGAACGCCGAATGGGATTTCCTGCTGCATCTGCGCGCGATCGGCCAGACGGCCGCGCGGCGCTGGCTCGACGCGCATTACGACGATCTGGGCGTGCGCACGACCGTCGATATCCGCGAGATCGTCGACGGCGACGGGTAGGCCTCTGTCGCCCGTTTCAGAAACCCCGTCGGGCCGGGCCTGTTCCGGCCCGACAGCGGGCGGGCGTCGACGGCGCAAGGTCGGGGTGAGGGCCAAGATCGTCTTAGTCTGGGCGCACCCCGTCTGATCGTCCCGCGGCGACAGCTTTCCCCCCTTGCATCGTCTCGCCGAATAGCGGAGCGTTCCGGCGACCTGCGCGATTGGGAGCTTCACCCGCCATGACCACCGTCTCCGCCGCCGTTTGCCGGGCCTTCGGCGAGCCGCTGTCGATCGAATCCGTAACCCTCGCCGAGCCCGGCCCGGGCGAGGTGCGCGTGCGCCTCAAGGCCTGCGCGATCTGCCATTCCGACATTCTCTACGCCGACGGCGGCTGGGGCGGCGATTTGCCGGCGGTCTACGGGCATGAGGCCGCAGGCGTGGTGGAAGCCGTGGGCGACGGGGTCGAGCGCCTGGCCGTCGGCGACCATGCGGTGGTGACGCTGATTCGGTCTTGCGGGCGCTGCCACTATTGCGGCCAGGGCAAGCAGACGGCGTGCGAGACGGACTTTCCGCTCGACCGCAAAACCCCGCTGACGGCGGCCGACGGCGGCGCGCTGGTCCACGGCCTGCGCACCGGCGGATTCGCCGAGGCCGTGACGGTCGAGGCGAGCCAGGCGGTCGCCATCCCGAAGGACGTGCCGCTGGACGCCGCCAGCCTCTTGGCCTGCGGCGTCATCACCGGCGTCGGCGCGGTGACCAACACGGCCGGCTTGCGTCCGGGCCAGACGGCCGCCGTGATCGGCTGCGGCGGGGTCGGCCTGAACGCCGTGCAGGGCTGCGCGATCGCGGGGGCGGGCCGGATCCTGGCCCTCGACGTCGTGGCGGAGAAGCGCGCGGCGGCGACGACGTTCGGCGCGACCGGCGCGATCGACGCGGCCGCGTCCGACGCCGTCGACCAGGTCATGGCCGCGACCGACGGGCGCGGCGTCGACTACGCCTTCGTCACCGTCGGCGTGAAGGGCGCGATCGACCAGGCGATGCGAATCGTCGGCAAGACCGGCGCCGTGGTGCTGGTCGGCATGCCGCCGTCGGGCGTGTTTGCGGAGATCGATCCGGGATCGCTCGCCGCCTATTCCCAGCGCATCCTCGGCTCCAAGATGGGCGAGGCGCGCGTCGCGGTCGACATTCCCTGGCTGGTGACGCACTACAAGGCCGGCCGGCTCAAGCTCGACGAGCTGATCTCGAATCGCTACCCGCTGGAGAAAATCAACGAGGCGGTGGAGGAGGTGAAGCAGGGCCGCGTCCTGCGCAACGTCATCACCTTCGACTGACCGGCCGCCCGGCTGCCCCTAAGGGAGGCTTTTCGATGCGCGTCACCGACCTTGAGGTCTTCGTCGTCGGCAATCCGCCGCCCGGCTTCGGCGGACGCTATTTCCAGTTCGTCAAGCTGACGGCGGACGACGGAACCGTCGGCTACGGCGAAGTCTACGCCGCCGCCGTCGGGCCGAGCGCCATGACGGCGGTGATCGAGGATCTGTTCCAGCGTTATCTTGAGGGTCAAAACCCGTTCGAGACCGAGCGCTTCATCCGCGGCTGCTACGGCTCCGGCTTCACCCAGCGCCCGGACCCGACCGTGATGGGCGCGGCCAGCGGGCTGGAGACGGCCTGCTGGGATCTGATCGGCAAGGCGCTGGACCGGCCGGTGCGCGAGCTGATCGGCGGGACCGTCAACCGCCGGCTGCGCACCTACACCTATCTCTATCCCAAGCCGGGGGACGACCCGGCCGGCTTTTACGCAGATCCCGACGCCTCGGCCGAGGCGGCGGTCGAGTGGGTGCGCCAAGGATTCACGGCGCTCAAGTTCGACCCGGCCGGCCCCTACACCCGCTTCGGCCCGCACCAGCCCGACATGGCGATCCTCGATCGCTCGGAGGCTTTCTGCAAAAAGGTGCGCGAGGCCGTCGGCGACAGGGCGGATCTG
Source organism: Marivibrio sp. (assembly GCF_040218065.1). NCBI lineage: Bacteria > Pseudomonadati > Pseudomonadota > Alphaproteobacteria > Rhodospirillales > Aestuariispiraceae > Marivibrio > Marivibrio sp. Next base: position 216,373 of record NZ_JAVJQE010000007.1, on the reverse strand, counting down.
TTGTTCGGCACGCACGGACAGTTCACCGTCTCCGGCGCCAAGCGCCTCGCCCGCCGGATCGAACCCTACGATCCGTTGTGGTTCGAGGAGCCCGTCCCGCCCGACGCGCCCGAGCGCATGGCGGAGGTGGCGCGCGCCACCGCGATCCCGATCGCCGCCGGCGAGCGGCTGACCACCAAGATGGAGATTGCGGCTCACCTCGGCGCCGGCGCCGTCAACATCGTTCAGATGAATCTGGGCCGCATCGGCGGGATCCTGGAGGCGAAGAAGATCGCCGCCCTTGCCGAGGCCCATCACGCGCAGATCGCGCCGCACCTCTATTGCGGGCCGATCGTCGGCGCGGCCAACATCCAGATCGCCGCCGCCAGCCCCAATTTCCTGCTGCTGGAGGGGATCGGCCGCTGGGACGGCTTCCACGCCGAGATCCTGAAGACCCCGATCCGCTGGGAGGACGGCTACGTCATCCCGCCCGACGCGCCGGGCCTGGGGGTTGAGCTCGACGAGGCGGTCGCCCGCGCGCACCCTTACAAGGGCGATCGCCTGCATCTGGAGATGCAGCCGGAGCCCTACGACCCCTCCTCGCGCGGGCTGTTCGCGGGCGGGTGAGTCTCGTACCCTCTCCCGCAGGAAGAGGGGCTTGTCACCCCACCGCGCGGCGAAGGATTGCGTCGGCCTGACGGCCGTAGCCGGCGCCGAAAAGCGTCGCGTGGACCAAGAGCGGATACATCAGATAGAGGTCGCGCCGCTCCTTGAAGAAGCCGGGCTCGATCGGTCGCCGCTCCTGATAGCGCGCGAAGAAGCGCTCCCCGAACGTCCCGAACAGGGTCGTGAAGGCGAGCTCGACCTCCGGATGGGCGTAGTGGACGGCCGGGTCGATGAAGCCCGCGATGCGGCCCGCGCGCGCCAGCACGTTGCCGCCCCACAGATCGCCGTGGATCAGACTGGGATGGTCCGGTTCGGCCAGGAAATCGCCGATCCGGCCGGCCAGCCGCTCCGCCCGGTCCATCGTCTGCGCGCCGATCCCGCCGGCGTCCAGCGCCGCGCGGGCGAAGGGCAGCAGGCGTTCCTCGGCGTAGAAGTCGAGCCATCGCGCGCGCGGCCTGTTGGGCTGGATCAGCGGGCCGATCAACGTGTCGCGCTCCAGTCCGAAGACCTCTCCGCGCACCCCGTGCAGCGCCGCGATCAGATCGGCGGCGTGCTCTTCCGCGCGGGCGTCGATCGGCCCGCCGGTCTCCACGAAGTCCATGATCAGCAGTTCGGGCGCGGCGTAATGCACCGCCGGGACGGGCAGCGCGCTGCGCTCGGCCAGCAGCCGCAGCATCCAGCCTTCCAGATCGAGCTGCGCCTCGCGCGCCGCGGCTTGCTTCACCGCCAGGCGGGCGCCCTGCGCCGTCTCGAACGCGAAGACGGACCCCGTCGCGCCGCCGCCGATCCGGCGCGGCAGCGAGGCGGGCGGCGCGCCCAGGGCGCGCTCGATCCGCGCGGCGAGATCGCCGGTCATGCCGCGCGCAGACGCTCGATCCAGCCGCGGCAGCCGGCCTCGATCAGGTCGAGCGCCAGCTCGTACTCCGCCGCGCCGCCGTAATAGGGGTCCGGCACGTCGCGCCGCGGCGCGTCCGGCGCGGCGTCCAGGAAGAAGGCGACCTTCCGCCGCGCCTCCGCCGACGCGCGCCGGGCGAGCTGCGCGTAATGCCCGTCGTCCATCGCCAGCAGCAGGTCGAAGCGCTCGAAATCCGCCGGCGCGAAGGCCCGCGCGCGCAAGGCGGCGAGGTCGTAGCCGCGTTTGGCGGCGTGTTCTATCGCCGGGCGGCTGGGCGGCTCGCCGACATGAAAGGAGGTGAGGCCGCAGCTGTCGACGCGCAGGCCGTCAAGCAGCCCGGCCTCCGCCGCCAAAGCGCGAAACACGCCCTCCGCCGTCGGCGAGCGGCAGATGTTTCCGGTGCACACGAACAGGATCGATCGAACGGGCTCGGCCTCGACGCGCATGGGCGGCGGTCCTTTTTTGTTGCAGGCGTTCGACGGGGCTACCATGTCCCCGGCGGATTTGGGAAGGGCGAGCGACGGACGAGGACATGAGCGCAGCGATCGAGGACTTGCCGCTGGATCGGGTCGACGGCCCCATCGTGATCCTGACGGGCGCCGGAATCTCGAAGGAGTCCGGCATCGACACCTTTCGCGACAAGGGCGGCATCTGGAGCCGCCACAGCCTGGAGGAAGTGGCGACGCCCGAAGGCTACGCCGCCGATCCGGAAAAGGTGCATGATTTCTACAATCAACGCCGGCGCGATCTGCTGTCGGCCGACATCCGCCCCAACCCGGCGCACGAGGCGATCGCGCGGCTGGAGGCGGGCTGGCCGCACCGGGTCCTGACCGTCACCCAGAACATCGACGATCTGCATGAGCGCGGCGGCGCGCGCCAGCTGCTGCACATGCACGGCGAGCTGCTGAAGATGCGCTGCGAGGATTGCGCGGGCGTCCACGATTGGCGCGAGGACGCCACGGTGCAGAGCGCCTGCCCCGCCTGCGGCCGCACCGGCCGTCTGCGCCCGCACGTCGTCTGGTTCGGCGAAATGCCGTTCTTCATGGAGGAGATCGAGCGCGCGTTGGCCGAGGCGGCGCTCTTCATCGCGATCGGCACCTCGGCCACCGTCTATCCGGCCGCCGGCTTCGTCATGGCGGCGCGCGATTACGGCTGTCCCCTGACGCTGGAGATGAACCTGGAGGAGACCGACGCCTCCGGCGTCTTCCGCCACGCGCTCGAAGGCCCGGCGGGCGAGACCGTGCCGGCGCTGGTGAAGCGGCTGTTGAGCGCGCGCGGGGGCTGATGAGCGATCTGGAGACGCTGCTGGCGCAGGTGCGCGCCTGCCGCCTGTGCGAAGCGCATCTGCCGCTGGGGCCGCGGCCCGTCGTGCGCGCGGCGCCCGGCGCGCGGCTTCTCATCATCGGGCAGGCGCCGGGGACCAAGGTGCACGAGACCGGCGTTCCCTGGAACGACCGAAGCGGCGAGCGCCTGCGCGACTGGCTGCAGGTCGATCGCGAGACCTTCTATGACGAGACCGAGATCGCGATCATGCCGATGGGCTTCTGCTATCCCGGCGTCGACGCCAAGGGCGGGGACAAGCCGCCCCGGCCCGAATGCGCGCCCGCGTGGCACGAGGCGATCCTTTCGCATCTGCCCGACGTCGCGCTGACGCTGCTGGTCGGGTCCTATGCGCAGAAGCGCTATCTCGGGGGGCGGGAGACGATGACCGCGCGGGTCCGCGCCTTTCGCGACCACCTGGCGCAGGGCTTCCTGCCGCTGCCCCACCCCAGCTGGCGCACGACCCATTGGCAGAGGAAGAACCCGTGGTTCGACGCCGAGGTGCTGCCCGAGCTGCGCGCCCGCACGGCCGCGCTGCTGGCGGGGTGAGGGCCCCAAACGTCTCCCTCAGGACCGGTCGGCCGCGCCGGCGGCCGCGTGGGGGCTCTCCGCTCTTGCAGCCGGCGCGACGGGGATGCGCCCCCTTCGCAAATCCCCCGTCCCCGCGAAGGCGGGGACCCCGCCTGAGGCGTGTCGTCACGCGGACGGCGGGCGTCGGCTGTTCCGTCTCAGGCATGGACCCCCGCTTGCGCGGAGGATCGGATACCGAAGGCGTCGAGACGCGCCTCGGCGTTCGACTTGTCTTTCCGACGGCGCCCGGCCGTCACAGGGACGCCCTCGAACGGAAGGCGGCCGCCCAAGAAGAAACCCCGGCGCGGCGGCCGGGGCTTTTCCTAAAACCGCTCGGGAAGCGCGCTTACGCCGCCGCCTTCTGCAGCATCTGCTCCAGCTTAACGGCGGCCGCCTCCTCGTCGATTTCCTCGACGGCGGCGAGCTCGCGCGCCAGGCGGTCGAGCGCCGCCTGATAGAGCTGACGCTCGGAATAGCTCTGGTCCGGCTGGTTCGCGTTGCGGAACAGGTCGCGCACCACCTCGGCGATCGAGACCGGGTCGCCCGAGTTGATCTTCGCCTCGTACTCCTGCGCGCGGCGCGACCACATGGTCCGGCGCACCCGGCTCTTGCCCTTCAGCGTCTTCAGCGCCGCCTTCATCTGGTCGGGGGAGCTCAGCTTGCGCAGGCCCGACTGGTCCGCTTTCGCCACGGGCACCCGCAGCGTCATGCGGTCCTTGTCGAATTCGATGATGATCAGCTCAAGCTTCTGGCCGGCGATCTCCTGATCCTCCACGCCGAGCACCTTGCCGACGCCGTGCGTCGGGTACACAACATAATCGCCTTTACGGTACGCAGATTTCGTCGCCATTTCTATCCTCGTCACCCTTGCCGCCCTCGGTATCGAGGGGGTCGCCGGACCGACCGGCGGTCCGGACCCGGCGCGATTTTCTCCCCACCCGACATCCTCAGGCGGCGAGCGGGCCGGGCGTCATCGCCCGCGGTCCGGCTTCGCCGACCGACGACTGTCGGGCGCGGTCGCCCGGTAGTCTGGGAATGCGCAGCGTTTATCCGGTCGCCGATGATCCGACGCTGACGGCTCCCGCCGAAGCGCCTTCACGCCGAATCACCCTCACGCCGAGTCGTCTACACGACGAACGCCGCACACACGTCGATTTATACGCAATAATGTAACACAAAATTTCGACGAATCCCACCCCTGAATCGCGGGCGCGGCGGCGCGCCGCCGCTATGGTGCGGCGCAGCAAGCGAGGCGCGAACAGGCGCCGGCGTCAGTCGCCTTTTCCGGGATTCGGGCTGAAATGCTGCTCGAACTTATTGTCGACGCCGTCCCAATCGTCGGCGTCCTCCGGCGGCTCGCCCTTTCGGGTGATGTTCGGCCATTTCTCCGAATATTCCCGATTGAGCTCGAGCCATTTCTCGGCCTCGCCCTCGGTGTCGGGCAAGATGGCCTCGGCCGGGCATTCCGGTTCGCACACGCCGCAGTCGATGCATTCGTCCGGATGGATGACCAGCATGTTTTCGCCCTCGTAGAAGCAGTCCACGGGGCAGACTTCGATGCAGTCCTGATACTTGCACTTGATGCAGGCTTCGGTGACGACGTAGGTCATCGGCGGGCTTATCCTTCCTGGACCGGCGGCTCTTGTTTTTCTCGCCGGTCGCCTGACTCTTCATGCGATCCCGAGTGTCAGTTTTTAGTGACGCGGTTTCGGCGACGCAATAGTTTTCGGGCGCCGCCGCAGGCCGCCCGCCCGCCCGTCCTTGTAAGCGCCCCTTCGCGCCATTCGGAGGCCCCGACGATGAGCGATCCCCGCCGCCACGCGCCCGCCACCTTGCGCAATCGCGACGCGCTTCTGCCCGTGCTGCAGGCGCATCTGCCCGCCTCCGGGCGAAGGGGCGGCCAGGTGCTGGAGATCGCCAGCGGCACGGGCGAACACGCCGCCTTCTTCGCCCCGCGGCTCGCCCCCGAACTCCGCTGGCGGCCGAGCGATGCGGAGCCGGAGGCGCTCGCCTCGATCGACGCCCACGCGGCCGCAAGCGAGGCGCCGGAGAAGATCGCGCCGGCGATCGCGCTCGACGTCACGGCCGACGCCTGGCCCGCCGAGGCGACGGAGGGGACGACCGCGATCTTCTGCGCCAACATGATCCACATCGCCCCCTGGGCGGCGGCGGAGGGCCTGCTGCGCGGCGCCGGCCGCCTCCTGCCCGCCGGCGCGCCGCTCCTGCTCTACGGCCCGTTCAAGCGCGACGGCCGGCACACGGCCGAAAGCAACGAAGCCTTCGACGAAAGCCTGCGCGCCCGCGACCCAAGCTGGGGCGTCCGCGACCTGGAGAGCGAGGTCCTGCCGCTGGCCGACGCCCGCGGGCTCACCCTCAAGGCGATCGAGGCGATGCCGGCGAACAATCTGACGGTGATTTTCCGGAAGGGGTGAGGGGGGAAAAGATGGTGCATCTAGAGGGAGAGTCTTTGAACTCCCTCTTTCAAGAGTTAGCAGACTGGGAACATCAACTGAAGGCGCTTGAGTCGGATATCCCCAAGGAATGGGAGGAGCCGACGCCATGAGCTCCGCTGAGACAAAAAAACAAAAGCGCCCAGCGCCCTTCTCAATCCGTCTGAGCGCGGATGAACGCGCCTATCTGGAGCGCAAAGCCGGGAACCGTCCGCTGGGCGGATATATACGGGGAAAGCTGCTTGGCGATGAGAAGGCACCCCGAAAGGCCACCCGCGCGCCTGCCATAGATTACGCCATGCTCGGCCAGGTGCTGGGCGTGCTCGGCAAGTCGGAGCTGGCAACGCATCTGTGCCTGCTGGCTGCCGCTGCCGAGGCCGGGCGGCTGGAGTTGGCGGAACAGGATCGCGCCGCCCTCAAGGATGCCTGCGAAGACGTACGCGTAGTGCGGGCGCTGCTGGTGAGTGCCCTCGGACTAAAATCCGGGAGCGGTTCATGATCCTTGTCGGCAATCCCAGAGGTGGCGCGCGCGATCTCGCCCGGCATTTGATGAAGACCGAGAATGAGCGCGTCGAGGTGGCGGAGCTGCGTGGCTTCGTGGCGGATGATCTGGATGGCGCGTTTCAGGAAAGCTATGCGATCAGCCGGGGCACCAAGTGCAGGCAATTTCTTTTCTCGCTCAGCCTCAATCCGCCCAAAGAGGCGCAGGTGAGCGAGGAAGCGTTCTCGCAAGCCATTGACCGAGTAGAAACCAAGCTCGGCCTCACAGGCCAGCCCCGCGCCATCGTCTACCATGAAAAGCGCGGGGATGATGGGGCTGTGCGCCGCCATGCCCATGCGGTGTGGAGCCGGATCGATGTGCAGGAGATGAAGGCGATTCCACTGCCGCACTCTAAGCGCAAGATGCAAGACATCGCCCGCGATCTCTATCTGGAGCATGGCTGGACAATGCCGCGCGGTCTGGCCGTGAGCGGTCAGCGCGATCCGCGCAACTTCACCCTCGCCGAATGGCAACAGGCCCGGCGCATCAAGGAAGACCCGCGCGAAATCAAAGCGGCCTTTCAAGATGCGTGGGCGGTCTCCGATTCCAAGGCCGCTTTCACTCATGCCCTGCAAGAGCGCGGCTATTGGCTCGCGCAAGGGGACCGGCGCGGCCATGTCGCCGTCGATCGTCATGGGGAAGTGCATAACATCGCTAAGCGTGTCGGGGTGAGAACCAAGGCCGTTCGCGAGCGTCTCGGCGATGAAGCGGCGCTCCCCTCGGTCGCTGATACCAAGCGCGAGATCGCCAAGGCCATGCAGGCCAAGATGGAGGAATTTCAGCGCGAGGTCGCGGAGAAGGAAGCGCTAGAACGCAAAGAAGCCGAGGGAAAGCGCGCGGCTCTAAAGGAACGGCAGAGCACCGACCGTAAAGCCCTTCAGGAAACCACGCAGCGCCTCCAGCAGGCCGAAGAGAAAGAGCGGAAATCGCGCTTGCGCGGCGGCCTGCTCGGCCTATGGGACAGGATCAGGGGCGAGCGCAAACGCACGCTGGAGCGCAATGCGCAGGAAGCCGAAGTTGCCCGTGATCGCGACAAGGCCCAGCGCGACACGCTCACCGCCGTTCAGCTCGCCCAGCGCCGCGAGATGGTGAAGGAGCGGGCAACTCAGCGCGAGCGCAACAAGGGTGTGGCTCGCGACCTCACCGAAGATGCCAAGGTCTTCCAGAAGATGGAAACGGAGGCCGATCAGGAACGCGCCGCCCGCCGCGAAGCCTTCAAGGAAAAGCGCCGCAGCCAAGAACGCCCCCGCCGCCGCTCAAGATCGCGCGATGGGCCAATGCTCGATCGGTAAGTTCGCCGGTATAACCGATTGGAACAGGGTTGCAGCCCTGCAACCCTGACCCTCTGGCGAAGAGTGGGGGTAGCAAGGGCAAGGAGGCTCCGAACGAGGGTCCGCGTCCGCTGGGAACAGCGGGCGTGCAGACGTTGGGATGCCTTGCCCGCGCGAGGGGCGAAGCCCCTAACCAGCTCTTGAAAGGGCTTTAGCCTGACAGGCCCTAGAGATCAGGTGGCACCGAGAGGTATTTCAGCCAAAGACCATTTTCCTTTGTTGTTGTCAGAAGGAATGAGTGGCGCAACATCGGCGGACTTTCGCTCGTAAAGAACCGGGGTTTCACGATCCATGTCCCATACGTGAAACACGTAGTTGTCGGAGTATTCCTGTGCCGTGTTCCATTCATTTCTTGTAATCATGAAGCGAAGCGGAGACGCCGTGGTCGACTTGACCTCGATGAGCTTGCTTACTAAACCGTGATTACCAATCTCGTACGATAACACGTCGTAGCCAGCAAAGTTGTCTTCAAAGCCAGTCCACTCCGGTTCAACGTCTAAACCTAAGTCAACAAGACGCTTCTTCTCGTACTCTATACTAAGGAGTTCAGCTTGACGCGCCTGTTCCATTTTTTGGGCGTCTTTAGCCTTTCGAACCCGAGCCGTAATTGAGTCCCACCAAGATACGTCATCCCAAGACGGCGGGTCAGCGAGCAGTGCACCCGCTTCAAATATTGAGATATCATCTTCATCGGATAGCTTTGATATGAACCTCTTGCGGCCCGCGGTCATTGTCTTGGCCCAGATTGGCTGCAGTTCGACGACAACAGTCTCTATGCAACTCCGATAGAAAGTAACGCCATCCAAGGACGCGCCGATCGGGACAAGCTCATGAAGGACTGCGGATGCCTGCAAATCCAACGCCACGGCATCAGCTTCAGCAGCTTGGATTGCAGCAATTGCGCTATCCAGGTTCAGGTGGCTGTTCTCAGCAAGGTATGCTCGTATCAATCGAAGGCCCTCAAACGTGGGCATTGAAAACAGCCGCCGCGTCGAGACACCGCTCACAGTTCCTCAGAGGTTGCTTCGAGCACCCTGCCTTCTAGTTCTTCAACCAAATCGACAAGATCCTGCATATCAACGTCGTAGTCGATCGGATCATCTGCCTCTTCTTCGTCGAGCGCGATCTGGTGCAGGTCTGGGTCGTTTAATAATTCCTGCAAATTTCTTATTTTCATTAACAATCGTCGACTTACGGATAGATCGATGCTGCCGATCTCGCGTGGCGCTCTCGTCCGGTATATATGGATGTTGGTCTCGATGCCGGGTGGCAATCCAAGTCTATGAATGCGGTCAATTGACTGCAAATAGTGGGTCGATACATAACTGCGGTCTGCATAGATTGCATCGTGGCACACAGTGTGAAGGCTTATCCCTTCTCCCGCTGCGGCAGGATTAGCAATTAGTACCGAACAGTCGTCGTCCTCGTGGAAGCGCTTTAATCTCCCTTCTCTTGTATCTGACAAATTCTCATCACCAGAAGAAACTCCACCGTGGATGAAGACTGGGTTCAAATCAGCTAACCGATTATCAAGCTCATGAATTGTATCGGTGAATATCGTCCATATAACGCACTTCTTATTTTCTTTAGCTAAATCGTGGGCGTGATCAACTATGGCCTTTATCTTATTGGAAGAGCCTTCTTCCAGCACCTTGTCCACGATGCCAGTGTCAATATCGGCGTCGTCGTGTGCCATTCCAGCCAGCGCGAGGGTAGGATTGATAGAGAGCTGGAGTAGACGCATAACGGACTTGCGCGCCTTAACATAGTCGCGACTGTCAGACGACGATGCGAGTGTTCGATGAAATTGGCGAAGTGCCTCTGAGCGCACAATGGAGTAAAGCGCTAACTGGCCAGGTGCCATGTCGACATCGTAATAGTGCCGTTCGGCAGGGGGTAACCCAAGCTCCTGTTTGGTAGTACGCACATAAAGGTTCCCAAGCACCTCTCTCGGAGGCGCGCCACGTTGAATACGCAGATCGAAGCCTTGCCCAGGCCATAAGAAACCCATCTGAGATGCCATGTCAGATGCACCTTGCGGCATGGGCGTGCCAGAGAGGATATCCCGGCGGGCTGGCAACCCTGCAATGCCTAACAAGAAGGCACCACGCTGAGATGCCAAACCAGCCTTCATTCGATGTGATTCATCGAGAACCAAGTGAACGTTATGCGTCGCAAGATAGTTTGCGACTTCAGCTTGATTTCGGATCATCATATCATATGAGATAAGAAACCTTGTTGCGCCTGATGCGAGCTTGGCACGCATATCTTCCCCTCTTCCGTCCAACATCGTGAACGGCTCTGCCATTTCCGGATGCGCGTCCGTGTCGACACACTGGTTCACGATTTCCTTCCAGGCGGGGAATGCAGATTTTGGACAGACCACAAAAAGATGGCGGCCTTCTTCATGGAGAAGAAGGTATAGGGCGAAAGTAACAGTCGTTTTCCCTGCGCCAGGCACCGAAAAATTCGCGCCATGCGGCATACTGGCTAGGTGACCCAAATCTCGTTCCTGAAACGCCTTCAGTGTTCGTTTCGTGAAGCCTTTAGCCTTAAGTCTCTGTGAGATTTCTTCGTGGGATACATCTAAGAGGGCTGTTTCACGTGCTTTCTTGGCTTCTCGAACCTCCGAGGAAAATTGGATTATTCGGTCTTTAGCCTCTCCCTTTGGGGAGAAACGAAAGCGCAGTGAACGCTGAAGCGATTTTGAACCAAATTCGCGAATAATAGTCAGGGCGTCGGGCCAAGGAACTGCAATAGAGTTGCCGCTGATCTTTGCGTCAACGCCTTGATCTAGGATGCGGACTTTTAGTCTGTTCCATATTGAAGAGGCGCCGGCATCATTTTCAAGGACAAATACTCCCTCCATAAATCTTGGATCATACTGTATTTCAATTTCGCTTACTGTTTCGCTCATACAACTCGCGTTCCTGTCCCTAGTCTTCTTCGAGTTTATCAAGCGTAGACAAGTGCTTTTTGACCAATGTATCGATAGCCTGGAGCTGCTTTCGAATTCCTGAGTATGTGCTCTGAGAGGCTTTAGACAGATCGATGGCGGCTAATTTGGAATGAGCTTGCGATACAGATTTCAGCGCAGCACTTGCCGATTTTTGACCTTTGGCTGTTTCGATCGCCGACTCACAGGCATCGATCAAAGCATCTACAGTGTCGTCCTTGTTTTCTTCGGCTCGCAAAACCTCGACGATCGCATCGTAGTTCGAGGCACCGTCTGTGCCATCGAAGTCGATCTCAAAATTATCCGCTTCACCGTCATCGCTAACGCTGTAATCTTCAACCTGAATATCCAGGTCTTTGGAAAAACGCTCAATTACGTCGTCAGCAAGCCCGCCGATAGCTTGGTTGAAATTGTACAGCCTTCCGGAGAGTCGATCCCGATTTTCAAGTAGCGTCCAGCCGATAGCGCGGCTTGCATTAACGAGTCCCGTATCCTTGCCTGAAAGGAGCTTCGGCAAGTCCTTGAAAAGCTGCTCTGCGTCATCTCGGATACGGCTATACTCGCCTTCTGCGCCAGCCCAATCTCGGAGGTATATATCCGCCTCTACAAGGGCCTGCATCGAGTTTTTGATATCAGCCTCGGTTCGATTCAGACGATTGGCAATTTGTTTTATGGTTCTTCCCGCCTCAATCAGGCGATTTATTAGCTCAGCGTCACCGATCCAATCGTAGTCCAGGCGTGTTTCTGGTCTTCCCTGGAGAAAAGCCTCAATATCTATGATGTCTTTGGGTCCCGCGTCCTCCGGAAGCACCATAAAATCAACATGCTCGAAAGGTGGTTCGCCCGTCTCATTCTCAGAATGCAGCTCTCGCATTGCTGCAAGACGGCGGTTTCCATTTATTACGACGCCTGTACTTGTGATCAGAAGCGGTTCACGTTGTCCTTCAGCTTTTAGAACGTCATAAACTGGCGTAACGGATCCAGATTTTCCCCGTTTTGCGAGGCCGAACAATAGGTCATGCTGCTCTTGTTGTACGGTCTGTTTCTCTTGCCCTTGGATAAAATAATCGTGAGGGAGTTTGTTTTTAACGACGTGCTCGCGTTGTGCTGAGAAGGTCCGGGAATTGTCCATCCGGTAGATGGGCAATCCCAGTTCCAATCGAACGACTCTCAGGGCAGTCTTTTCATTTCGAAACGCGTAAAAGTCCTCAGTCTTGTCCGAAGCTGCGCAGCTCTTTTTGATGATCGAAGCGCGGTCCGCTCGCGGCGTAATTTTGACTTTGAATGGCATTGCCCCTCCCACCGTCAATCAAAGGCTATCAATAGGATTGGGACGGTTATAACCCGATCAAAAAGCTGAAGCTCTCTGACAATCCTATCTGCGTTCGCAATATTCTCGCCGATCGCTCGGGCAGCGTCCTTAGTTGGGACGGCGAGCGCCGCTGCCTCGATTCGTCCAGATTGAAACAGGTATTGAAGCTTTAAGAGGTCATAAGGCGCTCGGCTCATGTTTCCGGTCTGAAGCTGAAACGCCAAATCGTCCTTCTGTGCGAAAACGTTCAGCTTAAGGTCCTGGTCAAGCTTTACATCACGCGCCCATCCCTCGCGGATAAATTCTTTCTCAACATGATTACGTACATCATTCGTGCAGCCAGGACCGATTCGAACAGACGGGCATTCAAAAATGTCCGTCACCCACTCGTATAGGTCACGTTCTCCCCATTGAGCGATGCCATCACGATGGTCGTACGGAAATGCTAATTTCATTCGTCATCCTTGTTGGATGTGGGGTCATAGACGGGCTTGTTCATCGGCCTAGTCCGAAGCGTTCCGGCGCGTAGCTGATGGATGCGTTCCCATGCGATATCAATGTATCCTTGATCCAAATCACATCCGTATGCGTTTCGATCATTCTTAATAGCTGCGACAGCGGTCGAACCCACACCGAGGTAAGGATCGAGAACGCTGTCACCTTCATCGGTCAGCGCGAGCACAAGGCGCTCCACCAAACCAACCGGAAACTGACAAGGGTGATCAGTCTTCTCGACGTGGTTCCACTTCACGTTTGGAATGTCCCAAACGTCAGAAGGGTTCTTACCAAGCGGATTGCTCGACAGTTGACCTTTCTTAGGTCCCTTAAAGTGCTTTTTGTTAGGGTATTTAGACGGCACCCGCACTGCATCGAGATTAAACTTGTAGTCGTCAGACTTCGTAAACCAAAGGATTGTCTCGTGCCGTCCGGAGAATCGGTTTTTGCAGTGCAAGCCGTGGCCAAACGTCCATACGATCCGGTTTCTAAGCTTCAAGCCGTGATCTTTGAATTTTTCATACAGGATAATGTCCAAAGGAAATATCTCGCCGCCATCTATATGGTTCCCGACTTGCCAGCAGATCGAGCCGTTTGGCTTCAAAAGCCTGACGGCTTCTGCGATGCAGACCGTTTGTTCTTCAATATAACGGTCTGTAGGGCGTTTTTTTTCATAGGATTTTCCAATATTGTATGGCGGAGAAGTGATAATAAGATCAATTGATTCTTTTTTCAGGCTTCGCATATACTCAATGTTGTCAACACACTGAACGTCAGCAAAAGCGTCCCGCTTCAACCTATAAACATTTTCAAGGTCGAATTGCGTCTCAGCCAGATTGGAGTTTTTTCTTGTCATTTTTTTAGCCTTTCATACTCCTGATTGTGCCCGAATTGGAAAACAATGTGAAGTGCAATGACATTTTTGAAGGATGATATGTTCTCAGATTCGTAGCTGAGCAGCAATTCGTCATTGGTGTTTTAATCAGATTCAGACGTGCCTAGAGTTCTCCATTGCTCCATGGCAGGGGATTGCACAAGGGGCGGCACGCCCCTTTGCCGAGGGCCGCAAGGCGGGTCGAGAAGGTGTCGCGGTAATACCGCGAACATCTTGCGCGTAGCGCGAATGCTGTTTTCAGGTTGGGTCAAGTTGGTTCAGGCATTGACGGAAGTTAGGCACTGCACCTAGTTTTGATTTCAGTGCTTACCTGTTCCACAGCCCGGCTTACCGTCCTCGGGTGCACGTCATGCCTTTCGGCGATGTCGTTCGTGGTAAGGCGTCCGCGCGCTATTGCCTCGTGCGCGGCCATCACGTCTTCAATGCTGAGCTTCCTTGGCCGCCCCAAGCGTTTACCCTTGGCGCGGGCGGCGTCGAGCCCGGCGCATGTGTTCTCCACGATCACCTCGCGCGAGAACTCGGCCACGGCGCTGAAGATATGAAACACCATGCGCCCGCCAGGCGTGGTCGTGTTGATCCCCTCAGACAGCGAGACGAAATGCACGCCCATCGCCTCAAAGCGCACAAGCAGATCGGCAAGGTGCAGGACGCTGCGCCCCAGCCGGTCCAGCTTAAAGACGACGACGCTATCGCCGGGCTCTAAGACCTCCAGCATCGCATCGAGGCCGGGGCGCGATCCCTTCGCGCCGCTCACCCCGTGATCTTCGAAAATCTGATCGCACGAGACCGCCTTCAGCCCCTCGCGCTGCATGCGCAGCTTCTGGTCACGCGTCGAAACGCGGGCATAGCCGATGCGCCGCCCGGTGCAGGCGATTTGCGGCCAAACACTCATCACGCATTCCCTTCAAGGCCGGAGGCTTGGGCGACAAAACCCATGGATTTTGTCCCATGGCTTTCGGCCTCCGATTCCGGCGACGGGATGCGCGTGGCAGAAACGTAGAATGGCTGAATTCTGCGAATTTTCAAGATTGCATTTTGGTAAGTCATGGATAGAAGCCCTTTTTGACAAAAATCATCAATTATGTCCGCGCCGTTGTCTACGCGTGAGAAGTATAAAAACACCGGTTATTCCCAGATAATCCGAAAAAACTGGACATTTACGGCGAAATGGCGTATAAAGATGCCATATTTTGAGTTTTTTTATAATTTTATTGTGAAAGATAAGCCGATGATACAGGCATTACGAAACAAATTTGATGGTGCGCGCGGCAAAACTGCTGCCGCTATCATAGGGGCAGGCGCTTCTTTATTGGTCCTTACTGGCGCAGCAAGTGCGCAAGACCTTGCTGCCGCTAATCAGGATAAAGCAGCCACATCACAGGAAATGACTGGCAAGCCGGTGACACTTCGCGTGGGGCCGGGGTTTGAGCCCGAAATAGCAAACCTGTTGGCCGCAACCCTGAATTCACGAGGCTGCCCAACAACGGTACTTGAAGATGGCTTTATTCCGGAATCAATTGATGTCGAAGTTGATGGCGGTGATCCTGCAAACTTCACGCAAACCGGCAGCGCAGGAAGTTTTGCTTTACGTGAGTGTACGGCTGATTCTTAAAGGCTAAATTTGCGGTGTTATCGCCGGGTTCGCGCTTGCAACCTGCGAGCGCTCAACCTCTTCTGGCCGTTCATCTGAACTGTCGTTCTTCGGCTCTTCATCGAGTGTCTCATATATCGCAGCAATAACATCCTCGGGCGCCTCTTCGTCATTGACTAAAGCATTGCGTGTTTGAGAATCGATGCGCCCCAATATGCCGTGTAGCGCGCGATCATAGTTATCGGTTCCCTTGAGGCTCTGTATCCGGTCATACATTTCGCCGAATTGGTGGACGGCAACCCTTTCCGCGATAGTCGGGTCCAGGGTTTCGTCCTGACGCATGTCCGCAAGAGTAGCCTCGTCAGCGTCTCTCAAAAAGGCATCAATTTTGTCGATGTAATCCGGATCGCCTTCGAACTGTTCTAAGTCTTTGAGGCGAAGGAGTTGGGTGTCATGGTATGTAATTTCTGAAGAAGACTCTATCGCTTCCAACATTTTCCGCACCAAAGGGTGAGAGGAGTCCTGCGGGTCGATCGTCTCTCCTTTTTCTACACGGCGATTAACATCATCATTCAAGTTTTGTAACTTCTCATCACGTTCAGTTTCAGCTTTGGCGCGTTGCCCTTCATGCCAGTCAATTTGCTTTTCCCGGTCATCACGTGCCGTACGCAGTTTTTGGCCCGCGTCGCCGTTTTCAATGTCTTGTTCGGTGATACCGTACTTTTTCATCAACGCGGCATCGCCCGGATCGTCAGGGTCTAAAGTTCCGTTTTCGATTTTTTCGAGCAGTTCATCGATTTCATTCAGTTCTTCGTTCAACCGCTCAATTTCGCTATCGTGGAATGCGATCTGATCATTAAGGTCATCGATTTGGCTCAGCAGCGCGGAGAGGTAGAGGCCATTGCCTTCGCGTCTGGCGTTTTTCTTGCCGTCTTTGCCGCCTATACCTTTGAGCTCGTTGCCGCTGGCGCCTGTGCGCTCTATGCGTCCGGCCAGAAACCCGCCGACCTCGGCAAGGCGGAAGGCGTTTTCGACGTCAGCCTGTTCTCGCAAATCTTCATTGCGCCGGTTTTGCTCATTGGCGGGATCTTCAGGCACAGGCGCGGCTGCAGCACTCTGCTGGCTGGTGAGAACGCCTTTCTGCCACGCGCTGGCGCGCATGGTTGCGGCTGCTTCTTCATCAATGTTTGGTTTCGCTGCCATTTATGCCCCACAATGCCTTTTTTTTATTCTTGCTTTATATTTTACATAATAAAAGTTAATTAAGTATTGATAAAAACAATCAATGTCTTTAATAATACCGTGTAAGTGTTTGAAAAAAGTGAATTTTTGATAGCATTTAAATCAAATTCGAAATACTTTAATTGGCGCAATTTACGGGCTTATGAGGAACAGCAAATACGATAAAGCGATAGCGGATTCAGAGTTTGGCAGCATCTCGCGCCTGGCGGAACATCTGGGCCTGTCATACCGAAACGTAGAGAGCTATGCGAAGGATGGACGACGGCCCGTGGACCACAAGGGCATCGTGAAATATGACATCGCGGCGATCTGTGAGGCGCTAGGTTGCTCGCTCGAAGATTTGTTCCCCGAAGAGCAGATTGACCGCCCATACCGCGTGCGGGAGAGCTATGCCGATGGCTATGGCCAGCGGAAGAAAAAAACACCCCGCAAAAAGGATGGAGAGAAGGCCAAAGCGCCGCCACGCCAGAAAGCGGAAAAAATCCGTCAGCGCGAGGCCGATCTGGCCGAACTGCGGAGTTATTTTGAAAGCGGCCTATTGCCGAGCAAGGTATTCATCGATGCCGACGATGCGCCGGAGGGCTTAACGCCGCGCACCGTTAGCCTGTGGCTCTCCCCCAAACCGCCGAAGATTCCCGCCAAGCATCTCGCCTATGTGCTGAAGCGATGCCGGGAGATGGCAGGCGAGAAATAAAAATGCACACCCTTAAAGCTTACCGCGCTCCTCGATGTGATGGAGGATAGTTAACCAGAGTTCGTTGAGTGTCATCGGACCCCGCGCAAGCATATCCGGCTGTACGACGCCATTATCAATGCGCATCGAGGCTTTCTGCGCGGTGAGAATGATCTCGACATGGTACGCGCGTTGGCGAAACAACTCTGTTTGGTCCTGACCCTTCTCACGCGATAGGCCAAGCAGAACTTGGTAGTAAGCGCGAATCGTATCGATGCGCTGAAGCATCATATCGACGATCTCAGGTGTCAGGATTGCCTGTAGTAAATCGGATTGTTGCGCCGGACAGTTCCGACACTGGCGGCTTGAACGCTTTCCGTAGCGGTAATTCCGAAAACACTCATCGTCCGAATAGCACTCCCCGAACGCGCGCCAAATCTCTTTTTCTATTCGTTTGCCGTTTGTGAACTCATAAATTGGAAGGCGGTCAAGGGCGTGCCATTTCCGGTAACGTGGCTCAAGCAAAAGAGCGCGGATCGCCTTGTAGAGCTCTCGAACCGTTTTGACGGATAGCCCTGTCCGTTTTGCTACATGAGGCACGGACACACTCTGGCAGAAGCCCAAGCAGACACCGGGAACTTTGTTACGAGGAACTTTAGAGCGGGGCCGGATTGGCTCGGCTGAGTGAAAGAATGCAGGCGGCGCGAGAGGGTTGTCGTCCAAAATCCAGCTCCTTGAGAAATGCCTTCTTCTCAATCTGTTAGATAAAAGTCGCTGAACGATTCTTCCAAATCTGTGTAGGTCGCTTCAGCGCGCCGTTGCAAGCGGTTGATCGCTTGGCACATCATAAAGAACAGCCTTTCCCAATCCTCCACCTCCAGATCGGCCAAGCGATTTTGCGCAGGAATCCGTCCTGCGCGGATCGAAGGCCAACCACTGGAGAAGGAGGTGGTGATGAGGAAGACCTTTCTTGCCGCAACCGGCGTGGCGCTTGTTCTCACGCTTGGCGGGTGTTCGGAGGAAGAGCGGCGGGCGGCGCGTGAAAGTCAGGAGCGCATCGCTGCGCAACAAGCCTATCAGCAACGCCTTGCGCAGCAATATGCCGCCGAGCTCGCCGCAGAAACACAGCGCTTACACAACAAGCTCGCTGCTGAAACCCAACGGCTCAAGAACATAGAGGCTGCGGAAACAGAGCGCCGTCTTCACGAACACATAACTGTGCTCGGAAAGATCATCAGCGTCCTGATGATGATCGTCGGCCTTGTGGGGCTGATCACCCACGCAATTCTCCGGCTCGGGAAAAAGCACACTGAGGAGCGGACGAAACGCCATGTGGAGAACCTGCGGGCCATCATCGCGGATAAGAACTTAAGCTCCGCGCACCGCGCGCAGCTGTACGGCGCTGCTATCGAAGCCGCGAATAAAGGTGACACCCCCTTACTAACCGGGCCTGATGCTCAAGGGGGTGCGGCATGAGCGATCCCAGAGGATATGGGGCGCTGCCCGGTCCGGGCGGCGATCACAATCAAGGCCCGCCGGGGCAGAACCTTCTGTGCATCACGCTTGCGCTCTTGGCGGCGATCTTAGGGACGCCTGCGCTGTTCCAACTGATTGGCCCGGTGATCAAGCAACTGGTGCATGAGGCCTACGACTCCGACGGTCTGGCCAGCCTGATGTATTTCGCGAGCTTTGGCCTGTCCGGCGTTGTCATCTTCACGGTCTGCCGCATGGCGCTGTGGTACGCGATTGCCGGGGTGGTTGCCTTCGGCGCGATGCGTTTTGCCGGGTTCGCGGTCTAGGCCTATGGCTGGGCCGATCCAGAATAACGCCGATCATCCCTTCGGCTCGGCGCGTTTCGCCGGGCCGGAGGAGATCGCGCGTGCCGGGCTGTTTACCCGTGAACCGCACTCGCTGCTGGTGGGGTTCATCGATCATCAGCCGCTTTGGTATTCCGGCATGGGCGGGGCGATGTGCGTGGCCGGGCCGCGTTCGGGCAAGCTCACGACGCTGATCGCGATGAATATCTGCTCGGGCATTCATCTGCCCAGCATGATCGTGCTGGATGTAAAGGGCGAACTGGCCGCGATCTCCCAAGACCAGACCCCGGATCGTAAATTTTGCCTGTATTGGAATCCGCGCGGCCTGCACGGCCTGCCGCAACACCGGATCAATCCGCTGGATTACATCCGCAAAGACAGCCCTTCGCTTATCTCAGACATCAAGGTGCTGGCGGAGAACAAGCTGCCCGATAGCGGGGGCACCGATGGACGGTATTTCCCCGGCAGGGGCCGCGAGTTCATCGAAGCGCTGGCGATCACCGTCACCCTGCGCGATGGCGTGCTGACCTATCCGGCGCTCTATCAAGCCATCAACCTGCTGGTGATGGGCGGGGATGCCTGGCTCGATTTTGCCTTCGAGATGCAGGAAACCGGCATCGAGAGCGTCCGGCGGATCGAAGAGGAGATCGCCGCCTCGCGTGCCGATAGCTCGGGCGGCTTTCGCGGGATCATCGGGGAGATCACGCGAGCATTTTCCGCGCTTTCCGATCCTGAGCTGATGGCTTCGGTCTCGCCGCCCTTCGATGCCTTCCTGGCCGATGTCTTCGCGGGCGATCAGACCTATCAGGTCTATCTCATGCCGCCTGGCGAGACAGTCGAGGCCTGGGGGCCGGTCATTAAGGCCTTCTTCGTGGCGGCCCGCACCTATAAGGCCCGCGCGCCTAGTGCTCCGCGCATCACCTTCGTGCTGGATGAGATTGGCAATCTCGGGGCCTTCCCGCTGGCCATGCAGCTTTATACCCGCGATGCGGGTATTGGCATTCGTCCCTGGGGCTTCTGGCAGTCGGCTGCACAGATGAAAACCCTCGCGCCCGGCGCTGAGACGATCATCCCGGCCTCTTCTGCTCTACAAAACTGGTTCGGGGTGCGCGATCCGCAAACAGCAAACGCGCTATCGCGGCAGATGGGCTCTGAGACCCTGCGCCATGTCGATCAGGAACGCGCGCTGCATGCGCAGCACGCCAAGCGAAAGGCGGCCATGGCGGCCTTCAATGGAGCGGACCCTTTCGCCGCTGCGATGGAAGCACGGCACCAGGCGCAACTGGCAGGTGTTCCGGCGCTCAAAGAACGGGCGCTGATGTCCCCGGATGAAATTCTAGGCCTGCCGCCTGGAAAGCAGATCATCTTCGCTGATGGCCTTGCGCATCCAATCCTGGCGGATCGCTATCCCTACTATGAAATGCCTTCCATGGCCGGGCGTTATCACCCGAACCCGTTCTTCCCTCCCGTAGATCGCGTGCAGGTCATGACTTCGCGTGGTCCCGCCTGGCGGCGGGTGGTGACAGAACCCGTGCCGCGCGCCTTCACGCATTACCCGCAATATCGC
This sequence comes from Marivibrio sp., assembly GCF_040218065.1. NCBI lineage: Bacteria > Pseudomonadati > Pseudomonadota > Alphaproteobacteria > Rhodospirillales > Aestuariispiraceae > Marivibrio > Marivibrio sp. The sequence goes on along the minus strand of NZ_JAVJQE010000007.1, from coordinate 196,073 downwards.
AACGGAACCTGGAGCCGGATCAAATGACCAGCTTTGCCAAAAGCGTTTCGCCCTCTCCAATCACGGCGGAATCCCCGCGCACCGATTTTGAGAACGCCAAGGAAAGCTGCGAGACGCGCTCACAATCGATGATCGAGCGCGATGCGCCGCACCCGGCCCCGCGCCCGTCGCCCGATCTCGCGGATGAGGCCGACCGGGCCACCTTCAATGAGAAATGGGCGCGCGAGCAACGCCGCGCCGCCTTTATCCAAATGCGCACCGAACCCAAAACGGGCGGGCGCATCCGCACCCTGAACAAGTCCTTCAACCGCTAGAAAGAGGAGTTCGAGTGATGAGCCGTGATAACGAACATGACCAAAACCCCAATAAGCCCGCCGATGTGATCCGCGATAGCAACCTTAAGGCCACGCTCTGGCGCAATGAGAGCGATAAGGGGCCATACTTCGCCACTGAGTTCGCGCGCACCTACACCGATGATGAAGGCAAGCCGCGCGATACCTCCAGCTTCATCGGCACCGATTTGCTGCGCGTCTCCGAGCTCGCCCGCAAGGCCTATGACCGCAGCGCGGAGCTGCGCCGGGAAGAGTTCAAAAACCGCCGCCGCGATGAAGATCGCGCTCCGGGCCGGACGCGCTCGGAACGGACACGCTGAGGGAAAAATTCTTCACCTTTTTCTTGCATTGCAAAAGACAATCAACTATAAATGTTCTATGTTTGTTCTTGTGCGATGTAAGGAAAGGAGGCGCTGGAGCGAAAGAGAAATTATAGAGAAAAAGGAGACGCCGCCATGACCGCGCACAAGACCCAAAAACCCCCAAAAACCACCCCCACCAAGGCCGGGCCACCCGTTCTCAACTTCGATCCGCAAGAGTTCTTCCATTTTCTGGAAGGCACGGATTGGAGCGATGAGCAAAAGGCCGATTACGTGACGCTGGTCTGGAATATCGTCTGCGAGTTCGTCGCGATGGGCTGGGGCGTTCACCCGCTCCAGCAAGCCAAGGAAAGCTGTGGAAAAACCGTGCAAAGCCGCGTTCGAGCGCCCTTGGGCGCGGCGGAAATGGTAGACTCTTCCCATAGTGAATTGATTGAAGAGTTTGTACGTCGGAACGGGGAAAGCGCTCCTTCTGGCGGGGAAGGAGTCAGCGATGGATAGACCGCAAAAAGCCCTGATCTACTGCCGGGTGTCCGGCAAGAAACAAAAGGCCGATGGCTCGGGTCTCGATAGCCAAGAACATCGGTGCCGCCAGTATGCCGAAGCGAAGGGCTATTCGGTCGAGGCGGTGTTCCCTGATGATGTTTCGGGCGGCGGAGATTTTATCAACCGCCCCGGCATGGTGGCCTTGCTGGCTTATCTCGATGCCAAAGCGCCAGAGCGCTTCGTGGTGATCTTCGATGATCTGAAACGCTATTCGCGCGATGTGGAGTTTCACCTGAAGCTGCGCCGGGTGATGACCGAGCGCGGCGCAACGCGCGAATGCCTGAACTTCAATTTTGAGGATACGCCGGAAGGCCGGTTTAACGAGATCATCTCTGCCGCCGCCGGTGAGCTTGAGCGCCTCCAGATGGGACGGCAGAACAAGCAAAAGGCCATGGCGCGCGTTGAGCAAGGCTACTGCGTGCGCGCTGTGCCGCCTGTCGGATTCAAGTACGAGAAGGCCAAGGGCGGCGGGAAGATCCTGATTCACGATGAGCCGAAGGCCTCCATCGTTCGTGAGGCCCTGGAAGGCTTCGCCTCAGGCCGTTTCCAAACCCAAGCCGAAGTGATGCGCTTTCTCGAAGCCCAGCCCGAGTTTCCGAAGGACCTGCCGGGCGGCGGCGTGCGGCAAATGACGGTCAAGCGCATGATGGCGCAAATCCTCTATGCCGGATATATCGCCGCGCCTTCCTGGGGCATCTCAATGCGAGAGGCCAAGCACGAAGGCATTATCTCCAAAGAAACCTTCTGGCGCATTCAGGATCGCCTGAAAGAGCGTCCGCTTGCGCCCGCGCGCCCTGATTACAGAGCGGACTTCCCTCTGCGCGGGGTCGTGTGCTGTTCCTCCTGCGGCTATGCGCTCACAGGCGGCTGGAGCAAGGGCAAGTACCAAAAATATCCGTACTACTTCTGCCATCACAAAGGCTGCGACGAGCGCGGGAAAACGATCCCCGCCGCGAAACTGCACGAGCGCTTTGAGGAGGAATTGAAGGCCCTGACGCCAAGCACCTCGTTCCTGGCGATGGCAAAGGCCTTGTTTACAAAGGCATGGCAGGTCCAGGGGGAGCGTTTGGCTGAGATAAGCAAGGCCGCCGGGCTCAAGGTCCGCGAGATCGAAGCCGAGATCGATAAGACCGTTGACCGGATGCTGGAGGTCTCAAACCCGCGCGCCCTCAAAGCCTTTGAAGATCGGATCGAAAGCCTAGAGCGTGAGAAGCTTGTTGCTCTTGAACAGGCGCAGAAAAAGCCCGCTCCGGTGCGTCCGTTTTCGGAAGTGTTTGAACTCTCGCTGCGATTCCTCGCAAACCCTTATGAATGCTGGAAAATTGGCAGCGAGCAGGCCCGCGCTATGGTGCCGAAATTGGCTTTTGCAGCGCCTCTCGAATACAGCCGCGAAACAGGCTGTTTGAACTCGGAAAAGTCCAGCGTCTTCAGTATGTTGGAGGGTATGAGTATGCCGAGAAAAGAGATGGTGCCGCCTGCGTGACTCGAACACGCGACCCCCGCATTACGAATGCGATGCTCTACCAACTGAGCTAAGGCGGCCCTGTCGCTCGGACGGCGCGGAAAATAGGGGGGACGCGCGCGCTTTGCAAGCACGGATCGCGGGCGGGCGGCGTCGGTCGATCGGCCGCGCCTTTGTCTTGCGCCCCCGCGCCTCCGGGCCGCGATCCGGAGACGGGACGCCCGGCGCTGGAGCGACCTCCGACACCGGTCGGCCCGGATCGAGTCCGGGCCGAGGTCCTGTCCGGTGCTCTTCGCACACAGCCCGTCATCCCCCCCGGAGCGCAGCGGAGAGCCGGGAGAACCGGCGCCGGCGCGACGTCTTGTCGCCGGAAGGCCGGTTCAGGGGGCGCAAAGGCGGTCCTCGCGTGCATTTTCCGCATGACGCGCCGCGAAAAGGGCGCCATAAGGCCCCCTATGGTTGCGCGGGCCTCCACCGTTTCGTTCTTAGGGATCGACACGCTGCCGATCGACGTGCAGGTGCAGATGTCGGCCGGCATGCCGGGCTTTGCGCTGGTCGGTCTGCCGGACAAGGCGGTCGCCGAATCGAAGGAGCGGGTGCGCGGCGCGCTGACCGCCATCGGCCTCGGCCTGCCGCCCAAGCGAATCACCGTCAATCTCTCGCCCGCCGACGTGCCGAAGGAGGGCAGCCACTTCGATCTGCCGATCGCGCTCGGCCTGCTGGCGGCGATGGAGATCCTGTCGGCCGACCGCTTGGTCGAGTATGTGGCGCTGGGCGAATTGGCGCTCGACGGGGCGATCACGGGCGTCGCCGGCGTGCTGCCGGCCGCGATGGCCGCGAATGCGGAGGAGAAGGGGCTGATCTGCCCCGCCGCCCAGGGCGGGGAGGCCGCCTGGGCCGGCGATCTGGAGATCCTGGCCGCGCCGAGCCTGATCGCGCTGATCAATCACTTCAAGGGCTCTAGCGTCCTGCCGGCGCCGGAGGCGAAGCTGGCCCCGCCGCGGGCCGATCCGCCCGACCTCGCCGACATCAAAGGCCAGGAAAGCGCCAAGCGCGCGCTGGAGGTCGCGGCCAGCGGGGGCCATAACCTGCTGATGGTCGGCCCGCCCGGGGCCGGCAAGTCGATGCTGGCCGCGCGTCTGCCCGGCATCCTGCCGCCGATGAGCGCGGCCGAGGCGCTCGAATGCTCGATGATCCACTCCGTTGCGGGACTGCTGGAGGACGGGCGGTTGAGCCGCACGCGCCCGTTCCGCGATCCGCACCATTCGGCCTCCACGCCCGCGCTGGTCGGCGGCGGCCAGCGGGCGAAGCCGGGGGAGATCTCGCTGGCCCACAACGGCGTGTTGTTCCTCGACGAACTGCCGGAGTTCCAGCGCCAGGCGCTGGAGAGCTTGCGCCAGCCGCTGGAGACCGGCCGCGCCGTGGTCGCGCGGGTCAACGCCCATGTGACATATCCCGCGCGCGTGCAGCTGACGGCGGCGATGAACCCGTGCCGCTGCGGCTATCTCGACGATCCGGAGCGGGCCTGCACCCGCGCGCCGCGCTGCGCGATGGACTATCAGTCGAAGATCTCGGGCCCGCTGTTCGACCGGATCGACCTGCATGTCGACGTGCCCGCCGTCTCGGCCGCCGATCTGTCGCTGCCGCCGCCGGCCGAGGGCAGCGTCCAGGTGGCCGCGCGAGTCGCCGCCGCGCGCGCCCGCCAGAGCGCGCGCTACGAGGCGTTGGACGACGCCGCGGCCGCCGGCGTGCGCAGCAACGCCCACGCCGACGGGCGGCTGCTGGAGGCGATCGCCGCGCCGGACGAGCCCGGCCGGCGCCTGCTGTCCGAGGCGGCGGAGCGCCTGCGGCTTTCCGCGCGCGGCTATCATCGGGTCCTGCGCGTCGCCCGCACGTTGGCCGACATGGAGGGGGAGGAGCAGGTGCGCCGTCTGCACATCGCCGAGGCGCTGAGCTATCGGCGGATCGCGTTGAGCGCGGGGTGAGAGGCCGCGCCGACTGAGGAGCGACGCGTAGGCGGGAGCCCCCTCACCCGGCCGCCCATCGCGGCCGACCTCTCCCGAAGGGGAGCGTCGCGCATCACCCCACGCCCTTCCCGACCCGGCTGAAGATCCCGCCGTGGACGTGGGCCGGGCGCTCTTCGGTCGGGCCGCCGGGGCGTACGGGGCGTTCGGCGAAGCGCCCGCGGCTCAACATCCGGTCGTAGAGGGTGACCGCGCAGGCGATCGAGACGTTGACGCAGAACTGCGTCGGAATCTGCACGATGAAATCGCACCGCGCCTGCAACGCCGGCGAGAGCGAGTCGCGCTCCGTTCCCAAAATGTAGGCCGCCTGCGCCGGATGGCGGAAGCTCGGCAGCGCGACGGCGTCCTCGGTCAGCTCGATCCCGACCAGCCGGCAGCCCTTGGGCAGGTCGAGCGCCTCGACCGACGGGAACTCCCACAAGGGCGCCTGACGGGCGGTGGCCGACGTGTCGGTTTGATGCACCGTGCGCAGATTGACGTCGGCGTCGATCCCGAACAGGAAGCTCGCCCCGAAAGCGTGGGCGGTGCGGAAGATCGCGCCGGCGTTCCGCGGCTTGGAAAGCCGCTCCACCCCGACGCCGAAATAGCCGCGCATCTGCGTCATGGGCGCCTCGCCGCTCCTGCCGTCATGCCTGCGCCTCTACCTACGCCGCCGGCGGCGCGTCTTGCAAGCGGGGGAACGGCGAGGCACTGTCGCGGCGCACCCTTCGGCTTTGAGCACGCGACGAGTTCCATGCCCCACGAGGTCTCCATCGAGGCGTCCGCCGACGCCGCCGGCGCCAATCCCATCACCGTCGAGGTCACGCGCGGCGGCGTTGTCGAAAGCCGCCATCGCGGCGCGGCCGCGATCGTCGACGTGCGCGGCCAGGTTCAGGCGGCCTGGGGCGACATCCAGCGGCCGATCTTCCCGCGATCCGCCATCAAGGCGCTGCAGGCGCTGCCGCTGGTCGAAACCGGCGCGGCCGACGCCTTCGGCTTCGACGACGCGGCGCTGGCGCTCGCCTGCTCCAGCCACGAGGGGGAGCCGCGCCACGTCGAGACCGCGGGCGCGATGCTGGCCGCCTGCGGTCTGGAGGAAAGCGCGCTGGAATGCGGCGTCCATTGGCCCTACAGCCAAGCGGCCGCGCACGCCCTGGCGATCGCCGGCCAGGCCCCCGACCAGCGGCACAATAATTGTTCCGGCAAGCACGCCGGCATGGTCGCGCTGGCCCGCCAGCTCGGGATCGATCCCAAGGGCTACACCGATCGCACCCATCCGGTGCAGCAGCGCATCATGGGCGTGCTGGAGACCCTGACGGGCCTCGATCTGGCGCGCGCGGCGGTCGGGATCGACGGCTGCTCCGTGCCGACCTGGGCGATCCCGCTGGAAAATCTCGCCTTCGCCTTCGCGCTGTTCGGCACGGGCGAAGGGATGCCCGACCATCGCGCCGACGCGGCCTTGCGGCTGCGGCGCGCGGTCTTCGCCGAGCCCTTCATGGTCGCCGGGACGGGGCGTTTCTGCACCGATTTCATGGCCGCGACGGCGCCGCGGGTGTTCGTGAAGACGGGGGCGGAAGGCGTCTTCTGCGCGGCGGTTCCCGACTACGGCCTCGGCGTCGCGCTGAAATGCGACGACGGCGCCGGGCGCGCGGCCGAGATCATGCTGGTCGCGGCGCTGCGCACCATCGGGGTGCTGGACGATGTGGCCGACGAGACCGTGCGCCGCTTCATCGAGCGGCCGATCGAAAACCGCCGGGGAACTGCGGTGGGCGCGATCCGCCCGGCGGCCGGCTGGCTCAGCTTCTAGCGGCGGCGAGCGCCGGGGAGACGAAAGATGCGCGCGCTCAAGGTCGTCGGACGGGCGAAGGACGCGGCGGCGGGAATCGCCGCCCTGACGGTCGAGAAGACCCCGGCCCCGGACGCGCCGGGGGAGGGCGAGGTGCTGATCGACGTCGTCGCGGGGGCGTTGAATTTCGCCGATTTGCTGATGCTGACCGGGGCCTATCAGGCGACGCCGGAGGTCCCCTTCACCGCCGGGATGGAGCTTTCGGGTACGGTCCGCGCCGTCGGCCGCAAGGTCGACGGCGTCTTTGTCGGCGACCGGGTTGCAGCCTTCGCCGGATCGGGCGCCTTCGCCGAGCGGGCGCTTGTGCGCGATGCGGCCTGCCTGCAGCTGCCGCCGCAGATCGCATTGGCCGACGGCGCGGCGCTGCCGATCGCCTTCGGCACGGCGCATGTAGGGCTGACGCGCCGCGCGCGCCTGCGGGCGGGGGAGCTGTTGCTGGTGACGGGGGCGGGCGGCGGCGTGGGGCTTGCCGCGGTCGCGGTCGGCAAGGCGCTGGGCGCGACGGTGATCGCTGCGGCCGGCGGGCCGGACAAGCTGGCCCGCGCCAAGGCGCACGGCGCCGATCACATCGTCGACTATCGCACGGAGGATCTGCGCGAGGCCGTCAAGACGATCGCCGCCGAACGCGGCAAGGCCGGCGCCGACGTGGCGTTCGATCCCGTCGGCGGCGCGGCCTTCGAGGCCGCGCAGCGGGCGCTGGCCTTCGAAGGGCGCCTGCTGGTGATCGGCTTCGCCGCCGGGGACGTCCCGCAGATCGCGGCCAACCGGCTCCTGGTGAAGAACATCGACGCGCTCGGGTTCTATTGGGGTGCCTATGCGCAGGCGGCGCCGCAAGTCCATCGCGACAGCTTCCATGCGCTTTACGAGATGTTCGAGCAGCATCGCTTGCAGCCCGAGATCGGCGCGCGCTTTCCGCTCGACCGGGCGGCGGACGCGTACCGCGCGCTGGCCGAGCGCGGCGTCGCGGGCAAGGTGTTGATCGAAATCGCAGGCGGGACGTAAGGCGTGAACGATCAGGTTCAAGCGCAGTACGAGGCGCTTCCCTATCCGGCGCGCGATCCGGCCGACGAGGCCAAGCGCCTGGTGACCGGCAGCCCCAGCCATTGGCCCGAACTGCTGCACCACCTGTTCGCGGGCCGCACGCCTAAAGAGCCGATGCGGATCCTCGTCGCCGGCTGCGGTACGGGCGACGCATTGGTGATGCTGGCGCAACAGACCGCGGATGCGGGCGTCGACGCCGCGATCACGGGTCTGGACCTCTCAGAGGCCTCGATTGCGCTCGCGCGGGCGCGCCTCGCCGCGCGCGGCCTCGAAGATCGCGTGCGGATCGAGCGGCGCTCGCTGCTGGAGGCGCCGGAGATCGCTGCGGCCGAGGGTCCCTTCGACTACATCGACTGCTGCGGCGTGCTGCATCACCTCGACGAGCCGGCGGCCGGCTTCCGCGCCTTGGCGGAGAGCCTTGCGCCCCAGGGCGGGCTGGGCCTCATGGTCTATGCGGAATTCGGACGCAGCGGGGTCTACGAATTGCAGGAAAGCCTGCGCCGCCTGGCGCCGGAGGACCTGCCGCCCGACGAGAGGATCGCTGTCGCGCGGCGCGTGCTGGCGGCCCTTCCGGCGACCAATCGATTTCGGCGCAACCCGCTGCTCAAAGACCACCTGGACAGCGAGGCCGGGCTCTACGACCTGCTGCTCCATTCGACGGACCGGGCGTATCGCGCCGACCGGCTCCTGACGGAAATCGAGTCGGCCGGCCTTGCGCTGGTCACTTGGATAGACCCGCTGCGCTACGATCCGGCCTTGTATCTGCCGGCGCAGGAGGGGCGGGCCGCGCAGAGGATGATCCCCGGCGCGCGCGCCGCGCTCGCCGAGGCGCTGGCGGGCAACATGCGCAAGCATATCCTCTATGCGACGCGCGCCGAGCGCCCCGCGCCGAGCGCGCCCGGCCTGACGCCGGAGGCGATCCCCGTTTGGCGCGACGCAGAGACGATGCGGCTGTTTCACGCCATGCCGAAGGGCGCCCGCACCCTGCCGCTCACGATCGACGGGTTGCAGATCTCGTGTCCTTTGCCGGAGGGCGCGGCTGATCTGGCGCGGCTGATCGACGGCAAGCGGAACCTGGAAAAGATCCGTCGTCACCTGCCGGATCGCCCCGACAAAGCGACGTTCAAGGCGCGCATCGAGGCCTTCTGGCGCCCGACGAACGGCTTTTCCAAATTGTTTGTAAAACGCTGACCCGTCAGCGGTCGGCGGCCCAGCTGCGGCGCGCGGCCGCTTCGATCGCGGCGACCTCCTCGGCCGGCACGCGCTCGGCCTGGCCGACCTCCAGCGGGTCGTAGTGGAAAAGATAAAGGCGCGCGGCGAAATCGGCGATCGGCAGGGAGCTCTCGCCGAAACGCTCCCCCTTGCCGTCGGTCGACACCACGACGCCGTCGCCCCAATCCTGACCGCTGTCGTTGTTGGGATTGAAGAAGTAGACGCGCATCTCCCCGGTCTGATCCAGCCCGACGCGATAGATCGATATGGCGTGCCAGCCGACATACCGCGCGGCTGCGTCGGTGACCGCGACGCCGGCCGGCTGCGGGTGGATAACCGGCTGCCCGCCGTTGTAGAGCGGATGGTACACCGCGTAGAACCGCCGGACGAAATCGTCGAACCGATCCAGCATCCCGGTCGAGATGTCGACGGCCAGATCGCAGCCGCGCCCGACCCACCAGCCGTGCATCTCGGGATTCACCCAGCGGTGGGCGTCGTCGCCGCGATCCATGCAGCGCCGCCCCATCTCGGCGTAAACCCGGTCGAGATGCGGGACGGTGACGATCGACACCGGATCGACGTCGCCCGGCGGCGTCAGCGCGAGGCCGGCGCCGGACTCGGCCGAAGAGATCGGCTGTCCTTCGAACGCGAGAGTTACGTCGTCGTCGCGCGCCGCCCAGGCGACGATCTGCAACAGGTAGTCGGGATCGGTGAAGGCCCACATGGAGAGCGCCCGGGCCGCCTGACAGGTCGGATTGTTGCCTTGCCCGACGCCGAGCGGCAGGCCCAGCATCGAAATCACGCCGGCGAGCAGCCAATCCTCCGGCGCCAGGGCCGCGCCGTAGCGTTGGCGCAGCCGTTCCGCCGGGGCGGGGGCGACCTTCAGCCCGATCTGCCGCCATAGGCCCGGCGCGACCGAGGGCTGGTACAGCACGCCGCGCTCCAGCATCAGCGCCAGGCCGTAGACCGACTGCGCGGTCTCGGCGTGGATCGCGCGCTCGATCAGCGCGCGCACCAGATCGCGATAGCAGCGATAGGCGTCTGCGCCGGTGGCCGACAAGCCGAGCGCGGCGGGCAGCAGGTCGGTCGGCCCGTGATCGAGCGCCGCGCGCAGGAAGACGGCGTGATAGGCGGAGACGAGCCCCGTGTCGTGCATCGAGCGCGCGAAGCCCGCCGCCTCCTGCGCCAGTGCGGATTCGTCCATCGCGGAGAGCCGTTCTGCGTAGGCCTGCAGCCCGGGGTCTTCCTTGCAGCCGGCGGTCGGCGCGAAGACGGCGCTGACCAGCCGGTCCGCGCCCCATCCTGAATGCTCGTTCGCGCCGCGCGCGCCGCCGCTCTCCTGAGAACGCCATAGACCGATCTGCAGGATCATCGCCTTGATCTCGTCAACCACGATCGGGCGCTGGGCCAGCAGGCGCCAGATCTCCCCGATCAGCTGATCCACGATCTCGTCCGGATCGACTTGGCCGACGACGAAGGAGAAGAGGTTGCTCAGCACCGCGGCCATGTTTCCCGGCCGCATGCGCTGCGCTTCGTTCGGCCCGCCCATCAAAAGGTCGAGATTGAGCCCGACGGTCTGCGCCAGGAAGTTGGAGGCCTGCTCGGCCGACAGCGACGGGTGCAGATAGGCGCCGCGGCTGATCGCGGCCATGCGCAGCTGGCTCAAGCACTCCAGCGTCGCGGTCGCCGGGTCGGCGAGCTTCAGCGTGCGCGCTGCGATGGCGGCGTGCAGAATCTCCGGCCGGGCCCAGTCGGTGTCGTGGAAGATCCCCGCCTGCTCCAGCCGTTCGATGCGCTCGTAGACCGCCTCTACGCCGCCGGGCGAGGCCATCGCGCGGCGCGCCAGATCCAGCACGCCGGCGCTGCGCCGCCCTTTGGCGAACGGGCGCGCCTGGGCCAGACGCTCGATCGCATGGTCGAGCTTGTCGAGCAGCGCGTCGAGCCGGCGCGTCGCCTCGGCGTCCGTGTCGACCCCGCCGGGTCCGGCCTCGCTCGCGGGATTGTTCTCGGCGCTCACCAATTGTCCTCACATCAAAAAAACGCTGGGCCGCGCGACGGGGCGACCCCCGGATCGCGCGACCCTAACAGACTTGGCCGGCCCTGTCGGGCTCAGACGTAGAAGTCGAGCTCCTCCTGCTCGCTCAGCAGCTCGCGCATGCGCTCCGGGTCCTCGCCGAAGAAGTAGACGAGACCCCAATGGGTGCCGAAGGCGTTGCGCTTCGTCACCTTGTTCTCGAGCGGCGGGGCCAGCTCGTGGAACTCGAAATAGGGGTCGTTCTCGGTTTCTTCCGGGATTTCCAGCGCGCTGATGACCCGCCGGCGCGGATAGACGCCGAACGTGCCGGCGTGGCCCTTCGCGTCCTTCACCGGGGTCGGGAAGAACTTCTCGACCTCCTCCTTCGTCGCCTTGGGGTCGAACATCAGCACCATCGCCTGATAGGCGTTGAAGCCGTAGGCGCGCTCGATCAGCTCGAAGGCGTTGAAGCCGGGCGGGCGATAGGCGACCTCGCCGAAGTACATCTTGCCGTCATTGGTGACGAAATACTCCGGATGCAGGAAGCCGAAATCGATGTCGAAGGCCTCGATCAGCTTCTCAACCTCTTCCTCGACGCGCTTGCGCCACTTCTCAAGCTCGGGGCTGGCCGGCACGAAGACCGAATAGCCGAGCTTCACGTATTCGGAGATGTTGAGGAACTGGATCTTACGATCCTTCACGAAGGCTTCGACGCCGAACTCCCAGCCGTCCAGGTGGCTCTCAAGCAGGCAGGGGAACTCGTCGTCCGGGATGTTGTCCACGTCCTCGGGCGTTCGGATGACGCGGTGGCCGAGGCAACCGGCCTTGTCGAAGGCCTTCAGGTGGATCGGGTCGTTCGGATCGCCGTCCAGCTTCAGAAGCGCGCTATTGACCCGCTTCAGGAACTTCATGACGTCGCGCTTGTCGTCGGCCTCCTCGAAGATGCCGACGCGAATGCCGCCCAGCTGGGCGCGGCGCTTCATCATGCCTTTGTCGCGGAATAGGAAGGCTTGGTTCATCAGCTTGGGGTCCTTCAGCAGGACCGCGTTGACGGCGCCGGCCCATTCGACCGTCTCCTCGAACAGCGGGACGGCCACGTCGACGCCCATTTCTTCAAGCGTCTGGCCGAGCTCCATCGACCGCTCGTTCAGGCGGTCGAAATTCCACGCCATGAAGGGAATGTCGTTGTCTTCGGCGTATTGCTTCGCCCAGTCCGGCGCGACGACGACGTAGCGTCGATCGAACCGGTCGATCGCCTCGATCGCGTTCAGGCTCCAGCCGAGGAGCGCGATATAGCCTTTGTTCGGATCCTTGTCCGCGTTGCTCATGGGATGTGATCCCCCGTTATCGTCGTTCGCACGCCGCCCGCGACAGCCGCGGCGGGCCGGGCGTCCTTGGTCGATACGTCGCGCCGGCTTCAGCGTCCGTCGGCCGCGCCGCATCGCGTTCGAAGAAGTGACGCCGCGAATTTGCGGCGTTCGAACTATAAGATGAGGGATAGCGTCTAAAATTCAAGCGAAAAGAAATTTATAACAATAACTTGAGTATAAAAACGCATCAACAAGACAAAAACGAAAGAATGTTTATGGCGTTAAGTTTTTATCAGCACCGCATATAATTATACTGATTTTTTAAAGGGCGCGACATGGTTTTGGGGCGACCCCTTTCATTTCTTAAGGATGGCCGCTTTCTCCTGGCGTTTGTTGACAAGGGCAAGGCCCGCGAAAATCACAGCCACCGCCGCCCACACATAGAGCGAATGCTCTTCACCGAAGAACAGCATTCCCCAACCGATGCCCGTGCAGGTGACGATGTAGCCGACCACGCTGACCGCCACGGGGCCGGCCATGCGCACGATTTCGAAATAGATGAAGTAGGCGACGGAGGAGACGGCGATGGCGACCAGCACCGTCACCGACGCCACGCTCAGCCCGCCGGTCTCGCCGAGGCTCGGTGTGAAGATCTGTCCGGCCGCCCAGGCGGTCGGCCACAGCACGATCCCCAGCGTGATCAGCATGCCGCCGGCCAGCGGCAAGGAGGAGGCGCCCTGCGGCCGGAATTTCGCCGCCGCGACGCTGGAGAAGGCGTAGAGCAGCGGCGTCAGGAGACTGATCAGGAACCAGAGCGCGTCGCCCTCGTTCGGCAGGCTCGCCTCGGGCAGGATGATCAGCAGCATGCCGGCGAAGCCGAGCAGGATCCCGCCGGCGCGCAGCCGGTCGAAGCGCTCGAGCCCTACGGTCAGGCTCATCAGATAGCTGAACAGCGGCACCATCGCCAGGCCGATGGTCAGCACGCCCGCCGGCAGGTGGTTGAGGGCGTTGACCAAATTGACGCTGGGCGCGCCCGTCCCAAGCACGCCGACCAGCAGGTAATAGCGCCAGTGCGCCGCGTCGAAGCGGATGCGCAGTCCGCGGGCGAGACAGACGGCCGTCACCACGACGGCCGCGCCCGACATCTGCCAGCTGGTGAAGCCGATCGGCGCCACGCCGCTTTGTCCCGCCAGCTTCGCGATCGAGGCGTTCAGGCCCCAGATCGAGCCGAGAAACAGCAGCAGCAGCGCGGGCAGCAGGCGCGGCGCGCCCTGCTGCTCCGCCGGGCCGGCGGGAGCGATGGTTCGGCTGTCGTCGGCCATGCGATCCCTAAGACGGAGGGCCTCAAGACGAAGGCGGTTCGAACGGTGGGAAGAGACCAGACGGCGTTCTTTTCCGCCAGCCCCATTTGCTCTACTTACGAACCATGCTGTTCAGCCGATCATCCGCCCGTCGCGCGGGCCTGTTCGCGCCTAAGCCGCGCGCGCCCGCCGCCGGCCGCGAGGAAATGCGGCTGATCGACCTCGCCGGGCGAGAGATCCCGGTGATCCTGCGCCGCCATGACCGCGCGCGGCGCATCAGCCTGCGCATCGACGGGCGGCGCGACGCCGCCGTGCTGACGCTGCCGCCGCGCGCGGCCGAGCGCGAAGCGGTCGCCTTTCTGATGCAGCATCGCGATTGGGTTCTGGCGCAGCTCGACGCGCTGCCGCCCCGCATCGCCTTCGCCGACGGCGCGGTCGTGCCGCTCTTGGGCCGCGAGCGCAGGATCCGCCACGATCCGACCAGCCGCGGGCGCGGCGGCGTGTTCCTGGACGGCCCGGACGAGCGCGAGCTTGTGGTCGCCGGCGAGAGCGCGCATCTGCCGCGCCGCGTGACGGATTTCATGAAACGCGAGGCGCGCGCCGCGATCAAGCCGTTGGCGCGCGACAAGGCGGCGGCGCTTGGCGTGCGGATGGGCCGGATCGTGCTGCGCGACCAGCGTTCGCGCTGGGGCAGCTGCACGGCCTCGGGCGACCTCAATTTCAGCTGGCGGCTGATTTACTGTCCGCCCGAGATCCTGGACTACGTCGTCGCCCATGAGGTGGCGCATCTGCGCCATATGGATCATTCGCCCGCCTTCTGGGCGACGGTGGCCGAGATCGCGCCGAGCCCGAAGCAGAGCCGCGCCTGGCTGCGCGAGCACGGCGCGCGCCTGCACCGGATCGGCTAGGCGGGAGCGGCGCTTCACCATGGCTTTCCTTCGCAGCGCCGACCGGGCGACGCCCGCGCTTTCGCTGATCACGGCGTTGGTGGCGTTGGGCGCGCTGTCCACCTCGCTCTACACCCCCTCGCTGCCGGCGATCGGGGCGGATTTCGGCGCCTCCAGCGCCGCGGTGCAACGCACGCTCACCAGCTTTCTGGTCGGCTTCGCCGGCGCGCAACTGGTGATCGGGCCGCTGAGCGACGCCTTCGGCCGCCGGCCGGTGCTGCTGGTCGGGCTGGCGGCCTACGTCGGCGCCGGGATTTTCTGCGCGCTGGCGACGACGGTGGAGCAGCTGACGCTGGGTCGGTTCTTCCAAGGCTTCGCGGCCTGCGCCGGGCCGGTCGTCGGGCGCGCGATCGTGCGCGACCTGTTCGAGGGCGCGGCGGCGGCGCGGGCCTTTTCCGCGGTGGGCACGGCGCTGGCCGTCGTGCCGGCCTTGGCCCCGATCCTGGGCGGCGCGATCCAGGCGCAGCTGGGGTGGGAAGCGGCGTTCTTGGCGCTGGCCGCCATCGGGCTCGCGCTGTTGGGCCTAAGCTCGCTCAAACTGCACGAGACCATTGCGGAGCGGCGGCCCGACGCGCTCAATCCCGCTCGGCTCGTCCGGATTTACGCCGACCTCCTGCGCAACCGGGTCTATATGGGCCACGCGCTGGCCGGCGGTCTCGTCTTCGGCGGCTTTTTCGGCTACTTCGCCGACGCGCCGTTTCTGTTCATCGGGGAGTTGGGAATCGCGCCTGACGTCTTCGGCCTGCTGATGGTCTTCACCGTCGGCGGCTACGCCGGCGGCTCCTATCTTTCCGGCCGGCTCGCCGGGCGCTGGCCGCGCCGGCGCGTCATTCTGACAGGGACGGGGATCTCGGTCCTCGGCGCGCTGTTGCTGATCGGCTTTTCCGGCGACCTGACGGTCGCGCGGGTCATCGGGCCGATGTGCGTCTACACGCTCGGCTTCGGCCTGACCCTGCCGGCCAGCTTCGCCGGCGCGCTCGCCCCGTTTCCGCGGGTCGCAGGCAGCGCCTCCGCCATGCTGGGCTTCGTCCAGATGGCGGGCGCGGGCGCGGCCAGCGTGGCGGTCCAGCCGCTCTATGACGGCGGCGCGCTGACGCTCGGCTACGTCGTGTTGGCGATGAGCGCGGCCGCCTTCCTGGCGCACGCGGTGCTGGCCCGGGGGGACGAGAACCCCGCCAAGACCGCGCCCAAGCCTGGAGGGGAACGATGAGCCCGCGCCGTGATCCGAGCGGCCGATCGGTCACGCTGCTGCTTGTCCTGCTCACCGCGCTCGGGCCGATTTCGACCGACCTTTATCTGCCGTCTCTGCCGGCCATGCAGCGCGCGTTCGACGCCGAGACGGGCGCGATCCAGCTGACGCTCTCGGTTTACATGATCGCTTTTGCGGCGGCGCAGCTGATCTACGGGCCGCTGAGCGACCGTTTCGGGCGCCGCGGGCCGCTTCTCGCCGGGACGGGGCTCTACGTCGCGGCCTCGATCCTGTGCCTCGTCGCGCCGAGCATCGAATGGCTGATTCTGGGGCGCTTCCTGCAAGGCGTCGGCGGCTGCGCCGGGCAGGTGATCGCGCGCGCGGTGGTGCGCGACGTCCACGGCCGCGAACGCGCCGGCCCGGTGCTGGCCAAGATCGCCTTCGCCATGGGATTCGCGCCGGCGGTCGGCCCGGCGATCGGCGGCCTGCTGACCGACGCTTTCGGCTGGCAGGCGTGCTTCTGGGCGCTGACGCTGGCCGGCGCGGCGGCGTTGCTCGGCTCGATCCTGCTGCTTGAGGAGACGAACCGCCATCCCGACCCTGATCCGGCGGGCGCGCGGCGCATGGTGCGGATTTTTGCAAGCCTTCTGCGCCATCGCCAGTTCTCCGGCTTCGCGCTTGCCGCGACCTTCAGCTATGCGGGCCTGTTCGCCTGGATTTCGGGCTCCAGCTTCGTCTTCATCGAGATCTTCGGCCTCGCCCCCGACCTTTACGGCTATTGCTTCGCCAGCGTGGTGATCGGCTTCATGGCGGGCGCGCAGATCGCCTCGCGGCTGAGCGTCGGGCCGGTCCGCGCGGTGATGATCGGGGCGGCGGTGAACGCCGCCGCCGGCCTCGCCATGCTGGGGCTGGTGCTGGCGGGGCAGGCGGCGATTCTGACCATCCTGATCCCGATGATCCTATACATGGTGGGCATGGGGATCGTGCTGCCCAGCGCCCAGGCCGGCGCGGTCGGCCCGTTTCCGCGCCGGGCGGGCGCGGCCTCCTCGCTGATCGGGGCGGCGCAGTACGGCGTCGCCGCCTTCGTCGGCCTGGCGGTCGGCCACGGCTTCGACCTGACGCCCCTGCCGATGACGCTGGGGATCGCGGGCAGCGGGGCGGCGGCGCTGATCGCCTGGCTCTGGCTGATCCGCGGCGCGCCCGACCCGGCGGCGCTCGAAGGGGCCGAAGACGGCTCGCCCTAGCTTTTCGGCCGCAGCACGTGAGTGTGATCGGCGGCGTAAAGGCGGCTGTCCTCGAAGGCGGCCTCCAGATCGTCTGGCGCCAGCGTGCGCCCGACCAGGATCAGCGCCGTGCGGGTGAAGCCGGCGGCCTTCACCTGGCCGCGGATGTCGGCCAGCGTCCCGCGCAGGATTTCCTGATCCGGCCAGCTGACGCGGTAGCCCACGGCGACCGGACAGTCGGCCCCGTAATGCGGCGTCAGCTCGCGAACCACCTTCGCCAGATTGTTGACCGACAGATGAATCGCCAGCGTCGCGCCGCTTGCGCCGAAGGTCTCCAGATCCTCCCGATTGGGCATGCCGGAGGAGCGCACGGCCGTGCGCGTCAGCACCAGGGACTGCGACACCCCGGCCAGCGTCAACTCTTGGCCAAGCGCCGCCGCCATGCCGGCGTAGGCCGGCACGCCCGGGCATATCTCATAGGGAATCCCCAACGGCTTCAGACGGCGGATCTGCTCCTGGATCGCGCCGTAGAGCGAGGGGTCGCCGGAATGGACGCGCGCCACGTCCAGGCGGCGCGCGTGGGCGGCCTCGATCTCGGCCAGGATCTCGTCCAGATGCATCGACGCGGTGTCGACCACCCGCGCGCCGTCGGGCGCCTCGGCCACCACCTCGGCCGGCACCAGCGAGCCGGCGTAGAGACAGACCGGGCAGCGCTGCACCAGCTTCAACCCCCGCACCGTGATGAGATCCGGCGCTCCCGGCCCCGCTCCGATGAAGTAGACGGTCATTGCTCTTCCCGCTCCTCGTTGAACCGCAAAGGGCGCGAAGAAGGCGCAAAGGACGCAAAGGCGGCCCTAGCGCTCTTCCAGGCCGTTCGCGAAACGCTGCACACCGTCCCGCAGTCGCGCGACATTGAAATTGATAAGAAGACCAAGGCGAAAGTCTCCGAGGCGCAGATAACTCAAGATTTGCGCGCGATGCACATCGGTCAGTCGGTCGACCGACTTGATCTCGACCACCAGTTTTTCAGCCACCAGCAGATCGAGCCGATATCCGGACTCTATCTGATGCGTCTTGTAGGTTACGGGCAGAACCTTCTGCCGGTGAAAGGGGAGGCCGCGCTCCTCCAACTCGATGGCGAGACACCCCTCGTACGCGCTTTCCAGCAATCCCGGACCCAGCGCCTTGTGAACGGCCAGGGCCGCGTCCAGCACCGTCTTCGACAATTCATTCTCCGAAGGACCGACCATCGCCGCCGCCTTTGCGTCCTTTGCGCCTTCTCTGCGCTCTTTGCGGTTAACCCGTCTCCTGTTCCGCCCGTTTGCCGGCGTAGCCGCGCGGGGTGTAGAGGCGCGGGCGGCCGGCCTGGTCGAAGGCCTTGGAATCGCTGTTGCCGACCACGACCAGCGTCAGCATGTCCACGCTTTCTGGATCGAAGGCCTGGAGCGTCGTCACCTCGATCTCCTCCTCCGGCCGGCCGAGCGAGCGGCAGATCGCGACCGGCGTCTCAGCCGGGCGGGCGGCGAGCAGGATCTCGCGCGCCTCGGGCAGCAGGGTGCGGCGGCGTTTGCTCTGCGGATTGTAGAAGGCGCAGACGAAGTCGCCGTCCGCCGCCGCCTGAAGGCGCTTGCGCACCACCTCCTGCGGGGTTAGCAGATCCGAAAGGCTGATCAGGCAGAAGTCGTGGCCCATCGGCGCGCCCAGGCGCGCGGCCGCCGCCTGGAAGGCGCTGATCCCGGGAACCACCGTGACCTCGACCGCTCGGGTCGCGCGGTCCTCGCTTTCCGCCAGCAGTTCGAAAACCAGCGTCGCCAGCGCGTAGATCCCCGGATCGCCGGAGCAGACAAGGGCGACGTCGCGCCCTTCCGCCGCCAGCGCCAACGCCTTGGCGGCGCGCGCCTCCTCTGCGCCCAGATCGCTCTCGAAGGTCGGTTTGCCGGCGATCAGATCGGCGCAGAGGTCAAGATAGAGGCGATAGCCCACCACCGCCTCCGCCCGGCGCAGGGCCGCCGCCGCCTCGCCCGTGCGCCACATCTGCGCGCCCGGGCCGAGGCCGACGACGAAGAGCCGACCGCGCGCCCGCCCGCGGGTCGCGTCGACCGTCGCGCCGGCGCCGGCGCGCGCGACGGCCAGCGTATAGGGGCCGCGCTTCACCTTCTCGACCGCGAGCGTCCCCGTCGCGCCGGTCAGCGCCAGCGCCGCCCCTTCGGCGACGCCGTGACAGCCGACCTCGCGGAAGACCGTCTCCGAGGGATTGGCGAGACGCGGGGTCATCGCCTCCAAGGCCTCGGCGGTGAAGAGTCGCAACGGGCGGGCGAGATCGTCGGCGAGCGCCGCCGTCGCCGGCTCGTCGCCCTTCAGGTCGATGGTGCCGATCGCCGCGATCGACGCGGGCGCGAGGCTGCGCGTCGCCAGCGTCTCGCGCACGAAGGCGACGAGACCCTCGGCGTCGGCCATTCGCTCGCACCCCACGCCCAGCGCCAGCGTCGGCGGGTGGAGGGTCAGGCGGGTCCTTGCGTCGGAATGGGACTCGGTCTCGTCGGAAACGGTCAAGCGATCCGTGATGCTAATCTCAAATTCCGAATTTTCTGTAATGAGACTTTGATCCAGGGGCGGCCAAGTCTCCGGCCCCGCGTCGCGCCAGACCCGAACCGGCGTTCCAGCCAACAGCGCGGCGGCG
Source organism: Marivibrio sp. (assembly GCF_040218065.1). Taxonomy (NCBI): domain Bacteria; kingdom Pseudomonadati; phylum Pseudomonadota; class Alphaproteobacteria; order Rhodospirillales; family Aestuariispiraceae; genus Marivibrio; species Marivibrio sp. Next base: position 176,647 of record NZ_JAVJQE010000007.1, on the reverse strand, counting down.
ATCGGCTTGGCCGCGTCGGCGTTGGCGACGACCCAGCCCTGAGGCGGATCGTCCAACGCTACTCCCAACCCGACGTCCCCGGCCGTCGTTATGGCGGCGCGGCCGCCCAACGCCGCCGCAATCCGCCGGGCGAGCGCGTTGGCCCCGCGGTGGCCGCCGAGCAACGGCGCAACGCTGGCGCCGTCTTCGCTGACGGCCAACACCGGCGGCTCGGCCCGCTTGTTTGCGAGATGCGGAGCGAGCGCGCGGATCACGATCCCGGCCGCGCACAGCGCGATGATCGGTCGGCCGTCGAGAAACAGCTGCGCCAGGTGCGCCGCGGTTTCGTCGAAAAGGGTGTCGGCCTTCTCGACCCGTCCGCGTCGACCGTGCAGTTCTGCGTTTTCCAAAAAACTGGTAATACGTCGCCCGACGGTCGCGCCGTTGCGGGTCAGCGCAACGACGGCGACGGGCGCTTCGCGTCGCTCGCTCATGTCCAGGCTTCCCCGCGCCGATGCGCCAGAACCATCGAGAAATAGGGGGCGGCGTCCTCCTCGACCTCCGCGAGGGGGGCGACTCGCTGTTCCGGCAATGTGGCGTGGCTGATGTAGCGAGCGCCGTCAGCCAGGCCGGCTGCGGCCAGCGCTCGCTTAACCTTGGCGAGATGCCGGCCGACCTTGATGATCGCGACGGCTTCCGCCGCCTTCAGCCGCGCGGTCAGGTCGTCCTCTTCCAGCGGGCCGGGAAGGACAGTCAGCACGTCGTTGCGCGCAGCCAGCGGCGCGCCCGCGCTGGCCGCCGTCGCGGTCAGGGCGGAGACGCCGGGGACCACGACCGCCCGCGCGCCGCCGGCCTCCGCCAGGCGGCCGAAGAGATACATGAAGCTGCCGTAGAAGAAGGGGTCGCCCTCGCACAGCACGGCCACGTCCCGACCGGCGGCCAGATGCGCGCCGATCTCCTCGGCCGCGCGGTCGTAGACCTCCTGCGCCGGGAAGCGCGCCTGGACCATCGGCATGCGGATCGCGATCTCGATCTTGGCCTCTGGGATGTGCGGCGCGGCGATGCGCCGGGCCATGCTCTCGCCCTCCAGCGGCGCGGGGTAGGCGATGACCGGCGCGGCCTGGATCAGACGCACCGCCTTCAGGGTCAGCAGGTCCGGATCGCCCGGGCCGACGCCCAGGCCGTAGAGGACGCCGCGCCGGGCGGCCCGGTCTTCTCTGTCACTCATGGGGCTTGATCCAACAATATTGGGTGACCGGCATCATCGGGCGCCAGCCGTGATAGGGGCCGACCGCGACCAGGCGTGAGACGGCGATCCGCCGCATCGCGCCGCCGCGATCCGCGTGCAGCGTGGCGAGACGCGCCTCGCCTTCGAGCGTCACCGCGTTGGCGACGAAGCGCCCGCCGGGGGCGAGGGCGGCCAGCGCCCGCTCTGCGCCGTCGCCGGCGGTCAGCCCGCCGCCGAAGAAGATCGCGTCGGGCCGCGGCGCCCGGTCGAGCAGCGCGTCGAGGCCGTCGGGCGCGGCGCCGTCGACGATCGCCAGCTGCGGCGTTCCGAGCCGCTCGGCGTTCTCGGCGATGAAGGCCCGGCGCGCCGCCTTCGGCTCCAGGGCGAGCGCGCGCCCGCCTGCGCGCATCCATTCGATCGCGATCGAGCCCGCGCCGGCGCCCACGTCCCACAGGACCGCGCCGGGGAAGGGGCGCAAGGCTGCAAGCGTCGCCGCGCGCACCTCCTGTTTGGTCAGCTGACCGTCATGGGCGAAGAGATCGTCCGGCAGACCCGGCGCGGCGCCGGGCGCGGGCGCGCCCGGTCCGGCCGCACACTCGACCGCCAGCGTATTGAGGTCGGCGACGCGGCGCTCGCCCCAGTCGGCGGCGGCGGCGCGATGCGTCTCCTCCGCCGCCCCGCCGAGATGGGCGAGTGCGACGAGACGGCTTTCCCCATAGCCTTCCGCGGCCAGATAGCGCGCGACGGCCGCCGGCGTCTCGCCGTTTTCCGAGAGGATCAAAAGCCGGCGGCGCGGCGCCAGATGGGCCGCCAAGAGCGCCAGCGGCCGGCCGTGCAGCGTCAGCCGCCCGACTTCCTCCAGCGGCCAACAGAGCCGCGCGGCGGCGAGCGAGAAGGCGCCGGCGACGGGGTGCACGCTCAGCGCCGCGGGTCCGAATTCGCGGCCGAGCGTCACTCCGATCCCGTAGCTCATCGGATCGCCGGTCGCCAGCACGCAGACCGCGCGGCCTTCATGCCGGCGCAGCGCCGCCACCGTGTCGGCGAGCGGGCTCCGCCAGGTCAGCCGCTCGGCCGGATGGTTCTGTGGGATCATCGCCAGGTGGCGGGTCCCGCCGACGAGAACCTCGGCCGCGTCGACCAACGCGCGCGCGGCCGGCGTCACGCCGCCAAGGCCGTCCTCGCCGACGCCGACGATGCTGAGCCAGGGAGCGGCGGACGGGGCGTCGCTCATGATCCCGCCTCCTCCGGATTGCCGAGTGCGAGCGCGTTGACCGCCGCAGCGGCGAGCGCGCTGCCCCCCTCCCGCCCCGTCACCGCGACGTAGGGGAGGCCGAGGCGTTCGGCCGCGTCGATCAGCGCGTGCTTCGATTCGCTCGCGCCGACGAAGCCGACGGGCATGCCCAGCACCAGGGCCGGCTTGGGGCCGCCCGCCTCCACCGCCTCCAACAGGGCGAAGAGCGCCGTCGGCGCGTTGCCGATCGCAACCACGGCGCCGTCGAGCCAGGGCCGCCAATAATCGACCTGGGCGGCCGACCGCGTCGTCCCGCGTCGCGCCGCCGTCCCGACCACGCCCGGCGCGTCCAAAAGGCACAGCACGTCGTTGCCGGCCGGCAGCCGCGCGCGCACGATCCCGGCGGCGACCATCTTGGAATCAACCAGCACGGGGGCGCCGCGTTCCAGCGCCGCGCGCCCGGCCTCCAGCGCCCCCTCGGACCAGGCGAGCGCGTCCGCCACCTCCGGCCGGCCGACCGCATGGATCAGGCGGCGGGCCAACGGCTGCAACGTCTCGGGCAGGGCCGAAAGGTCGGCCGCCTCGCGGATCCGCCGGAAGCTCTCGCGATAGATCTCCGCCGGGTCGCGGATATAGTCGTAGCCGCTCACGCCGCCGCCCTCCCGCCGCTCAGCGCCGGCGCGCCGGCGACGCCCAGGATCCAGGCCTCTTCGCGCTCGACGTCGGCGCGCTCCTCGGGTGACAACGTCGGATCGCCGGCGAAAAGCCGGCCCAGATCGCCCGCCGCGTCCAGCCGCGCCAGCGCCTTGGCGACAGCCGACACCTGGCCCGCGTCCTTGGGCTTGCCGGCGATCGCCTCGGGCTCGACCAGACTGGGATAGAGCTCGGCCAGGATCAGATCGCCGTCGGGCCGGTGGGTCAGGCCCGTCTCGAACGGCCAGATCTGGGCGCGGAAGGCCAAAGCCGCGTCGGTGCGGATCGCCCAGACCCTCGGGATCCCCGTCAGCGCCTGGCCGCCGACCGCGCCGACGCCGGCCAGCTTCCAGACCGGCTGGGTGCGGCGGACGCGGCCTTCGACCATCCGCCGCTCCGGCAGATCATCGGGTCCGCGCGCGCGCCGTCCGCGAACTTTGAGACGCGTCGACGCGCGCGCCTCCGGGCAGCCCCAGAAGGGGAAGGCCTCCCCCGTCAGGTCGGCGTTCAGGCCGGCGGCGACGTCGAACCTGTTGTTCGCATTGTCGGGGCCGTCCTGCAGCGCCGCGTCGATCCGCGCCCACAGCTTGCGCCATTCCAGCCCGCCGGCGAGACCCAGCGCGGCCGCCGTGCCGCGCGGATAACCGAAGGGAAAGTCGAAGCCGATCAGCACCCGCTGACCGCCCGCGAGACGCGCGCGGGCGATCTCGATCAGCCGCGCCGTCGCGGCGTCTCGCGTCGGCGGGTTCTCCAGCACGATCCGCCGCACGCGGCCGTCGGCGTCGCGCGCGACCTCGGCGATCCAGATCGAATCGGCGCCGCGCTTGGGCGTCGCCGCCGCCGACCAGTCGACGGCCAGGTAGCGTGTGAAGAGCGGCGCGCTCATCGCGCGACCGCCCCCGCGGCGCGCGCGCCGGCGTCCGCGCCGGGCGTGCGGCCGACCGGATCCCCGCCGCCGTCCCGCCGCCGTGGCTGCGCGCTCGGAAGCAAAAGCCGCCGGCCGGGGCGGTCGGAGAGCCGCCGTCGATCGCGCATGAGAACTTTATTACACAATTCGTGCAATGCCTTTTCTTCTACACCGACCAAGGCGTTGCCGGCCAGAAGTCGGCGGCGAGTGGGCGCGGCGCGGCCACGCTCGGCGACGTGACGCGGGCGGGCGCAGGAGAGAGAGCGGCCGGGGCCGCCGCAAGGACCCGCGGGGGCGCGGTCGGGAGCGGTCGAGCGCACCTTCCAGTCCACCTAGCTGCAGCGGCCGGCCGCTTCAGTCGCCTCCGGCCTCCGGCAGCCGGACCCCTTCCTTCATCGAGCGGGGGCCGTGCGGATGGTCGGCCTGCGGGTAAGGGTGGTGATGATGGTCATGGCCGTGTCCGTGATCATGGCCGTGCCCGTGGCCATGATCGTGGCCGTGACCGTGATCGTGGCCGTGACCGTGATCATGGCCGTGCGCATGCCCGTGTCCGTGGTCATGGCCGTGATCGGGCGCGTGATCGGGCGCCGGGCCTGTGCCGATGCCTTCGACGTGATGGTGATGGCTTTCCTGCGGCAGGCCGACCTCGTCCTCGAAGCCCAGCACCTGCGCGCGGTACTTGCACATTTGGCAGTTCATGTTGTTGGCGCCTTCGAGGATCTCGCGCACCCGCTCCGCAAAGGTCTCCATCACCATGGGATGGTCGTTGAGGTAGCCCGCCTTGACGATCTCGAGCTCCGGATGCGCCGCCTGCACCTTGTCCGCGTAGTCGTAGATGCGCTGGATCAGGATGCCGGTGAACAGGAAGTAGGGGAACACCACCAGCCGCTTGTAGCCGAGGCGCGCCGCGTGCTCGAGCGCCGGCTCGACCAGCGGGAAGGTGACGCCGGAATAGCCGACCTCGCACCAGCCGAAGCCCATCCCCTCCCACAGCATGCGGGCCATCTTGGCGACGTTGGAGTTGGCGTCGGGATCCGACGCGCCGCGCCCGATGACGACCAGACAGACCTCGTGGTTCGACAGCGCGCCATGCTCCTGGTTCGCGCGGTCCAAGGCCTCCTGCACGCGGGCCGACGCGGCCTTCAGCATCTTGAGGTCGACCGCCAACTCGCGACCGTATTTGATCGATACGCCCGGATGCTGCGCCGCGTAGGTGTTCAGCACGCTGGGGATGTCGTTCTTGGCGTGCCCGGCGGCGAACAGCATGCCCGGCACGGCCAGAATGCGCGTCGCACCCTGAGCGATCAGATTGTCCAGCCCGTCCCGGATGATCGGCGTCGCGAACTCAAGGAAGCCGTAGTCGACCGGCAGATGCGGCCAGCGCGCCTGCAGCGCAGCCGCGATCGCCTTGAATTCGGTCACCGCCCCTTCGCTGCGGCTGCCGTGGCCGCAGACCATCACGCCGATCTTGTCGTCGTCGATATGGGTGGGAATGTGGAAGGGATCGGCCTCCGGCGTCATCGCCTGGGCCCGCTCGATCGCCTCGGACATATTTGCCCCCGTCCTAGCCTGGGTTCTCATGGGTAACCGCAACACGCTGTCGCCAAACCCGTCGCAGCCGCCATTTGCCCCGGGCCGCGACCGCCGGGTGCGCATGGCCTTCTGTCTATCAGGCGTCGCGCGCGCTGTCAGGTCTGAAGGCGTCTTTCTTCGGCGTGGGAGCGTCGCTTGTTGTTGCGGGGGGTGACGAATTGAGATGCCCGTATTGCGGGAGGTTTCTCGCATGCCCGCCAAAAACAAGAAGATTTTGCTGCTGGTCGACGAACATGGCGGGCCAGGGGACCCGGTCTTTGGATTCGGCGTCGTCATGGCGCCGGCGGCGAAAGCGAACGCTTTGGCCGCGCGCCTCGAACGGAGGCTCAGCGAAGAGGGCTTGCGCGGGGAATTGCGGGCGGCCGCGGTCGGGACCCGGAACGTGAGCGCTCTGCTAGAGGCCGTCGCCCACGCGGACGGCGGCGGTCCGCCGGCGCTGCTTGCGGCGCGCGGCGTCGCCGCGCCGGGCGGACGCATCACCCCATCGGACCGTCGCCGACTGTACGAAGACGCGTTGGCGGAAACGGGCAAGGCCGTGGTCGCTCATTACAAACGCACTGTGGCGCGGCGGCCCGTCATCAACAATGTCGAGCTGATCATCGACCGAAATCAGTACAGCGGCGACCCCAACCTCGCGAGAGACTTCGGCGACCGGTCGAGGCGAAGCGGAGGGCCGAGGGTCGGCGGACACGCGAAAGCGATAGAGCATGTCGCGGCGATCGATTCGAACGCGTCGCGCTTGCTGCAGTTGGCCGATCTGGCGGCCAGCACCCTCGCCTGGCTCGCCGCGGGCGAGGTCACGTCGCGCGTCTTGACCGAGCGTTTCGGCGTAAAGAGGCTGGGATGAAAAAGGTCTGAGAGGTAACGGCTGCCAACCGCTTCGTCGGTGGAAGCGGGTCGCCGCGATGTCGGCCTGACCGCAGCCAGACCGCTCACCCCTCTCAGACAGTGACAGATATAGGCGAATCGAGCGCGCCAATCAACGAATCAGTTGTGCTTCTGAATGAATAACACGTAAAGGCGATAAGCGCGCCGCCTGCACACCATCCGTGCAGTCACAGTCCCACCGCCGCTTCCTTTTCCAGCCGGGCGGCCTCCATCTCGGCTTCGAGCTTCAGGCGCTCGCGTTTGCCGATGCGCTGGCTGTCGCTTTTCAGCTGGCCGCAGGCCGCCAGGATGTCGTCGCCGCGCGGGGTGCGCACGGGGCTGGCGTAGCCCGCCTCCATCAGGATCTCGGCGAAGCGCCGGATGCGGTTGTTGCTGGAGCGCTCATAGCCCGAACCGGGCCAGGGGTTGAACGGGATCAGATTGACCTTGGAGGGGATTCCGTCGATCAGGCGGACGAGTTCGCGCGCGTCGGCGTCGGAATCGTTGACGCCCGCCAGCATGACGTACTCCCACGTGACCCGCCGCGCGTTGGAGAGGTTCGGGTAGTCGCGCACGGCCTGCATCAGCTCGGCGATCGGGTATTTGCGGTTGATCGGGACGAGCTCGTCGCGCAGCGCGTCGGTCACGGCGTGCAACGAGATTGCGAGCTGCGGGCAAACCGCTTCGCCGATGCGGGCCATCTCCGGGACGACGCCGGAGGTGGAGAGCGTAACGCGCCGCCGGCCCATCGCCAGCCCGTCGCCGTCGCCCAACAGCTTCAGGGCCGCGATCACGTTGTCGGTGTTGTAGAGCGGCTCGCCCATCCCCATGAAGACGATGTTGGTCAGCCGGCGGCCGTCTTCCGATCGGCCCCAGTCGCCCAGATCGTCGCGCGCCTTCATGAACTGGCCGACGATGTCGCCGGGAGTGAGGTTGCGCACCAGTTTTTGCGTGCCGGTGTGACAGAAGCTGCAGGTCAGCGAGCAGCCGACCTGGCTGGAGACGCATAAGGTGCCGCGCTCATCCTCCGGGATAAAGACGGTCTCCGCCTCGTTCCCGTCGGCGTAGCGGAACAGCCACTTCTCCGTCCCGTCGACGCTTTTCTGGTGCGCCGAGACGCCGGGCCGGCCGACCTTGAAGCCCTCGGCCAGCTTGGCCCGAAGGCTTTTCGACAGATCGGTCATTTGATCGAAATCCGTCGCGCCGCGCACATAGAGCCATTTGTAGAGCTGTTTGGCGCGGAAGGCGGGCTCGCCCAGCGTCTTCAACGTCTCGCTCAACTGATCGAGCGACTGGCCGACCAGATCGACGCGCGCGTCCGCCGCCGGCGCGGCCGCGCCGCCGGGCATGAAATCTTGCAGGCTCGGGGCCCCTTGAACGGGGCGCACGTCGGCGGTCATCGTCACGCTCGCATGGTTCGGGGCGTCTTCCGGGCGTGTCGCCCGCGCCCGTGATATGGTAAGCGACAGGGATTAAGCAATCAAAACCGCCGACGCCGGCGGGCGTGTTGAAAGAGGCGCCGACCATGTCATTCGAAGAGTACGAGGCCGAGCTGGGACTGCTGCTGACCGAACTGGAGGGCGAGCAGGGCGATGAGCACGAGATCATGATGCGCCTGAAGCAGATGCTCGACCAGATGCGCGCCGAGGGCCTGCCGATCCCCGACGACCTGAAACGCTTCGAACAGGAGTTGGACGAGCGTTTCACCCGGGAAGGCGGCGGGGGCTGAGGCGTCCTCCGGGACGAGCCCGGAGCGACGAAACCCCAGACCCGCTCCGTCGAGCCTGTCAGGCGGACGAGGGGGCTTGGCCCCAGACTGGACAGGCCGGCGGCGCGGGCGTAGGCAAGGCGCGCCATGTCCGAAAACGCCCCCGCCTCCGCCTCTGTCGACCGGCCCGACGCCGATGTCGCGGACGACTCCCGCCCGTCCCCGCGGCATGCGCCGCTTGGCTTCGGGACCTTCGTTGCGCTGGTCGCCGCGTTGATGGCGCTGAACGCGCTCGCGATCGACATCATGATCCCAGGCCTGCCGGACATCCAGGCGGCGTTCGGTCTCGACGATCCGAACCGCGCGCAGACTGTGATCACCGCCTATTTGATCGGCTTCGGCGTCGGGCAGTTGGCGATGGGCGTGCTCTCCGACCGGTTCGGGCGCCGCCCGGTGCTGCTATGGGGGCTCGCCGTCTACGGCGCGGCCGCCGGCTTTTGCATCGTCGCGCCCAGCATGGAGGCGCTGCTGGCCGCGCGATTCGTGCAGGGCCTCGGCTCGGCGGCCCCGCGGGTCGTCGCCATCGCGGCCGTACGCGACTGTTACGGCGGGCGGCGCATGGCGCGGGTCATGTCGCTGGTGATGATGGTCTTCATGGCCGTGCCGGTGGTGGCCCCGTCGATCGGCCAACTCTTGCTGATCTTCGTGGATTGGCACGCGGTCTTCGTGCTGCTGGCGCTTTACGGCGCGATTATGTTCCACATCTGCCTGCACCGGCTGCCGGAGACCTTGCGGCCGGAGTGGCGCCGGCCGATCCGCCTCGACGTCGTCGCCGAGTCGCTGAGCTCGATCCTGGGCTCGCGCCAGACTGTCGGCTACACGCTCTCGGCGGGGCTGTTTCTGGCGGCGCTTTTCGGCTTCATCAACTCGGCGCAGCAGATATTGGGCGAATTGCTGGGTCTCGGACCCTGGTTCCCGGCCGTTTTCGCGATGGTCGCCAGCGCCATCGCGGCCGCCTCCTTCATCAATTCGAAGCTGGTGGAGCGGCTCGGCATGCGCGTGCTCAGTCACGGGGCGGTGGTGATCTTCACCGCCCTCGGACTCGTCATGGCGGCGCTCGAGGCGATGGGCCTGCTGGGCCTCTACAGCTTCCTGCCGCTCCTCACGGCCTCGATGCTGCTGGTGGGTCTCGTCTTCGCGAACTTCAACGCGCTCGCGATGGAGCCCCAGCAGCATGTCGCCGGCGTGGCGTCTTCCGTCGTGGGCGCGCTCACCGTTTTGCTCGGGGCGGGCGGCGGCTATCTGGTGGGCCAGGCCTATGACGGCACGCTCGGTCCGCTCACCTACGGCTTCACCGGCTTCGGCGCGGCGACCCTGGCGCTTGCGGCGATCGCCGAGCGCGGCCGCCTGATGCAACCGGTAGAGCGGCCGCGCCCGGGCGGCTGATCCGTCTCAAGCCGCCTCCCTCATTTGCAGGGCGCGGCCGTCGCGCCGGTCCCGCCCCGCCGCTCGAACCCGTCGCGCGGACAGACGGGGTCGGTCTTGCTGCGTGGTTTCACGCTGACTGATCTCAACGGCTTGTTAAGACCGTGGGCTTAAGACGTAGGTCCGGAGACGGCGGCTAGTCGTCGTCGCTCGAGGACTCCCGGTCGCAAAGGAACGCCGCGTTGTCATTTTCCCTCTTCAAGGCTCGGGCCGGTCGCTCGTCGCCTCGCATCGGTCCGCGCGCCGCCGCGCTCAGCTATGCGGCGCTCGCGCTCGGGTGGGTGATCGTCAGCGACCTGACGCTCGGCGCGGCGTCGGACGAGGCGATGCATGCGGAGACGTTGAAGGGCGCGGCCTTCGTGGCGGTCAGCGCGCTTGCGCTGTTCGGCGTGCTGCACGGCCATGAAAGACGGGCCGGCGACCTGATGGAGCGCCTGCGCGAGGCGGCCGAACAATCGCGCGACGGCTTCTGGCGGTGGGACGCGGCGGTCGACGTCTTCACCGTGACCCCCGGCGGAAATCGCGATCTCGGCTGGGAGGCGGCGCAGAGCATCGAGTCCCTCGACGGGTGGCGCGCCGTCGCCCATCCGGACGACTGGCCGCAGGTCGAGGCGGCCTTGGCCCCGGTGCGGGCGGGTCGGGCCGCTGACTTCACCGTCGACCATCGGGTCAGCGCCATCGACGGCGGCTGGATCTGGTATCGCGTTCGCGGCCGAGCGGTCGAGCGCGCCGCAGACGGATCCGCCGTCACCCTGTCCGGCGATTACACCAACATCGACGGGCTGAAGCGGCGCGAACTCGCGCTGCGCCGCGCGAACCGGGCTCTGGACGCGATCGCCGCGGTCAATCGCGCGAGCCTCGCCGCGCATGACTGCGACATGTTGCTGGACGGGGCCTGCCGCGCCTTGGCGGCGGCTGAGGATTGCGTCTTGGTCTGGATCGGAGAGGCCGAGGACGGCGCCGTGAAGCGCGTGCGGCCCCTCTGCTCGCGCGGTCCCGCCCAGGAGTTTCTGCAGGTCGCTCAGATCGGCTGGAGCGACGACGTCTTCGCCCGGGGGCCGAGCGCCGCGGCGCTGCGATCCGGTCGCCCGGAAGTGGTGGCGGACGCCCGCACGGCCGCCTACGGCCATCCCTGGGGCGAGGCGTTGGCGCGTTTCGAGATCCGCTCGAGCGTCGTGGTTCCGTTCTCCGACGGGGCGCGGCGCTTGATCCTCCAGATCAACAGCCGCGAGGCGGAGGCGTTCTCGGAGGACGAGGCGGACGCCTATCAGGCGCTGGGCCAGGATCTGACGCGCGCTCTCGGCGCCTTCGCGGCGGCGCAACGCTCCGAACATAAGCTGGGTCAGGCCTTGCGCGGCGCCGTCGCGGCCCTCGCGGCGACGCTCGAGAAGCGCGATCCCTACACCGCCGGCCATCAAAGCCGCGCCTGCGAGGTCGCCGTCGCGATCGCGCTGGAGATGGCGCTGTCCCCGGATCGGGTCGAGGCCATTCGTCTGGGCGCGGCGATGCACGATATCGGCAAGATCGGAGTGCCGGTGGAGATCCTGACCAAACCCGGCCGGCTGGAGCCGCAGGAGATGGCGCTCATGCGCCGTCACCCGGACATCGGCTACGACATCGTCAAGGAGATCGAGTTCGGCTGGCCGATCGCCGACATCGTACGCCAGCATCATGAGCGCTGGGACGGCTCGGGCTATCCGCAAGGCCTTCGGGGCGAGGCGATCGCTCTTGAAGCCCGAATCGTGGCGGTGGCGGACGTCGTCGAATCGATGGCGACCCACCGTCCCTACCGCCCTGCGTTGGCCCTTGAGGTCGTGTTGGGGGAACTGCGCGAGGGGCGCGGCGTGCGCTACGATCCGCAGGTCGTCGACGCGGCGCTGGCCGTTCTCGCCCGGACCCCGATCGAACCCTTGTCGAACCGGTCGATCGCGGCGGCGGAAGCCGCCTGAGGCGGCGTCAGGCGCCGCGCGCGGCGCGCTTGCGCTCCAACCGCTCGATCGCTCGGCGGCACGGGCCGCTGTGCGGGCAGGGGTCGTCCTTGAAAAGGCAGGTCCGCTGGATCCGCTCCAGCAGAACCGCGCTCGCGCGCTCGCACCCTTCATCGTAAAGCCGCTCCGCTTCCAAGGCGATATGCTCGCAGCGCTGGAAGCGACGGCGCGGATCATCCGTCGACACTGGACGCATCCTTATCTGCCGGCCGAGCGACGCCCGGGTCTGTCGCGCGGATCATCGGAGCATCGATCGCGCCGTCCGACAATCGGTGATGACGCTGAGATCGGGCGAGCGTCGGACGCTACGTCCGGCCGCAGTCCGCGCACAGTCCGCGCACTTCCAACGTCGTGGCGCGGATCTGAAACCCGTCGGCCGCCGCCAGTCGTTTCAGCCGGTCGATCAATCCTTCGTCGGTCATCTCGCCGACCTTGCCGCAGCGCTCGCAGATCGAAAAGGCGGCGACGGCGTGCTGGTGCGCGTGCGGGTGCGGGTGACAACAGGCGACAAAGGCGTTCAGGCTCTCCAGGCGGTGGATCATCCCCAACTCGATCAGCTTATCCAGCGCGCGGTAGATCTGTTGCGGGGCGCGGATGCCCTCGTCGCGCACGGCGTCCAGGATGGCGTAGGCGCTCATCGGCCCCTCCGCCCTGTCCAGCGCCGCGAAGACCAAGCTCTGATTGCGCGTCAGATCGGGCGCGCTCGGCTCCTCCTGTGCGCTCACGCCGCCCCCTCCGCCTTGCGGCCGGCGAGCCGGCGGACCGCGCGTGCGACCGGCAGCAGGCTTACGAGGAACAGCGCGAAGGCCGCCACCACGATCGCCGGACCGGACGGCGCGTCGAACTGGAGCGAGCCGTAAAGTCCGCCCGTCACCGCAAGGCAGCCGATCCCCGCGGCGGCCAGCGCCATCTGCTCCGGTCCGCGCACAAAGCGCCGCGCCGTCGCCGCCGGGATGATCAGGAGCGCCGTCATAAGCAGCACGCCCACCAGCTTCAGCGCGATCGCCACGACCCCTGCCGTCAGCAGCATGAACAGAAGCTCGGCCCGCGCCGGCGCCATGCCTTCGGCCGCCGCCAGCTCGCGATTGACGGTGGCGGCGAAGAGCGGGCGCCAGATCCAGGCGAGAACCGTCAGCACAGCCGCGCCGCCCAACCAAATGGCGACCAGATCGGCGCGCGAGACCGCCAGGATGTCGCCGAACAGGAAGCCCATCAGATCGACCCGCACCCAGGTCATGAAGGCCAGCGCGACGAGCCCGATCGCTAGCGTCGAATGGGCCAGCAGCCCCAGGATCGAATCCGACGACAGCCCGCCGCGGCGCTGCAGCGCCAGCATGGCCAGCGCCGTCAGCGCGCACACCGCGAACACGCCCAGGATCGGATCGACCTCCGCCAACAGCGCCAGCGCGACGCCCAGCAGCGCCGAATGGGAGAGCGTATCCCCGAAATAGGCGAGCCGCCGCCACACGATGAAACAGCCGAGCGGGCCGGCCACCAGCGCCACGCCGATCCCGGCGATCAGCGCGCGGGTGAAGAAATCGTCAAGCATCGCCGCCGCCCCCGGCCTGCCGGCCCGCCGGCGGCGCGCTCGCGCCGTGCTCGTGATCGCAGCTCTCGACGATCGTCCCGTCGGCCAGACGCACGCGCCCGTCCAGCAGGTGCGTGTGGTCATGGGCGTGCTCGTAGACCGCCAAGGCTTCCGCCGCGCGGCGGCCGAACAAGCGGCGGTACTCCGCGCTTTCCGCCACCGCGTGCGGCGTTCCCTGACAGCAGATGTGCCCGTTCAGGCAGATCACCCGATCGGTCTGGGCCATCACCACATGCAGATCGTGGGAGATCAGCAGCACGCCGCAGTTCAGCTCCTGCGCGACGCCGGCGATCAGATCGTATAGCGCGAGCTCGCCGGTGAAGTCGACGCCCTGCACCGGCTCGTCCAGCACCAGCAGATCGGGCTTGCGGGCGATGGCGCGGGCCAGCAGCACGCGCTGGAACTCCCCGCCGGAGAGCGTCTGCACCTCCGCCGCCGCCAGATGGGCGACGCCGGTGCGCGTCAGCGCGGCGCGCGTCTCGTCCCGGCCGAGCGGCGCGGTCAGCCGCATCAGCCGCGCCACCGTGAGCGGCACCGTCCAGTCTATGGCGAGACGCTGGGGGACATAGCCGACCCGCACCCCGCGGCCCAGCGTCACCCCCCCTTCATCCGGTCCCAGCACGCCCAGGGCGAGCTTCGCCGTCGTCGACTTGCCGGAGCCGTTGGGGCCGATCAGGGTGACGATCTCGCCGCGCGCGATCTCCAGATCGACGCCGCGCACCAGCCAGCGCCCGCCGCGCGAGACGCCCGCGCCGGAGAGCGCGACCAGCCTCTCGCCCGGCCCGGCGGGGCCGCGCGCCGGCGCGCCAGACGCGCTCGGAAGGGGGGTGACTTCAGCCATTGCGCCGCTCTATGGCACACGTTATATCATCACGCAAGATACGTGATGTTATCACATTGCAGGGAGACCAGCCGCCATGCCGATCCGCCGCCCCGCCGCCGCGCTCGCGCTTTCGACCGCGCTCGCCGCCGCCGCTTTCGCCGCGCACCCGGCCCGCGCCGACGCGCCCAAGGTCGTCGCCTCGATCAAGCCGGTGCACGCGCTCGCCGCGCAGGTGATGGACGGCGTCGGCGCGCCGACTCTGCTGGTCGAGGGCGCGGCCTCGCCCCACGCCTTCAGCCTGCGCCCGTCGCAGGCGCAGGCGCTGCAGGGGGCGGACGTCGTCTTCTGGGTCGGCCCGGACCTGGAGCAATTCCTGGTCGAGGCGCGCGAGACGCTGGCCGCCGACGCTCGCAGCGCCCCGCTGATGCAGGCCGCGGGGGTCGAGACCCTGACCTTCCGCGCCGATCCCGCCTTCGAGCCGCATTCGCATGACGACGAGCACGGCCACGGCGATCACGGCCATGACGACCACGGCCATGACGAGCACGGGCGCGACCATGGTCACGATCACGACCATGATCACGCCAAGGCCGAGGAGCACGACCACGGGCATGACGACCACGGGCATGACGACCACGGGCATGACGACCACGGGCATGACGACCACGGGCATGACGACCACGGGCACGATCACGCCCACGGGGGCGTCGACGCCCATATCTGGCTGGATCCGATGAACGCCAAGGCGATGCTGGCCGCGATGGCCGAGACGCTCGCCGCCGCCGATCCGGCGAACGCCGCGCGCTACCGCGCCAACGCCGACGCCGCGGCCGGCGAAATCGACGCGCTCTCGGCCGATCTCGCCGAGCGCCTCGCGCCCGTGCGGGAGCGGCCCTACATCGTCTTCCACGACGCCTATCAGTATTTCGAACGGCGCTTCGGCCTCTCCGCCATCGGCGCGGTCACGGTCAGCCCCGAGCGCGCGCCCGGCGCCGCGCGCGTCCAGGCGATCCGCGATCGCATCCAGGAGACCGGCGCGGTCTGCGTCTTCTCCGAGCCGCAGTTCGAACCGCGCATCGTCGAGGTGGTCACCGAAGGCACGGGCGCCGCGACCGGCGTCCTCGACCCCCTCGGCGCGACGCTCGAACCCGGCCCCGGCCTTTACGCCGCCTTGATGACCGATCTCGCCGACAGCGCGCTCGACTGCTTGTCGCCGCGCAGCTAGAGCCGGCCGAGGAACGGCGCCCCCGCCAACGCCTGGGCGAAGGTCCCGGCGACCAGGGCGAGGCCGGTTGCGGCGGCGAGCGCGATGATGTGCGGGCGGGCGCGGCGCGGCGCGAGGCGGTCGGCCGCCCAGCCGACGAGCGGCAGGACTTGCATCATATGCGTGGCGAAGAAGTGCGGCGCGCGCAGGTCGCCGACCTCACGCGACCAGCCGACGATCGGCCGGCCGCCGGCGTCGGTGGGCGGGACGTCCGCTCCCGGCGCGCCGACCCAGTGACCGCCCTGGGACGAAAGATAGCCGGCGACGATCAGCGTCGCGCCCGCCCCCAGGATCAGCCCCCAGCCGGCGCCCAGGCGCAAGCCGGGGCCAAGGCCGTCGGCCGGGCGGCGCAAGATCAGCCAGCCGATCACGGCCGCGCCCGCGACAAGCGTCACCGCGCCGACGCCCATCAGGCTGTACATCGCGGCGTGAAACGGATCGTCGACATTGAAGTGCGAGGCCTCCCCCGCCGCCGCCTTGGCGGTGATGTAGGCGATCTCGAACAGGCCGGCGCCGACCAGCGCGAGCGCCAGCGGCCGCATCGCGCGGCCCTTGGCCCAGGCCGGCGCGACGCAGCGCAGCAGCACGGCCAGCGTCAGCAGATGCAGCGCGACCGAGAGCTGGAACTTGAGCGGCTTCGCCCAGACGGAGACGCCGTTGAGCGTCCGCTCGTCCGCAGCGAGCGCGATCAGGCAGAGCGGGACGAGGGCCAGCATCGGCAGCGCCCCCTGGACCAGCAGGCGGGCGGGGCCGGCCGGGCGGTCGGCGCCTGGGCGGAGGGCGTCGGCGGCGCGGGCGGCGGGGGCGGAGACGGCGGCGCGGCTCATGCGAGCGCCCTCCGCCCCGCGGCGCGCAAGGCCCCCTCGCTCGCCAGATAGAGCAGCAGGCCGATCGGCCCCAGCATGAAGGTCGTCGCCAGGATCGGGGCCTGCACGACGCGGCTGATCCCGGCCGCGTCCGCCCGCCGCGCGATCCAGCCGCCGACGAACAGGTCGAAGGCGAGGTAGTGGATCCAACCCGCGAGCAACAACGGCTCGCTCTCGAACAGGCGCGCCACGCCGGCCAGGCTGTCGAAGCCGCCCGGCGCGTCCGCGAAATAGAGCAGGATCAGGACCGCGTAGCCGCCGCTCAACAGCGCCGGGAGAAGGTAGAAGGGCGCGGCGTTCAAGGCCGGCCAGCGCCGCGGCGCCAGGATCAGGATCGCCCAGCCCAGCATCGCGAGCGATCCCGCGATCGAAAACCAGCCCTCCCACGTCAGTCCGAACAGCATGGCGGTGCCTCCTCGGTTCGCAGTCAATCTTTACGCTGTCAAGTTGGGCGGTATAGCTTGAAATCTTGACGGCGTCAAGATAAAGAAAAACCATGAGCGAGAGGAAGACCGACTATCATCACGGCGATCTGCGCGCGGCGTTGATCCGCGCCGGCGGCGCTTTGCTGGACGAGGGCGGCTGGGAGGCGCTGAGCCTGCGCGCCTGCGCCGCCCGCGCAGGCGTCAGCCACGCCGCGCCGGCGCACCATTTCGGCGGCCGGCGCGGGTTGCTGACAGCGCTCGCCGCAGACGCCTTCGCGCGCTTCGCCGACGCCCTGGGCCACGCCCGCGAAACCGCCGTCTCCCGCGAGGGGGAAGCCCGGCCGGATGCGGCCTTGCGCGCCGCAGGCGTCGCTTACGTCCGGTTCGCGCGCGCCAATCCGGGTCCCTTCAAGCTGATGTTCGGCGCGGCCGATCTGGATTTCGCCGACCCCGAGTTCCGGGCGGTCCGGCGCGCGGCCTATGAGGAGCTGGGCCTTCTGGTCAGGCCCTATCTCGTCGATCCGGCCGACGCGGCCGAGGATCGCCGGCTGCGCCTGCTCGTCTGGTCCAGCGTCCACGGCTATGCGCATCTGCTGATCTCCGGTCAGATCGACGCCGCGCCCGACGATCCGGCCGCGGACCGGCCGCCCTTCGATCTGGTCCCGCTGCTGCGCGGTGATTGACCCTCTTGTCCGCTCGCGCTGTGACGCATAGTGTCACAGCGTGCGCCGCCCGGCGCGCCGGCCGAAATCGGCCTTCCGCACGCGACGCTAGGCACGGGAGAAGAAGGCGAACCATGCGCTCAGCCGTCGGTCTGTCGCCGGTGCGCGCCGTCTCGCGCGCGGTTTCGATCCTCGACGCCTTCGTCGATCACGGCCCCCATATGAGCTTGACCGAGGTCGCGGCGGCCGCCGGCCTCGACAAGGGGACGACGCGCCGCCTGCTGCTGACGCTGATGCAGGACGAGCTGGTCACCTACAACGCGACGACCCAGCGCTACGCGCTCGGCCTCGCCATGCTGCGTTACGCCTCGGCCGTGCCGGACCGCGGCGATCTGCGCGACGTCGCAGGCCCGGTGCTGCAGGAGCTCTCGCGTCAGACCCAGACCACGACGATCCTGTCGATGTTTTACGACGGCGCGGCGATCTGCCTTGACCGGTTCCACGACGATCTGATGCTGGAGGTGAAGTGGTGGCGCATTGGCGGCGCCATCCCGATGAACTGCGGCGCGGCCGCGCGGGTGATGCTGGCCTATATTTCCGACGAGGCGGCGGAGGCTGCGCTGCGGGCGCCGTTGACCCAACTGACGCCCCATTCCGTGATCAGCCGCGACCAGCTGCTGGCCGAGCGGGAGACCACCCGCGCGCGCGGGTGGGCGATGGCCGCCGACGATGTGGTCGAGGGCCTGTCGGCCGCGGCCTGCCCGATCCTGAACGCCGCCGGCAAACTGGTTGCGGTCGTCAGCATGGCGGGGCTCAGCCCGCACGTCCTCGCCGACGGCGAACCGCGCTTCTTGCGCGACCTGCTGGCCGCCCGTCGGGAGATTGAGCGCCGCGCGGGGTGACCTGAGCCTTCCCCCTCCCTCGCGGGGGGGAGTTTGGAGGGGGTGCGGTCTTCGATGCGAAGATCGCCTCGGCGCCGAAGCGCCGAACCGATCGGTTAAGGTCCCTCACCCCATCAAGGAGGGCAGCCAGAGCGAAAGCGCCGGGAAGCCCAGCAGCAAGCCGAGGACGATCGCGTCGGCCGCCAGGAACAGCGAGACGCCCTTGAAGATCGCCTCCAGGCTGACCTGTTTTTCTACGATCGACTTGATGACGAAGACGTTGAGGCCGATCGGCGGCGTGACGAGGCCGATCTCCAAGAGCTTCACCACGATCACCCCGAACCAGATGAAGCTGAGCCCGTAAGTCTCCACGATCGGCAGGGTGAGCGGCAGCGTCAGAAGGATGATCCCGATCGGGTCGAGGAACATCCCCAGCCCGATATAGAGCAGCACGATCAACCCCATCACCATCCACATCTCCACGTCGCTGGCGGAGATGACGTCGATCAGATAGGCCGGGATGCCGGTCAGCGCCATGAAGTTGACGAACAGCTTTCCGCCGATCGCAATCGCGAAGATCATCGAGGTCTGGAAGGCGCTTTCCTTGAGCGCGGCGACGATTCCCGCGCCGTTCAGCCGCCGCAGCACGAGGCCCAGCGCCAGGCAGGCGATCGCGCCGACGCCGGCGGCCTCGGTCGGCGTGAAGACGCCCAGATAGATGCCGCCGATCACGACGGCGAACAGCACCAGGATCGCCCAGCAGCGCTTCAGCGCGTCGAGCCGGACCGCGCGCGTCAGATCCTCCTCGGGCGTCGGCGCATGCGCCGGCTTCAGCTTGGCCCAGATGAAGATCACCACGACGTAGCCCAACAGCGACAAGAGGCCGGGGATCACGGCGGCGATGAAAAGCTCCGCGATCGATTCCTCGGCGAAGATGCCGAACAGGATGAACAGGATCGACGGCGGTATCAGCGAGCCCAGCGTGCCGCCTATCGCGACCGATCCGGAGGCGAGCGCCTTGTCGTAGCCGAAGCGCAGCATTTCGGGAATGGCGATGCGGCCCATCGCGGCGGCGCAGGCGACGGACGATCCGGTGATCGCGGAGAAGCCGCCGCACCCGACCACGCTCGCCATCGCGACGCCGCCGGGCACGCGGGTCAGCCACACCCGGGCGGCGTGATAGATGTCGGTGGTGAAGCCGGCCTGATAGGCCAGATGCCCCATGAAGATGAACAGCGGCACGGTGGAGAGCGTGTAGCTGGTGATGAAGGCGTAGGGGCTGTTCGCCAGCAGCGAGAAGGTCGGCCGCCAGGCGGCGTCCGGATTGAACGGCATATAGGGCCGCCAGGCGAAGATCAGGAAGATGCCGACGGTCGCGACCACGCCCAGCGCGACCGCGATCGGCGTGCGCAGGATCAAAAGAATCAGGACGGCGGCCAGCGCGAAAAGGCCGATGGTGACGGGATCCATGGGCGGCTCACTCGCTCTGCGAGGCGGCGGGTCGCGCGTCGCGCCCGAGCAGGATGAAAAGCTCGGCCGCGATGGAGAGCGCCAGCCGCAGGACGAACAGCAGGATTCCGGCCGCGAAGACCGCCTTCATCGGCCAGTAGGGAACGTCGAGCTGGCCGTCGTAATAGAGGCCTTGCGCGAACTCCGCCGGCACCTTCTGGAACAGGAACCAGCCCATTGCGCCGAAGAAGGCGATGCCGAGCGCGCAGCCGATCAGGCGCAAAAGCGCCCGTGCGCGCTCGGGCAGCCAATCGGTGGTGACGGTCACGCAGATATGGCCGTCCGCGCGCTGGATGTAGGCGAGCGGCAGCACGACGACCGGGACCACGAGCAACCCCGCGAGCAGGATGTCGTCCGGAATCGCGTGGTTGAAGACGGCCCGGCCGATCACCGAGCCCGTGACCAGCAGGCCCATCGCCAGAATGGCGAGCGCGCCGACGGCCATCGCCGCGCGCTCCACCAGGGCCATGGCGCGGTCGATCCCGGCCAGCGCGGGAATTTGGGCGAGCGCGCCGGCGGGCGCGTCCTGTGGCTTGGTCTCGGCGCTCATCGCGCGACGCTCCTGCAGCGGGGAGGGCAAGGATAAGGTAAAGGAGGCGCGGAAAAGAAGACGCCGCCGCCGCCGGACCGTCAACCGGGCCCGAGCGGCGGCGGCGCCGTCCGCGTCAGGCGATCAGCGCTCCCAGGGGTAGCCCTTGGCGTCCCGCTCCTCGCTGTATTTTGCGATCAGGGCCCGGAACTCGCCCAGCATGGCGTCGCCGTCCATGCCCTTGTCCGCGGCCTTGTCCAGCCAGGAGAGCGCGTCCTTCTCGGCGATGGCGATCAACTCGGCGCGCATCTGACCGTCCGGCTCGACGATCTCGACCGTGTGACCCTCGATGCCTTCCTGCAGCTCCGCCTTCACGCTCTGGCGGGACTCGTACATCTTCGCGGCCATGTAATCGATGAAGTCGTCGCCGAGGTCTTTTACGATCTCCTGATGCTCCGGCTTCAGGCTTTCGAAGCTCGCCTTGTTCATGGCGATGCCGAACGCCAGCACCTGGCCCATGTTGAGCTCGGTCAGATAGTCGACCAGCTCGTAATGCTTATAGGCCTTCATGACGTAGTAGTAGGTGGTGGAGCCGTCGACGGTGCCGTTCGACAGCGCCTCGTAGACCTTCGGCTGTCCGACGGAAACGGTGCTGGCGCCCGCCGACTCCAGCGCGGCGACGAACGGGCCGGTGGCGCGGAAGGTCTTGCCGTCAAGATCCGACATCGTGCGGATCGGCTCTTTCGAAAGCAGCTGGGTGGGGCCGGTCGTGTAGTTGGTGAGATAGACCATATTGGCCGCATCCCACTCGGCCAGCGCGGCTTCGTTGGTGTTCATCAGTTCGTGCACCGCGCGCATGCCGACCCACTCGTCGCCGAACTGCGGGACGTCCGCCGCCTCATAGGAGATCAGCTTGCCCGGCGCGTAGACCGGCACGATCGAGCCCATGTCGGCGACGCCGTCGGAGATTCCCTGAGCCGCGGTCTTCGCGCCCAGCAGCGCGCCGCCCCAGATGATGTTGAGGCCGAGTTCGCCGCCCGTACGCTCGCGCAGCTGGCTGTCGAGCCACTCGATTCCGGCGGCGCGCGTGCCGCGGTTCGGCCCGAACTCGCCGAAGGTCAACTCTCGGGTCTGGGCCTGCGCCCCGTCCCCCATCGCGGACAGCCCCAGCGCCGCCGCCAGGCCGAACGCGGCCAGCTTGAATGATCGGATCATCGGTTCCTCCCTAATCCGCACACGAAAGTCGCCCTCGAGTCTGCGCCGCGGGCGGGTGATCGTTGGGGGCGTCTTTTCCGCGCCCCTCATTTGTCGGACAAAGGTAGGCGGAAGCGCTTCAAGGTGTCAATTATCAACAGAAATGTCACGTAATGACACCTACGCTTCTAAAAATCCTTTTTGCCCTAAGTCGTAAAGTATTGAAGTTAAACAACATTGGTTACCGTATCACCTGATGACATAAATATTTGCATGTTGACGCTTAGGGGCGGGCGGCGTTGTAATCGCCCCCGGCGTCGGTCTGAGCGACCGGCAATGCGGAATTTTTTCGACAGCTCCTAAGACGACGCGGGGGAAGCGGCGATGGGATACACCTTGGCGGAGAAGGTGCTGGGTCGGGCGGCCGGCGGCGGCCCGGCGACGGCGGGCAGCGATGTCGAGGTGAAGCCCGACTTCGTGTTGGCCTATGACTTTCCCGGCTACACCGACGTCATCTTCAAGCAGATGAAGGAGGAGTTCGGGATCGCCAGAGTGGCCGAACCGGAGCGCTACGGCATCTTCATCGACCACATGGTCCCCGCCGCCACCCCGCAGGAGGAGGAGCTTCATATCGGCACCCGGGAGTGGTGCGCGGAGAACGGCGTGGCGCTCTACGAACGCGCCGGCATCGGCCACCAGGTGGCGGCCGAAGCGGGCTATGCGACGCCGGGGGCCTTCGTCGTCCATTTCGACGGGCACATCAGCCAGTTGGGGGCTTTTGGAACGCTCGCGATCGGGGTCCGCCGCCATCTGCTGGAGGCCTTCGTGCGCGAATACATCTCCTTCAAAGTGCCGCACACCACCCGCGTCGATCTGGTCGGCCGCCTGCCCAAAGGGGTGATGGCGCGCGACGTGTTCCACCATGTGGTCCGCACGCTGGGACCCAGCTCCTGCCGCTTCCAGGTGCTGGAGTTCGGCGGCGAGGGGCTGGCCGAGATCTCGCTGGAAGGCCGGCAGAGCATGTGCGGGCTGGCCATGTTCACCGGCGCGATCACGGCGGTCGTCAATCCGGACGAAGCGACGCTTGCGAAGGCGGCGCCGCTGGCGCGCAAACAGCTCGATCCGGTCGTCAGCGATCCGGACGCGACCTACGCCGCGCGCCACGTCATCGACCTCTCGGACCTGGAGCCGATCGTGGTCGTCCCGCCGAGCCCGGCGAACACCGCCGACCTCAAGGATTATCTCGGCCTCGAGGTGAACTCGGGCTATCTCGGCTCCTGCGTTTCGGGTCGGATCGAGGATCTGCGCATCGCCGCCCAGGTGCTCAAGGGCCGCAAGGTGAAGGCCGGCTTCCAGCTGCACGTGATCCCGACCAGCCAGGAGATCATGACCCAGGCCGCGAAGGAGGGGCTGATCGCGACTCTCGCCGAGGCGGGGGCCTTCGTGTCCTCCTCGTCCTGCGACTATTGCTTCGGGCGCATCGCGACCATGACGAAGGGCCAGCGCGCCGTCTCGACCGGCACGCTGAACGTTCGCGGCCGCATGGGCTCGCCGGATTCGGAAATCTATCTCTGCAACGCGGCCGCCGTCGCGGCGTCCGCCATCGAAGGCCGGGTCGCCGACCCGCGCGCCTATCTTTAAGGGGGGACGTCATGGCGCTGACAAATCTGCGCGGACGCGCCGCCTACGTCTTCGAGGAAGTCGATTTCGACGTCGACCAGATCGTCGGCGTGAAGAACATCAAGATCCAGGACATCGACGAACTCGCCGCCGCGGCGATGCAGACCTACGATAAATTCTTCGCCGACAAGGTCCTGCCCGGAGATCTGCTGATCGGCGCCCGCAATTTCGGCTACGGTCATCCGCATTATCCGCCGATGAAGGCGATGCGCCATCTCGGGATCGCCGGGGTTATCGCGGAAAGCTTCGCCCCCGGCTACTGGCGCGGCGAGATCGCGATGGGCTTTCCTCAGGTGCCCTGCCCGGGGATCCTCGCGGCGGTCGAGCGTTGGGACGAGCTGGAAGTCGACTGGGCCGCCGGCGTGGTGCGCAACCTCACCCAAGCCACGGAACTGCCCTTCGAGCCGCTGTCCCAGGGCGACGTCGAGATGTTGGAGGCCGGCGGCCTCGTCCCCTTTCTGCATCGCAAGGTCGATCGGTCGGCCGTCGATCCGACCGCGTGAAGGAGCTTCGCCATGACGGATAACGCCCTGCGCGCGGCGCTGGCCGCGAAAACGTGCCTGTGGGCGGCCGGCGCCTATGACGCCCTCAGCGCCAAGCTGGCCGAACAGGCGGGCTTCCGCGCGATCATGACGACGGGCTTCGGCGTCTCCGCCTCCACGCTGGGCGCGCCCGACGTCGAGCTTTACACCATGACCGAGAACCGCGACGTCATTCGCAACGTCTGCGCCGCGGTCGACGTCCCCGTCATCGCCGACGCCGACACCGGCTACGGCAACGCGCTCAACGCCATGCGCACGGTGCGCGAGTTCGAGGCCGCCGGCGTCGCCGGCATGATCCTGGAGGATCAAGACGCGCCGAAACGCTGCCCGGCGGCGGCGGCGTCCGTGCAGATCCTCCCGCTCGACGAAAGCGCCGCGAAGATCAAGGCCGCCGTCGCCGCCCGCCGCAACCCTGCGACCGTCATCGTCGCGCGCACCGACGCCCCCACGGTCGACGAGGCGATCGCCCGCGCGCGCGCCTATGTCGAAGCCGGCGCCGATCTGGTTCAACCGATCTCCAAGACCTTCACGACTCTCGACGATCTGAAGCGGCTGCGCGAGGCGGCGGGGGTTCCCCTGTCGCTGCAGGTGCTGGGCTGGCTGGAGACCGACTTGACCGGCGCCCAGATCGAGGAGGTTGCGGGCCTCGCCGTCTTCCCACTCGTCGCGCTAATGAGCGCGACCCGCGCGATGCAGGAGAACCTCGCCAAACTGGCCCAAGCCCACAGCACTCAAGACCTGCCGCGCGCCGTCACGTCGATGGCCGAGTTCAAACAGCTGATCGGCTTCGAACAGGCCGAGCGCCTGCAGTCCCAATTCCTGGTGCGCGAGCTGAAGGATTTCCAGCTTCCGGAGTGATCCTTTCCTCCCTCTCCCCGTCACAGGGGGAAGGGCCGGGGGTAGGGGCGGTCGCTGCAAGGCCCGGCGCTGGCGCTTCCCCGCCGCTCCCCCGCCGCCAACCTCACCGACAGGGTCTCCCGCCGCAGGCGATAGCGCGCCCAGACGTCGGCGAGGCGCGCGACGTATGCGTCCGCGGCGCCTCCGTGGTCGTCGGCCGTGAGGACGCGCGCAGCCGACACGCCGCCGGCGAGCGCGTTGAACAATCCCTGACTCGCAATCGGATCGACATGCAGGGCGGCGTCGCCGCAGGCGAGCCATCCGTCCCCGACGGGGCGCAGCAGCCGGCCGCCGCGCGCGTCCGCGGCTTGTAGCGGCGCATCGGCGAACGCCTCGGCGGCTAAATGATCGGCGATCAGCCGCGTCGCCGCCAGCCGCGCGCGCCAGCGGGTCGGATCGGCGCGCAGCCGCACCGCGACGCGCGGCGGCGTGTGCAGGGCGGCCAGCGGCCGGCCGTCGGGCAGCCGCGCGGCGTACCACCAGCCGGCCTCGCCGGACTCGCGCTCGATCAAGGTCCGGTCGACGGCGGGCGGAGCGCCGACGGGCGACGGGGCGCCGACGGCCCAGAGCGCGATCTGCGGCGACTCGCGCTCAACCGTCGCGCCGAGCGATCGGGCGAGGGCCGCCGCCCGGCCTGTCGCGTCGATCAGCCAGCCGGCCGATAGCGCACCGCCCTCAGCCGTCAGCCGCCAGCCGTTCGCGTCGCGCGCAACCCGACGCAGTCGGGCGCGCAGGGGGCGCGCGCCGGCGTCGAGCGCCGCGCCGCGCAACGCGGCGTCGAACCGCCGTCGGTCGAGGCGCAGGCTCGGCCCCTCCGGGTCTGCGAAGGCGTCCGTGCGCTGCGGCGGACCGCCCCATAGCGTGATCGACCCGGCGATCGGCCGGTGGGCCGGATCGTCGCCGGCCGCCGGCAGCCCGTGGGCGCGCAACAGTCGGTCGGCCGCCGCCGGCAGCGTCTCGCCGATCTTCGGCGGACCTTCGGGGTCGATCCCAGGGCGCGCCGCGTCGGCCGGGTCGATCAGCGCGACGCGGCGGCCGGCGCGGGAAAGCAGCGTCGCCGCGACGGCGCCGGCCGGCCCCGCCCCGACGACGGCGACATCAAAGGTCCGCGTCACGCCGCCCTAGCGCCGACGGATATAGCGCGCGTCGGCCAGGTGGCGCTCGTCGCCCCAGCCGGACTCGATCAACCGCCGTTCGCGGGGGTCCCGCGCGACGCTCTCCGGCGGCGCGGCGGCCAGGATCTTCTGGCTCGCATCGGCCTCGCCGCTCTCCACCGCGGCGAAGGCCTGCGCCATCTCCTTCATCTGCGGTTCGGCCAGGGTCTCGACGTAAAGCGTCGCGGGGATGTCGGGGTCGTCCCGGGGGCCGGGCATCGGCTCCACCACGCCCTGCTGGCCGAAGTGATGGACCATCCGCTCCATGCGCGCTGCGATTCCGTCGGCCTGATCGATGAAGCGGTACCAGCTGGCGCGGCTCATGAAGGCGGCCAGACGCTCGTCCCGCGGTTTGCTCTCGTCCATGACGATGTCGTAGGCGGCCTTGGTCAGCACCTGATTGGGCACCCGCGCCGGCCAGTAGGTCGGCACATAGGGATCGAAGTCCGGGTCGTAGCCGGACCGGCAGTAGGCGGTGTCGCCCTGCCAGGGAAGGCCCATCCATTTGGTGACGTCGCCCGGCCCCTGCCCGTGCAGCGGCCCGCCGAGCGAGAGCGCCTGGGCCGACGACATGGTCGCGCCGAAGAAGGGCTCGCGCTCGTCCGGGCCGCGGCGGCGCAGACGATAAGGCTTCTCGTAGAGCGTCGGGTGGCGCATCGGCCAGGTCATCTCGCAGCCTGGATGGAAGGCGTCGGCCAGACAGTAATCCATCGCCGCCCGGTCCAGCGTCGCCGGCTGATCGACGAGGGGGACCTCGTCGATCGTCGTCGGCGGCTCGGCGTCGGGATCCCAATCATTGACGAAGTCGCCGTCGACCCAGCGCGTCAGATGCAGCATCTGGATGCTGGGCGTCTCCAGCATCGTGTTGTCGGCGCTCGCCTCCAACAACGGCTTGTCGCCGAAGCCGTCGCCGTAAATCCACGGCCACAGCCGCGGATCGTTGAAGCCCAGCCCCTTCGGGCGGAAGGTGTTCATCAGCTGGCGGCGCAGCGCCTGGAAGGCGTCGCCGGTCTGGGCGAGGCGCGCGATCGTCGCCGGATCGGCGAAGTCCATCGGTCCGCCGGCGCCGAACATTGCGGCCAGCCCCTTGTTCACCCATTGCAGATTGCTCAGCCGATAAAGTTGCGGCAGCACGTCCTTGGCGAAGCTCGTCGTCTCCGGGACCGGCAGCCAGCCGGCGGCGACGGCGGTGTCCGTCATCAGGTCGTACATCGTGCGCCAGCCGATCGCGTCGGGCGCGTAGTTGGGCGGCGCGCAGATCGCCCAGGCGCCCTCCACCGGCACCGCGCGGCCGTCGATCGTCACATGCGCGTCGACCGGACCGTCCGACATATCGTCATACCAATCGTCGGCGTTGTTGAAGGTCTGCGGGTCCTTCATGTCGACCGGCGGCGCGCCGGAGGGCGATCGCGAGACGCCGTGGCCGCCCAGCAGCACAAGGCGCCCTTTCTCGTCCGTGCGCATCTCGCCGAGCGGAACGACGACGCCCTTGAACTCGCCGCTGTCGAAGGCGTGCTCCGCGCCCCCGGACGCGGAGACCCCGCTGATCGAGCGCGGCCCCGGATCGATCGCCAGGATGTGGCGATCGTCTTCCGAAACCTTCGCGTTGCGCAGCGGGACGGCGAGATCTTTCGCCTGCGGAATGTCCATCGCCTTGTCGAAGCGATACCAGGCGGCCTTCCGGTTCGCCAGATGGGCGGTCCAGCGGATGTCGGCGTCGCCGGCGGTCAACTCCCGCACGACCGCGCCTTGCGCGTTCAAGCCGAAGACCCGGAAGCGCGCCGCCTGCCGCTTCAGGCGGCCCTGGTCGTCGCGATAAAAGCCGGCCGGCTTGTTCTGAGGCGTCGGGACCTCCGGGCCGATAAAGTAGGCGTCCGGGGAATCGCCGACCCGCATCACGCCGATCGCCGGATGGATGACGGCGCGCACGATCTCCGCATCCTTGCACGGGCCGGGATCGATCAGCGGTCGGGGATGCGCCGGCTCGCCGTCGGGCACGCCGTTGACGTTGCGCCGCTGCTCGGCCGAGGCGGCGTAGACCACCTTGCGCGCGGCGGCGATCGAGCCTTGCGGTTCATGCTCCTTGGTGACGCGCCAAATGTTCCAGGCGAGGTTCTCGCCATAGTCAGGTTGGCCGCGACGCGTGATGTCCTGCGCCGGCAGGATCAGCTCGGCGACCGGGATGTAGGGGCTCTCCGCCTCGGGCCAGCGCACCGTCGCCTCGTCCAGCGGCATGGTCTTGGGATCGGTGCGGAACTGGAGGCAGAAGGTGAAGCGCTGCTCGCCCGCCTTCATCCGCGCCTCCAGGTCGGCGGCGAGATAGGTCGGGTCCGCCGGCTGATCCGCCGGCGGGTCGAGCGCGAGGGCCGGCTCCAGCTTGTATTTGACGAAGCGATCCGGCCCGAAGGCGAAGGGAAGCCCGCTCCAATAGGGCGAGGCGAGGACGGAGGCGGCGGGCTTCGCCATCTCGTCCAGCAGTTTGGCCGTCCCCGGATGCGCTTTCAGATAGGGGCCGTAATCGCCGTCGACGACGCCCGCCTTGGTGAACGCACACATGTCCGCCGCCGTGTTGACGAAGAAGACGTCCATGTTCTGCAGGATGAAATCGAAGGTGGTCTCCTCCGGCTGGCCGAAGATCTTGGGCGTCGGGGTGTCGAACAGCTTGATCCCGATCCCCAGCGTCGTTTTCCAGTCGCTGACGCTCGGCAGCGTGTCGGAAGAGAAGCGCACCCAGGCGGGATACTCGCTCCCGGCGAACAGCCCGACCTTGAGCGCGTCAGGCAGATCCTCGCGGATCTTGAAGACTCCCTTCACCACGCCGTGCGGCTTCAGGAATACGGGCCGGCGCGCCGGGCACTGCCCGGCCTCGATTCGGCCCTTCTGCACCATCTCGACGAACATCCGAACCAGCGACTGGATCGGATCGTCAGCGCAATCGACACCGGGTTTCGCCCCGCCCGCCGTCCCGCCGGCGCCTTTAAGATGCTCGCTCATCGCGTCCTTCCCCAACTCGCCGTTCGTGGTTGTTTTTATTTTCTTACACTAGTTAAACGAGAAGTCACGCGGAAGAGGAATTCGGAGGACGGTTTCGCGACGCGGCCGACTTATGTTGTAAGCGCGCCTCCCCCCCGTCACTATGCCGGGAGGCCGTCCGCTCAAATGAGACGGCGTTTCATGTGGATATCGAGGGACGCGAGCAACCGCCCATGGCCGATCAACGCCGCAAGATCACCGAAGAAGACGCGCTGCTGTTTCACGCCCAGGGACGCCCGGGCAAGATCGAGGTCGTCGCGACCAAGCCGCTGACGACCCAACGCGACTTAAGCCTCGCCTATTCGCCGGGCGTGGCGACGCCGTGCCTGCGCATCGAAAAAGACCCGCAGGCCGCCTACGACTACACCGCCAAGGGCAACATGGTCGCCGTGATTTCGAACGGCAC
Source organism: Marivibrio sp. (assembly GCF_040218065.1). NCBI lineage: Bacteria > Pseudomonadati > Pseudomonadota > Alphaproteobacteria > Rhodospirillales > Aestuariispiraceae > Marivibrio > Marivibrio sp. The sequence goes on along the minus strand of NZ_JAVJQE010000007.1, from coordinate 147,515 downwards.
CGCGGTCCTCGGTCTCGGCAACATCGGGGCGCTTGCCTCCAAGCCGGTGATGGAGGGCAAGGCGGTCCTGTTCAAACGCTTCGCCGACGTCGACGGCATCGATCTCGAGGTCGAGACCGAGGACGTCGACGAGTTCGTGAACTGCGTGCGGCTGCTGGGGGCGAGCTTCGGCGGGATCAATCTGGAGGACATCAAGGCGCCGGAGTGCTTCATCATCGAGCAGCGCCTGCGCGAGGCGATGAACATCCCGGTCTTTCACGACGATCAGCACGGAACCGCGATCATCGCGGCCGCGGGGGTGATCAACGCGCTGCACCTTTCGGGTCGGAAGCTGGAGGAGGCGACGCTTGTCGTGAACGGCGCCGGCGCGGCGGCGATCGCCTGCGTCGAGCTGCTGAAGGCGATGGGCATGCCGCACGACCATGTCGTCATGTGCGACAGCAAGGGCGTGATCTATCAGGGCCGCGAAGAGGGCATGAACCAGTGGAAGTCGGCCCACGCCGCCCCGACCGACAAACGCACCTTGGCCGAGGCGCTGGAGGGCGCGGACATCTTCTTCGGCCTCTCGGTCAGAGGCGCGGTCACCCAGGCGATGGTGGAGAGCATGGCCGACAAGCCGATCATCTTCGCCATGGCCAATCCCGACCCGGAGATTACGCCGGACGAGGTGGCGGCCGTGCGCTCCGACGCGATCATGGCGACCGGGCGCTCGGACTTCCCGAACCAGGTCAACAACGTTCTCGGCTTCCCCTACATCTTCCGCGGGGCGCTGGACGTGCGGGCCTCGACCATTAACGACGCGATGAAGATCGCGGCCGCCGAGGCGATCGCGGCGCTGGCGCGCGAGGACGTGCCGGACGAGGTGGCCGCGGCCTACGGCGGCCAGCGTTTGCAGTTCGGGCCGGAATACATCATCCCCGCCCCCTTCGACCCGCGCCTCATCGTCGCGGTTCCGGCGGCGGTCGCCCAGGCGGCGATGGAGTCCAGCGTCGCTACGCGGCCGATCATGGACATGGAGGGCTATCGGACCGAGCTGCGCGCGCGCCTCGATCCCACCGCCTCGATGCTGCAGATGATCTTCGAGAAGGTGCGCAGCGACCCGCGCCGCGTCGTCTTCGCCGAAGGCGAGGAGGAGCGCGTCATCCGCGCCGCCGTTTCCTATAAGAACGCCGGCTACGGCGAGCCGGTGCTGATCGGGCGCGAGGAGATGGTGCGCGAGACGATGCGCAAGCTCGGCATCGACGAAAGCGTCGACATCGAGGTGCACAACGCGCGTCTGTCGGAGAACAATAAAAAGTACACGGATTTCCTCTATAGACGCCTGCAGCGCAAAGGACATCTCTATCGCGATTGCCAGCGGCTGGTGAATCGCGATCGCAACGTATTCGGGGCCTGCATGGTGGCGCTTGGCGACGCGCACGCGATGGTGACAGGGGCGACCCGCTCCTTCTCGGTCGCGTTCGACGACGTGACGAAGGTGATCGACCCGAAGCCGGGCGAGCGGGCGATGGGCGTGACCATTCTGCTCGCACGCGGCCGGACGATCTTCGTCGCCGACACCAGCGTGCACGATCTGCCCAACCCGGAGATGCTGGCCGACATCGCAACCGAGGCGGCCGCCTACGCGCGCCGCCTCGGGCACGAGCCGCGGGTGGCGCTCCTGTGCAGCTCGAATTTCGGCAACCCGATGCGCGACTCCACGGAGCGCGTGCGCGCGGCCGTCGAGACCCTCGACCTGCGCGGGGCGGATTTCGAATATGACGGCGACCTGTCGGCCGGCACCGCGCTGAATTACGAGCTGATGGAGCGAGTCTATCCCTTCTGTCGGCTGTCCGGCGCGGCCAACGTACTGGTGATGCCGGGCATCAATTCGGCCCATCTGGGCACCGTGCTGCTGCAGGAGCTGGGCGGCGGCACGGTGATCGGCCCCTTGCTGGTCGGCCTCTCGAAGCCGGCGCAGGTGGTGCAGATGGGCGCCAGCGTCAGCGATCTGGTGGCGACCGCGGCCTTGGCGGCCTACGATTCGCTGCTCTAACGCGCGGACGGCGACACCCCCCATCCCGCAGGGCGATGCGGGCGAGAGGCGACGATGATCGGTCCCGGCGTCAGATCCTTCCTTGCCGCGGTGCTGCCGGCGCTGGCGCTGATCGGCTGGTTCGTCCACCGCGACCTGATCGCGCCGGGTCCCGCCGTCATGCTGGTCGCGGCGATCGCCGGCGGATCGCTGTACGCGGTGCGCCGTCGCGTGAAGGCCGAAAAGGCCGCGCTCGACCGGTTGAACCGCATGGCCGAGGAGGCGGAGGCCCAAGCCGAGGCGCTGCGCTACAAGGCGAGCGTGGCGGACCGCATCGTCTCCTCGCTGCCCGACCCGTTGCTGTTTCTGGACCGACGTCGGCGCGTGGTTCGCGCCAATCGGGGGGCGGAGCGACTGCTGGACAAGAACCTCGTCGGCCGCGACATCGGCGAGGGCCTGCGCCATCCCGACCTGTTGGCGGCGGTGGACCGCGCCTTGGCGGGACAGGGGGCGCAGCAGGTCGAGGTCGCGCTGCCCGGGCCGCCGCCGGCGACCTTCATCGCCCGGATCGAGCCGGTGGAGCCGCCGCCCGCGCGACGCGCCGCTGAGGAGGGCGGCGAGCCGGACCAGGCCGTGCTGCTGGTCGACCTGCAGGACGTCACCGCCCTGATCCGCTCCGAACAGATGCGCGTGGATTTCGTCGCCAACGTCAGTCACGAACTGCGCACGCCGCTGACCAGCCTGACCGGCTTCATCGAAACCCTGCGCGGCCCGGCCCGGGACGACGCGGCGGCGCGCGACAAGTTCCTCGCCATCATGCAGGAGCAGTCGGAGCGCATGTTCCGGTTGATCAACGATCTCCTGAGCCTCTCGCGCATCGAACTGGACGAGCATAGCCGTCCGACCGAGCCGGTCGATCTGGCCGAAATCCTAGAGGGCGTGCGGGGCATGCTGGCGATGAAGGCCGAGCAGAGGGGCGCCGTCCTCACGTTCGCTCCGCCCGACGAGTTCCAGCCTGTCGTGCGCGGCGACGCCGATCAGCTGACCCAGGTCTTCCTCAATCTGGTGGACAACGCGATCAAGTACGGCGGACGCGGGACCGAGGTCTCGGTGCAGGTGCGGGCGCGCGATTCGCGCCGCCTTGCGGTCGACGTCCGCGATCAGGGCGCCGGCATCCCGGCCGAACACATCCCGCGCCTGACGGAGCGCTTCTACCGCGTCGACGCCGCCCGCTCGCGCGAGCTGGGGGGCACGGGCCTCGGCCTCGCCATCGTGAAGCACATCGTCAACCGGCATCGCGGCCGGCTGTCGATCACCAGCCGCGAAGGCGAGGGCAGCTGCTTCACCGTCACCCTGCCGCTGGCCGCCGAGGCGCGGCGCGAGGCGGCGGCGCCCCGCACGCCGCAACGGCGCGCGACCGGCTGACGGCGGCAGGCCGCCGTCTCTCGGCGCGCTCCGCCGCGAGGCGCTGCGAAGGGGATCGTTTCCCGGCGCAGTTGCGCGGCGCGACCCGCCGCTCGCGATATGACAGTCGGTCGGCGAAAGAATCGCGACGTCTAAGCCGCTGTCACGAAGACGTAATATTTCCATCATAAAAGCGCAGCGCCCGGGGCGTATCTCCCGCCCTAACGCTTAAGGGGGGACGGGCGTGACCGCTCCCCTTTATTGCGGACGCAACACGCTTCACGACACGACTCTCAGGATGGAAATCAGCATGAAGGCACTTACGAAAACCGTCGCGATCGCCGCTTTCGGCTGCGTCGCGATGGCCGGCGCCGCCGAGGCGCGCGACCAGATCCGTATCGTCGGTTCGTCGACGGTCTTCCCCTTCGCCTCGGCCGTGGTCGAGAACTTCGGCAAGACGACCGACTACCCGACCCCGGTCATCGAGTCGACCGGCTCGGGCGGCGGCCTGAAGCTGTTCTGCGCCGGCGTCGGCGTCGAGCATCCGGACATCACCAACGCCTCGCGTCGCATCAAGAGCTCGGAGATCGAGCGCTGCAACTCGAACGGCGTGGACAAGGTGACCGAGATCAAGATCGGCTACGACGGCATCGTCTTCGCCAACTCCAAGGCCGGCGAGGACGTCTCCCTGACCCGCGAGCAGATCTTCCTGGCGCTGGCCAAGGAAGTTCCGAATGCGGACGGCGAGATGGTCATGAACCCCTACAACAAGTGGTCCGAGATCGACCCGGCCCTGCCGGACGCCGAGATCGAGGTCCTGGGCCCGCCCCCCACGTCCGGCACGCGCGACGCCTTCGTCGAGTTGGTGATGTTCGAGGGCGCCGAGAGCATCCCCGCCATGGCCAAGATGGCCGAAGAGGACGAGGACGCCTTCGAGGAGGTGGCCGGCACCATGCGTGAGGACGGCCGCTTCATCGAGGCCGGCGAGAACGACAACCTGATCGTTCAGAAGCTGGAGGCCAACCCGGCCGCGTTCGGCATCTTCGGCTACTCCTTCCTGGAGCAGAACGAGGACGACATCCAGGGCGCCACGATCGACGGCACCCCGCCGGCCTTCGAGGCGATCGCCACGGGCGATTACCCGGTCAGCCGGTCGCTGTGGTTCTACGTCAAGAACGCGCATGTCGGCGTCATCCCCGGCATGAAGGAGTATCTGGACGAGTTCACCTCGAACGACGCCTGGGGTCCGGACGGGTATCTGGTCGACAAGGGCCTGATCCCGATGCCGGAGGCCGAGCGTAAGAAGTTCCGCGAGGCGGCCGAGAACCTGACCCCGATCGGTTCGTAAGGCGCTTCGCACCGGAGCCTTCGGGGGCGGCGGATCTTTCGGGGTCCGCCGCCCCTTCCGGCCCGGCTCTTTCCGGCCCGTCCCTTCGGCGGACGACGCCGTCCCGGCCCCGGCCGATTTTCCGCTATTCGTTCGTCCCTTTGCTTGCCGCGTCGACCCCGAATGGGTAGGAGGCGGCCCGTGATCCGCTTTGCTCAAGGCGCGCCGCGCGCGCCGACCGCAGGAGAGGCTCGTCCGTCATGACGCTCGCTTTCGCCGTCGCGCTGATCGTGCTGATCGGCTTCGCCTACTACCTCGGACAGAGCCGGGCGTTGAAGGCCCGCGACGGCCGCGGCGCCCGCCTCCATTCGCTGCCCAGCTATTACGGCATGTACGCCGCGCTGTGGTGCGCGATCCCGGCGGCGGCGCTGCTGGCCGTCTGGTCCGCCTTCCAGGGGACCATCGTCGAGCAGATGATCCTCGCCGACATCACCGAGGAGCTCTCCGGCCTCGATCAGAGCCGCATCGGCCTGGTGATGAACGACATCCGCAACCTCGCGACCGGCGGCATCACCTCCAGCGACCCGTCCCCGGCGATCCAGGAGGCGGCCGCGCGCTATTCCAATCTGATGGTCACCGCGAAGGCGGCGATGTTCGTGATCGCGCTGGCGCTCGGCTCCGGCGGGCTGCTGCTGGCGTTCCGGCGGATCAGCCCCGATCTGCGCGCGCGCAATCGGGTCGAGCGCATCATCATGACCGTGCTGATGCTGAGCTCGACCATCGCCATCCTGGTCACGCTCGGCATCGTGCTCTCGCTGGTCTTCGAGGCCTCGCGCTTCTTCGCCCAGATCCCGATCACCGAATTCCTGTTCGGCCTTCAATGGTCGCCGCAGATCGCCATCCGCGCCGATCAGGTCGGCAGCTCCGGCGCCTTCGGCGCGATCCCGGTCTTCGCCGGCACGATGCTGATCTCCTTCATCGCCATGTGCGTGGCGGCGCCGATCGGGCTGTTCTCGGCGATCTACATGGCGGAATACGCCAACCGGAAGGTGCGCGGCGTCCTCAAGCCGGTGCTGGAGATCCTGGCCGGCATCCCGACCGTGGTCTACGGCTTCTTCGCGGCGCTGACCGTGGCGCCGACGCTGCGTGATCTGGGCGATTCGATCGGCCTCGACGTCGCGTCCGAAAGCGCGCTGGCGGCCGGCGCGGTGATGGGGATCATGATCATCCCCTTCGTCTCGTCGCTCTCCGACGATGTGATTTCGGCCGTGCCCAGCGCGATGCGCGAGGGCAGCTACGGGCTGGGCGCGACCAAGTCCGAGACGATCCGCAAGGTCGTCCTCCCGGCCGCGCTGCCCGGCATCGTCGGCGCCCTTCTGCTGGCGGTCAGCCGCGCCATCGGCGAGACGATGATCGTGGTCATGGCGGCGGGTCTGTCGGCCAATCTGACGGCCAACCCGTTTGAGGCGGTGACCACCGTCACGGTGCAGATCGTCACCCTTCTGACCGGCGACCAGGAGTTCGACAGTCCGAAGACGCTCGCCGCCTTCGCGCTGGGGCTGCTGTTGTTCGTCGTCACCCTGATCCTCAACGTGATCGCGCTGCGCGTGGTCCGCAAATACCGAGAGCAGTATGACTGACGCGACCGCAAACGGAACGACGCCGGCGTCCCCGGACGAGGTCTCGAAGCGCGTACACGCCTCGTTGAAGCGCCGCTACGCCGCCGAGAAGCGCTTCCAGCTCTACGGCGTCGTCGCCATCGGGTTGGCGCTGACCTTCCTGTTCATCCTGTTCTACGACATCATCTCCAAGGGCTATTCGGCGTTCTGGCAAAGCCATGTGACGATAGAGGTCGAGATCGATCCAGGCGAGGTCGACCCGCAAGGAGATCGCAGTCTGGACAGCCTGCGCGACGGCAGCTATCGGGGGATCACCCGCGACGCCTTCACCGCCCTGTTCCCCACCGTCGAGGGTCGTAGCGAGCGGCGTCACCTGCTCGAGCTGATGAGCGGCTCCGCCGACGGCGTGGTGCGCCAGCGGGTGTTGGAGGACCCCTCCCTGGTCGGTCAGACGATCCCGGTCGAGGTGAAGCTGAACGACGACGCCGACATCTACGTCAAGGACAAGACGGTCGAGGTCGAGACGGCCGCCCGCGTCAATGGAATCGCCTCGCCGACGGGGACGAGCGGCGAGATTCAGATCCTGTCCACCGCCAACGACTTCGGCGCGATCCTGACCGCGGTGAAAGAGATGCTGGCGGAGCGGGCGGAAGATCTGCGCGACGACATCGAAGGCGACCGAGCGCGCATCGAGCGTTTCGAAAGCCAGCTGCAGTCGGTCGAGGACGAGGAGGTGCGCTCAGACCTCGAGAGCTCCATCGCCTCCTACGAATACGACATCGAGGAGGCGCAAAAACAGATCGAGGATCTGCAGCGCCGCATCGATCAGCCCGATGTCGCCGAAGCGCTGAACGAGGGGATGCCCTCCTATCTGGTGCGCATCAACGGCGGCGTCGTGAAGATCACCTCAGTGGACAACAGCCGCGCGACGGGCGAGGTCTACCTGCCTCTGGAGAGCGTGAACGACGCGCCCGCGGACTCGTGGGAGATCCTCACCCTGCCGGTCGCCGAATCCGACCGACGCCTCTCCGACAAGCAGGTCATGTGGCTGTGGGACCTGGAGAATCGCGGCCTGATCTCCTTGCCCTTCAACACCACGCTGTTCACCGCCGGCGACAGCCGCGAGCCGGAGCAGGCGGGCATCTGGGGCGCGGTCGTCGGCTCCTTCTACGTGTTGGTGGTCACCCTGCTGCTGAGCTTCCCGATCGGCGTCATGACGGCGGTCTATCTCGAGGAGTTCGCGCCGAAGAACAAATGGACCGACCTGATCGAGGTGAACATCAACAACCTCGCCGCCGTGCCCTCCATCGTCTTCGGCCTGTTGGGCCTGGCGATGTTCCTGAATTTCTTCGGGTTCCCGCGCTCGGCGCCGCTGGTCGGCGGCATGGTGCTGACGCTGATGACGTTGCCGACCATCATCATCGCGGGACGTGCGGCGCTTAAGGCCGTGCCGCCCTCGATCCGCGAGGCGGCGCTCGGCATGGGGGCGAGCCGCATCCAGGCGATGACCCACCACGTCCTGCCGCTCGCCATGCCCGGCATGCTGACCGGAACCATCATCGGCATGGCCCAGGCGTTGGGGGAGACCGCGCCCCTGCTGATGATCGGCATGGTCGCCTTCATCGTCGACATCCCGGGCGGCTTCACCGATCCGGCGACGGTGCTGCCGGTGCAGATCTACATTTGGGCGGACAGCCCCGAGCGCGCCTTCGTCGAGCGCACCTCGGCCGCGATCATGGTGCTGCTCGCCTTTCTGATTACGATGAATTTGACGGCCGTGCTGCTGCGCAAGAAATTCGAAAAGCGCTGGTGAGCCGAGCCGCCCCGAGCCGTCGACCCGCGAAGGAGCGATCCGAATGAGCGACCAGACCCAGACCGGCGTCCCCGAACACGCCGCCAACGCGCCCGCCGCCGCGCCGACTCCCACGGCCCCGAAGGCCCGCGCGGACGGCCGCACCAAGATGAAGGCGCGCCAGGTCAACGTCTTCTACGGCGACAAGCAGGCCCTGTTCGACGTCGACATCGACATCATGGAGCATGCGGTCACCTCGCTGATCGGCCCGTCCGGCTGCGGCAAGTCGACCTTCCTGCGTTGCCTCAACCGGATGAACGACGTGGTGGACATCTGCCGCGTCCAGGGCTCGATCGAGATGGAGGGCGAGGACATCTACGACCCCAAGGTCGACGTGGTGCATCTGCGCGCGCGCGTCGGCATGGTGTTCCAGAAGCCGAACCCCTTCCCGAAATCGATCTACGAGAACATCGCCTACGGGCCGAAGATCCACGGCATCGTGCGCAACAAGGCCGAATGCGACGAGTTGGTTGAGACCTCTCTGCGCAAGGCGGGCCTGTGGGAGGAGGCGAAGGACCGCCTGGATCAGCCGGGCACCGGCCTCTCCGGCGGGCAGCAGCAGCGGCTGTGCATCGCGCGCGCCATTGCGGTGCAGCCCGAAGTGATCCTGATGGACGAGCCGTGCTCGGCGCTGGATCCGATCGCGACCGCGAAGATCGAGGACCTGATCCACGAGCTGCGCGAGAACTACACGATCGTCATCGTCACCCACTCGATGCAGCAGGCCGCCCGCGTCTCCCAAAAGACCGCCTTCTTCCATCTGGGCGATCTGATCGAGTACGGCGAGACCGAGACGATCTTCACCAATCCCAAGGACGAGAAGACGCAAGGCTACATCACCGGACGCTTCGGATAAGAGGCGCCGCCCCGTCGGACGACGGGGCCGCACAATAGGTTGGTCGTCGGGCGGCGCGCGGGGGCGCGGGTCGTCCGCAAACGGGAAAGAGATCACCGATGTCGGAGCAGGGCACGCATATCGTCGCCGCCTATGATGAGGAATTCCAGCGGCTGACCAAGCAGATCACCCAGATGGGCGCGTTGGCCGAAACCCAGCTTCAGGCCGCGCTGCAGGCTGTGGAGCGGCGCGACGAAAAGCTTGCGGCCAAGGTCAAGGACCAGGACAAGCAGATCGACGCGATCGAGCGCGAGATCGACGCGCTGGTGATGCGCATGCTGGCGCTGCGCCAGCCGGTGGCGAACGACCTGCGCTTCATCCTGGCGACCCTGCGCTGTTCGTCCGAGGTGGAGCGGGTCGGCGATTACGCCAAGAACATGGCCAAGCGCGCGACCGCCTTGAGCCAGATGCCGGTCACGCCCTTGACCCGCGGCGTCGCACGCATGGGCGCGCTGGTGCAGGCGATGTTGAAGGACGTGATGGACGCCTTCCTGCAGGGCGACGTCGAGAAGGCGGTTGAGGTCTGGGAATCCGACGAGGAGGTCGACAGCCTCTACACCAGCCTGTTCCGCGAGCTGCTGACCTACATGATGGAGGATCCGCGGCACATCACGCCCTGCACCCACCTTTTGTTCATCGCCAAAAACCTGGAGCGGATCGGCGACCACGCGACCAACATCGCGGAGATCATTCACTTCCAGGTCGAGGGCGAGATGCTCGCCGATCGCCGTCCCAAGGCCGACGCCTCGAACTACACGGTGATGGATCCGGACGACGACGATCTCGGCGAGGATGCGGAGGAGGACCCCGGCCGATGAGCGGCTTGAAGCCCCGGATCCTGATCGTCGAGGACGAAACGGCGGTCGTGACCCTGCTGCGCTACAATCTGGAGCATGAAGGCTTCGAGGTGGACGCGGTTTCAGACGGCGAGGAGGCCCTCGTCGCGGTCGAGGAGAACCCGCCCGATCTGGTGCTGCTCGACTGGATGCTGCCGCAGCTCTCGGGCATTGAGGTCTGCCGCCAGCTGCGCAGGCGGCCCGGCACCAAGCAGCTGCCGATCATCATGTTGACCGCGCGCGGCGAGGAGGCGGACACCGTGCGCGGTCTCGACGCCGGCGCCGACGACTATGTGCCCAAACCCTTCTCGCCGGCCGAGCTGACGGCGCGGGTCCATGCGCTGTTGCGCCGCGCCCGCCCGGCGCTTTCCGAGGAATCGCTGACCGTGGCCGACATCCGCATGGACCTCGCCGGCCACCGGGTTCGCCGCGGCGAGCGCGAGGTGAAGCTGGGGCCGACCGAATACCGCCTGCTGCGCCATTTCATGGAGCATCCGGGCCGGGTCTTCAGCCGCGAACAGCTGCTCGACGCCGTGTGGGGCCGCGACGTCTATGTCGAGCTGCGCACGGTGGACGTCCATATCCGCCGCCTGCGCAAGGCGCTGAACGATGAGGGCGGCGCGGACCTGATCCGCACTGTGCGCTCCGCCGGCTACGCGCTGGAGCCGCCGGCGGGATAGAGGCGCCGCGCCGCCGCGCCCTTCAGGGGCCGACGCCCGCGCGCTCGGCGACGGCGTTCAACAGAACCGTCACCCCCGGGGCCTGATCTGCGGCCGTCGTCGCCTCCGCCTCGTTATGGCTGATCCCGTCGACGCAGGGCGTGAACAGCAACACGCTGGGGCAGAGATGGGAGAGGTGGTAGGCGTCGTGGCCCGCCTGGCTCATCAGATCCAGCGTCGCGACGCCCAGCCTTTCCGCCGTCCGGCGGCAGAGATCCATCAGGTCGGGGTCGAAGGCCGGGCCGCCGAAAGTCCAATCCTCAACGATTGTGACGGTGCAGTTGCTGCGCCGCGCCGCTTCGGGCAAGGCGGCGCGGATCTCCGCCTCCATTGACTGCGTGGTGGCGGCGTCCGGGCTGCGGAAGTCGACGAAGAGGGTCGCCTCGCTGGACAGGATCCCAGGCTTGTTCGGCCAGGCCTCAAGCCGGGCGATCGTGGTCTTGCCGTCCAGATGGGCGTATCGCCAGCCGATCTCGTCGACCGCGACGGCGGCTTGCGCGGCGCCGACCAGCGCGTTTTTGCGCCGGTGCATCGGCGTGGGGCCGGAATGGGCGTTGTCGCCGTCGATCCCGATGCGCATGCCGCGCGCGACATAGCCGCCGGTGACGATCCCCAGGGGGACGCCGGCGGCCTCCAGGTCGGGCCCCTGTTCGATATGCAGTTCGAAATAGCTGTCGATCGCCCGGCCGCCGACCGGCGCCTCGCCGGCGAGCCCATGCTCGGCCAGCGCGTCGGCCACCGTGACGCCGGCGTCGTCGGTGCGGGCCAGGGCCCACTCCAGCGTCTGGCGGCCGGCGAAGACCTGGCTCGCCATCATCGGCGGCGTGAAGCGCGCGCCCTCCTCGTTGGTCCAGTTCACCACTTCGATCGGCCGCTCGGTCTCGATCTTGAGGTCGTCGAGGGAGCGCATGACCTCCAGCCCGGCCAGCACGCCGACGATCCCGTCATAGCGCCCGCCCGCGGCCTGCGTGTCCAGGTGGCTGCCGATCAGCACCGGCGCCAGGCTCTCGTCCCGGCCCGGGCGCCGCGCGAAAAGGTCGCCCAGCCGGTCGGTCGTGACCGCATAGCCGGCCTCCTCGCACCACCCGGTGAAGAGCCGGCGCATCTCGGCGTCGGCCGCGTCCAACGCCAAGCGCCTGAGCCCGCCTTTGCGCCCCGGCCCGATGGCGGCCGAGGCCTCGATCGTCGCCCAGAAGCGATCGACGTCGATGGAGAGGTTGGGGAGGGTCATGGTCGCGCCCTTACGTCCGCTCAAATCGCCTCGACGCTCCCGCGCCGAGAGGTTTTCTTTCTCTCTCTCCCCGACCCTCCGCTCTTCAAGCGGGAGGGCGGGATGCGCGAGCCGCTACACCGGATCCCGCGCCAGCGGCATCGTCATGCAATGAACCCCGCCGCCGCCGCGGGTGAAGAGGTCGAGCGGGGTTTCGATCACGGTGAGCCCCTCCGCGCGCAGCGCCGCGTTGACGGCGCTCGAATGGCTTGCCGACAGCACCCGCTCGTCGCCCAGAGCCAGCACGTTGCAGGAAAGCTGCATCGCGTCCTTGTAGCTGACCGGGATCAGACGGATCTGGCGGTCCTGCAGCCAGCGGATCAGATCGTCGTCCATCACCTCAAGGCAGGCGAGCGCGAGGTCGCGCGCCACCATCGAGAAGATCACGTCCATATGCAGGAAATGCTCCGGGAAGGGTTCAAGGCGCACCTCCCAGCCCTCGGTTTCGAACCATTGGGCGAATTGGCGTGCGCCGGCTTCGTCCGTGCGCTCGCCGGAATAGCCCACGAGCAACAGGCCGGGCCGGATGATGTGGATGTCGCCGCCCTCCAGCGTGCCGGCCGTCGAATAGCGCCAAGGGCCGCCGCAGGTCTCGTCATAGAAGCGGATGACGCCGGCGTATTCGCCGCGCCGCTGCGGGCGATAGAGCTGGGTTATCACCGGACCCCAGGGGGTGATCTGGCTCGAATCGCGGGTGTAGACCTGATAGGGCAGCTGCGGCTCGGGCGCCGCCAGGTAACGGCAGGTCACGTCCGCCGCCTCAAGGGCCTGCACCATGCCGTCATACTGCGCGTCGAAGGCGGCGCGGTCGGGCGCGGCGGTCTTGTCGCTCAGCGTCTTCACGGCGACGGCGTTGGTCGCCTGCCAGCTGTAATGATCCGGCCGGCACAGCAGCACCTCGCGCAGCCGGCCGGTCTCGCTGTCGATCGCCCATCGCGGCGCGGTCATGCCCGTTTCCTCCTGTGACCCGACATCCGGCGAAGACCTTAGCCCCCGCGCACCACCTCTAGAAAGGCCTCGCCGTAGCGCTCCAACTTGCGCGCGCCCACGCCGTGAAGCCGCCGGAAATCCTCCAGGCTGCCGGGTCGCGCCGCGGCGATCTCGATCAGGGTGCGGTCGGGGAAGACGACATAGGCCGGCACCCCCTCCTCGCGCGCCAGCGTCAGGCGGCGCTCCTTCAGCCGGCCGAGAAGCTCCTGATCGACGTCGTCGGGCAGCGCCGCCGGCTGGCGGTCGCGTCGGCGATTGCGCATCGCGCGCTCCGGCTCCAGGCGCAGGCGCACCGCCTCCTCCCCCTTCAGGGCCGCGCGGCCGTGCGGACCGACGGTCCAGGCGCCGGTGTCGGCCGGATCGAAGTTCGCGATCCCCAGCGCGTAGAGCTGGCGGAAGATGCCGCGCCATTGGTTCTTGGTGCGATCGGCGCCGACGCCGAAGGTCGGCAGCTTGTCATGGCCGAAGCGGGCGATCTTATCGGTCTGCTCGCCGCGCAGCAGGCTGATCAGATGCTCCATCCCGAAGCGCTGACCGGTGCGCAGGATGGCGGAGAGCGCCTTCTGCGCATCGACCGTGCCGTCGACGGTCTCGACCCCGTCTAGGCACAGGTCGCAATTGCCGCACGGCTCCGTCTCCGTCTCGCCGAAATAGGCGAGCAGCGTCTGGCGCCGGCAGCGCGGCGCCTCGCACAGCGCGACCAGCGCGTTCAGGCGCTGACGGTCGACGCGCTTGCGCTCCTCCGGGGCTTCGCTCTCATCGATCTGGCGCCGGCGCAGGCGGATGTCGTCGACGCCGTAGAGGGTGAGCGTATCGGCCGGCAGCCCGTCGCGCCCGGCGCGCCCGATTTCCTGGTAATAGGCCTCGACGCTTTTCGGCAGGCCGGCGTGGGCCACGAAGCGCACGTCCGGCTTGTCGATCCCCATGCCGAAGGCGACGGTGGCGAAGATCACGACCCCGTCGCGCGCCAGGAACAGATCCTGCACCCGCTCGCGCGCCTCTTTTTCCATGCCCGCGTGGTAGGCGTGGGCGTCGACGCCGTCGGCCGCCAGATCGACCGACAGCTCCTCCGTCTGGCGGCGGGAGTTGCAGTAGACGATGCCGCTCTCCCCGCGATGCAGCGCCAGGAAATCCTGGATTTGCCGGCGCGGCGTCGATTTCGGCCGCATGGCGAGGCGCAGGTTCGGCCGGTCGAAGCCGTTGACTAGGACGGCGGGCGGCTCGTCGAACAGCTGACGGGCGATATCGTCGCGAGTCGCGCGGTCGGCCGTCGCGGTGAGCGCGATCGTAAGCGGCTCGCCCAGGCGCCGGCGCACCTCGCCCAGCCGCGTGTATTCCGGGCGGAAGTCGTGGCCCCATTGGCTGACGCAATGCGCCTCGTCGATCGCCAGCAGCTTGACGTCCGCGCGCTCCAACAGCCGCACCGCGTCGCCGGAGGCGAGGCGCTCCGGCGAGAGATAGAGCAGGCGCAGGCTCCCCGCCTTCAAGGCGGCCAGGATGCGCTCGCGCTCTTGCCCGTCGGTCGAGCTGTTGAGGCTGCCCGCCTCGACCCCGGCGGCGCGCAGCGCCGCGACCTGGTCGCGCATCAACGCGATCAGCGGCGAGACGACGACCGTCAGCCCCCCGCCGACGACGGCCGGCAGCTGATAGCAGATCGACTTGCCGGCGCCCGTCGGCATGACCGCCAGAAGATTGCGCCCGGCCATGATGTGGGCCAGCGCCGTATCCTGCCCCGGGCGTAAGCGCTCGTAGCCGAAAACCTCCTTAAGGCCGCTCAGCAATCGGTCCCGGTCGGCGGCTTCAAGCGCGACGTCGGGATGATGGTCGGAAAAGCTCTCGATCGACATGCCGCTCCCTTTAGCCGACTCGCGGCGGCAGGGCGAGAGGGGTTGTCCCAGCACCGGCGCCTCGCTCAGACTCCGGGTCTCCCGGCTCTCCGCTGCGCTGCGGCCGGGATGACGCTTTTGCGGGGGCGGCGGCGTAAGCCGTCGGCCCGGCCTTGAGCCGGGCCAACCGGCGGCGGCTCGTTCCCGTCGGTATTATGAGGGGAAAGGCCGAGGCCTCAAGAAAACCTCTCGCTCCATCCGGCAGGTTCGGTATGCTCGCATCCCATGAGCACTGACGACCCATCAGGCTCCGAGGACGCGCCGCGACCGCTGGAGGAATATGTCGGCCAGGAGATCCGGCGCTGCCGCAAGCGTCAGGACATGACGATGGCCGAGCTGGCGAGCGCCGCCGGCTTGAGCCAGGGCATGCTCTCAAAGATCGAGAACGGCCAGGCGAGCCCCTCGCTCTCCACGCTCTCTGCGCTGTCGGCCGCCCTCTCGGTGCCGATCTCCAGCTTCTTCACGCCGTTCGAATTGAGCCGGGACGTCTCCTACGTGCCGGCCGGACAGGGTCTGCAGATCGATCGCCGCGGCACGCGCGCCGGCCACCTCTACCAGCTGCTCGGCTCCGGCGTGCGCGGCGAAGTGGGGGTCGAGCCCTACCTTATCACGCTGACTGAGGAGTCGGAGGCCTACGACCAGTTCCGCCACGACGGGGTGGAGTTCATCCACATGCTGGAAGGCGAGCTGATCTACCGCCACGGCGACCAGACCTTCACCCTGAAGCCGGGGGATTCGCTGTTCTTCGACGCGGTCTCGGTGCACGGGCCTAAGGAGCTGGTGAGGCTGCCCGCGATCTATCTTTCCATCATTTCCTACCGCGCGGACGATGCGGGCTGATTATTCCTTGAATTAAAAGTTATTTCATGACAGGAATACGCCCCGTTGCGGATCCAGAGGCTGAAGGAGCGCCGGCCAGGCATGTGCGGAATCGTCGGATTGTACCTGAAGACCCCCGATCGGCGGGCTGAACTGGGCGCGCTGTTTTCGCCGATGTTGGAAGAGATGACCGATCGCGGACCGGACAGCGCCGGCTTCGCGGTCTATCGCAGCGACAAGCCCGACGCCGGCGCCTTCGGAAAGGTGACGCTCTACAGCGCCGATCCGCAGGAGGATTGGCGCGAGCTCGCCGCCGCGATGGGCGACGCGCTCGGCGTCGACATCCAGGCGAGCGCGAACGCCAGTCACGCCGTCCTCGACGGCCCGACGAGCGCGGCCGCCATGCGCGACTGGCTGATTGAGGATCGCCCGGCCGTGCGCATCATGAGCGCCGGCGCCTCGCTCGAAATCTACAAGGAGATCGGCCTGCCCAGAGACGTGCTGACCCGGTTCAGCGCGCCGCAGATGACCGGCACCCACATGATCGGCCACACCCGCATGGCGACGGAAAGCGCGGTGACGACGGAAGGCGCGCACCCCTTCAACACCGGCGACGATCTGTGCCTGGTCCACAACGGCTCGCTGTCCAACCACAACGGGCTGAAGCGCTGGCTGGCGCGCGAGGGCGGCCTCGTCTTCCAGACCGAAAACGACAGCGAGGTGGCGGCCGGCTATCTGACGCATCGTCTGCGACAGGGCCTGGATTTGGAGGAGGCGCTTAAAGCGGCGCTCAAGGATCTGGACGGGTTCTACACCTTCGCCGTCGGCGCCAAGAACGGCTTCGCCGTGCTGCGCGATCCGATCGCCTGCAAGCCGGCGGTCCTGGCCGAAACCGACGAGTGGGTCGCAATGGCGAGCGAGTACCGCTCGATCAGCCGCCTGCCCGGCGTCGAGAACGCGAGCGTCTGGGAGCCCAAGCCCGCGACCGTCTACACCTGGGGGAGCGCATGAGCGAGGTCGCCGAAAGCGAGTCGCTGGACCTTAAGCACGGCGAAGCGGTGCGCGCCGTCAACGCCCGCCTGCAGGGCCGCGAGGGGCCGGTCGAGGGGCGGCGCTTCCAACTGGCTGATCCGGGCGGCGCGCACGCCGTCGCGGCCGGTCTCAAGCACCCGATGACGGTCGAGATCGACGGCCATGTCGGCTACTACTGCGCGGGCATGAACCAGGCGGCCGACGTCATGGTGCGCGGCAATGCGGGCGTCGGTCTGGCGGAAAACATCATGTCCGGGTCCGTGCGAGTCACGGGAAACGCCAGCCAATCGGCCGCCGCCACCGGCCATGGCGGGCTGGTGGTGATCGAGGGCGACGCGTCGAGCCGCTGCGGGATTTCGATGAAGGGCGTCGACATCGTCGTCGGCGGCTCGGTCGGCCATAACTCCGCCTTCATGGCGCAGGCGGGGCGGCTCGTCATCTGCGGCGACGCGGACGACGGGCTGGGCGATTCGATTTACGAGGCGCGGATCTATCTGCGCGGGACGGCCCACGGGCTTGGCGCCGACTGCGTCGAGAAGGAGATGCGCGACGAACACAAGGCCGAACTGGCCGAGCTTCTGAAGCGCGCCGGCCTGGACCGTCCGGTCTCCGACTTCCGGCGCTACGGCTCGGCGCGCAAACTCTACAATTTCAAGATCGACAATCTGGGCGCCTATTAATGAGCATGGACACGAGCCGCCTTCGCGAAAGCGCGCTGTTCGACCGCGCGACGATCCACGACATCCAGCGCGCCGCGCGCGAAGGCATCTACAAGATCCGCGGCTTCGGGGCGAAGCGGAAGGTCCCGCATTTCGACGATCTGGTCTTCCTTGGCGCCAGCGTCTCGCGCTATCCGCTGGAAGGCTATCGCGAGGCTTGCGGGACCGACGTGACGCTGGGGACGCGCCACGCCGAACAGCCGCTCAAGATCGACATCCCGGTGACGATCGCGGGGATGAGCTTCGGCTCCCTCTCCGCCCAGGCGAAGGAGGCGCTGGGGCGCGGCGCGTCGGCCGTCGGCACGTCGACCACCACGGGAGACGGCGGCATGACGCAGGAGGAGCGCGGCCACTCGACCAAGCTGGTCTATCAGTATCTCCCCAGCCGCTACGGCATGAACCCGGACGATCTGCGCCAGGCCGACGCGATCGAGGTCGTGATCGGTCAGGGCGCGAAGCCCGGCGGCGGCGGCATGCTGTTGGGCCACAAGATCAGCGACCGGGTCGCCGAGATGCGCACCCTGCCGAAGGACATCGACCAGCGCAGCGCCTGCCGTCATCCCGACTGGACCGGCCCGGACGATCTGGAGATCAAGATTCGCGAGCTGCGCGAGATCACCGGCTGGAAGGTTCCGATCTACGTCAAGGTCGGCGCGACGCGCACCTATTACGACACCATGCTGGCGGTGAAGGCGGGCGCGGACGTGATCGTGGTCGACGGCATGCAGGGCGGCACCGGCGCCACCCAGGAGTGTTTCATCGAACATGTCGGCATCCCGACCCTGCCGGCGGTGCGCCTGGCGGCCGAGGCGCTGCAGGAGTTGAACCTGCACCGCACCGGGGTTCAGTTGATCGTCTCGGGCGGGATCCGGTCCGGCGCGGACGTGGCCAAGGCGATCGCGCTGGGGGCGGACGCCGTCTCGATCGGGACGGCGGCCTTGATCGCGCTCGGCGACAACCGCCCGGACCTCGCCGAGGAATACGAGAAGCTGGGGACCGCCCCCGGCTTCTATGAGGATTGGCAGGCGGGGCGCGACCCGGCGGGCATCACCACGCAGGATCCGGAACTGGCCGAGCGCCTCGATCCGGAAAAGGCCGGTCAGCGGCTCGCCAACTATCTGCGCGTGCTGACCCTTGAGGCGCAGACGCTGGCGCGCGCGTGCGGCAAGAGCCATCTGCACAATCTGGAGCCGGAGGATCTGCAGGCGCTCACCATCGAGGCCGCGGCGATGGCGAAGGTGCCGCTGGCCGGCACCGACTGGATCCCCGGGAGACTGTAATCCCGTGATAGGCTGACGCGAACCGGCGCGAACAAGCCGGGCGTGATGACGAAGAACAGGACGGCGGGGCGGTGCGATTGAGGACTGCCGACGAGCGAGAACAAGGGGGAGCATCATGGCTGCTGGCGAGCTGGGCGCGTTCGCGAAGAAGAACGGCGTCAAATATTTCCTGATCAACTTCACCGACCTGAAGGGCGTCCAACGCTCCAAGCTGGTCCCCGCGCAGGCGATCGACGGGATGGCGAAGGACGGGGCCGGTTTCGCCGGCTTCGCGACGCATCTCGTGATGACGCCGGCCGACCCGGACATGTTCGCCGTGCCCGACCCGGCGAGCGTCATCCAACTGCCCTGGAAGCCCGAGGTCGCCTGGGTTGCGAGCGACCTCTACATGGCGGGCGCGCCGGTCGAGCAGGCGCCGCGCTGGGTCCTGAAGCGCCAGATCGAGGCGGCGGCGACGCAGGGCTACGTCATGAAGTCCGGCGTCGAGGCGGAGTATCATCTGATCGCCGAAGACGGCTCGGACGTCTCCGATCCGCGGGACACCGACCCCAAACCCTGCTACGACCAGTCGGCCGTGATGCGCCGCTATGAGGTGATCTCCGAGATCTGCGACGCGATGATCTCCCTCGGCTGGGGTCCGTATCAGAACGATCATGAGGACGCGAACGGCCAGTTCGAGATGAACTGGGACTACGCCGACGCGCTGGTCACGGCCGACCGTCACGCCTTCTTCAAGTTCATGGTGAAGTCGATCGCCGAGAGCCACGGCCTGCGCGCGACCTTCATGCCGAAGCCTTTCAGCCATCTGACCGGCAACGGCTGCCACTGCCACGTCTCGGTCTGGGACAAGACCGGTAAGAAGAACCTGTTCGACGACAAGAAGGACGAGTTGGGCCTGAGCCCGATGGCCTATCACTTCCTGGCGGGCGTGCTGGCCCACGCGCCGGCGATTGCGGCGCTGACCAATCCCACGGTCAACAGCTACAAGCGGATCAACGCGCCGGTCACCGCCTCCGGCGCGACCTGGGCGCCGAACACGATCACCTGGGCCGGAAACAACCGCACCCACATGGTGCGCGTGCCCGAGGAGGGGCGGTTCGAATTCCGTCTCGCCGACGGCGCGGCCAATCCGTATCTGCTGCAGGCCGGGTTCCTGGCGGCGGGGCTGATGGGCGTGGCGGGGAAGAAGGATCCGCCAAAGCGTCTCGACATCGACATGTACGCCGAAGGTCACAAGGTGCGCGCCAAGAAGCTGCCGTTGTACCTGATCGACGCGATCCGCGCCTTCGCCGCCGACAAAAAGCTGACGGCCGCGCTGGGCGCCGAATTCAGCGAGGCCTACATTCAGCACAAGACGGCGGAGTGGGACAGCTACTCCCGCGCGCTGACGGAATGGGAGCGGGCGAGCACGCTCGATTGTTGAGGGGCGCCGCGCCCTTCACTGGCGTCCCGGGCGGTCGTCAGGCCGCCCAGGGATCTCGCGACGCCTGCCGGGGCGTCGATGCGGGGCCGTCGATGCCGGGGCGTCGAGATCCCGGCTCTTCGCCGCGCTGCGGCCGGGATGACATTCTTCCCCAAGAGGAGCGGCCGCGGGCGCCCGCCCCTCACTCCTCCGCCCGGAAGCCCGCCTGCGGGTAGGTCCCCAGCAGCTTGACGCGCGTCGTGTAGAAATCGAGTTCCTCCAGCGCGCGGTCGACGTTCTTGTCGCCGGGGTGGCCCTCGATCTCGGCGTAGAAGCGGGCTGTCGAGTAGTCGGCGACCGAGATGTAGCTCTCCAGTCGGATCATGTTGACGCCGTTGGTCGCGAAACCGCCGAGCGACTTGTAGAGTGCGGCCGGCACGCTGCGCACCGTGAAGACGAAGCTGGTCAGGCATTTGACCCCGCCGGGCGGCGGTTCTATCCGCTGCTTCGCCATCACGACGAAGCGGGTCACGTTGCCGATCTTGTCTTCGATGCGGGGACGCAGAATCTCCAGATCGTAGATTTCGGCGGCGAGTTCCGAGGCGACGGCCGCCGCGCTCGGATCGCCCGCCTCCGCGATCGCCTGGGCGGCGCCGGCGGTGTCGGCCATCTTGATGGAGCGGATTTTGAGCTCGCGCAGCGTCTTGCGGCACTGGCTCAAGGCCTGCGGGTGGCTCGCCGCCGTCTTCAGCCCATTGAGCGTGGCGCCGCGCGGCGCCAGCAGGCAGTGATGCACCGGCTGGAAATGTTCGGCGACGATGTAGAGGTTGTTTTCCGGCAGCAGGTGATGGACGTCGGCGACCCGCCCGCCCAGCGAATTCTCGATCGGGATCATGGCGAGGCCCGCCTCGCCCGTCTCCACCGCCTGGAAGGCGTCCTCGAAACTGGGGCAGGCGACCGGCGTCATCGCCGGAAAGGCTTGCGTGCAGGCGAGATGGGAAAAGGCGCCCGGCACCCCCTGGAAGGCGATCACCGGATGGTCGATCACCCGTTCGATCAGATGTTTGTGGTCCTCCACCGCGCGATCCCCCGATTGTACGGGGCCGGACGTGCGGCCGAGACCCGCGCCCTCCCCGGATTCAAGCCACCCGACGCTTACCCGCAGCGCCTGGGCCATGCGGCGCACGGCGGCGCGCGAGGGCTCCCGCGCGCCGGATTCCCAGCGCGCCAGCGTCGATTGCGCGGTCCCCAGGCGATCGGCGAGATCGGCCTGGGTGAGGCCGGCCTGGCGGCGGGCCTCCGCGATACGGCGGGCGAGCGTCATGGGAGAGGCTGATAGACCGGCCCCGCAGCGCGGTCAAGCAAATTAAGCATAAATATTCCAAAAAGGAATAAAACGCTCAATTGCGGCGCAGGAAGGACATGGCGGCGTTCAGCTGCGCCATCTGCGCGGTGTCGCCCACCCCGCTGTCCGGATGCAGCACGGCGGCCAACATGCGGTAGCGCGCCTTGACCCGGTCCGCGCCCGGCCGCGCGCCCGGCGGGAAGCCGAGGACGAATAGCGCCTCGTCGCGCGAGCGCACGCCGTCGGGCAGCGGCTCGGCCGCCAGCACCTTGACCATGGCGCGCAGGCGCTCGGCCTCCTCGCGGAAGGCGGCTTCGGCGGCGGCGCGGTCGGGGCTCTTGCCGTCCTCCACGCTCAGGCGCACCGCGCCCGCCTCCATCGCCATCGCCAGCGCCAGCGCCTTGCGCAGCCGCACCACGTCCTGGCCCTTGGGCAGTCGGACCTGCAGGCGCGGCTTGCGCTTCCAGGGTTTGCCGGCGCTGGGGCCCGATTGCAGCACCACGGTCTCGCGATCGTCCTTGGCGGGCTCGCCGGGATCGGGAAAGGCGTCGATCGCCGCGGCCGGGGCCGTCAGCATGATGGAGCGCGCGATGTCGCCGACATTGACGCCTTTGGCGGCGGCCAGCGCCGCGACGCGGTCGCGGAAGGCGCTGGCGCAGGGGATCGAATAGGACTGCTTGCGCTGAACGCCCGTCCGCTTCGCCTCCCCGCCTCCGGCCATGGCCGCTCCCCCGTCAGCTGCGCAGCGCCCCGCCGGTCTGCTTTTCGACGTTGGCGACGATCTTGGCGCCGACCGCCTCGATTTCTTTGTCGGTCAGGGTCTTCTCGCTCGGCTGCAGGGTGACGGAGATGGCGACCGATTTCCGGCCTTCCAGCTCGGCGCCCTGATAGACGTCGAACACGCTGGCCCCGGCGACCAACTGCTTGTCGGCGCCGACGGCCGATCGCAGGATCTTGTCGGCCGGCACCTCGGCGTCCACCAGGAAGGCGAAGTCGCGCGTCACCGGCTGCAGGCTGGACGGCTTCAGGAGCGGGCGGGTCTTGCCGCCGCCCTTCTTCGCCTTCGGCTCAGGGATCGCCTCCAGGAAGATCTCGAATGCCGCGACGCGGCCGCGGATCTCGTAGCGTCGCAGGATCTTGGGATGCATCTCGCCGAAGCGCGCCAGCACGTTAGGGCCGAGGCGCAGGCAGCCGGAGCGGCCCGGATGGTACCAGTCGGGCGCGTCCGTCGTGACCTGCAGCTTGTCCACCGGCGCGCCGCAGGCCGCCAGCACCGCCTCCACGTCGGCCTTCGCGTCGAAGGCGTCGACGTCGCGCGGCGCCGCCGCCCAATGGCGCGGCCCGGCCTTGCCGGCGCGCACGCCTGCGACGACCAGGTCCTGACCGTCGGGCGCGCGGGTGCGATAGGCGGGTCCCGCTTCGAACAGCGCGGGGTCGGGATGGCCGCGGTCGATGTTTCGCTGGGCCGCGCCCAGCAGGTTGGGCAGAACCGACGGGCGCATCGCGTCCAGATCCGCGCTGATCGGATTGGCGAGCTGCAGCTCGTCCGCGCCGCCGCCGAACACCGTCGCCTCCCCGCGCGGCAGGAAGGACCAAGTCACCGCCTCCAGCATCCCGCGCGAGGCGAGTTCGCGCTTGGCGAAGCCGGTGCGCCGCTGGAGGAGCGTCAGGATCGGCTGCGGCAGCGATCCGTCGTCGCGCGTCAGGCTCACCGCGGGCGCCTTATCGTAGCCGTGGACGCGCAAGACCTCCTCGATCAGGCAGTGCTCATGCTCGATGTCGCCGCGCCAGCTCGGCGGCTGGGCGATGATCTCGTTGTCATGGATTTCGGTTCCGAAGCCGAGCCGCTCCAGGATCCCCGCCGCCTCGTCCGCCGGCAAATCGACGCCGCCGAAGCTCTTCAGCTTCGCGGGCCGCAGGCGCACGCGACGGCTCACATCCGGGATCTCGCCGGCGGAGACCGTCTTCGACGCCTCGCCGCCGCACAGATCGAGGATCATCTTCGCCGCGACCTCGACGCCCCAGACGGCGGACTGCGGGTCCAGGCCTCGCTCGAAGCGATAGCGCGCGTCCGAGTCGATGCCGAGCTTCCGGCCCGTCTCCGCCGTCTTGATCGGGTCGAACAGCGCGACCTCGAGGAAGACTTCGCTCGTTTCCTCGGTGCAGCCGGACAGCTCGCCGCCCATGATCCCGCCGATGCCGTCGACGCCGCCCGCGTCGGCGATCACGGTCATGCCGGATTCGAGCGTATACTCCTTGCCGTCCAGCGCGAGGATCGTCTCGCCGTCCTCGGCCCGGCGCATCGTCAGCTCGGATCCCTTGACCTTGGCGGCGTCGAAGACGTGCAGCGGCCGGCCCAGGTCGAAGGTGACGTAGTTGGTGACGTCCACCAGCGCCGAGATCGGGCGAAGCCCGATCGCCGTCAGCCGCTTTTGCAGCCACGCGGGCGAGGGGCCGTTCTTCACGCCCCGGAAATGCCGCCCGGCGACATAGGGGCAGGCCGTCCCGATCGCCTCGCCGCGCACCCATTTGAGCGGGCTTTCGTAGGCCCCCGCGACGCTCGGCGTCTCGAACGGCTTCAGGCGCCCGATCCCGCGCGCCGCCAGATCGCGCGCTACGCCGCGCACGCCCAGGCAGTCGGCCCGGTTCGGCGTGATCGCGATTTCGATCACCGGATCGTCGAGGCCCTTCCACTGGGCGAAGCCGGCGCCGACCGGCGCGTCCTCCGGCAGGTCGATGATGCCCTCGTGATCGTCGGAAAGGCCCATCTCCCGCTCGGAACAGAGCATGCCGTTGGATTTCTCGCCGCGGATCTC
The DNA here is from genome assembly GCF_040218065.1 of Marivibrio sp. Classification (NCBI taxonomy): domain Bacteria; kingdom Pseudomonadati; phylum Pseudomonadota; class Alphaproteobacteria; order Rhodospirillales; family Aestuariispiraceae; genus Marivibrio; species Marivibrio sp. The sequence goes on along the minus strand of NZ_JAVJQE010000007.1, from coordinate 123,290 downwards.
GCCCGCTTTCAGCAGCAGGTCCGTGCCGGGGACGTAGGCGCCCGCCGGCGCGAAGACGCCCTTCATGCCCGCGCGCGCGTTCGGCGCGCCGCAGATCACCTGGATGGGCTCGCCCGAGCCGTCGTCGACCATGCAGATCTGCAGCCGGTCGGCGTTCGGGTGCGGCTTCGCCTCCGTGACGTAGGCGATCTTGAACGGCGCCAGCTTTTCGGCTGGATTCTCCACCCCTTCGACCTCGAGTCCGAGGTCGGTGAGCGCATGCGCGATCTCGTCGAGAGACGCGTCCGTCTCCAGATGATCCTTCAGCCAGGAGAGGGTGAATTTCATGGCGTCAGCCCCCGGATCAAGGTGGGTGCTTCCAGCGGCGCGAAGCCGTAATGGTCGAGCCAGCGCACGTCCGCGTCGAAGAAGGTGCGCAGGTCGGGGATGCCGTATTTCAGCATGGCGATGCGCTCGATCCCCATGCCGAAGGCGAAGCCCTGATATTCCTCCGGGTCGATGCCGGACATCGCCAGCACCTTCGGATGCACCATGCCGCAGCCGAGGATCTCGAGCCAATCGTCGCCGGCGCCGATGGTCAGCTCCCCGCCCTTGCGCGAGCAGCCGATATCCACCTCCGCCGAGGGTTCGGTAAAGGGAAAGTAGCTCGGCCGGAAGCGCAGCGGCACGTCCTCGACCTCGAAATAGGCGCTGCAGAAATCCTGCAGACAGCCCTTCAGATGGCCGAAATGGGTCTTCTTGTCGACGACCAGCCCCTCCACCTGATGGAACATCGGCGTGTGGGTCATGTCGCTGTCGGAGCGATAGGTGCGCCCCGGCGCGATCACGCGGATCGGCGGGGTCGTGGTCTCCATCGTGCGGACCTGCACCGGGCTCGTGTGGGTGCGCAGCACGGTCGACATGTCGACCCGACCGTCCGCGTCCGCCAGATAGAAGGTGTCGTGCATCTGGCGGGCCGGATGCTCCGGCGGGATGTTGAGGGCGGTGAAGTTCTTGTAGTCGTCCTCGATGTCGGGGCCTTCGGCGACCTCGAAGCCCATCTGGCCGAAGATCGCGATGATCTCGTCCACCGTCTGGCTGATCGGGTGCAGCTTGCCGCGGCGCTCGGGCCGCGCGGGCAGGGAGACGTCGACCGCCTCGGCCGCCAGCTGCGTCTCCAACGCCTGATCCTCAAGCCGCTTTCTACGCGCTTCGATCGCGCCGGCGACGCGGTCCTTGACCGCGTTCAGCGCCTGTCCCGCCTCGCGCCGCGCGTCCGGGTCGAGACCGCCCAGCTGCTTCATCTCGGCCGTGATTCGGCCTTTCTTGCCCAGCGCCTCGACGCGCAACGCCTCCAGGCTCTGCAGGTCCTGCGCGCGCTCGATGCGCTCGATCAGCTCCTGGGCCAGGCCTTCGGTATCGATCGTCATCGCTCTTCCGCTCTTTCGCCCGCGGATCGTCTGCGGGCCGTGCTCAAAGGGTGAAGTTCGTTTAGCCCCTGGGGGCCGCGTTGGAAAGGGGCCGGGTTGGAAAGGGGCCGGGTTGGAAAGGGAGGCGCGGAAGGGGCCGGCCGGCGCGGGGACGAACGAAAAGGACCGGCCCCCGTCCGCCAGCCCGCCCGAAGGGCGGAAGACGGACCGGCCGGTCCTTGATCGATCGCGCTGGAGGTCGACGGCCGCGAGGCGGCCGTACGCCCCTGATTACGCGTGGGCCGCCTGCGCCTGCTTGACCAGCGCCTTGAAGGCGTCCGGCTCATGCACCGCGATGTCGGCGAGCACCTTCCGGTCGAGATCGATCCCGGCCTTCTTGATGCCGTCCATAAAGCGGGCGTAGGTCATTTGCTGCTCGCTCGCCTCGCGCACGGCGGCGTTGATCCGCTGAATCCAAAGCGCGCGGAACTCGCGCTTCTTCACGCGGCGGTCGCGATAGGCGTACTGCCCGGCCTTCTCCACGGCCTGATTCGCGACCCGGAAGGTGTTCTTCCGACGGCCCCGATAGCCCTTGGCGGCCTTGATGACTTTCTTGTGCCGGGCGTGCGTGGTGACGCCCCGTTTGACTCGCGCCATTGTCTTAGCTCCTCACGTCCAAAGGGGTCTGATCACGCGCGCAGGAAATTGCGCTTCACGATCCGGGCGTCGCAGTCGGCCATGATCTGACCGCCGCGGTTCTGACGCTTCATCTGCATCGGCCGGTTCGACGTGTTGTGGCGCAGGTAGGCGCTGTAGAACCGCACCTTGCCTTTGCCCGTGATCTTGAACCGCTTTTTGGCGGAGCTCTTGTTCTTCAGCTTGGGCATTTCGCGACACTCCATTAACGCTGTCGGTTCGGGGAGGCGCGATCCGTCGAAACGCATCGCCTCCCGCTCCTCATGGCGGCCGGGCATACCCAAAAGGCCCGGACGCGCCGCGAACAAGTAACCGGGCCCGCACGCACTGCGCCCGGACCGGAACCGCGGGCTTATACTAGCGCGGAGGCGGGTCTGCAAGGGCCGAGAAGGCCTGCGTCAGCCAGCGTTCGCTCGGCGCGTCGGCCGGGAACAGCAACTCGATCCGCAGGTCGGCGAGCGTCGCGTCGTCCGCCGCGCCGAATTGGGCGACGGTGGAGAAAAGCGAGAGCGTCGCATCGCCGACGCGCAGTCGGGTCGCCGCCGCCGCCGGCAACAGGGCGCCGTCGGCTGACGCGGGCGGACCGGCCGCCTGCGTCAGCCGCGCCGCGGCCTCCTCCAGCACGGCGTCGCCGCCCAGATGCGCCGCTTCGGTCCTGAGCCGCGCGGCCATATAGGCGTGCACCTCCTCGATATTCTCGATCATCGGCGCCAGCGCGCCGCCGGGCGTCAAGGCCGCGATCAGGTCGCAGCCGCTCGACAGACCGACGGTCCCGAACAAGGCGCTCGCCGGCGCGTTCGTCTGCACCAGGCGCCAATGCCGGTCGATCGCGAATCCGGGATAGGGCGCGTGGCGCGTCAACAGCCGATCCACCGCCGCGCGTACCGGCGCCAGCTCGGCGTCGTCCCAGCGTCGCGACCCGTAAATCGGCGCGAAGCCCGCCCCGAGCAGCATCGCGTTGCGGACCGCCGGCGGCGCCGCCAGCCGCTCCGCCAGGCTCAACACCATCCCGCGGCTCGGCCGCGCGCGGCCCGTCTCCAGAAAGGAGATGTGCCGGGCGGAGACGTTGGCGGCCAAGCCCAGCGTCAGCTGGCTCATCCGTCGACGCCGGCGCCACTCCTTCAAGCGTGTCGCGAATCCGTCGCTCATGCCCGCCAGCATAGCCCAGCCGGCGCGGGAAAACGCTTACCTCACGGGTAATTGTTCGCCGGTCGCGAGAGGGCGCATAGAGGGCGCACCCCCATCGACCGATAAAGGAGAACCCGCATGACCGCTTCCCTTGCGACCTGCGCTGCGATGATTCGCGCCGGCGGATTGATCGTCGCCGCGACCGGGCTTGCGATGATCGTCGGCGTGACGCCGCTCGGGGCGCCGGCCCTGACGTTTCTGCTCGACCTCGTCTTCCTGCCGCTCGACGGCGCGCCGGCGGCGTTCGGCCCCGACGCCGGGCTGTTGGCGGCGATCGCCGGCGGCCTGATGGTCGGCTGGGGCTGGACCGTCTATCTGGTCGGCGCCCGCGTCTTCCCGCGCGACCCAGCGCTGGCGCGCGCCCTCTTGTTGCCGGGGATTCTGGCCTGGTTCGTCGCCGACGGGATCGGCTCCGTCCTGGCGGGCGCGTGGTTCAACGCCGTCTTGAACGTCGGCTTTCTGGCGCTGTTGGCCGCGCCTCTGCTGCCCCGGCGGAAAGCCGCCGCCGCGTGAGAGGCCTTATGACGCGCGGGCGGCCCGGATCTCCGCCAGGGTCTCCCGCGCGGCCTCTCGGTTCGGCCCGTCCAGGTCGATCGCGCGGCGGGCCAGTTCCTCCGCGTCTTCCAGTGCGCCCTGGCGGAAGCGCACATAGGCGAGATTGTTGAGGGCCGCATCGCTTGAGGGCGACCGGGCGACCGCCTCGCGCAAGGCCTTCTCCGCGCCCGCGAGATCGCCTTGCGCGAACAGCGCGCCGCCGAGCGCCAGCGGAAAGCGACCGTCCTGCGGCCAGTGATCGGCGCCGGTGCGATAGGCGGCGAGCGCCTCCGCGCCCAGGCCGGCGCGTTCGATCCCGGCGGCTTCCGCCAGCCAGTCATGGGCGCGCGCCGTCGTCGGGACCGGCCCGTCCGGCGCGGCGGCGACGCGGCCCCAGAAGCCGCTGCGCCGCCAGGTGTGCTCCAGCGTCGCCAGATCCTCGACCAGCCGGCGGGTGGTGCCGCTGCGCAGAATCGCCGTTTCGGCGTCCAGATCGTAGCCGATGAGGATCGCGTAGTGCCATTGCGGCGCGGCCTCGAGGCCCAGATTCTGCAGGATCAGCACCGGATCGCCCGCCGCGACGGCCTCCAGCCCCTCCGTCATGCTTGCAACCGGCAGGACGAGGCGTCCGGCCCGCCGCGCGGCGGTCACCACGTCGGCCTGCAGGCTGCCCTTGCGGCCGGGGGTGAAGACCCGCGCGCCAAGCGCCTCTGGCGTGGTCTCAAGGCCCGTTTCGTTCAGCACGGCCGCCAGCGCGGCCGGCCCGCAATAGAACGCAGTCTGGGCGAAGAAGGGCGTGGCGGCGAGCTCGGCGCGCACCGGCAGATCGTCGGGCCGCGTCTCCGCCGCCGTCAATCGGTCGGCGACCGGCGTCCCGGCGCAGGCGGCGAGACCTGCGCACAGAAAAACGAGGGCCGCCGCCCTCAAGGCGGCGGCCCCCGTCTTGACGATCGATCCTATCGACATCGGCCCAACGGGATGATCGCGCAGCACGCCGGGATCAGCTCGGGTTCGCCGATCCCTTGTTGGTGAAGTCGAAGACGCTGGTGAAGCCAAGCAGATCGGTGATCAGCAGCACGACGAAGATGAAGACGCCGGCGCCGATGATCGCGCCCAGCGCGCCTTGACCGGCCGGCGCCTCCTCGATCGTGTTGGCGAGATCGACGGCCTCGGCGTCGCTCAGGCTCGCGACGCGGGCCTGCGCCTCGGACGGATCGACGCCCATCGCCTGCAGCTCTTGGCGGACGTCGTCGCGGGCCAGGAAGGCGCCCACGGTCTCGCGCGCCTCGACGGCTTCGGCGCCGGCGCTCTGCTCGACGACTTGATCTGTAGCGACCATGCCGGCCTGGGCGGCGCCCATCGGCAGGTTGATCAGCGCGAAGGTGAAGGCCATCGCCGCGGCGATGCGGCGGAATGCGCTCGGGTGGTTGGCGAACATCATCGGTCTTGGACCCCCTTGGTTGGTTCGTCTCAGTCTCGCATCGTGCGCCCGCCCCTCGGTCGCAACACCGGACTTGGGGAGGCGAGCCCATCCTTAAAAGGGGCGGACCAAGGCGAGACTAAGGCGGGCATTCGAGGGAAATGCGAAGGGTCGGGCCGCTAGCCGGGCCGCGTCACCCGGCGGAGCGTCAGGTTGATCCGCCCCGGCCCCTCCAACAGCGTCGAGGTCCCGGGATAGATCCGATCGACCCCGTGAAAACAGCGCCGCGCCGGCCCGTCGAGCACCAGCACGTCGCCGGAGCGCAGGCGGAGCGACGTCGTCGGCCCCTTGCGTTCCGGTCCGCCGAGGCGAAAGCGCGCCTCGTCGCCGAGCGAGATCGACACGACGGGGACGTCCTGCGCGTCCTCATCCTCATCCCGATGCAGGCCCATCTTGGCGTCGGGTCCGTACCAGTTGACGAGGCAGGCCTCGGGATCGAAAGGCAGGCCCGTCACCTCGCGCCAGACCGCCAGCACCTGATCCGGGATCGCGGGCCAGGGGGCGCCCGTCTCCGGATGAGTCCCCTGATAGCGATAGCCGCCCTCCTTGCTGGCCACCCAGCCGAGCGGTCCCAGATTGGTCATCCGAACGCTGAACGGCTTGCCGGTCCTGGGCATGGTCGGCCGGAACAGCGGGGCGTCGGCCAACGCGCGGCGCACCGTCTCCGCCAGCGCCGCCTGCGCCGTCGCGTCCAGCGCGTTTTCGTATAGCCGCGCGCCGCCGGCGCCGTCTTGCGGCGCGGGCGGCTCGATCGGACGGCGGTCGATCGGACGGCGGTCGATCGGGCGAGGCTCACGGCTCTCGGCGGGCATCGGCGTTCCCATCTTTCTCCGACCCATCTTTCTCCGGGCCGTCAGGTTGCAGCGCTCGCTCGCCCTGCCTATATAGCCCGCGGAACCGACGCCGTCACATCCCGGCCTTCCCGGCCGTACGCTCGGCCCCGAGACGGACGGCGCATCGGACCTTTGCAGAGAAGGGGCGTCCGAGACAGCGCTTGGATCACAAGGCTCGGCGACGCCCGCTTGAAATCGGAGGTGAAAGCGAAATGGGTAAGGTTATCGGCATCGATCTCGGCACCACGAACTCGTGCGTGGCCGTGATGGACGGCAAGGACGCGAAGGTCATCGAGAACACCGAGGGCGCGCGGACGACCCCCTCGATGGTCGCCTTCACGGAAGACGGCGAGCGTCTGGTGGGCCATTCGGCCAAGCGCCAGGCGGTGACCAATCCGGAGAACACGCTCTACGCGGTCAAGCGGCTGATGGGCCGGCGCTTCGAGGACAAGGAGGTCGCGAAGGATCGCGACCAGATGCCCTTCAAGATCGTCAAGGCCGACAACGGCGACGCCTGGGTCGAGGCGCGGGGCGAGCAGTATGCGCCCTCTCAGGTCTCCGCCTTCATTCTGCAGAAGATGAAGGAGACGGCCGAGAGCTATCTGGGCGAGACGGTCGACAAGGCGGTCATCACCGTCCCGGCCTACTTCAACGACCAGCAGCGCCAGGCCACCAAGGACGCCGGCAAGATCGCGGGCCTCGAGGTGCTGCGCATCATCAACGAGCCGACGGCGGCCGCGCTCGCCTACGGGCTCGAGAAGAAGGGCACCGGCACGATCGCGGTCTACGACCTCGGCGGCGGCACCTTTGACGTCTCGATCCTGGAGATCGGCGACGGCGTGTTCGAGGTGAAGTCGACCAACGGCGACACCTTCCTCGGCGGCGAGGATTTCGACATCGCCATCATCGACTATCTGGCGGAGGAGTTCAAAAAAGAGAACGGCATCGATCTGCGCAAGGACCGTCTGGCCCTGCAGCGCCTCAAGGAGGCCGCCGAGAAGGCGAAGATCGAGCTCTCCTCCGCGCAGCAGACCGACGTCAACCTGCCCTTCATCACCGCCGATCAGTCCGGGCCGAAGCACCTGAACATCAAGCTCAGCCGCTCGAAGCTCGAGGCGCTGGTCGAAGGTCTGGTGAAGCGCACGATCGATCCTTGCAAGGGCGCCCTCAAGGACGCCGGCCTGAAGGCCAGCGAGATCGACGAGGTCATCCTGGTCGGCGGCATGACCCGGATGCCCAAGGTGATCGAGGCGGTGAAGAACTTCTTCGGCAAGGAGCCGCACCGCGGCGTGAACCCCGACGAGGTGGTCGCCATCGGCGCCGCCATTCAGGCCGGCGTGCTGCAGGGCGACGTCAAGGACGTGCTGCTGCTGGACGTCACCCCGCTGTCGCTCGGCATCGAGACGTTGGGCGGCGTGTTCACGCGCCTGATCGAGCGCAACACGACGATTCCGACGAAGAAGTCGCAGACCTTCTCGACGGCCGAGGACAATCAGTCGGCGGTCACCATCCGCGTCTTCCAGGGCGAGCGTGAGATGGCGGCGGACAACAAGCTGCTGGGTCAGTTCGACCTGGTCGGCATCCCGCCCGCGCCGCGCGGCGTGCCGCAGATCGAGGTCACCTTCGACATCGACGCCAACGGCATCGTCAACGTCTCGGCCAAGGACAAGGGCACCGGCAAGGAGCAGCAGATCCGCATCCAGGCCTCCGGCGGTCTCGACGACGACGAGATCGAGCGCATGGTGAAGGACGCCGAGTCCCACGCCGAGGAGGACAAGAAGAAGAAGTCGCTGGTCGAGGCGCGCAATCAGGCCGACAGCCTGATCCACACCACTGAGACCGCGCTGAAGGACCACGGCGAGGGTCTGGATCCGGCTGACAAGTCCGCCATCGAGACGGCGCTTCAGGAGCTGAAGGACGCCAAGGACGGCGAAGACGCCGAGGCGATCAAGTCGAAGACCGAGGCGTTGAGCCAGGCGTCCATGAAGCTCGGCGAGGCGATGTACAAGGCCCAGCAGGGCGAAGAGGGCGGCGCCGAAGCCGGCGCCGACGCCTCCGAAGCCTCCGGCAAGGGGCAGGACGACGTCGTCGACGCCGACTTCGAGGAAGTGGACGACGACAAGAAGGACAAATAAGTCCGAAGACCGGCGGAGGCCCCGGGGGAACGCTCTCCCGGGGCCTTTCGCCGTTCGGCGGCCGGGTTTCCGCTTGGGACTTGAGAGCCGACCGTCGAGCGAGGGGATGACGGGGATTATCCGCGATGGCGAAACGCGACTATTACGAGATCCTGGGCGTCGATCGAAACGCCTCGAAGGACGAGCTGAAGAGCGCCTATCGCAAGCTGGCCAAGAAGTACCACCCGGACGCCAATCCGGGCGATGAAGAGGCCGAGCAGAAGTTCAAGGAAGTGGGCGAGGCCTACGAGGCGCTGAAGGACGACCAGAAGCGCGCGGCCTACGATCGCTTCGGCCATGACGCGTTCGAGCAGGGCGGCGGCTTCGGCGGCGGCCGGGGCGCCGGCTTCGGCGGTTTCACCGACATCTTCGAGGAGATGTTCGGCGACTTCATGGGCGGCGGCGGCGGCCGGCGCCGCGGGTCGAGCCCGCGCGGCGCGGATCTGCGCTACAATCTGGAAGTCGGCCTGGAAGACGCCTTCCACGGCCGCAAGGTCGAGATCAAGGTGCCGACCTCGGTCCCGTGCGAGACCTGCGAGGGCTCCGGCGCGGCCGAAGGCGCGCAGCCGGTCGCTTGCGGGACGTGCGGCGGCGACGGCAAGGTGCGCACCAGCCAAGGCTTTTTCACCATCGAGCGCACCTGCCCGCAATGCCAGGGCGAAGGGCGCGTGATCGACAAGCCGTGCGGCGATTGCAACGGCGCGGGCCGGGTGCACCGGGACAAGACGCTGAACGTCAACATCCCCCGCGGCGTCGAGGACGGCACGCGCATCCGTCTCGCCGGCGAAGGCGAGGCGGGCGTTCGCGGCGCGCCGCCGGGCGACCTCTACATCTTTCTGTCGGTGGCGCCGCACCGGATCTTCCAGCGCCAGGGCGCCGACCTCGCCTGCCGCGTGCCGATCGAAATGGCGGACGCGGCGCTGGGCGGCGACATCGAGGTGCCGACGATCGACGGCGGACGCGCCAAGGTGAAGATCCCCGAAGGCGCGCAGACCGGCCAGCAGTTCCGCCTGCGCGGCAAGGGCATGCCGGTGCTGCAGGCCAACCAGCGCGGCGACATGTATATCGAGATCATGGTCGAGACGCCGGTGAAGCTGACCAAGCGCCAGAAGGAGCTCTTGGAGGAGTTCCGCAAGGAAGGCGGCGGCAAGAACCAGAACCCGCAGACCGAAGGCTTCTTCTCCAAGGTGAAGGAGTTCTGGGACGATCTGACGGAGTAGGGCGCCGCAGGAATTGCCGCCGACGCCCGGCGGCCCTAGGGTTAAGATCGACCGTCACAAATCGCCGGACCGGGCCCGCCCCCTTTCATGACGACCATGTTCTTCGCCCCCGCCACGCTTCGCGCCGCCGCCGTCGCGCTCGCCGCGCTCGCCGCGCTCCCCCTGCTGGGCGGCTGCACGCCGGTCGGCGTGGCCGTGGGCGCGGGCGCGATGGCGGGCAGCGCGGCGATGGAGGAGCGCGGGCTGGAGCAGGCGGTGCGCGACGAGGCCGACGAGATCGGCGTCAAGAAGCGTCTCGCCGACTACAGTTTCGACACCTTCCGCCGGGTCAATGTCGACGTCTATGAGGGCCGCGTGCTGCTGACCGGGATCGTGCCGGAGCCGGACGATCGCGTGGAGGCCGTGCGCGTCGCCTGGGCCACCGACGGGATCGTCGACGTGGTGAACGAGGTGCTGATCGGCGAGGGCGTCGGGACGATCGACACCACCGCCGACATCCGGATCACGAGCGAGTTGCGCGCCAAGATCACCTTCGACGCCGATGTGAAGGCGGTGAACTACAATCTTCAGGCGGTCGGCGGGACGCTCTATCTCTTCGGCGTGGCGCAAAGTCAGGCCGAGATCGCGCGCGTCGAGGCGCACGCCCGCACCATCCCCAACGTTCGGCGCATCGTCAGCCACATGCTGTTGAAGGACGGCGCGCGCCGCGCCACGCTGCTGGCGGCGCTGGAGGCGGAGTTGAACAAGCCCGACGCGCCGGACGAGACCCCCGCGCCGGAGCCGAGTTCGTGAGTCTCGCCGATCACACCCCGGAGCCTGAGGCTCGGAAGCTCCTCCAGGCGATCGGCCGAGCGGACGGCGGGGAGCGCATCGACCTCGCCCAGGGCGCGCTCGCGCTCGCCGCGTTGGAGGCGCCGGCCGCGAAGCTCGCCCCCTATCGCGAGCATCTGGACCGGCTGGCCGCCGACGTCCGCGCGATCGTCGGCGACGAGCCCGGCGTCCGCCTGTCGGTCGAGGACGCGCAGGATGCGTTGACCCACGTCCTGTTCGGCCTGCACGGCTATCAGGGCGACCGCGAGACCTATGACGACCTGCAGAACGCCAACCTGATCCGGGTGATCGACCGGCGCAAAGGGCTGCCGGTGTCGCTCGGCGTGCTCTACATCCAGACCGCCCGCGCCGTCGGCTTCGAGGCCTCCGGTCTCGACTTCCCGGGCCATTTTCTGGTGCGGCTGGAAAGCGCGGGCGCGCGGGCGGTGATCGATCCGTTCAACGACGGCGCGGCGCTTGATGCGGCCTCGCTGCGCGCGCTGATCAAGCAGACGCTGGGCGCCGACGCCGAACTCGAGGCCGCGCATTACGAGGCGGCCGACGACAAGGACGTGCTGCTGCGCCTGCAGAACAATCTGAAACTCCGCCTGATCCAGGGCCAGCAGCTCGACCGCGCGGCGGAGATTCTGGACGGCATGCTGACCATCGCGCCGGAGCGCGCCGCCCTGTGGCGCGAAGCGGGGCTGGTCAACGCCCATATCGGCAATTTCCGCACGGCGATCGCTGCGCTGGAAATCTACAGGGAACGGGAAAGCCGGGAGGACGCGCGCCAGGAGGCGGCGGCGCTGATCGACGATTTGCGGCGCAAGATCAATTGAACCACGGAGCGGGAAGGCCATGAGCGAGGCCAGGCGGGTCGCGATCCAGATGGATCCGATCGAGACCATCGACATCGACGGCGACAGCACCTTCGTGCTCGGTCTGGAGGCGGAGAAGCGCGGCTACGAGGTGTTCCATTATCGTCCGACCGATCTGAATTTTCGCGACGGCGAGGTCTGGGCCCACGCCCGGCCGATGAGCCTGCGCCGGGTCAAGGGCGACCACTACACGCTGGGCGACCAGACGACGCTGGATTTGGGAACGGACGTCGACGTGGTGCTCATGCGCCAGGACCCGCCCTTCGACATGGGCTACATCACTGCGACCCACATCCTGGAGCACATCCACCCGAAGACGCTTGTGGTGAACGACCCGGCGCATGTGCGCAACGCGCCGGAGAAGCTGCTGGTCACGCAATTCGCGGAATTCATGCCGCCGACGCTGATCACCAGCAGCAAGAGCGACGTCGAGGCGTTCCGGGCTGAGTTCGAGGACATCATCGTCAAGCCGCTGTTCGGCAACGGCGGAGCCGGCGTCTTCCGGCTGCAGAAGGGGGACGAGAATCTGGCCTCGCTTTTGGAGATGTTCGCCGTCGCCTTCCCGCGCGAGCCCTTCATGGTGCAGAAGTATCTGCCCGCCGTGCGCCAGGGCGACAAGCGCGTGATTCTGGTGGACGGCGAGCCGGCGGGCTCGATCAACCGCATCCCGGCCGAGGGCGAGAGCCGCTCCAACATGCATGTCGGCGGCAAGGCGGTGAAGGACGAGATGACCGCGCGCGACCGCGAGATCTGCGCCGCCATCGGCCCGATGCTGAAGGAGCGCGGTCTGATCTTCGTCGGCATTGACGTGATCGGCGGCTACCTGACCGAGATCAACGTCACGTCGCCGACCGGCCTGCAGGAGGTCAATCGCTACGACGAGGTCTGTCTGGAAGCCCAGATTTGGGATGCGATCGAACGGCGGCTCTGACCGCCGGGCGACGTCTTAATCGGACGCCGCATGGACCGCGCGCCACCGCGCGGAGGCCGCGTCGCGCGCCGTCTCCACCGCCTTCACGGCCTCGTCGAGGGCGCTTGGCGCAGGCCCGTCGCGGTCATTGGCGAGCGCTGCTAGGCGCCGCGTGTACCAGGCGGTGATCCCCCCGGCGGGCGGATCGTCAAAACGCGGGAAGCTAGGATCGGCGTCGGCGCCCCGCTCGGCCCAGCCCTTGGGTAAATCCGGGTCGAGCGCGAGCGCGCGGGCGAGACCGATCAGGTCCACGACGCCGCTTTCGAGCGCGTCCTGCGCCTGCGCCAACCGCTTGAAGCCGCCGACCGTCATCAGCGGCTTGCGGGTGAGCGACCGCGCGGCCTCGGCGGCCTGAAGGAAATAGGGTCCTTTGGCCGCGCCGTCGCTCGCCGCCTTCGCGCCGGGAAAATAGGCGCCGCCGCTGATGTCGATCAGGTCGATCGAGGAACGGTCTAGCAACCCGACCGTCGTCAAGAAGTCCGCACGCTCGACGCCCCCCTCCAATTGATCCGTCGCGTTTATCTTGATCCCGATCGGGATCTTCGGCCCGACGGCCCGCCTGACGGCGTCGATGATTCGCCCGACCACACGATAGCGACGCTCGGCGTCGCCGCCCCAGTCGTCGTCGCGCCGGTTGAACAGCGGCGAGAGGAACTGGCTCAACAAGAAGCCGTGGCCGGCGTGGACTTCGACGCCCGTAAAGCCGACGGCGACCGCGTTGCGGGCGGCGGCGGCGAACTGGGCCGGCAGCGCCGCAATCTCCTCGGACGTCATAGCGACGGCTTCCACGCCCTCCGCCGAAAGCGCGGACGGCGCCTTTACCGGGGCGCCAAGCGGCGCCGCCAATGCGCCGGCATGGCCCAGCTGCGCCCATAGCGAGGCGCCGGCCTGGGTCGCCCGCTCGGTAAGCGCGCGCAGACCGGCGGCGTCCTGCATCGGCGCGAGCAGCAGGTTCAAGCAATTCTCCGGATGGGTCGCGACGATTTGGGTCTCGCCGACGATCGACAAGCCCGCGCCGCCCTCGGCCCAACGCTGGTAGAGCCGGCGCTGCGCCGCCGTCGTTCCGCCCGCGCCGTCGCCGAGTTCGTCGGACATCGCCGCTTTGACGATCCGATTGCGCAGCACGGCGCCGCAGGGAAGGCGGAAGGGCTCGAACAGGGTCATCGGGGCCTCGGGCCTCCCCACGGGGCGGCGGGAGCGCAAGCGCGAGAGCGCCGCGGGGCTAAACCCTACTCCGCCGCCTTGGGTTTCGCCGGCGCCTTTTTGGCCGCCGGCTTGGTCTTGCCCTTCGCCTTGGCGGCCGATTTCGCGGCGCGGGCCTTGGCGGCGTGCTTGCGGGCCTTGCCGGCCGGAAGCTTGGGCGCGGCGCCGCGCAGCGGGGTCGCGGGGCCGGCCGGGGTCTCCTCCCCCTCGGCCCGGTCGATCAGCACGGCCAACAGCGCCTGTCGAATGGCGTCCAGCTTGCCGGGATGGTCGACCTTCATGCCGAAGACGTCCTTCACGTAGAAGACGTCCACCACCTGTTCGCCGTAGGTGGAAATCTTGGCCGTCGCGATCTGCAAGCCGAGTTTGGTGAGCGCCGACGCCAACTGGTGAAGCACCCCCGGTCGATCGCGGCCGTTGACCTCGATCACCGTGTGCGCGGTGGACGCCTTGTTGTCGATGATCACCCGCGGCGCGACCGAGAAGACCTGAGAGCGTTTGGCGACGCCTTGCGCGGCCCTGCCGGCCAACTCCTCCGCCGGCTTCAGCGATCCGGACAGCGCCCGGTCAACCAGCACCGAGAGCTTCGCCAATCGGTCCGAGCGCGCAAAGGCGCCGCCGTCCGCGTCCTGGATCAGGAACAGATCAAGCGCCATGCCGTTGTTCAACGTCGCGATCTTGGCGTCGACGATGCTGGCCCCCGCCACCGCGAGCGCGCCGGTCAGACGCGAGAACAGGCCCGGATGGTCGACGCAGTAAATCGTCACCTCGGTGACGGCGCGCGCTTCGTCGACGCGGGTCTCCAGCGTCAGCTCGGCCTCCCGGTTCTCCGCGTCGCGCACGATGCGCGCCTGGCGGACCAGCGCGTCATGATCGATCGACAGGAAATAGCCGTCCGGCCCGCGCTCCAGATGCCGATCGATCGCGTCCTGCGGCCAGTCCGCCTCGTGCAGCGCGTGGGCCAGTTTCTGGCGGGCGATCGCGGCGCGCTTGCGCCGTCCTTCTTTGTAGGCGGCGCCGGTCATCACCTCTTCCGCGCGCCAATAAAGTTCGCGCAACAGGGTCGCCTTCCAGTTGTTCCAGACGTTCGGGCCGACCGCGCGGATGTCGCACACCGTCAGGCACAACAGCAGACGCAGCCGCTCCGGCGACTGCACCAGATCGACGAAGTCGAACAGCGTCTTGGGATCGTCCAGGTCGCGCTTGAACGCGGTCATGGACATGGCGAGGTGATAGCGCACCAGCCACGCCACGGTTTCCGTCTCGTCCTCGCTTAGGCCCAGCCGCGGGCATACGCGCTTGGCCACCTTGGCGCCCAGCTCCGAATGATCGCCGCCGCGGCCTTTGGCGATGTCGTGCAGCAGCAGGGCGACGTAGAGCACCCGGCGCGACTGGACCTGCTGGATCACCTCGGTCGCGACCGGGTGATCCTCCTGCAAACGACCGGCTTCGATCCGGTTCAAGATCCCGATGGCGCGGATTGTGTGCTCGTCGGTCGTGTAGACATGATACATGTCGTACTGCATCTGGGCCACGACGCGCCCGAAGTCCGGCAGGAACTTGCCGAACAGATCGCACTCGTTCATCTGGCGCAAGACGCCCTCCGGATCGCGCTCGTGCGTCAGGATCTGAAGGAATATCTCGTTGGCCTCCGGGTCTTCGCGCAGCTTCGGCGTGCGGCGCAGATTGCGGGTCACCTGCGCCAAGGCGTCCGGGTGAATCGGCAACCCCGCCTCGTGCGAGACGAGGAAGAGCCGCAGCATGTCGATCGGAGCGTCCGCGAAATGGTTCTTGCTGCGCGTGCTCATCCGGCCGCTTTCGATGGGAAACCCGTCGACTTCGCGTCGGAACAGATTGGCGGGCAGGCGGAACAGGGATTTGCGTTTGTGTTGCGCCTCGAACGCCGCAAGGAAGATCCGCGTCAGGTCGCCCACCTCCTTGGCGATCAGGAAGTAGTGCTTCATGAAGCGCTCCACCCCGGACGCGCCGGCGTGGTCGGTGTACAGCATGCGCCGGGCGAGTTCCGGTTGGACGTCGAAGGTCAGCCGCTCTTCCGGTCGACGGGCCAGATAGTGCAGATGGCAACGCAGCGTCCAGAGGAACTGCTGCGCCTTACGGAAGCGCTCGACCTCGCCGCCTGTCAGCACGCCCAGCGGGGCGAGCTCCTCGATGTCCTCCACCTTGTAGAGGAACTTGGCCGTCCAGAAGAGCGTGTGCAGATCGCGCAGCCCCCCTTTGCCGTCCTTGATGTTCGGCTCCAGCACGTAGCGCGAATCGCCGAGCCGCTCATGCCGCTCGTCGCGTTCGGCCAGCTTGGCTTCCAGAAAATCGGGGCCGTTCTGGTCCATCACCTGGCGACGGAAACTGGCTTTCAATTCGGCGAAGAAGGGCTTCTCGCCCCAGATGTAGCGGGCCTCCAGCAGCGCGGTCGCGATCGTCCAATCCGCCTTCGCCTGGCGCACGCATTCGTCGATCGAGCGGGTCGACTGGCCGACCGT
Source organism: Marivibrio sp. (assembly GCF_040218065.1). NCBI lineage: Bacteria > Pseudomonadati > Pseudomonadota > Alphaproteobacteria > Rhodospirillales > Aestuariispiraceae > Marivibrio > Marivibrio sp. The sequence goes on along the minus strand of NZ_JAVJQE010000007.1, from coordinate 107,418 downwards.
CAGCCCCAGATCCCACAGCATGTAGAGCATCTCCTCCACCAGCTGCTCAATCCGGGCGGACGGCTTGTAGTGGTGCAGGAACAGCAGGTCGATGTCTGAATAGGGAGCCAGTTCGCCGCGTCCGTAGCCGCCGACGGCCACGAGACAGAGCTTCTCCGCCTCGGTCGGGTTGGCGGCTGGGTAAAGATGGGTCGTGGCGGCGTCGTAGAGTACGCGCAGAAGCTGATCCACCAGGAAACAGTTGCCGGCCACCGCCGCGGCCCCGTCTTGATCCCGGAAAAAGCGGCGCTCGACCTCGGCGCGGCCGTCCTTCAGCGCCTGCTTCAGCGCGGTGAGCCACGCCTGCCGCCGGGCGTCGGCGCTCTCGGCCTGCGCGGCCGCGCGGTCCAACGTCTCGGTCAACTGTTGACGGTTGATGACGGCCCGCCGATTGGCGAGCTGCGCATGCACCTGGGTTTGCGGTCCGGCCGGACGGGCGCCCTTGGCCGCCGCACCGGCGCCCTTGCCGCCCGGGCGCGCGGACGACGCGCTCGCCATAGCCGTTTCGTCGCTCATCGCCATGGGCTGGAATGTAGCGCCCCGTGGAGGGGATTGCGAGGGGCCGCAATAAGAAACCCCCGGCGCCGAGGGCGCCGGGGGTCCTTAAGCGTCGCCGAAGCGCGCCTGACTTAGTCGAGCATGATCTCGACGCGGCGGTTCTGCGGCTCGCGCACGCCGTCGCCGGTTTCGATCAGCGGCTCGGTCTCGCCGCGCGCCCGGGTCTCGATCCCGCCGTCGAAGCCGAGGCCGACGATTTCCGTCCGCACGGCCGCCGCGCGGCGCTCGGACAGCCCCATGTTGTAGGTCGCGGGGCCCGAGGTGTCGGCGTGGCCGGTCAGGACGATGCGGGCGACGTTGCCCTGCTCGGCGTAACCGACGGCCTCGCGCAGCACGTCCATGGCCTCCGGCGTCACCGCCGCGCTGTCCCAATCGAAGAAGACGATGAAGTTGCGCACGATCTCCGGCTCGGGCTCAGGCTCCGGCGCGGGCTCCGGCTCCGGCGCGGGCTCCGCGACGGGCTCCGGCGCGGGCTCGGGGGCCGGCTCCGGCTCGGCGAAACTGAAGCGCAGGCCGATCGCGACGGTGTGCGCGCTGTACTCGGCCGAGAAGTCCTGGCCGTTCGCCAGCGTCAGATCCGCGTCGTCGGTCAGGAAGTAGCTGTACTGGCCGGTCAAATCGATGCTGTCCGTCAGGCGCAGCGCCGCGCCGGCGAGCAGCTGACCCGCCAGCACGGTGTCGAGGTCGCTGGCGCTCTGCCCGTTGATCGGGTTGGCGCCGCTGACTTCCGCGCGCGCCAAGCCGAGGCCGGCGCCGACATAGGGCGTCACGCTCGGAATCAAGCCGTGGAAGTCGTAGAAGCCGTTGATCATGAGCGAGGTGACGTCGACGTCGCCTTGGGCCGATACGCCGCTGACCGAGTCGAGATCGTTGAAACGATGACCCAGCTCCAACTCGCCGCGCAGCGGGCCGAGATAATCGTAACCGAGCGCCGCGCCTGCGAAGCCGACGCCGTCGTCGATCTCGGCCTCCTGGTTGAAGGTGCCGCCGTCGATGTCCGAATCCTCTGGCGCGTTGTAGCCGGCGCTGACGCCGACATAGTAGCCCTCGCGGTCCGAATCGGCCGAGGCCCCGCCCGCCGCGCCGGCGGTGAGGGCGGCCGCGCCGAGCGCGGCGACGGCGATGCGCTGGAAGTTCTTGATCATTCTGTGTGGCCCCTGGCTCACGATGTGAAGGACGGAGCGGACCCGAGCGGCCCGCACGCCGTGACGTAACCTGCGCGTCCGGTCGGCGCGCAGCGCGCGATGGAAAGCCGAAACGCATGCAATTTTAATTGCCCGATCTGGGCGCACTTGTCGAGAGGGCGGGCCGCATTGCAGCGCAACAAGCGCAGGAATGTTGCATTTTTGGCACAACCCCCGAGCGCGGCGTCACGCGCCCGGATTCCGCGGCGGCCCGCCCAGTCCGCCGCCCAGTCCGCCGCCCAGTTCGCCGCCCGGCTTGCCGCAGCGCCGGCCCGCCTGCTATAGACCGCGCGGTCGCGCCGTCCGCCCCGGGGCTGATCCGCGGGCGGACGACGCTATATGTCCCGATGACGCGCCGCATCTCTTGGCGCGTCTTTCACGATTGCAGAAAGCGAGGAGCGGAGCATGGCCGCTGAAGATTACGTCGTAAAAGACATGTCGTTGGCCTCCTGGGGGCGCAAGGAGATCGAGCTGGCCGAGGTTGAGATGCCCGGCCTGATGCAGACCCGTGAGGAGTACGCCAAGGCGCAGCCGCTCAAGGGCGCGCGGATCGCCGGCTCGCTGCATATGACGATTCAGACCGCGGTGCTGATCGAAACCCTGACCGCGCTCGGGGCCGACGTGCGGTGGGCTTCGTGCAACATCTATTCGACCCAGGATCACGCCGCCGCGGCGATCGCCGAGAGCGGCGTGCCCGTCTTCGCGGTCAAGGGCGAGACGCTGGACGACTACTGGGAATACACCCACCGCATCATGGAGTGGTCGGACGGCGGCGCGCCGAACATGATCCTCGACGACGGCGGCGACGCCACCATGCTGCTGCATCTCGGCATGAAGGCGGAGAAAGACGCGAGCGTCCTCGACAATCCGCAGAACGAGGAGGAGCGCGCCGCGTTCGCCGCGATCAAGAAGCGCCTGGCCGAGAAGCCGGGCTGGTACGCGCAGACCGCCAAGGCGATCAGGGGCGTGACCGAAGAGACCACGACCGGCGTCCATCGCCTGTATCAGATGGCCAAGGAAGGGACGCTGATGTTCCCGGCCATCAATGTGAACGACAGCGTCACCAAGTCGAAGTTCGACAACAAGTACGGCTGCCGCGAGAGCCTGGTCGACGCCATCCGCCGCGCGACCGACGTGATGATGGCCGGCAAGGTTGCGGTCGTCGCCGGCTTCGGCGACGTCGGCAAAGGGTCGGCCGACAGCCTGCGTCAGTCCGGTTGCCGCGTCCTGGTGACCGAGGCCGATCCGATCTGCGCGCTGCAGGCCGCGATGGAGGGCTATGAGGTCGTCACGATGGAGAACGCGGCGCCGCGCGGCGACATCTTCGTCACCGCCACCGGCAATGTGGACGTCATCACCGTCGACCATATGCGCGATATGAAAGACCGCGCCATCGTCTGCAACATCGGCCATTTCGACAGCGAGATCCAGGTCGAGGCGCTGAAGAACTTCAAGTGGTCGAACATCAAGCCGCAGGTCGATGAAATCGAGTTCCCCGACGGCAAGAAGATGCTGCTGCTCGCCGAGGGTCGGCTGGTCAATCTCGGCTGCGCCACCGGCCATCCCAGCTTCGTGATGTCCGCCAGCTTCACCAACCAGGTGCTGGCGCAGATCGAGTTGTGGAAGAACAATTCGGACGGCCAGTACAAGAACGACGTCTACGTTCTGCCCAAGCATCTCGACGAGAAGGTGGCGGCGCTGCATCTCGACAAGGTCGGGGCCATGCTGACCCAGCTCAACGAGAAGCAGGCCTCCTATATCGGCGTTCCGGTCAACGGCCCCTTCAAGCCCGAGACCTACCGCTACTGATCCGACCTAGCGATCGCGATCGCGACCGCAAAACGCCCCGCCGGTCCGTCCGGCGGGGCGTTTCGTTTGGTAAGCGGTTGAAAAGTCTGTACGCCCTGCGGCGCCCTCGCGTACCATCCCGGCGCCAAGAGGCGGGAGCGCAGAAGGGGTCGGACGAGAGCGATGGAGGCGTTGAGCTTGACCGGGGCCGTGGCGGTCGCCGCCGCGGCCTCCGCCGCGGCGACGGCCTTGGGCGCCTATGGTTTGGTCCGGCGCGCGCGTCTGCGCGATCGCGATCGTCTGCGCCGCGAGATGGCGGAGGCGCCTGTCGGGCTTTGGCGGCGCGAATCCGATCGCGGGGCGTGGCGCCTAAGCACGGCCGGCGCCGCGATGCTGGGGCTCGACGAGACGGTCGATCCGGCCCCCCAGGTAGTGCTTAACCAGCTCGCCTCGGAGGGCCGCCGCGCGCTCTCCGACGCGCTTGACGACCTGATCACGCAGGGCGCGCCGTTCGAGCTTACGGTCGAGCGCGTCGACGGGCTCAGCGTCTTCGAGATGCGCGGGCGCGCTTCGGGACTGGATCGGCTGGTCTGGCTCCTGGACGTCAGCGACTCCGCAATGCTGGCCGAACGCTACGCCGAGCGAATTCTCGAACTCGGCCAGGTGCAGAGCCTGCTGCAGGGCCTGCCGTGGCCGGTCTGGTGGCGCGATCGGGAAACCCAGCGCCTGCTCGGCGGCAACGCGGCCTATGCGCGCGTCGTCGGGGCGACGCCCGGGCGGATCGCGGATCACGGGCCGGAGCTCGGCGGAGAGCGCGGCCGGGAGCTGGCCGAACGCGCCGCGCGCACCGGCGTCGCCCAGAGCGAAAGCCACTACGTCGTGGTGGACGGGGAGCGGAGGCTCCTCGATTTGACCGAGGCCCCGGCGCCGGCTGCGCCCGGACGCCTGATCGGCTACGCCCAGGATGTCAGCGCCCTGGAGGGGCTGCAGGAGAAGCTCGGGGAATATATCGCCGCCCACGGAGAAGTGCTGGAGCGCCTGGATGCGGCCATCGCGATTTATTCGGCCGATCGCCGTCTGACCTTTCACAACAGCGCGTTTCTGAAACTTTGGGATCTGCCCAATGAGCGCTTGGAGACCGGTCCGACCCTGGGCGAGGTGCTCGAACTGATGCGCGAACGCCGGGTGTTGCCGGAGATGGTGGATTTCCCCGCCTTCAAGCGCCGGCAGGATCGCCTGTTCACCTCGCTGATCGAACCGCAGGAGGATCTCCTGCATCTGCCCGACGAGCGGACGGTCCGCGTCACCACCTCGCCGCACCCGCAGGGCGGGCTGATCTTCGTCTATGAGGACGTCACCGCGCGCGTCGCGCTCGAGCGCTCGCACAACACGCTGACGGCGGTGCAGCGGCTGACCCTCGATTCCTTGTATGAGGCGGTGGCGGTGTTCGGTCCGGACGGCCGGCTGCGGCTCTCCAATGACGGCTTCGCCCGGCTTTTCCTTCAGGACCCGGAATGGCTGGCGAGCGAGCCGCACATCTCCGAGTTGGTCGAATCCGCCCGCCCCGTGCTGCCCGAGGTCGACGATTGGGAGGCGGCGAAGCGCAAGATGGTGCTGTCGATCGCCGAGCCGCAGGCGCACTCCGGCCGGATGGAGCTGCGCACCAATCGGATCGTCGATTTCGCCTACGTGCCGCTGCCGGACGCGCAATGCCTGCTGATCTATCTCGACGTGACCGACACTGTGCGGGTCGAGCGCGCGCTCAAGGAGCGCAACGCGGCGCTCGAGAACGCCGACCTCCTGAAGAGCCAATTCATTTCCTCGATCTCGTATGAGCTGCGCTCGCCGCTGAACGCGATCCTGGGCTTCACCGAGCTGTTGCGCGAGCAGCTGTTCGGTCCGTTGAACGAGCGTCAGCGCGAACAGGTGGGTCATATCCACGCCGCCTCGCAGGATTTGGCGGGGCTGATCAACGACATCCTGGATTTGGCCGCCTTGCAGGCCGGCTATCTGGCGATCGAGCGCCGCGCCGTGCGTCTGGGCGATCTGCTGCAGGAAATCGGCGAAACCGCGACGCGAGAAGCGGCGGAGCGCGGCGTCACGCTGTCGATGGAGATCGCGGGAGCGCTTGGCGCGCTGGACGCGGACGAGCGCCGCCTGCGGCAGGCGATCGGACGCATTCTCTCCACGGCGATCGCCTATGCGCCGAAAGGCTCAGAGGTGCGCGTCGTCGCCCGACGGGTCGACGCGGCGATCCATATCGCCGTCGGCGATCCCGGCCACGGCCTTCTGGGGGTGGAGCGGATCGGCGCCATCGGCGAAGAGGCCGGGGCGCGCGCCGGGCAGTTGACCGGCGCCGGCGTCGGCCTCGCTTTGTGCAAGAACCTGATGGAGCTGCACGGCGGCCGCCTGGACAGAGAGCCCGCCCTTGACGGCGCGCCGGGTCGGATCGTTCTTGTGCTGCCCGTGACCGACGCTCCGATCGTCGAGGGCGACGGCGACCGCGAGGGCCGAAATCCTGCGGACGACGCCCCCTCGCCTGAGGCTCGCGTCGGGCTCGCCGCGCGCGATTCGAGCGCACGCCGATGAAGGGAGTCCGTCTCCCATGCTGAAGGCGCTGACCGTGTTTCTGGCGTTCCAGCTGCTCGGCGAGACGCTGGTGCGCGCGCTGACGCTGCCGGTCCCGGGGCCGGTTCTGGGAATGGCGTTGCTGCTGATCGTCCTGCTGCTTCGCTACGGCAAGCGGGGGATCGGCGGACCGGCCGGCGCGCCCGACTGGCTCGGCGGCACGGCGGACGGGTTGTTGAAGCATCTATCGCTGCTGTTCGTGCCCGCCAGCGTAGGGCTGGTGCAGCATCTGGAGCGGCTGCAGAGCGAAGGCGCGGCGATCGCCGTCGCGCTGGTCGTCAGCACGCTGGCCGCGATCGCGATCGGGGCGCTCACCTTCGTCGGCGTCGCGCGGCTGACGGATCGGCGCGCGGCGGGCGAGGAAGTGAAAGGCGACGGGCCGCCCCCAGAAGAGCGTGCGCCGTGATCGCCGCGCCCGCCGACATCTGGGTCTATCTCTCGCAAACCCCGCTCTTCTGGTTGACGATCACGCTCATCGCCTACGGGGCCGGTCATTGGTGTTTCGAGAGGAGCGGCGCCAACCCGATCGTCAATCCGGTGGCGATCGCGGCCGGCTTGCTGATCGCGCTGCTGCTGGCGACCGACACGGCCTATGAGACCTATTTCGAGGGCGCGCAGTTCGTCCATTTCATGCTGGGGCCGGCGACGGTCGCGCTCGCCATCCCGCTCTATCGCCATCTGCCGCGGGTCAAGGCGGCGATGATTCCGATGCTGGCGGCGCTGATCGTCGGGGCCGCCGCGGCGGTCGGAACCGCGGTTGCGGTCGCCGCGGCCATGGGCGTCAGCCGCGAGACGCTGCTCTCGCTCGCCCCGAAATCCGTGACCACCCCGATCGCCATGGGCATCTCGGAGAGCATCGGCGGTCTGCCCTCGCTGACCGCCAGCATGGTGATCGCGACCGGCGTGATCGGCGCGATCTTCGTCACCCCGCTGTTGAACGGCCTGCGCGTTTCCGATTGGCGGGCGCGCGGATTCGCGGTCGGCGTCGCGGCGCACGGCATCGGCACCGCGCGCGCCTTTCAGGTGAATCAGATCGCCGGCGTCTTCGCCGCCATCGCGATGGGGATGAACGGGGTGGTGACGGCGCTGCTGGCGCCGCTGGCGACGCTGTTGTTCTGAGCCTCAGGCGGCCGCGCGCCGCGCGGCCTCCAGGAAACGGCGGATCTTCTCGGGATCCTTACGGCCTGCGCCGCCCGTCTCGACGCCGGAGGAGACGTCGAGACCGGGCGGCCGGGCCAAGCGCACCGCGCTCGCCGCATTGTCCGGCGTCAGGCCGCCGGCCAGCAGCCACGGGATCGTCGGCCGCCGCCCGTCCTTCAGGATCATCCAATCGAAGGCGGCGGCGTTGCCGCCCGGACGGTCCGCGCCCTCCGGCGGCTTGGCGTCCAGCAGCAGACGGTCGGCCGGCCCTTCATAGGCCTTCGCGCCCGCCAGATCCTCCGCGGTCGCGACGCCCAGCGCCTTCATCACCGGCCGGCCGAAGCGCGCGCGCACGTCCGCGCAGCGCGCGGGCGTCTCCTTGCCGTGCAGCTGGATGATCGACAGCGGAACCTGATCCAGTACGCGCGCCAGCAGGGCGTCGTCCGGATCGACGAACAGGCCGACGCAGGCGACCCGCTCGGGAACCCGCGCGGCGAGCGCCGCCGCGGCCTCGACCGCGACATTCCGCGGGCTTTTCGGGAAGAAGACGAAGCCGACCATGTCGGCGCCGCGCTCGACCGCCGCCTCGACCGCCGCCGGGTCGGACAGGCCGCAGATCTTGATCGTCAGGCTCATGGCGTCATCTCTGCGGCGACGGCGCGCGCCGCCTCCGCCGGATCGGCGGCGCCGGTGATCGGCCGGCCGATCACCAGATAATCCGCGCCGGCGGCGAGCGCCTCGGCCGGCGTCATGGTGCGCTTCTGGTCGCCGGTCTCGGCCCCCGCCGGGCGGATGCCGGGCACGATCAGCCGGAAGTCGGGGCCGCAGGCCGCGCGGATGGCCGCGATCTCACGCGCGCTGCACACGACGCCGTCCAGCCCGCACTCCTGCGCCAACCGGGCGAGGCGCGCCACCTGGTCGGCCGCCGGGCCTTGCTGGCCGACGACGGCGAGATCGTCCTCATCCAGGCTGGTCAGCACGGTGACGGCGATCAGCATCGGCCGCACGACGCCGAGGCTGTCCGCCTGAAACTCCGCGGCCTGACGGGCGGCGGTCATCATCGCCGCGCCGCCGGAAGCGTGGACGTTAAGCATCCAGGGGCCGAGCTGCATGGCGCCGCGCACCGCGCCGGCGACCGTGTTCGGGATGTCGTGGAACTTCAGGTCCAGGAACAGCCGCTGCTGCGCGGGCGCCTGACCGCGCGGCGTCTCCTCGGGCGCGGCGCGGGCGACGCGACGCACCCCCTCAGGTCCGTTGGCGTTGAAGAATTCGAGACCGAGCTTGATCCCCCCGACCGCGCCCGCCAGCCTGCGCGACAGATCGGCGGCCCGCGCCTCGTCGGGCGTGTCGATCGCGACCAGGATGCGGTCCTGCGGGCGTTTGGGCGGCGGGGCGACGTCGGTCATGGGGCGCAGCTCCGGTAGAGGGCGACTCGCTCTCCTGATTAGCCCCGCGGGGCGCCGCGCGCAAGCTGGGCGCGCCTCCTCGTCGGCGGGCCTGGCCCTCCCGATCGCCCGCTACCACCCCATCGTTCCAGGGCCGCCCTTGAAGGGTCCGGCGATCCAGCTGGTGATCCAGCCGCCGTAGAAATCGCCCTCCTGCGGCGCGACGCTCTCGCCGGCGACGCGGCAGGCGTCCATCTTGGAGGGGTAGACGGCGATCCAGTCGCGGATCGGTGCGAAAGCGGGCGTGGGATCGGGGTAGCGCCAGGCTGCGCGGTCGATCCGCCCGCCGTCGACGAGCATGTCGAAATAGCGCGCCGGCCCTTTGAACTCGCACCAACTGCCGCGGCCGTCGCGGGCGGGTTGCAGCACGTCCGCCGCGAACGCGTCCGGCGGCAGATAGTAGACCGGCGGGTGGCTCGTCTCCAGGCAGCGATAGCTGCGCGTCGTGCGCGCGATCAGCCGGCCGCCGGCCTCGATCTCGATCGGATCGTCGCTTTTCTCAAGTCGCGGCGGTCGGGGATAGTCCCAAACGGATTCCTGCGCGCGCGGCAATGGGCGGGTCTCCTCCCTCAATTGACGCTCGTCGGCCCGTCGGCGGCGAGCGCCCGCTCGCCGCCGGCAAGGCGCCGACCGCGTCCCAGATCAAAGGCGTCGCGCAGGCAGGCCATGAGGAAGCGCACGGCCTCCTCGGCGGCCGCGTCCCGCGCGGCGGCGAGAAGCCGCGTCTCGGACCGGGCCAGGGCGTCGAAATAGGCGGCGTCCGTCGTCGGCGGCTGCGCCGCGTGCTGGGCGATGGCGGCGGCCATGACGGCGTAACCGCGCTCCCCCGCCAGCGCTTCCAACCGCTCCGCCTCCGCCTCGGCCATGTCGGGCGGGCGCCCGTCGGCCAGGGCGGCCTCCAGCGTCGCGAACAAGGCCGCCTCGCCGTCCGGCCGGCGGCCGGTGACGGCGGCCCAGAATGCGTGATCCGCAGGCGCCTGGGGCGCGGTTCGACGCTCGCTCGACATCGATTGGGGCTCCTTCGGCTTCGTCTGACAATGCAAAAGATAGGGCGGGGCGGACGCTAAATCGACATCATGCCGTCACGCCGCGTTCATCGACGCGCTTTATAGCGCGCTGCAAGCGCGTTCGCGTTCCGGCCTTTTATCAAGGAGTCGATCGATGTCCGCCGACCTCGCCGACCTGAAGCATCTCGCGCGCGACGCGCTCGCTCGCGCGGCCGCGTCTCTCGCCTGCGCGATCGAACGCCGGCGCGCCGCCGTCGCAACGCTGCTCGCCGCGCGCCCCAATCTCGCCGCGCCGGTGGCCCTTCGTCTGGTCAAGCAGGTCGAGGCGGAACAGGCGGGCTTGCCGGCTTGAGCCCAGGGCCTTAGCTAGGGAGGGGTGAAGGGGCGCCGCCGTTTTGAGACGCGCGGCCCGCCCGCCCGCCCGTCCACCCGTCCAAGCCCAAGGCCCGTCCATGCCCGTGACCGAGCGTTACCGTCCCGACCCCCGCCATCCGGAGTTGGGGAGCCTGTTCTACGATCCCGTGCCGGCGGCCGACTTCCCGCAGCATATCCTGCGCTTCCGCAACGACCGCTGGGCCGCGCGGGTCGGGTTGGAGGCGTTGAGCGAGGCCGAATGGATCGAGCATTTCGGCCGCTTCGCGCCGCTGCCGGACAATTTGGGCGAGCCGCTGGCGCTGCGCTATCACGGCCATCAGTTCCGGGTCTACAATCCGGACCTGGGAGACGGCCGGGGATTCCTGTTCGCCCAGATGCGCGACGCTGAGGACGGTCGGCTGTTGGATCTCGGGACGAAAGGCTCCGGCCAGACGCCCTGGTCGCGCTCGGGCGACGGTCGTCTGACGTTGAAGGGCGGGGTGCGCGAGATTCTGGCGACGGAGACGCTGGAGGCGCGGGGCGTCCCGACCTCAAAGACCTTCAGCTTGATCGAGACCGGCGAGAAGCTCTATCGCGGAGACGAGCCGTCGCCGACCCGCTCGGCCGTCATGGTGCGGCTGAGCCACAGCCACATCCGCATCGGCACCTTCCAGCGCCTGCGCGCGCAGGAGGAGGTCGAGGCGATCCGCCGACTCGTCGACTACTGCCTCGCCGTCTACCACCCGCAGGCCGCCGACCGGGCGACGATCGCCGATGCGAACGACGCGCCGGCGCTGCTCTATGAAGCGGTGGTCCAGGCCGTCGCCGAGTTGGGCGCCGCCTGGTTCGCCGCCGGCTTCGTTCACGGCGTACTCAACACCGACAACATCGTCATCACCGGGGAGAGTTTCGACTACGGTCCCTGGCGCTTCTTGGAGCGCTACGATCCGCACTTCACCGCCGCCTATTTCGATCATGGAGGCTTGTACGCGTACGGACGGCAGGCGGAGGCGCTGCATTGGAATCTGGCGCGCCTGGCCGAGTGTCTGCTGCCGCTGACGCCGGTGGAGCGGTTGGAGCCGATCTATCAGTCTTTCTCGGAGAGATTCGACAAGGCCTTGGTCGCGCAGACCTTTTACCGTCTAGGCTTGGCGGTGAAGGACGCCGAAGCGGCGCGTACGACGGCGCACGCCCTGTGGGCCGCGCTGCATGAAACAGAGGCCCCGTTCGAACGGGTGTTCTTCGATCTGACCGGCGGCGCGCGGCCGGAACGTCTGGCGGAAAGCCCGCTGGCCGAGTTGTACGCGAACGAGCCCTGGACGTCCGCGATCGAGGCCGTACGGACGGAGGCGCCGTCGCCGCATCTGCAAGGACCGGCGGCCCAGGCCTTCTGGGCTCAGCGCGCGCCCGAGGACATGCTGATCGACGAGGTGGAAAGCCTCTGGTCGGCGATCGATCGCGAGGACGACTGGGCGCCGCTTGAGGCGAAGGTCGCTCGCCTGCGCGAAGTCGGCGCGGCGACCCCGCCGCCCGACGGCCCGCCCGACGGCTCGCCTGGAGGCTGATCGGCGCGCGCCTCGCCGCCGCAAAGAAATCGGTTGGCGCCGGGGGGGATTCGGCGTGATGCTGCGCGCCGACGGCAACCTCTTATCGGGAAGTGGAACGCGCCCTCATGAAAATCGGCTTCATCGGTCTCGGCAATGTCGGGGCGCAGCTCGCGGGCTCGCTGGTCCGAAACGGCTTCGATGTCACGGTCTACGACCTCGCCCCGGCGGCGGTGGAGAAACTGGTCGCCAAGGGCGCCAAGGCGGCGACCGGCGCCGCCGACCTCGCGGCCGAAAAGGATATGGTCATCACCTGCCTGCCCTCGCCGGCCGCGAGCGCCGCGGTGATGGAGGCGGAGGGCGGCGTCCTGGAGACGCTCAAGCCGGGCGCCGTGTGGGCCGAGATGAGCACCACCGATTCGGCCGAAGTCCAGCGCCTCGGTGCGCGGGTCGCGGCGGTCGGCGGCCTGCCGATCGATTGCCCGGTCTCGGGCGGCTGCCATCGCGCGGCGACCGGCAACATTTCGATCTTCGCCGGCTGCGAGCGCGCGGCCTTCGAGGCGGCGCTGCCGGCTCTGAAGGCGATGGGCCGCCGGCTGCTGCACACCGGGCCGCTCGGCAGCGCCTCGGTCCTCAAGGTCGTCACCAACTATCTGGCGACCGCCAACCTGCTGTCGGTCTGCGAGGCGCTCGCCGTCTCGGCCAAGGCGGGGATGGATCTGGGGACCGCGTACGAGGCGATCCGGATCTCGTCCGGCAATAGTTTCGTGCACGAGACCGAAAGCCAGGTGATCCTGAACGGCAGCCGCGACATCAACTTCACGATGGACCTGGTCCTCAAGGACATCGGTCTGTTCAACGGTCTGGCGGAGCGCATCGGCGCGCCGTTGGAACTGGGTCCGATGTTCCAGAAGATCTTCGAGGACGGCGCCGAGCGCTACGGCCCGCGCGAATGGTCGCCCAACATCATCAAGCGGCTGGAGGAGGCGGCCCAGGTCTCGGTCTTGGCCGACGGCTTCCCGGCGCAAATGGTCGACGAAGAGCCGGAGGTTCCCGGCGAAGAGGTGAGCCGCGCCCCCATCCCCGCCCCGGCGGCGGAGTAGCGCCCTCCAAAGACTCCTCAAAGCGGCCCGTCAGCGGTCCAGCGGACGCGGCGGGTCGCCGTAAAGCGGCTGGGCGTAGTTCAGGATCATGTCGACATGCTCGCCGTCAACGGCCAGCGGCAGCATGACCACCTCTACCCCAGCCGTCTGACGGGGCGTCGTCATCGCGACCGGCCCGCGCCACCAGCGGGGCAGGCGGCGCGCGACCACCGCGCGGAAGTCGCGGCCGGCTTCGCTCGTCTCGAAGGCCGGGTCGGCTTCGTCCAGCAGCGCGCCGGTCAGATCCCGCCCGAACGCCTCGGCGAGCGCGGAGCCGTAGAGCCGGCAGCGAAAGCGCGGACCCTCGGCCGTCGGACGTCGGCCGGCCCGGTCCATCGTCTCCAACAGCCAGACGTCGGGCAGCAGGTCGACGACCGCCGCCGGGTCGAACAGCGCGCGCGACGGCAGCGCCTTGGAGCCCGGACGCAGCGTGCGCCAATACTCCACCAAGCGTCGGCTGCGCGCCGACAACGGCGTATCGTCGTCGATTTCGCCGCCCGCGGCGCTGGTCTCGGCCGGACTCGGCGCTCTCGGCATTGACGGTTCCACCCCAGTCTCAAACCGCGCATAGTCCTGCGCGGATTGCGACTATAGGCCGACGGACCGCGCGATGGCTACTCTGCGGCGACGACCGCGGTCCGCCCCCCGGCCGCCGTCCCGTCCAACGCCGGCTCGATCAGATGCTGCGCCAGCCAGCGCACCACCGGAACCGCGACCGCGTCGCCGAACAGGTGGTAGGCGGCGGTGCGGCCGGCCGGCGTCGGGTACTCCTCCGGCGCGCCCATCAGGCGCGCGGCCTCGCGCGGGGTCAGCAGACGCGAGCGCACGCGGCCCCCCTCGGCGATCAGGACGATCTGGCGGCTCGACCCGCCGGCGGGCGTGCGCAGGCAGCCTGCCAGCCCGTCGTCGCGGATTTCGGCGCGCTGCGCCTTGCCGCCGGCGCCGTCCGGGCGCGTGCGGCGATAGACCGTTGCAGCCGCGCGCGTCTCCGCCGCCTGCAGCGCGGCCAGCTTGGCGCGCGAGGCCTGCGCCATGAGGGCGATCAGCCGCTCCGTCTCGGCCGGCCTATGCCAGTTTGTCACGGCGGCGTCCGGCTCAAGCAGGTCGATCAGATTTGCGTTGCGCGCCGGCGGCGCCGGGACGCGCCACCAGCGCCAAGCGGCCTGCGAGGGCTCCTCCAATCCCGAGACCGCCCGGGCCAGCGCGCCGGAGCCGACGGCGCCCGTCGGCCCCGGCGCTTGCGGCGCGGCCGATGCGGCCGAAGGGTCGAGCGCCAAGACGAACAGCCGCGGGCGCGATTGCGGAACGAAGGCTCCGGCGTCAAGGGTCAGCGCGCCGACCCGGTAGCCGCCGGCCGCCAGCAGGCGTACCAGCGCGGCGAAATCGGCGCCGCCGGCGCTGGTCAACAAGCCGGTCACATTCTCCAAGGCCACGGCGCGCGGCGCGCGACCCTCCGCCGCCAACCCCTGCATCAGGCCCCAGAAGGCGTGGAAGGTTCCGCTCCGCGCGCCGGCCATCCCCGCGCGCCCGCCGGCCAGCGAGAGGTCCTGGCAGGGAAAGGACGCCCAAGCCAGGTCGGCCCGGCCCGGAAGATCGGCGGGCGCAAGCCGGGCCACGTCGGCGACGCGCAGTTCCGGCGCCGGGCCGAAGGCGGCGCGATAGGCGGCGGCCTTGGTCTCTGACCACTCATTGGCGAAGCGGCAGTCCCAACCGGGCCCGAGCCCGAGACGCGCCAGCCCGCCGCCGGCGAAGAACTCGTAGAAGGGGCGGCCCGCGCTCATTCCGCGAGCGCCGTCGCCACCCGCTCGGCCGCGGCGTCGGGGTCCTTGAGCTCGCATTCCCAGACGATCAGTACGCGGTACCCCATGGCCTTGAGCCTTTCTTCGGCGGCTTGGTCGCGCGCGCGGTTGCGTGCGATCTTGGCCTCCCAATAGGCTTGATTCGTCGCCGGGCGTCGAGATCCCCGCGGACAGTCGTGGCCGTGCCAGAAACAGCCGTGGACGAAGATCGCCGTTCGCCGGCGCGGCAGCACAAGGTCCGGTTTGCCGGGCAGCCTCGGATCGTGCAGCCGGTAGCGGAAGCCGCGCGCATGCAGGCGCCGGCGCAGCGCCCATTCGGGCTTGGTGTCCTTGCCCTTGACCGCTTGCATCGCGCGGCGGCGCTGGGCGGGGCTGAGGGTGTCGACCATGATCAGACGGCGAGGCTAGAGCCGCTGCGGCGCCGACTGCAAGGCCCATTCCCTGGATCGGCGAAAAAGAGTACAATTTCCGCACGAAACCTTAGAGGGGAATCGTGTGGCTGGACGATTTCACATCGGGGCCGGGGCCTCCCCCCATCCCTTCGGGGCGCCGGACCGCGGCGGTCCGCCGCTCGAATGGCCGAGCGCTCAGGCCGCAGCCGAGCCGGAACTGCAAGCCTTTGCGGACCACTGGCGGACCCATTGCGGTCCCGACGGCGCGCCCGCCCCGCGCAGCGCCCTCGACCCCCTGACCCTGCCGCGCGCGATGCTCGGGCGGCTCATCCTGTCGGAGCGCGAGGGGCCGCGGCGCTATCGCTACCGCCTGTTCGGCACCGAGATGCGCGACGTCTTGGGCCGAGAATTGACCGGCAAGCCGCTCGACGCCGAGACGATGGACGGCGCGCTCGAACCTTTCCTCGACATGCTTGAGACGGTCGTGAGCGAGCGCCGACCCGTCTTCCTCAGCGGCTCCATCTGGTGGGAGGGGCGCGCCTACCGCACCTTCCATCAGGTGACGGCGCCGTTCCGCGCGAGCGACGCCCCGCCTGACGCGCTCCCGCGGTTCGTCTGCACCCTGGTCTGTTTTCCCGCCTGACGTCGACGTCTGACGCTGGACGTCTGACGCCCGACGTCTGACGCCCGACGTCTGACGCTGGACGCTCAGAGGCTGAGATCGGCCGTCTGTTCAGCGATCAGGGCGCGCATGCGCGCCCCGTCGAAGGGGCCGTAATGGCCGGGAAAGACCCTCTCGACCGGCAGGGTCGCAAAGCGCCGCAGACTTTCGACATAGGCCGCCGGCGCGTCCGGCGGCCAAGCGGGGCCGTGCGGCCCGTCATACAGCATGTCGGAGGTGAAGAGCGCGCCGGTCTCCGCCTCCCACAGCGCCAAGCCGCCGGGCGAGCGGCCGGGGACGTGCAGAACCTCGAGCCGCCGGCCGCCCAGATCGATCGTCGCCCCGTCCTCGACCAGACCGGTCGCTCGCGCCGGGCGCATGGCGTGGACGGCCAGCTCGAAATCGGCGTCGGGCCGGGCCGCCAGGGTCTCGGGCGTCAGGAAATCGTGCAGGCTTTCGTTCTCGGCGCGCGGATCGGCCAAGGCCGGCGCGTCCAGCGGGTGGCACAGGCGCTCGGCGTAGTCGGCCCAGCCGCCGGCGTGGTCGTAATAGGGGTTGAGGGCGACCGCCGCGACGGGCCGCTCGGCGACGGCCTCCGCCAGCGGCGCCGACGGTGCGAGGCCGGAGCCCGCATCGACCGCCAACGCCCGCTGCGTCCCGCAGACGAGCCAGACGTCGCCGACCGCATAGGGGTCGACATGCGCCTCGCGCAACCGGACGATCCCCTCCGCCGCGCGCTCGACCGAAAACCAGCAGGCGGCGATCGGCGGCCGCGAAGGGTCTGCGACCTCAGGCGGCGCGCGTCTCTCCGGTTCGATCCCGGCCATGCGACTCTCCTCTTCCCTGCACCGGCGCTAGCGCTATGCTGCGTTGTGCGCCGCAGCGAAACAGAGGTCCGCCGATGAAACTCTCGACCGAGCCCTATTGGCAGTACCTGCTGCGCGACGTGCTGGAACTCTATCAAAGCGGGTCGGCCGGCGGCAGCGCGAAAATCCGCAGCCACATGGCGGAGGTTCGCCGTCTGCTCGGGAAGGTGATCGACGACGACCCCGCCGTCCAGGAGGAAGAGGGCGAAGAGCTGCCGGTGTGCGTGCATCTCGATCGCGCGCTGTCGAATGCGGTAGGCTATCGCACGGCCCGTCTCGCCCGTTCGATCGAGGGGGTTCGGGAGCATCTGCATTGGAAGTACGGCTATGAGAAGGTGCCGCGCGGTCTGACCAGGAAATACGGCTACGCCGAAATTCTGGGGCCGACCGGCCCGGTTGTGAGCGATCGGATCATCCTGGGCCTCGTGCTGTTCGGCCCGAAGACGACCTATCCGGGCCACAGTCATAAAGGGCTCACGGAGAGTTACGTCTGCATATCCGGCCACACCTCGGAGAATGACGTCGGCGTCTATGCGCCGGGCTCGCTGATCCTCAATCCGCCAGGTCATTATCATCGGATCACCACCGCCGACCGGGAGCCCTGCCTGCTCGCCTACGCGTGGACCGGCGCGCGCGAGAGCCTTGTGCATCAGAAGATGACCTTCTCGCGCAAGTGAGGGGGCGACTCTCTTTTGCCCCGCCCTCTCTCTTGGATGGTCCGGTAGAACCAGAGCAGGGGGTCGGACCCGTTCCCGCCCGACAGCGCCCCCTCGCTGTCGGAACCGGCCGACAATCCCCCGGCGCACGGCCGGGGCGAGGATTGTCGCCGCCAGCGATTGCATGCGGCTCAAACAACCCCCTTGCCCGACGGCCCGCATGCGCCATATCACGATGCGCCATGAAAAACCTGAAAGACCTTCTCAAGCCGGGCGCTTCGCCCAAAGCGCGGACGACCGCCCAACAGGCGCGCGCCGTCTCCGACGCCGCCGCGGACGAAAGCGGCGCGGAGGCGCCGATGCTCGATCCCGAGGTGCAGGGGGTCGACGCGCGTCGCCTCGCCGATCTGAAGGCCGAAGAGGCCGGCCGCCGCTGGCGGCGCGAGGCTGAGGCGCGCGGCGACAAGCCGAAGGAAAGCGGCGGGCCGCAGGGCCTTGAGCCGACGCGCTACGGCGATTGGGAGAAGGCGGGGCGCTGCTACGATTTCTAGGCGGCCCGCCTGCGACAATAGAGCGAAAAAGAAAACCGCCCGGCGACCCCTTCGCCGGGCGGTTTCTTTGGGTGCAGCAGGACCGGGCGCTTATTCGCTGCGCATGATCCCGATGATGTTCAGGATGTGGATGAACATCACCACGAAACTGCCGTAGAGCTGGAGCGCGCCGAAGATGGCCATCTTCGAAACCGCGTCCTGGCCCAGATGCTCCATGTACATGTTCTTGATCATCTGGGTCTCATAGGCGGTCATGCCAGCGAACAGCAGGACGGCGACCACCGAGAAGATCATCGAGAACTCGCTCGACGGCTCGAAGAAGATCCAGTTGACCAGCCCGGCGATGATCAGCCCCACGATCGCCATGAACAGAAACTTGGCGATCGGCGCCAGATCCCGCTTGGTGACGTAGCCGTACAGGCTGACGGCCGCGAACATGCCGGCGGTGATGAAGAAGGCGCGCGCGATGTCCAGGACGCCGCCCGGCGTCTGCAGGAAGGCGTAGATCAGCGGCGAGATCATCACGCCCCAGAGCGCGCAATAGACCCAGTAGAAGGCCTGCGCGCCCACCACGCTCTTCATCGTCACGATCTTGCCGGAGAAGAAGCCCATGCCCAGCACGGCGGCGAACAGCACCCATTTGATGGGCCCGACGGCCAGCGTGTACATGAGATCCGGTTGCATCGCCATGAACAGGGTGATGAGACCCGTGCCGGCGACGCCAAGCGCCATGTAGTTGTAGACGCGCAGCATGTAGGAGCGCAGGCCCTCGTCGACCTCCGCCCCGGTGCGCGCGCCCGCCGCCGTCGCGGCGTAATTGCGATTGGGATTAAGCGCCATCGTCTTGCTAGCCCCTTCTTTCCCGTAACCCTTCGGTGTTTCCGTAGGTTGGTGGTCGTCCGCCGGACCGTTCCGCCGGACGGCGGCGCGTTCCCGCGGCCGCTCGGTTCCGCGCATATATTGGCAGACTGCGAGCCGTTTTCAACGAAAACCGGACCGATTCGGATGCTGTTTCCCTGCGGCGAATGCGCCTATTCGTTGCGCCCCCTATTCGTTGCGGAGCAGCGGGGCCGCTTTGCGGCCCAGCGCGATCCAGGTGCCGATCAGCCCGCAGCCGATCGTCGTCGCCAGCGCCACGAACACCGTGGCGGCGAGCGCGTCCGGGGCGAAAATCCACTCCGCGCCCATGATCTGCGAGACCACGACCCAGGCCGCGCCGGCCCCGACCGCGCTTGCGATCAGGGCCGTGATAAGGCCCATCAGCCCGTATTCCATGGAGAACGCCGCGATCACGTCGCGGCGCGTCGCGCCGAGGACCTTGAGCACGACGCTGTCGTAGATCCGCCGCTCATGCCCCGCGGCCAGCGCGCCCGCCAGCACCAGGACGCCCGCCAGGATCGCGACCGCCGCGATCGCGCGCACGGCCACGCCCAAGTTAGAGAGGATCTGGTTCACATTCTCCAGAACCTCCTTCACCCGGATGGCGGACACGTTGGGGAATTGGTCGACGACGGCCGCTTCCAGCTCGGTCTCCTGGTCCGCCGGCAGATAGGCCGTCGCGATGTAGCTTTGCGGCGCCGTCTCCATCAGGCCGGGCGAGAAGACCATGACGAAATTGATGCCGAGCGAGGTCCAATCGATCTGGCGCAGGTTGGCGATCTCCGCCTGGATCTCGCGGCCCAGCACATTGACCGTGAGCGTGTCGCCGGGCGCGAGACCGAAGGCGCGCGCCGCCTCCACGTCGAAGCTGACCAGCGGCGGACCCGCATAGTCGGCCGGCCACCACTCGCCCTCGACCACCTCGCTGCCTTCGTTCGGCGGCGCGGCCGACCAGGTGATGCCGCGGTCGCCGCGCAGGATCCAGGCCTCGTCCGGCGGGGCGTCGATCGCGTCGACCGAGACGCCGTCCATGGCGACGATCCGCCCGCGCAGCATGGGGACGGCCTGAACGTCGCGCACGCCCTCGAAGCCCTGGACGAGATCCATGAAGGGGTCGATCTGGTCGGGCTGAATATCGATGAAGTAGTAGCCGGGCGCTTCGCCGCGCAGGGTCTCGTTCACCTGGCGGTTCAAGTTCGCCTCGATCAGCGCGACCGCGGCCAACACCGTCAGCCCCAGGCCGAGGGAAACCACGACCGCCCCTGTCGGCGCGCCCGGCCGATGCAGGTTGGCGAGGGCGAGGCCTAGGCGTACGCCCTTCGGCCGCGGCAGGGCCGCGGCCGTCCGCATCACCGCCGCCGCCGCCAGTCGGAAGGCGACCAGCGTCGCGATCGCCCCGCCGACGAAGCCGGCCGCCACGCGCGGATCGTCCGCCGTCAACAGCGCCAGCCCAGCCAGCGCCGCGCCGCCAAGCGCGATCGCGCCCAGCACCCGCGCGCCCGGTCGCTTGGTGACCGGGGCCAACAGATCGCGGAACAGGGTCGCCGCCGGCACGCTGCAGGCCTGCGCCAGCGGCCAGAGGGAGAAGACGAGCGTCACCAGCAGCCCGAAGCCGATCGAGACCAGCACCGGCTCCCAGTAGAAGCCGACGCGGGCCTCGACCGGCAGCCGTTCCGCCAGCAGCGGCGCCGCGCCCAGCGGCGCGCCCAGCCCGATGACGAGGCCGATTGCGATGCCGACAAGCGCCAGAATCGAAACCTGGATCAGATAGACCGCGAAGATCGTCTTGGCTGACGCGCCGAGGCACTTCAGCGTCGCGATCGTCGCCGTGCGGCCGCCCAGGAAGGCGCGCACCGCATTACCGACGCCGACGCCGCCGACCAGCAGCGCCGTCAATCCGACCAACGTCAGGAACAGCCCGACCCGGTCGACGAAGCGCTGGATGTTCGGCGCGGCGTTGTCGAGCGCGCGAATGCGCCAGCCGGCGTCCGGAAATTCCCGTTTCAGGGCCGCGATCCACGCATCGACGGCTTGCTCCGGACCCAACGCGATCCGGTAGTGATAGCGGATCAGGCTGCCCGGCTGAACCAGCCCGGTGGCCGGCAGATCCTCATAGGCGATCATGGCGCGCGGGCCGAGATTGAAGGCTTGGGTGCCGCCGTCCGGCTCGTCGGCGATGATCGCGCCGATGCGGAAGGTCTGCTCCCCGATCCGGATGCGATCGCCGAGGCCCACGTCGAAGCGCCGCGCCAGTTGCGGGGCGACCGCCGCGCCGGGGACGCCGTCGACGGGCCTAAGCGCCTCTTGCACCGGAATCGCCTGATCCTGCAGCACGACCTCGCCATAGAGCGGATAGGCGCCGTCGACCGCCTTCAGTTCGACAAGCCGCCGATCGGAGCCGTCGGGCATGACCGCCATCGCCCGCATCTCGACCGTCTGGGAGACGCCGGCGGAGTTGTCGCGCAGCCAGCGTTCCTGCGCTTGCGTCGCCGGGGTGTGGGTGAGGCGCAGATCGACGTCGCCGCCCAGCAGCGTCTTGGCGTCCTGACGCAACCCCTCCTCGATCGCCGAGGCGACCGAGCCGACGCCGGCGATCGCCGCCACGCCGAGCGCGAGACAGGCCAGAAAGACGCGGAATCCCTTCAGGCCGCCGCGCAATTCGCGCCGAGCGATCCGCCAAGCGAGCGGGAGAAGCCCCGGTTCCGCCATGATCTGCGCGCCCCTCAGCCGGCCTGCGCAGCGCGCGGCGGCTCGCCGGGCTCTCGCTGACGATCTTCGACGATCCGGCCGTCGGCCATGTGAATGACGCGCCCGCAGCGCTCCGCGAGGTCGCGGTCGTGGGTGATCAGCAGGAAGGTGGTGGCGTGGGCCTCCGACAGCTCGAACATCAGCTCGATGATCTGGCGGCCGGTCTCGCCGTCCAGATTGCCGGTCGGCTCGTCCGCCAGGATCAGATCGGGTTCCGGCGCGAAGGCGCGGGCGAGCGCGACGCGCTGCTGTTCGCCGCCGGACAATTGCCCCGGATAGTGCGTCAGCCGATGGCCGAGGCCGACGCGCTCCAGCATCGCCTCGGCGCGCTCGAAGGCGTCGCGCCGACCGGCGAGCTCCAAGGGCACGGCCGTGTTCTCAAGCGCCGTCATGGTGGGGATCAGATGGAAGCTTTGGAAGACGACGCCTAAGTGATCGCGCCGGAACAGCGACAGATCATCTTCGCTGAGCCGCCCGAAATCCCGGCCGCCGATCGCGACGCGGCCTTCCGTCGCACGCTCCAGGCCGGCGATCACCATGATCATGGAGGTCTTGCCCGAGCCGGACGGTCCGACGATGGAGACGGCCTCGCCCCGTTCGACGCTCAGGTCGATCCCGCGGAGAATGTTGACCTCCCCCGCGCCCGACCCCAGTCTTAACTCGACATTTTCGAGGCTGACCATCGGGCCGCTGGGGCTCGTGTCACGGTCGGACTGTGACGAGGAAGCGGGCATGGCGGGTCCTTCCAAGACGCAAAGAGAGACAGTCGAGGCCGTCGCCGCGGTGCGGCGCCGAACGCGATATGGCGCGCGCGCGGCGGTTTTCAACGCGATCGCGCTGGCGATCGGCGCGGCGGCGCTGATGCTGGCGGTCCTGATCGGCGCCGCCCGCGCCCAGGACGGCGACGAGCGACCGGTGATCCTGGCGCTGGGCGACAGCCTGACGGCCGGCTACGGGCTGTCGAAGGCGGAGAGCTTTCCGAGCGTTCTGGAAGACGCGCTCGCCGAGGCCGGCCGTCCGGCCGAGGTGATCAACGCCGGCGTCTCCGGCGACACCACGAAGGGCGGGCTGTCGCGGGTCGACTGGCTGCTGACCGAGGATCCCGACGTCGTGTTGCTTGAGCTCGGCTCGAACGACGGGCTGCGAGCGCTCGACCCGCAGCAGACCTATGAGAACCTCGCGGCGATCATCGAGAAGTCCCAGCAGGCGGGCGCGCACGTGCTGCTGGCCGGCATGCTGGCGCCGCCGAACCTCGGACGCGACTACGGGCGGGAGTTCAACGCCGTCTTCCCGCGTCTGGCGGATGAGTACGACGTCACCTTTTACCCCTTCTTCCTGGAAGGCGTCGCGGCGGAGCCGCAGCTGAACCAGTCGGACGGCATGCACCCCAACGCCGACGGGGTCGAGGTGATCGTCGACAACATCTTGCCGACCGTGATTGAAGCGCTGGATGCGGCGGCCGGGACGGGCGAGGGAGCTGCGGGATGAGCCGTGACGCGGAAAGCCACTCGGCGGCGCCCTTCCGCGCCGCTCACGGCGCGGGCGACAGCTGGCAGACGGCGGCGGGCGAGATCATCCGCCAGCTCGGCGCGCTGGATCAGAGCTATCGGCTCGGCGTCATCTACGTCACGCCGCCTTTCGCGCGGAACCTGCGCGAGATCGAAGTGCTGCTGCGTCAGGCGACGGGCGTGCCGCACTGGATCGGGTCGGTCGGCTACGGCGTGATCGCGACCGGCGTCGAAGTGGTTGAGGCGCCGGCGATCGCCGTCATGGTCTTGCCGATCCCGGAGGCCGCCTTTCGGGTTTTCGACGGCGTCGTCGACGAAACCGACGGGGTTACGCGCAGCCACGCGGATTGGCTGGGGGAAACGGCCGCGCCCTTGATCCTGGCGCACGCCGACACCGGCAACCGCATGGTCCCCGGCTTGATCCGCGACCTTGTGGAGGAGACCGACGGCTTCATGGTGGGCGGCCTGGCCTGCGCCAGCGGCGTCGGCGCGCAGCTGGCCGACGGTCCCACCGGCGGCGGGTTGAGCGGGGTGATGCTGGCTCCCGACCGCACGCCGCTGCAAACCGGCGTCAGCCAAGGCTGCACGCCGATCGGCGCGGTCCATACCGTGACCCAATCCGAAGGGCCGGTGTTGCTGGAGATCGACGACCGCCCGGCGCTGGAGGTCTTCAAGCGCGATTTGGGCGAACCGCTGGCCAGCCGGCTGGAGCAGGTGGCGGGCCGCATCTTCGCCGGTCTGCCGGTCCCCGGCGCGGACGACCGCGATTATCTGGTGCGGCCGATCACTGGGATCGACGTCGACCACGGCGCGCTGGCGATCACCCAGGGCGTCGAGCCGGGCGATCCGATCCTGTTCTGCCGGCGCGACAGCCGCGCGGCGGTTGAGGATATGCGCGCCATGCTGGCCGACCTGAAACGCCGCATCGGCGGACGGCCCGTGCGCGGCGCGCATTACGTCTCTTGCGCGGCGCGGGGCCCGCATCAGTTCCGCGAGCCGGAGCGCGAGCATCAGTTGATCCGTGAAGCCTTCGGGGACGCGCCGCTGGTCGGTTTCTTCGCCAACGGCGAAATATCCAACGATCGGCTGTACGGCTACACCGGCGTTCTCACGCTCTTCTTCTAAGCGCCGGACGGTCGATCCGAAGATTAATCCGCAAAGTGTGTAATGGGGGAGGTTCGATGCAGTACCGTCCGCTGGGCCGTACGGGTCAGCAGGTTAGCGTCATTTGTCTGGGCACGATGACGTGGGGCGAGCAGAACAGCGAGGCCGAGGGTCACGCCCAGATCGATCGCGCCGTCGAGCGCGGCGTCAATTTCATCGATACGGCGGAAATGTACGCCGTGCCGACGAAGGCCGAGACGCAAGGCCGCACCGAGGAGATCCTGGGAACCTGGCTCGCCGCCAACCGCGCCAAGCGCGAGGATCTGGTGATCGCGACCAAGGTCACCGGCCGCGCGCGGCGGCTGCCGTGGATTCGCCCGCATCTGCACGACGGGGAGACGCGCCTTGACCGCCAGTCGATCCTGGAGGCGGTCGACGCCAGTCTGAAGCGCCTGCAGACCGAGCGCATCGACCTCTACCAGCTGCATTGGCCGGAGCGGAAGACGAACTTCTTCGGCGCGATCAACTACGAGCACGATCCGCAGGACGACGCCATCGCGCTGGAAGAGACGATGGCGGTGATGAAGGAGCTGGTGGACGCCGGAAAGATCCGATGGGTCGGTCTCTCCAACGAGACGCCGTGGGGCATGATGCACTGCGCGCGGCTGGCGGAGCAGGCGGGGCTGCCGCGGCCTGTCTCGGTCCAGAATCCCTACAATCTGCTGATGCGCACCTACGAGGTGGGCTGCGCGGAGGTTTCGATCCGCGAGGAGATGGGTCTGCTGGCCTATTCCCCGCTGGCGATGGGGGTGTTGAGCGGCAAGTATCTCGACGGGGCCCGGCCGGCGGGCGCGCGCCTCACCCTCTACGGCGACGAATACAAGCGCTATATGAGCCCGCGCGCCCAGGCGGAGACGGCGAAATATGTCGACGTCGCGCGCCGGCACGGCCTCGACCCGGCGGTCATGGCCTGCGCCTTCGTCAATCGGCAGCCGTTCCTGACGGCGAACATCATCGGGGCGACCTCGCTGGAGCAGCTGGACACCCTGCTGGACTCCGCGGACGTCGATCTGTCACAAGAGGTGCTGGAAGAGATCGCCCGACTGTTTGCCGAAACCCCTATCGGCTATTGAAGAATCGGGTATCGTTAAGGCTGCGGGCGGCGGAGACTGCAGGGAAACCGCGGCGATATAAGCGCTTCGGCTCTCCGCCCCGCCGCCCCGCCGGCGAGGAAGGAGCGCGCCCCATGGTTCGTCTGTTCGTCGCGCTGCCCGTCTCCGACGCCGTCGCAGAGAGCCTGCGGGTGATCTGCAACGGCCTGCCGGGGGCGCGGTGGGTGCCGCCCGAGAATTTTCACGTCACCCTGCGCTTCATCGGCGAGATCGACCACGGTCTCGCCCACGACGTCCACGATTCGCTCGCGCGGATCGACGCGCCGGCGCTGGAGCTGGAGATCGACGGGCTCGACTGGTTCGGCAGCAAATGGAAGCCGTCCAGCCTCTACGCCCGCGTGAAAAAGACCGACCCGCTGGTCCATCTCCAGAAGAAGGTGGAATCGGCCGTCGTGCGCGCGGGCCTCAAGCCGGAAAGCCGCAAGTTCTGCCCGCATGTGACGTTGGCGCGCTGCAAGCACACGGCCGTGCCCGACGTCGAGCGCTACATCCGCGAGCGCAAGCTGGACGGGCCCGCGACGTGGGAGGCGGACTGTTTCACGCTCTATTCCAGCTTCCTCTCCTCCTCCGGCCCGATCTACGAGGCGGAGGCGGAATACCCTTTGCGCCTGATGGCGGAGCCGGCGGACGCCTGGGGCTGAATTAGCGCTTGGCGTCGCCCGTCTTCCGGACCGTCGTCTCGGGCGCCGCGATCGGGCGCTTGAAGCGCTCTGACATCCAGATGCCGGTGAGCACCAGCGCGAGCGCGACGGCGTGAAAGAAGGCGAAGTCCTCGGCCAGCACGATCACCGCGAAGAGCGAGGCGAAGACCGGCACCAGATTGGCGAAGACGCCGGCCCGTCCGGGCCCCAGGATGTCGACGCCCTGGATGAAGAAGATCTGCGCCAGGAAGGAGGGGAAGACCGTGACCAGCGCGATCACGATCCAGCCCGTGAGCGTCGGCCACTGGAACCAGCCCATCGCCGCCTCCGCCGCGGTGAAGGGGATCGAGACGACGAAGGCGGCCGCCGCCATCACCGCGAAGAGGCTGAGCGTCGGCACGTCCGGCCGGCGGCGCAGCCCGACCGCATAGGAGGCGTAGAGCAGGCAGGCGAGAATCATCAGAAAATCGCCGTTGCGGATCGCGAGCTGGGCCAGGCGCTCAAGCGAGCCGCCGCTGGCGACCACCACCACGCCGGTCGCCGTGATCAGCACGCCGACCAGCTGCAAGGGCGTGATCCGGTCGCGATAGACGGCGAAGGCGATCATCATCACGAAGATCGGGATCGCGCCCTGCAGGATGCCGATATTGATCGCGGTGGTGCTGTGGGCGGCGATGTAGAACAGCGCGTTGAAGCAGGTGAAGCCGGTCGCGCCCATTGCGGCCAGGAAGGGCAGGTGGGGCTTAAGCTTCGGCCAATCGCGCCGCACGCCCTTTTGCAGGAAGACCGCGATCAACAGGATGACGCCGAGCCAACGGGCGCTGACCAGAACCATCGGCGAGACCTCCCCGACGGCCAGCTTGCCCAGGACGGCGTTCATGCCCCAGCACGTCATGGTGCCGACCAAGAGGGCGTAGGCCTTCAAGGCCCCGCCCGAACTCAAGCCCGAAGCGCCCGACATGGCGATGACGGCTCCTGAAAACCGGGAAAAAGGATCAATCCGGCCGGATGATGGTGCCCGAGCCGTGTTCGGTGAAGAGCTCCAACAGGATCACATGGGCGACCCGCCCGTCCAGGATGACGGAGGCCTCGGCGCCGGCGCGCACCGCCTCGATGCAGGTCTGCACTTTGGGGATCATGCCGCCGGAGATGACGCCCTTCGCCTGCAGCGTTTCCGCTTCCGAGACGGTGAGCTCGCGGATCAGTTCGCCGTCCCGGTCCAGCACGCCCGGCACGTCGGTCAACAGCAAGAGGCGGCGCGCGCCCGCGCCGCCTGCGATCGCCCCGGCGGCCGTGTCGGCGTTGATGTTATAGGTCTCGCCCTCGGCGCCGATCCCGATCGGCGCGATCACCGGGATCACCTTGGTGTCCCGGAACGTCTCCAGGATCGTCGGATCGACGGCCGTCGGCTCGCCCACGAATCCCAGGTCCAGATGGCGCTCGATCCGGCTTTCCGGGTCCTTGACGGTGCGGGTCAGCTTCTTGGCCTGCAACAGCCCGCCGTCCTTGCCCGACAGGCCGACGGCGTAGCCGCCCGCCTGCTGCAAAGCGGCGACGATCTGTTTGTTGATGCGCCCCGACAGGACCATCTCGACGATGTCGACGGTTTCCTGGTCGGTCACGCGCAGCCCGTCGATGAACTCGCTTTCCTTGGCGAGGCGCGTCAGCATCTCGCCGATCTGCGGGCCGCCGCCGTGCACGACGATCGGATTGACGCCGACCTGCTTCAGCAGCGTCACGTCGCGCGCGAACAGTTGCGCCAATGACGCGTCGCCCATCGCGTGGCCGCCGTACTTGATGATCACGGTCTTGCCGGTGTAGCGGCGCATGAAGGGCAGGGCTTCGGTCAGGATGCCCGCCTGCGCCAGCCATTCCACCCGCCTGCGCGCCTTGTCCACGGTCATGGTCCGGGGTTTCCTCGAAGGCTGTTTATCTTTGCGTCGTTATCCACCCGACGCTGGTCTAGCCCAGACGCCCGGACTTTTCCAGCCGGGCGCGCCCTTACGCCGGCAGGGCCAGCGCGCCGAGCCGCGCGCGCAGGTCGGCGACGCCCCAGCCCTTCTCGGCGCTGGTGCGCATCGGGCGGGGCGCGGCGGCCGGGCGTTTGGCGATCGCCTCGCTGACCTTGCGGTCGATCGCCTCGAGCTCGGCGTTCTTCGGCTTGTCGCACTTGGTCAGCACGATCTGATAGGCGACGCCGGCCTGATCCATCAGCTCCATCAAGCCCTCGTCCGAGGCCTTCACGCCGTGGCGCGCGTCGATCAGCAGGCAGACGAGGCGCAGTTCCAGGCGTCCGCGCAAATAGTCGCGGATCAGTTCGGTCCAGCCCTCCACTGCGGTCTTCGGCGCCTTGGCGTAGCCGTAGCCCGGCATGTCGACGAGGCGCAGCCGCCCGTCCAGGTCGAAGAAGTTGATCTCGCGCGTGCGGCCCGGCGTGTTCGAGGTGCGCGCCAGCGTCTTGCGACCGGTCAGCGCGTTGATCAGGCTCGATTTGCCGACATTGGAGCGTCCGGCGAAGGCGACTTCCGGCGCGATCGGCTGGGGCAACTGCCGGACCGAAGTGCAGCCCAGCATGAACTGCGCCTCCTTGGCGAACAACAGCCGCCCCGTCTCGAGCGCGTCCGCGTCGGGGGAATAGGGGCCGGGGGCGGCGAAAGTCGGGCCGTCGGCGTCGCCCATCCCCGTCAGCTCTTCGCCTTGCCGCCGCCGATCGCGACGCCCATGCGGCGCATGATGACGTATTGTTGTGCGATCGACAGCGTGTTGTTCCACGCCCAGTAGATCACCAGGCCGGCCGGGAACTGCGCCAGCAGGAAGGTGAACATGATCGGCATCAGCATGAAGACCTTCGCCTGGATCGGGTCCGAAGGCGCCGGGTTCAGCTTCTGCTGCAGATACATCGACAGGCCCATGATCAGCGGCCACAGCCCGATGTTCACGAAGGCCAGCAGCCCGGGCACCTGCCAGTCGATCAGCCCGAAGGCGGTCAGGATTCCGAACGGATCCGGCGCCGACAGATCGTCGATCCAGAACAGGCCCGGCGCGTGGCGCATCTCGATGGTGACGAACAGCACCTTGTAGAGCGCGAAGAAGACCGGGATCTGAACCAGGATCGGCAGGCAGCCCGACAGCGGGTTCACCTTCTCCTTCTTGTAGAGCTCCATCAGCTCCTGGTTCATCTTCTGGCGGTCGTCGCCGAAACGCTCCTTCAACTCCTGCATTTTCGGCTGGAGGAGCTTCATCTTGCTCATCGACTTGTAGGATTTGTTCGCCAGCGGGAAGAAGACGATCTTGATGCCGAGCGTCAGCAGCAGGATCGCGACGCCGAAATTGCCGAACACGCCGTGCAGCCAGTGGATCGCCAGGAAGATCGGCTTGGTGAGGAAATAGAACCAGCCGAAATCGACCGCGAGGTCGAAATTGACGATGCCGAGCTCCTCGCTGTAGCGGTCGAGGAGCGTCGTCTCCTTCGCGCCGGCGAAGAGACGGCTTTGACGTTGCGCCGTCTCGCCCGGCGCGATCGATTGGCCGGGCGACAGGAAGTCCACCTGGTAGAGATCGGCGCCGCCGCGCTTGGAGGCCAGATAGCGCGCGCCGACCGGCAGCGACTGATCCGGCACCAGCGTGACCAGCCAGTACTTGTCGGTGATCCCCATCCAGCCGCCGGTGGTCTCGAAGGTCTCGCGCCGGTTGGGCGCGTCGCGCAGGTCGTCGTAGTCGATCTCTTCGAGACCGTCCTGCAGCACGCCGATCAGCCCCTCATGCAGGATGTAGAAGCCGAGCGTATCCGGCGTCCCCGTCCGGCTGATCAGCCCGTAGGGAGAGACGGAGACCGCCTCCTCGCCTTGGTTCGCCACGCGCTGGGTGACGGTGATCATGTAGTCTTCGTCGATCTCGACGATCTGCTCGAAGGTCAGCCCCTCGCCGTTCGACCAGCTAAGCGTTACCGGCTCCTCCGGCGTCAGGCGATTGCGATCGGCGGTCCAGACGCTCTCTCGGGTCGGCGTCTCGACGCCCTGCATCGGGGCCCAGCCGAACTCCGCGTAATAGGGCTGCGCGCCGCCGGCCGGATGCAGCAGGTCGATGCGCGGCGAGTCCGGGTCGACCGTCTCGCGGTAGTTCTTGAGGGTTAGGTCGTCGAAGCGCGCGCCGCGAAGATTGATGGAGCCGGCGACCGCCGGCGTTTCGATCGTCACCCGCGGGGCGGCGGCCAGCGCGTCGGCGCGGCTCACGCTCGGGTCGGCCCCGGGCAGCGCGCCTTGGCCGGGGACCTGGGCGCCGTCCGCGCTGGGGGCGGCGGTCCCGCCCGCGTTCGGCGCCTGGCCGCCTTGCTGGGCGGACGGCGCGACGCTCTGCGGATCGGATTGTTGGGCGCTCTGCTGTTGCAGCGCCGGGTCCGGGAAGACGAACTGCCAGCCGATCAGGATCGCGACCGACAGGACGATGGCGAGCCAGAGGTTGCGTTTATCCTGATCCATCGGGTCCTTCCCGGCTTGAGCGGTCAGGGGCGGCGGGCGCGTCGGCCCCGGTCGGCCGCCCCTCGGCCGCGGCGTGTGGCTCTCGCTCGCGCAGGCCGCCGACGCGCTTCAACGCC
This sequence comes from Marivibrio sp., assembly GCF_040218065.1. NCBI lineage: Bacteria > Pseudomonadati > Pseudomonadota > Alphaproteobacteria > Rhodospirillales > Aestuariispiraceae > Marivibrio > Marivibrio sp. The sequence goes on along the minus strand of NZ_JAVJQE010000007.1, from coordinate 77,018 downwards.
GACAGCATGTCCTTGCGCAACTTCTCGAAACTCCGCTCCGTCGTCGCCGCGCGCGCGATGACGACATAGTCGACCCCCGGACGCGCGTGCGCGCGCAAAACCTCGTCGGCCAGCGCGCGCAATCTGCGTTTCGCCCGGTTCCGCGTCACCGCCTTGCCGACCTTTCGACTGGCGGTGAAGCCAACCCGGAGAATGTCTTCGCCCGGCGCCGCGCGCGACAGCTCGCCTCGCTCGGCCTCGCTCCAGAGGCGGGCTTGCAGGACCAGCCCCGGCGCAGCCGCGCTGTTGCGTGCGCGCGTCGCCTTCAGGAAGTCCGCGCGCCGTTTGAGCCGCAGCACGCGCACGGGCGTCCGTTACGCGGAGAGGCGCTTGCGGCCCTTCGCGCGGCGGCGGTTGATCACCTGGCGGCCGGCCTTGGTGGCCATGCGCGCGCGGAACCCGTGGCGGCGCTTGCGAACCAGACGGCTCGGCTGAAAAGTGCGTTTCACGTCTCGTCTCCTGCGGGAAATGCCCCAAAAATCGCTGGCGGTGTATAGGGGCTGACGGCGCCCAAGTCAACGCGTCGCGGACGCGGGTTTTCCGGCTTGCTCGCGACGCTTTCACGCAGGCTTGATTGGCCCGTCGGCGCGGGCCGGCTTATCTCGCAATCGGTCGCGAAGTCGGCCAGGATGCGGGGCGCGAGACGAGGGCGGTCGCGATATGACGGAGATCAAGACGATGGACGAGCCCGAGCGGGCGCGAGAGAGCGGACCGGGCGCGAGCGGGCGCACGCCGTTTCAGTGGCGCCGCCTGTGGCCGATCGCGCTGCTGGCGGCGGGCCTCGTCGCGGCGAAAGCCTTCGGGTTGGACGCCTATCTCAGCTTCGAGCAGCTGCAGCAGAATCGCGCCGCGCTGCTTGATTGGGTGGAGCGCTGGGGCGCGCTCGCCGTGATCGTCTACGCGCTGGTTTATATCGCGGTCGTCGCCTTCTCGTTGCCCGGCGGGGCCGTGATGACGATCGCGGGCGGCTTCCTGTTCGGCCAGGCGCCGGGCGCCGCCTACGTCGTGGTCGCGGCGACGATCGGGGCGACGCTGGTCTTTCTCGCGGCCAAGACCTCGCTGGGCGATCAACTGGCGGGAAAGGCGGGTCCGTGGCTCGCGCGGATGCGCGCAGGCTTCAACGAGAACGCGCTGAGCTATATGCTCTTCCTGCGCCTAGTGCCGGTCGTCCCGTTCTTCGTCGCCAATCTGGCGCCGGCGTTCCTCGGCGTGCGGCTGCGCACCTACGTGATCGCCACGTTCGTCGGCATCATCCCAGGGACCTTCGTCTACGCCAGTTTCGGGGCCGGTCTGGGCGCGATCTTCGACCGGGGGGAGAGCTTCTCCGTCTCGGCGGTGCTGACGCCGGAAATCCTGACGGGCCTCGTCGGCCTCGGCGTGATCGCGCTGATCCCGGCCGCCTACAAGAAGATCAAGGGCAAGCGCCGGCTCGGCCCGTGACGCACGGGTGATGACCCGACGCCTCCGATCGGCGTAGACTGCGGCGTGCGCGTCCCGTCCAAGTTTTCGTTCGCCGAGGAAGACCCCCGCGCCCCATGCAGAAAAGCCTGTCCGCCCGGCTGCTGATCCTGACCATCGTCTTCGTGATGTTAGCGGAGGTGCTGATCTTTCTGCCGTCGGTCGCGCGCTACCGAACCACGTGGCTGGCCGAACGGCTGGGCGCGGCGCACGTGGCGATCCTCACATTGGAGGCGGCGCCGGACGCCATGGTCTCTGAGGAGTTGGAGCGCCAGTTGCTGGACTTCGTCGGCGCCGAAGCCATCGCGCTGCGCCGAGACGGGGCCAGGGTCGCGCTTTTGAACGACATGCCGCCGGCGGTGGACCGCAGCTACGAGCTGTCCCAGGAAGGGCCGGTCGACATGATCGGCCGCGCCTTGTCCGCCCTGGTGAGCGACGGCGAGGGCGTGATCCGCGTCGTCGGCCCGTCGCCCAAGGACCCGGCCGTGGATATTGAACTGGTGCTGACGGAGGGGCCGTTGTGCTCCGCCATCATCGGCTTCGCCGGCCGGATTTTGATGTTGAGCCTGGTGATCTCGATGGTCACCGCCGGCTTGGTCTTTCTGGTGCTGCGCTGGCAGTTCGTGCGCCCGATGCGCCGGCTCACCGGCCGGATGGTGCGATTTCGCGAAGCCCCCGACGACGCCAGCCGCATCGTCGAGCCGTCCGCCCGGCGCGACGAGCTGGGCGTGGCGGAGCGCGAACTGGCGGTGATGCAGCAGGCGCTGCACGACACGCTCACCCAGCGTCGGCATCTGGCCGCGCTCGGCGCGGCGGTCGCGAAGATCCAGCACGATCTGCGCGGCGTGCTGTCGACGGCTCTGGTCGTGTCCGACCGGCTGGAGAGTTCGGCCGACCCGGAGGTTCAGCGGGTGACGCCGACGCTCGTCGCCTCAATCGAGCGGGCGGTCAAGCTCGCCTCCGAGACGCTGCATTACGTCGGGCGCGACCAACCGTCCCGCCGACCCGAAACGGTTCGTCTGGCCGAGGCGGTCGAGGAAGCCGGCCAGGGTCTCGCCAACGGCGCGCTTCTGGACAATCGGACGGGCGCGGGCGTGCAAGTCTACGCCGACCGCGATCAGCTCTATCGCATGCTGAACAATTTGCTCCGCAACGCCGCCGAAGCGGGCGCGACGCGCATCACCGTCACGGCCCGTCCCGTCTCGGCGAGCGCTCCGGACGACGCGGCGACGGTCGCCCTCGACGTCGCGGACGACGGCCCGGGCCTGGCGCCGCGGGCGCAGGAAAAACTGTTCCAGCCGTTCGAAGGTTCGGCGCGGGCCGGCGGGACCGGTCTCGGCCTCGCCATCGCGCGGGAGCTCGCGCACAGCAACGGGGGGGATCTGACGCTGGTCGCCAGCGGCGCGGACGGCGCGCGCTTTCGCCTGATCCTTCCCGTTGAGGCGCGCAACGCTTGAGCGGCCTTCCCGCGCGGCTACACTGGCGGCCTGTCCGGCGATTGTGGAGACGGCCCCGTCCATGAAAATCCTCTGCGCGACCTTCAAGCACGAGACGAACACCTTCTCGCCCATCGTCACGGATCTGGCGCGGTTTCGCGCCTGGGGGCTGCATTTCGACGCGGATGCGCGCCGCGCCATGGAAGGCACTGCGATGCCGCAGGCGGCCTATATGAAGCTGGCGCAGGAGCGCGGGGCGGAGGTTGTCACTCCCGTCGCCGCCGAGGCGATGCCTGCCGGGCCCGTCACCGCCGACGCGTATGAGCGCCTCGCCGACGCGATTCTGGAGGCGGCGGAGGGTTGCGATGCGGCGCTGCTCGATCTGCACGGCGCGATGGTGAGCGAGAGCGCCGACGACGGCGAGGGCGAGCTGTTGCGCCGCCTGCGCGCGGCGCATCCTGATCTGCCGATCGCGGTGACGCTCGATCTGCACTGCAATCTGACACAGACGATGGTCGACAATTGCACGGCGCTGATCGGCTACAAGACCTATCCGCATATCGACATGTACGAGGTGGCGGAGCAGGTGGGCCGGATCGTCCTGGACGCGATGGAGGGGACGGTCGAGCCCGTCATGCGCTGGGCGCGCCCGCCGCTCTTGTCCCAGACGCTGCGCCAGGGCACCGACGACGCGCCGATGGCCGGCCTGATCGCCGAGGCGCGCCGGCTCGAGGGTGACGTCGGCATACTGGCGGCGACCGTCTTCGGCGGCTTTCCCTTGGCGGACATCGAAGACGCCGGAACCTCGGCGATCCTGGTCGCGGACGCCAAGACCGACGGCGCGGTCGAACGGGCGCAGGCCGGCGCCAACGCGCTGGCCGAGGCCGCCTGGGCGGCGCGCGCCGATTTCATTTATCAAGGCCGCCCGATCGGCGAGGCCGTCGCCGAGGCCTCGCGCCTCAATCACGGCCCGATCGTGCTGCTGGACCATGCGGACAATTGCGGCTCGGGGGCGACGCAGGACGTGATGACGGCGATCCAGGCGGTTGTGCGCGCCGGCCTCGACGACGTCGCCGTCGCAACCGTTTGGGACCCGCAGGCGGTCGCCGCTATGGGCGCGGCGGGCGTGGGCGCCGAGCTCACGCTCGACCTCGGCGGCAAGACCGACATGCCCTCGATCGGCCTGGAGGGTCGGCCGATGCGTACGACGGGGGTGGTGGAGGCGCTCAGCGACGGGCGCTTTCAGGTGGAGGGGCCGATGTACACCGGGATCACGGTGGACTGCGGCCCGTCGGCGCTGTTTCGGATCGGCGGGGTTCGGCTGATCGTCACCTCGCACCATCACGAGCCCTGGGATTTGGGGGTTTTCCGAATGATGGGCCTGGCGCCGGAGACGATCCGCTATCTGATGCTGAAGTCACGGATTCATTACCGCGCCGGCTTCGGCGATCTGGCGCGCCACACGCTGACTCTCGACGGGGAGGGGGTGACGACCTCCGACAACGCGCTGCTGCGGTTCGAGAAGGTCCGGCGGCCGATCTATCCCCTCGACCCTGACGCGGCCTTCCCATGAGCGCGCGCCCGGGTCCTCTGAATACGATCTGCGACGTCGCCGGCCTGAGCGTCGGGCACGCCGAGGACGAGCGCGCGGAGAGCGGCGTGACCGTCATTCTGCCGGATGAGCGCTGCGTCGCGGCGCTCGACGTTCGCGGCGGCGGCCCCGGCACGCGCGAGAGCGACGCGCTCGCCCCCGGCGCGCTGGTGGATCGGATCGACGCGTTGGTCCTGTCCGGCGGCTCGGCCTTTGGGTTGGCGGCGGCGGACGGCGTGATGAGCTGGCTTGCGCAGCGCGGGCGCGGGTTCGATACGGGCGCCGCTATCGTCCCCATCGTGCCGGCCGCGATCCTCTACGATCTGGCGAATGAGGGCGACAAGGACTGGGGCGGCGAGCCGCCCTATCGCGCCTTGGGGCTCGCAGCCTGCGAAGCCGCCGACCGCGATCTGCGGCAAGGCCGGGTGGGCGCCGGGCGCGGCGCGCGCGCCGGCGGAGAGCCCGGGGGCGTCGGCAGCGTTTCGATCATCGATCCGCAAACCGGCTTCACGGTCGGCGCGCTGGCGGCGGTCAACAGCTTCGGCTCGACCCGCATGGCGGACGGCTGCCCCTACGCCTGGGCCTTCGAGATAGACGACGAGTTCGGCGGTCTCAGACCAAGCGGCGCGACCGAGGAGCCCGCGCCCCGCTTCCCCAAGATGGAGATGGCGCGGACCAACACGACGCTGGCGGTGGCGGCGACGGACGCGCCGTTGGACCGGTCGGCCGCGCAGCGCTTCGCCGTGATGGCGCAGGACGGTTTGGCCCGCGCGATCCGGCCGGTGCACACGCCGTTCGACGGAGACAGCGTCTTTGCGCTGGCGACCGGCCGGCGGTCCGGCGTCGTCGACGCGCTGGTTCAGGCCCGACTCGGCGCGATTGCGGCCGACTGCATTGCGCGCGCCATTGCGCGCGCCGTTTACGAAGCCGCGCGCTAATTGCTAAGCTCCCTCCTTACAACAGCATAAACGGCGCGCGGATCGGCGCGCCGCCATCCGGGGGTAGACCGTCATGATGAACCGCTTGCGCGCCGGCCTGGCCGCCGCCCTTTGTCTGATCGTCCCGCTCGTCGCCGGTCAGGGAACCGCCTCGGCGCAGGGCGAGACGTCGGCCGTCATCGGCATGACGCTGGAGCCGCCGCACCTGGACCCGACCGCCGGCGCCGCGGCCGCGATCGACGAGGTGGTCTACGCCAACGTCTTCGAGGGGCTCACCCGGATCGACGCCGCCGGCGCGGTCCAGCCGGCGCTGGCGCGCAGTTGGGAGATCTCCGAGGACGGGACGACCTACACCTTCGCGCTGCGGCGCGGCGTCACGTTCCACGACGGGGCCGACTTCGACGCGCAGGACGTCATATTCACCTACGAACGCGCGATGGCGGAAGGCTCGGTCAACGCCCAGAAGCAGCTCTTTTCCGCGATCGAGTCTATGAGCGCGCCGGACGACCACACCCTGGTGATCGAGCTGACGCAGCCGCAGGGGCTGTTCTTGTGGAACATGGGCTGGGGCGATGCGGTGATCGTCGATCCGGCCACGGCCGAAACCAACAAGACCAATCCGATCGGCACCGGCCCCTTCGCCTTCGACGGCTGGACGCAGGGCGATAATGTGCGCCTGAAGCGCAACGACGCCTATTGGGGCGACGCCCCCGCGCTGGAACGCGCCACCTTCAAGTTCATCCCCGACGCGGCCGCGCAGGTGGCGGCGCTGTTGGCCGGCGACATCGACGCCTTTCCCAACATGGGCGCGCCGGAGACCGTCGGACAGTTCCAGGCCGACCCGCGATTCGACGTCTATGTCGGCACGACAGAGGGCGAGACCATCCTGTCGATCAACCACCGCCGCGCGCCCTGGTCCGACGTCCGGGTGCGCCGGGCGATCCAGCACGCCATCGACCGGCAAGCGTTGATCGATCTCGCCATGTTCGGCTTCGGCACGCCGATCGGCAGCCACTTCGCGCCGCACCATCCGGCCTATATCGATCTCACCGGGACGGCCCCTTACGACCCCGCCAAGGCTGCGGAGCTGATGGAGGCGGCGGGCGTCGAGACGCCGCTGAGGGCGGTGATGAAGCTGCCGCCGCCGACATACGCGCGGCGCGGGGGCGAGATCATCGCCGCGCAGTTGAAGGCCGTCGGCATCGAGCTGGAGCTGGTGCCGGTCGAATGGGGTCAGTGGCTGGCGGAGGTCTTCAAGGCGCCGCACGACTTCGATTTCACGATCGTCTCCCATACCGAGCCTTTGGATATCGGCATCTACGCCCGCGAGGATTATTACTTCGGCTATGAGAACCCCTCTTTCGTCGCCCACATGGCGGAGTTGGAGGTCGAGGCCGATCCCGTGCGGCGGGCCGAATTGCTGGTCGAGGCGCAGGAGATGATCGCCGACGATCAGGTCAACGGCTTCCTTTTCCAATTGGCCAAGGTCGGCGTGAAGAAGGCCGGGCTGGAGGGGCTGTGGCTGAACGCGCCGGTTCAGGCGAACGATCTGACCGCCGTGCGGTGGGAGTGACTGCGGGCCGGACGCCTGCGTCGCGTGCGATCCGGGAGGCGGAGGCCCCCTGAATGTTGGCCTACGCCGCCCATCGGCTGCTGCAGTTCGTCGGCACGCTGGTCGCCGCGTCGCTGATCGTCTTTCTGGCCTTGGAAGTCCTGCCGGGCGACGCGGCGCAGATCCTGCTGGGAACCGAGGCGAACGCGGAGACCCTTAAGGCCCTGCGCGAGCAGCTGGGTCTCGACCGGCCGGCGGTCGCGCGCTACGGCGGCTGGATCGGCGGCCTGCTGACCGGCGATCTGGGAACCAGCCACATCTACGGCGTGCCGATCGCCGACATGCTGGCCGAGCGCATCGCGCTCTCCGCGCCGCTGGCGCTGCTCGCCTTCGCGCTCTCGACCGTCTTGGCGCTGCCGCTCGGCGTGTTTGCGGCGACCCGGCGCGGGAGCGCCGGAGATTGGGCCGTGATCGGCTTCGCGCAAATCGGTCTCGCCGTGCCGAACTTCTGGTTCGGCATCCTGCTGATTCTGGTCTTCGCGGTGCAGTGGGGCCTGTTCAGCTCCGGCGGCTTTCCGGGCTGGGAGGCGGGGATCGGCCCGGCGATCAAGGCGCTCATCCTGCCCGCCGTCGCGCTGGCTCTGTCGGAGGCGGCGATCCTGGCGCGGGTCGCGCGCTCCGCCATGCTGGAGACGCTTGGCGAGGACTATATCCGCACCGCACGCGCCAAGGGTTTGAGCGAACGCCGCGTCCTGTTCGGCCACGCGCTCAGAAACGCCATGATCCCGGTCGCGACCATCATGGGGCTTCAATTCGCCTTCCTGGTGATGGGCGCGGTGATCGTCGAGAACGTCTTCTATCTGCCGGGACTCGGTCGGTTGCTGTTGCAGTCGATCTTCCAGCGCGATCTGGTCGTCGTGCGCGATCTGGTGCTGCTGCTCTCCGGCTTCGTCATTCTGGTCAATCTGCTGGTCGACCTCGCCTACGCCGCGATCGACCCGCGCCCGCGCACGGCCGCCGCCGGGGGAGACGCGCGATGAGCCCCACCGCCGAGCGCCTATGGGCGAGCCGCCGTCATCCCAGCTTCGTGATCGGCGGGGCGATCGCGGGGATGGTGCTGACGGCCGCGGCGCTCGCCGTGTTTTGGACGCCCTATCCGATCGACGGGGTGGACGCGCTGAACCGCCTGAAAGGACCCAGCCTCGCCCATCCGCTGGGAAACGATCATTTCGGACGCGACGTGCTCAGCCTGCTGATGGGCGGCGCGCTCACCTCCGTCACGGTGGGCGTGACGGCCGTCGGGCTGGGCCTCGGGATCGGCGCGCCGCTCGGGCTCGCCGCCGCGCTCAATCGCGGCGGGTTGATCGATTCCGCGATCGCTAGGGTGAGCGATCTTATCTTCGCCTTTCCCGCCGTGCTCTCGGCCGTGTTGATCACGGCCGTCTACGGGCCGGGCGCGGTCAACGCCGTGGTCGCGATCGGGATCTTCAACATCGCGATTTTCGCCCGCGTCGCGCGCGGGGCTGCGATCGGCGTGGCGGCGCGCCCGTTCGTCACCGCCGCCGCCGCCATCGGACGCTCGCGCCTCGGCGTCGCGCTGGTCCATGTCGCGCCCAACATCGCCGGCGTACTGATCGTCCAGGCGACGATCCAGTTCGCCGTCGCCATCCTGGCCGAAGCGGGGCTCAGCTATCTCGGCCTCGGCGTCCAGCCGCCGGAGCCGAGCTGGGGCAAGATGCTGGCCGACGCACAGACCTTCATGTTCACCCATCCGCTGCAGGCGGTCTTCCCCGGCGCGGCGATCATGCTCGCCGTGCTCGGCCTCAACCTGCTGGGCGACGGGCTGCGCGATGCGCTCGACCCGCGCCTCAAGCCCCTGCGCCTGGGGTGAGCCGGCGGCCGAACGCCCAAAACACGCACCATAATTCCTTGCGCGCCGGCGTATAGTGCACTATAGTGCATCCATCAGAAACGCGAATGAACCAAGCGACGCGCCGCGCCCTGCGGATCTCCGGGCGTTCAGGCCGCGTCGGCGTCAAGGGAAGGGACATCCGATGAGCGCAGAGGCCGCATCCGCCGAAACGCATGATAAAGCCGGCGGCGAACAGTATCCGAACATCGTCACCTACGACCGCGATCCGTCGCAGTACCGGCACTGGTCCTACGAGGTCGACGGCCAGATCGCGACGCTCAAACTGACGGTCGACGAGGACGGCGGCATCCGTCCGGGCTACAAGCTGAAGCTCAACTCCTACGACCTCGGCGTCGACATCGAGCTGAACGACGCGCTGAACCGCCTCCGCTTCGAGCATCCGACGGTCAAGACCGCGATCGTCACCTCCGGCCTGGACCGCATGTTCTGCGCCGGCGCCAACATTTACATGCTGGGACAGTCGACCCACGGCTGGAAGGTGAATTTCTGCAAGTTCACCAACGAGACCCGCAACGGCATGGAGGACAGCTCCAAGCATTCCGGCCTGAAGTTCATCGCCGCCTGCAACGGGGTTACCGCCGGCGGCGGCTACGAGCTGGCGCTCGCCTGCGACGAGATCTTTTTGATCGACGACCGCTCGAGCGCCGTCAGCCTGCCGGAGGTGCCGCTCTTGGGCGTGCTGCCGGGCACCGGCGGGCTCACCCGCGTCACCGACAAGCGCAAGGTGCGCCGCGATCTGGCCGACGTCTTCTGCACCTCGGAAGAGGGCGTGCGCGGCAAGAAGGCCAAGGAGTGGGGCCTGGTCGACGAGATCGCGCCCAAGCAGACGTTCGACGAGAAGGTGCGCGCCCGCGCCGAGGCGCTCGCCGCCGAGAGCGTGCGGCCGAGCGAGGCGGAGGGCGTGAAGCTGACCCCGGTCGAGCGCGAGATGCGCGAGGACGGTTACGGCTATCGCTTCGTCGACGTCCGTCTGGATGAGGCGACCCGCGTCGTCACGCTGACCCTGAAGGGTCCGGAAGACGCCCCGCCCGCCGACGGCGAGGCCGCCCGCGCCCAGGGCGTCTCCTTCTGGCCGCTGCAGGTCGCGCGCGAGCTCGAGGACGCGATCCTCATGCTGCGCACCAACAACGAGACCTTCGGCCTGTGGCGCCTCAAGACCGAGGGCGACGCCGACAAGGTGCTCGCCTATGACGATTTCCTCGACGCGCACGCCGACGGGCATTGGTTCGTGCGCGAGACGCTCGGCTATTGGCGGCGTACGCTGCAACGGGTCGACGTCACCTCGCGCTCGCTCTTCGCCATCATCGACGAGGGCAGCTGCTTCGCGGGGACGTTCGCCGAGCTCGCCTTCGCCGCAGACCGGAGCTACATGCTCGACCTGCCCGACGATCCCGACGCGGCGCCGGGGATCGTCTTGAGCGCGATGAACTTCGGCCGGCTGAACGGCGTCGACGACCGCACGCGCCTCGCCGCGCGGTTCTACGACGACGCGCAGAAGCTGGCCGCCCTGGAAGCCCGCAAGGGCGAGGTGATGAAGGCGGAGGCTGCCGAGGAGGCCGGGCTCGTCACCTTCATCCCCGACGATCTGGACTGGACGGACGAGATCCGCATCGCGACGGAAGAACGCGCGAGCCTCTCGCCCGACGCGCTGACCGGCATGGAGGCGAATCTTCGCTTCCCGACCAAGGAGACGATGCTGACGCGCGTCTTCGGCCGCCTCAGCGCCTGGCAGAACTGGATCTTCATTCGACCCAACGCGGTGGGGGAAAAAGGCGCGTTGAAACTGTTCGGCTCGGGCTCGAAGGCCGACTTCGACTGGAAAAGGGTGTAAGCGCTATGTCGATCAATTATCAGGAACGCATCCCCAACAACGTCAACCTCTCCACCGACCGGGCCTTGCAGCGCGCGCTGGAGCATTGGCAGCCGCACTTCATCAACTGGTGGACCGAGATGGGGCCTGAGGGCTTCCAGGCCTCCGACGTCTATCTGCGCACGGCCACCTCGGTCGACGCCAAGGGCTGGGCGACCTTCGGGCACGTCAAGATGCCGGACTATCGCTGGGGCATCTTCCTGGCCGACCAGGACAAGGACCGCACGATCGGCTTCGGCGATGAATTCGGCAAACCGGTCTGGCAGGACGTGCCGGGCGAACACCGCGCCGCGCTGCGCAACCTGATCGTCACGCAAGGCGACACCGAGCCCGCCTCGGTCGAGCAGCAGCGCTTGCTGGGTCAGACCTGCCCGTCGCTCTACGACCTGCGCAACCTGTTCCAGGTCAATGTCGAGGAAGGCCGTCACCTGTGGGCGATGGTTTATCTGCTGCACGCCCATTTCGGCCGCCAGGGCCGCGAGGAGGCCGAGGAGCTGCTGCACCGTCATTCCGGCGACAGCGACAACCCGCGCATCCTGGGCACCTTTAACGAGCCGATCGACGACTGGCTGTCGTTCTTCATGTTCACCTACTTCACCGACCGCGACGGCAAGTTCCAGCTGAAGTCGCTGGCCGAAAGCGCCTTCGATCCGCTGGCGCGCACCTGTCAGTTCATGCTGACCGAGGAGGCGCACCACATGTTCGTCGGCGAGACCGGGATCGGGCGCATCGTCAAGCGCGCGCTCGAGGTGATGAAGGAGATCAACAGCGACGACCCGGAGGCCGTGCGCAAGGCCGGCGCGATCGATCTGCCGCTGTTGCAGCGCTATGTGAACTTCTGGTTCTCCAGTTGCATGGATCTGTTCGGCTCGGAGAAGTCGTCAAACGCCGCCACCTATTTCGCCGCCGGCCTGAAGGGCCGCCCGGACGAGGCGAGCTTCGAAGACCACATCCTCGCCGACGCCGCCTACGACCTGACGGTGCCGGACGGCGCGGGCGGGATGACGATCGAAAGCGCGCCCGCGCGCAACGCCGTCAACGAGATGGTGCGTCAAGCCTATGTGAAGGACTGCGCGATCGGCGTCACGCGCTGGAACCGTCTGATCAAGAAGGCCGGCGTCGATTTCGAGATCAAGCTGCCCTCCACCCGCTTCCGCCGCGCCGTCGGCCCCTGGGCCGGCGTCCCGACCGATCCGGAAGGCAATCCGATCTCGGCCGAGGAGTTCGAGCGGATGAAGACCGCCTGGCTGCCGACCGAGGCCGACCGCGCCTACGTCAAGAGCCTGATGCAGCAGGTGATCGAGCCCGGCAAGATGGCCGGCTGGATCGCCCCGCCGGACCGCGGCATCGACTCGAAGCCGGTCGACTACGAGTATGTGAAGCTGCACTGAGGCGGCTCAATCCGCGCCCCCTCCCTCGCCCTTTATGGGGGAGGGTCGGGGTGGGGGTCGGAGCGCCGTCAGGCGCGCATCGATAAAATCTCGGCGCATGGCGCCGAGGCGATCTTCCGAGAAGAAGATCGCTCACCCCCATCCAACCTTCCCCCATCAAGGGGGAAGGCCTTCTTCTTCACACGTCGGCTCCGGAGAGCTCCATGCCTCACCTCAAGGTCGCCATCGTCGGCAGCGGCCCGGCCGGCTGCTATGTGGCCGAACGGCTGGGCAAGAAGGCCAAGGGCGCGGTCGAGGTCGACGTGTTCGACCGCCTGCCGACCCCGTTCGGTCTGGTGCGCGCGGGCGTTGCGCCCGACCATCAGACCACAAAGGCCGCCGCGCGGGTCATGGCCAAGGCGCTGGAGAAGCCGGAGGTCCGCTTCTTCGGCAATGTGGAGATCGGCCGGGAGCTGAGCCTCGACGACTTGCGCCAGGCCTATGACGCGGTGGTGCTTGCGGTCGGCGCGCCGAGCGATCGCGCGCTCGGCGTCGCGGGCGAAGATCTGCCGGGCGTCGTCGGCTCCGGCGCCTTCACGCGCTGGATCAACGACCACCCGGCCGCAGAAGACCGCGCGGCCGATCTGGCCGGCGTGCGCCACGCGGTGGTGATCGGCGCCGGCAACGTCGCGATCGACGCGGCCCGCCTGTTGGCGAAGACGGCCGCGGAGATCGAGAATTCCGACCTGAGCCCCGAGGTCGAAGCCGCCCTGCAGGCCGCGCCGTTGGAGACGATCAGCATCGTCGCCCGGCGCGGCGCGAAGGCGGTGAAGTTCACGCCGACCGAGCTGTTGGAGCTGGGCGAGCTCGCCGACGCGGCGGTCGAGATCGATCCAGCCCTGGTCGCGGGCGACAACGAGGGGGCAGAAAGCCCGCCGGGCTTCGCGGCGCTGCAGCAGCTGGCGTCCGGGCCGGTGAAGAGCGCGCGCAAACGGATCCGCTTCCTGTTCAATCTTCAGCCGGAGGAATGCGTCGCCGGCGACGACGGCCGCGTAGCCGCGATGCGCTTCACGCGGACCGATCTGGAGGGCGCGGGTGAAAACGTCGATCTGCCGGCGGATCTCGTCGTCTCCTGCATCGGATACCGTACCGATGCGCCGGAAGGCGTGGACGCCGACGGCGGGCGCCTCGCCAATGACGAAGGGCGCATCGACGCCGGCCTCTATGTCGTCGGTTGGGCCAAGCGCGGGCCGAGCGGGACGATCGGGCTCAACCGCGCCGAAGCGCACGGCGTCGCCGACAAGGTGCTCGAGGAAGTCGCTCCCGCCGACAGGCCGGGCCGCGGCGCGATCCTGGAGCGGCTGCAAGCCGCGGGCGCGCAGCCCGTCGATTGGGAAGGTTGGGGCCGGATCGACGCCGCCGAGACCGAGCGCGCCGGCGCGGGCCGCGTGCGGCGCAAATTCACCGCGCTGGACGATATGCTGGCCGCCGCGAAGGGCTCCTAGCTCGCCCGGAACGGATTGCCGATGACGATGCGGTAGAAGCCCCGCGCGTCGTCGATCCCCGCCAGCTTCAGATGCACGAAGACCGGCCGCGCGCGGTCGTGGTCCGGCCAATAGCCGAAATAGGCGCCCTGATTGATCTCAGGCCGCAGCGCGCGGAAGAACGAGCCGCCGTCGGGCGCGCGCCGGTTGGTGAAGCCGCCGTGATCGCTCGGCAGGCGGCTCTCGATCGCGCTCGCCACCTCCTCGAAGCGCCGTTTAGCGGCGGTCGGGTCGGTGAAGGGGCGGCTGTCGATCTGCAAGGCGACCAGCCGGTCGCCCGCGCGCCGGTCGAACTGCCCGACCACCACCGCCGCATCGTCCAGCCAGGGGTCCGTCTGCAGCTTGCACGCGGTGAAGTCGTCGCCGATGTCCTTGCAGACTTCCGTGCGCTGATCGAGGCTCGCCAGCGTGTCGGTCCAACTGAAGCCCAGCATCAGCGCGCGATAGCGCTCCTCCTGCGCGGCCAGCAGCAGCGTCTCCTGCAGGGCCGGTCGCCCGGCGCGCCGGGCGAAATCGGAGGCTACGCGCCCGTCCTCGGTCGCCGCGCCCGGATCGGCGCCGGCGGCAAGCAGCGTTTCCGCCAGATCGGCGCGTCCGCGCAGCGCCGCCCGCATCAGCGGGGTCAGCCCCTCATGCCGCGCATTCACGTCGACCCCGCGCTCGACGAGCCACGCCGCCGTTCCCGCGAGTTCGGGCCGATCGGCGTTGGCCACGGCGGCGTGCAGGGCGACGGGCGTGGGGGCCAGGCCGCGCTCGATCAACATATCGGCGATGCGACGGCGCCCCCGCAGCACGGCATGGTCGACCAACGCGCGTTCGCCCGCCCCGTAGCGGTCGTCCGCCACCGTGGTCAGCGCCGCCAACTGGGTGCGGCCCAACTGATCGGCGAGCCGCGCGACCTCGCCCGCCTCGCCGCGGTCGATGGCGGTGGCGATGCGCGCCGCCAGCGTATCGGGCGTAACCGGCTGCGAAGGCGGCGCCGACGGCGCGGCCGCGGACGCCGGCGGCGGGTCGGGCTTGATCCGCGGCATGACGGGAGGGGCGGGCGGCGGCGCAGCCTTCACCTCAAGGGCGGCCACCTCCACCGTCTCAAGCGGCGCGTCGGGGTCCTCCATGCTGGGCGCCCGGCCGTCGCGCGCCGCGTCGACTTGGGGCGCGGCCAACTGGGATGCGGCGGGCTGGGGTGCGACGGACTGGGGTGCGGCGGGCTGGGACGCGCCGGATTGACCGGGCGGTCGGGCGGCCGGCGCCGAGGGCGCCGGATCGCTCGCCGCCCCGATCGCCTCATCCAGCAGATCGTTGCCGACGATCGGCGGCGGGTCGACGACCGTCTCTTGCAGGCTGAGGGCGGCGACTTGCCCCAGCGGGGCGGCGACCGGGGCGGAAGGCGTCTCCGGCGCTTCGCCCGCGTCGGTCAGCGTCGGCGTCGTCGTCGGGGCCTGGAGCGGAGGGCGCGGACCGGCGGCTAGGCGCAACAGCGCTTCACGCTCGGCGCGAATCTGCTCGAGCCGGGCCAGCACGGGCGGATGGCCGGCCGCGATTTCCATCGGGCCGGCGTCGCAGTTCGGCTGGGGCGCCAGCGAGGCGCCGCGTTCGGCCAGCAGGCTCGCCGCGCGGGGCTTGCCGTTGGCCGCCGCCAACGCCAAGGGCGTGAGGCAGCCGTAGACGCCGCCCGCGAGGTCGACCGGCGCGCCCGCGTCCAGCATCCGGGCGAGCGCGAGCGCGCGACCCTCGGCGGCCGCTCGGTGCAGGACGGTGCGGCCGTCGGGTCCCGGCAGCGTCGGGTCGGCCCCGGCTTGCAGCAGCAGGGTCACCGTCTGCAGATTGCCGCTTCGCGCCGCGCGCAGCAGCAGCGGCGCTCCCTCCCGGTCGCGGCCGTTCGGGTCGGCGCCGGCGGACAGGCGCCGACTGACCGCGGCGAGGTCGCCGGCGGCGACCGCCTCCTCCAGGCTCGGTTGCGGGGCGAGGCGGGTGACGTCCATGATGGCGGCGGCGTAAAGTTGGGCCGCCTTTTCCGGCGCCGACGCCGCCAGCGTCAGGCCGAGTGCGACCGCCCCCGCGAAGACCCCGCTCAACAAGGCGAAACGCCGGCCCGGGCTTTCGGGGATCAGCCGCCGCGCGCCGCCGGCGCGACGCGGCGCGGCGTTCGGATCGTTGCGGCGCGGTCGACTTGCGCGCGCGCCGCCCGCGCGGCGATGGCCGAAAACCGCGGCGTCTTCCGCCTCCACCGCCAGGCCGCCGGACGCGCGCTCCGTCGCCGTCTCGCCCTCGTCGCGCTCTGCGCGCTCCTCTCGGGCCGCGGCGAGGGCGGCGTGCGCCTCGTCCGAGATGCGCCAGCCGCCGATGTCCCAACTGCCGTCCTCGAGGCGCCGCTCGGCGCCGCGGCCGGGCGTCGGCGGGCCGGGCTTGGCCGACGGGGCGCTCAGATTTGCGCCGGCCGGGTCGGTCAGCGGCAGCGCGTGCTGGCGCGCCGGATCGTCTGGGTCGTCGGCCTCCGGCCAGAGGAGCAACTGCGGCATCTCCTCCGGCGCGCTCTCCGCCTCGGCCTCGGCGTAAGGGCCGCGGCTTGCGAACTCGTCCTGGTTCGGCGCGAGGACGCGCCCGTCGCGAACGGTGACGATGTGGAGATAGTCGCTCGCCCCGGTGATCGGCGAAATCTCGGCCTGAATCAGGCGCAGTTCGTCATAGCGCCCGTCGCCGACGAGTTCGCCCAGCCGCGCGATCGCCCGCTGGCCGTCCTCGTCATGCTCCAGGTTCTGCCAATAGACGCCCGTCCGGCCCTGAATCCAGAAGACCCGGCCGACGGCGCCGCCGCTCTGTTCTCGCTCGGCCATAGGCTTTCGGTCCGTTCGGCCCCCCATCGGGGACCCCTCGGTCGTTTCCGATTGAAAATGCTATATACAGGGGAGGCGGCGATGCAATTGCGCATATTTCGTAGGGGGAGTGTCCGAACGCGACCGGGGGTGAAGCGGAATCGGGCGGGCGGCGTCGGGCGTCTTTGACTCGCCATATTTGAACAAGACGCGCACGAAACGGGTGCGACGCACAGGGTCGATCGACCCAGCCGGCGCGGCCGGCGGGCGTCTTTTCACCAAGTGATTCGCGATCGGGTCGCCGCTCAGCGCGAGGGCGGGCGGCTGCGCTCGACCTCGACGCCGACCGAGCCCGCGTTCTTGAGCGCTTCCGGCTTCTCGACGCGCACCCGGGCGCGTTCTATGCGCGGGTCTTCCAGGCAGATGCCGGCGATGCGATGGGCCAGCGTTTCGACCAGGCGGACATGCCCCTCCGCGGCCATGGCGCGGATGCGCTCGGCGATCCGGGCGTAGCAGGGGACGGCCGTGTAGTCGTCCGCCTCCCAATCCTCTAGGTCGCTCGCATCGAGCTCCAGGTTGATGCGGATCGGCTGCACGGTTTCATGCTCGTGATCGAACACGCCGATCGACCAGGCGATGTCGAGGTCGCGCACCAGGATGCGGTAGACCGGCGCCGGCGCGCTCTGCGCGTGCTGCTCCTCGCCGGTGCGGCGGAAGGGTTCCCGTCGCAGGCTCTGGGACTCGCTCTCCAGCGCCGCGCCGGCGGTGATGGGCGCGGTGCTGTCGGACACGATGCGCATGGGCGGCAATCCTCACGTCTGACGCGCCGCGACATGCGGCGCGCGGTCTCTTTGCAAACGGGAGCGCCTCGTGTAACCCCAAGCGCCGTCCCGCACGACCGGGCGAACAGTAGCCAAAAGCCGATGCGCGAACAATCCCGGCGCGCCAGCCGGGGCGCGCGGCGCAGCCGAAAGGGCCGCCGGCCATGACCGATCCCGTCGCGATCCGCCGTCTGGACTTCCAGGGCGAGCCGCAGCTCATGGGTATCTTGAATGTCACGCCGGACTCTTTCTCGGGCGACGGGCTTGCGCGGGAACGCGACATCGTCGCCGCCGCAGTGGATCAGGCCGCCGGTTTTCTCACCGACGGCGCCGCCATCCTGGACCTCGGCGGGGAAAGCACCCGCCCGGGCGCGGAGCCGGTCTCCGTCCAACAGGAGATCGACCGAACCGCCCCGGCGATCGCCGCGATCCGCGCGCGGTTTCCCGACGCCGTAATCTCGATCGACAGCTTCAAGGCCGAAACAGCCGCCGCCGCGCTCGACGCCGGCGCGGACTGGATCAACGACGTCTGGGGCGGGCGCGCCGACGAGGGGATGCTCTCGCTCGCGGCCGCGCGCGGCTGTCCGATCGTGCTGATGCACAATCGCTCCAAGCCCGGCCATGCAGAGATCGACCGGCGGCTCGGCGCCAGCTACGTCGCGCCCGACTACGGCGATTTCTTGCCGGAAGTGTTGGCCGAACTGCAGGCGTTGGCCGAGGCGGCGCTGGCGGCCGGCGTCCGGCGGGAGAAGATCCTGCTCGACCCCGGCGTCGGCTTCGGCAAGACGGTGCGGCAGAACATGGTGCTGATTAACGCGCTGGATCATGTAAAGGCGCTGGGCTTCCCGGTGTTACTGGGCGCCAGCCGCAAAAGCTTCATCGGCAAGGTTTTGGACGTGCCGGCGGACGAACGGGTCGACGGAACGGCGGCGACGACCATGGTCGGCGTTCTGCGCGGGGCCGACGTGATCCGCGTCCACGACGTCCGCCGGATGAATCAGGTGATGCGCATGACCCGCGCGATCCTGACGGCGGAGGCTTGACGGGATGACGGATAAGGGGGTCGAGATCCTGCTCGCGCTGGGCAGCAATCAGGGCGATCGCCGCGCGAATCTGCGCGCCGCCATCGAGGCGCTGCCGCCGGCGATCGCCGTCGCCGCACAAAGCCGGGTCTATGAGACGGCGCCGATGTACGTCGCAGATCAGCCGGCTTTCCTGAATATGGCGCTGCGCGGGACGAGCGCCCTTACGCCCGAAAATCTGCTGGCCCGACTGAAGGCGATCGAGGCGGCGGTCGGTCGGGTGGAGACCTTTCGCAACGGCCCGCGCGCGATCGATCTCGACATCCTCTATTACGGCGATCGGATCGTCGACGCGCCGGGGCTGGAAATCCCGCATCCGCGGATCGCCGAGCGCGCCTTCGTGCTGATCCCGGCGGCGGACGTCGCGCCGGAGCGGCGCGATCCGCGAACCGGCCGGACGGTCGCTGAGATGCTGGCCGCGGCGCCGGGGCGCGAGACGGTGCGGCCGGCCTCGCCGCCGACGCTCGGCTGAGCGCGACGGGCTAGACGACCTGCCAGAGGTGGTCTTCGAACTCGAGCTCCGTTTCGAAACGGCACAGATCGCCGGGCGGAAAGTCGCGGATCGACACCACGCCGAAGCCGGCCGCGTCGGGGAGACCGGTCACCACCACATGGCCGACATCGCTGAAATGCATCAGCTGGAAGGCTTCGTAGCCCTTGTGTTTGGCGTCGAGGGCGACGACTTCGGTGGTCATGGCGTCGGAGACGGCGGTGGCGGCGGGATCGCGCCCTTGCGCGACCACGCGACGCAGCAGATCGCGTTCGGTGAAGATTCCCTTCAACGCGCCGTCCTGCATCACCAGCACGGCGCCGACGTCGTTCGCGGTCATCACCCGGACGGCGTCCGTGACGCTCGCGTCCGGGGCGACGGACACGGCCGTGCGGCCGCGCAGCATGTCTTCAAGCGGTCGGTTGGACATCGGCGTTTCTCCCGGTTCGGCGGCGGTCTGGACGACCCTCGCCCCGACAGCTCTCCCGTCCCGCCCTGGTTGGGCCGGCGTCTGGCGGCCGGCGTCTCTGCATGTCACAAAACTATAACAGGGCGGTCCGGGGAGGGAAAAGCGTTCGAACGGTCCGGCCGGGCCGAAAGCGACGGTTTTTCCCGTATCAGCGACAAAAAGGGCGTTGATTCGCCGTCGCCCGCGCCATAGCTTTCGCGCCGCGCGCGTCCCGGTTTTCCGGCCCGGCGCGTCACGCCGTCTCCAACCCGAAGGAGCGCTTCGCCCATGGCGACCGCCGCCGCCCCTGCAGACGATCGGCCCTTGAAGCGGCCGGCCAATCCGAACTTCTCCTCCGGCCCTTGCGCAAAGCGGCCCGGCTGGTCGCCGGCGGCGCTGTCGGACGCGCTGGTCGGGCGCTCGCACCGCTCCGGTCCGGGCAAGAAGAAGCTGGCGGAGTTGATCGAGCGCACGCGCGCGATCCTCGGCGTGCCGGCGGATTACCGCATCGGGATCGTCCCCGCCTCCGACACCGGCGCGGTGGAGATGGCGATGTGGTCGATGCTGGGCGCGCGCGGCGTCGACATGCTGGCCTGGGAGAGCTTTGGCGCGGGCTGGGTGACCGACGCGGTCAAGCAGCTGAAGCTCGACGACTGTCGGCTGATCGAGGCGGACTACGGTCTGCTGCCGGATCTCTCCACCGTCGATCCGGACCGCGACTGCGTCTTCACCTGGAACGGCACCACCAGCGGCGTGCGCGTGCCCGACGGCGACTGGATCGCCGACGACCGGGAGGGTCTGACGATTTGCGACGCCACGTCGGCCGCTTTCGCCATGCCGCTGCCGTGGGACAAATTGGACGTCGTCACCTGGTCCTGGCAGAAGGTCCTGGGCGGGGAGGGCGCGCACGGGATGCTCGTCCTGTCGCCCCGGGCCGTCGAGCGGCTGGAGAGCTATTCGCCCGACCGCCCGCTGCCCAAGATCTTCCGCATGACCAAGGGCGGCAAGCTGAACGAGGGGATCTGGAAGGGCGAGACGATCAACACCCCCTCCATGCTGGCGGTCGAGGATTGCCTGGACGCGCTGAAATGGGCGGAGACCGTCGGCGGGCTGGATGGAATGATCGCGCGCTCGGAAGGCAATCTGAATGCGATTGAGGCGTGGGTGCACCGCGCCGACTGGATCGAGTTCCTGCCGAGCGATCCGGCGACCCGCTCCTCGACCTCGATTTGCCTGAAGCTGTCGGACGCCTGTCCGCTGGAGGGCGAGGCGCGCGAAACCGCGCCCAAGCGCATCGCCAAGCTGTTGGAGGACGAGGCGGTCGCCTTCGACGTCAACGGCTATCGCGACGCGCCGCCGGGCCTGCGAATCTGGGGCGGCGCGACGGTGGAGCGCAGCGATATCGAGGCGCTGACCCCTTGGCTCGATTGGGCCTACGCCCGCGTCGCGGGCGCGTGATCCCGACAGACCCCGACACACCACGCGAGGATTGACCGAACCATGGCCGCCGACGCGCCGAAAGTGCTGATCTCCGACAAGTTGAGCCCCCGCGCGCTGGAGGTCTTCGAGCGCCGCGGAGTCGAGGTCGACTTCGAGCCCGGCCTGCCCGCCGAAGAGCTCGTCGCGCGGATCAAGGACTATGACGGCCTCGCCGTGCGCTCCGCCAGCAAGGTGACCGCCGACGTGCTGAAGTCCGGCGAAGGGCGCCTGCAGGTGGTCGGGCGCGCCGGCATCGGCGTCGACAATATCGACCTGGAGGCCGCGACCGAGGCGGGCGTGGTGGTGATGAACACGCCGTTCGGCAATTCCATCACGACGGCCGAACATGCGATCGCCATGATGATGGCCTGCGCGCGCCAGATCCCCGCCGCCGACGCCTCCACCCAGGCCGGCAAGTGGGAGAAATCCCGCTTCATGGGGGCGGAGCTCTACGGCAAGACCCTGGGGTTGATCGGCGTCGGCAATATCGGCTCCATCGTCGCCGACCGCGCGCAGGGTCTGAAGATGAAGGTCGCCGCCTACGACCCGTTCCTGTCGGACGAACGCGCCAAGGCGATGGGGGTGGAGAAGGTCGCGTTCGACGCGCTGCTGGCCAAAGCCGATTTCATCACCATCCACACGCCGCTCACCGAGTCCACCCGCAATCTGTTGGACGCGGATGCCCTCGCCCGGTGCAAGGACGGCGTGCGCATCGTCAATTGCGCGCGCGGCGGGATCGTCGACGAGCAGGCGCTGGCCGACGCGCTGGAAAGCGGCAAGGTCGCCGGCGCCGCCTTCGACGTCTTCGTCGACGAGCCGGCGCGCGAGAACGTGCTGTTCGGCAAGCCCAACATGGTCTGCACGCCCCATCTGGGCGCGGCGACCGAGGAGGCGCAGGAAAACGTCGCCGTTCAGGTGGCCGAGCAGATGGCGGACTATCTGCTGACCGGCGCCGTGACCAACGCGCTCAACATGCCCTCGATTACGGCGGAGGACGCGCCGCGCCTGAAGCCCTACATGAAGCTCGCCTGCCAGCTCGGCTCCTTCGCGGGTCAGGTGACGGAGACCGGGCTCAAATCCGTGACCGTGGAGTTCGAGGGCGCGGTCGCGAAGCTCAACGTCAAGCCGCTGGTCCAGGCCGCGCTGGCGGAGCTGATGAAGCCCTTCTCGGACGCGGTCAACATGGTGAACGCCCCGGTCTTCGCGAAGGACCGCGGGATCGACGTCTCTGAGACGGTCCATGAACGCCCCGGCGACTACAACACGCTGATCCGCATCACGGTGGAGACCGAACGCTTCACCCGCTCGATCGCCGGCACGCTGTTCGGCGGCGGCCTGCCGCGCATCGTCTCGATCAAGGACATCGCGATCGAGGCGGAGCTGACCGCCCACATGCTCTACATCACCAACAAGGACGAGCCGGGGCTGATCGGCGGCCTTGGCACGCTCCTGGGCGACGCCGGCGTCAACATCGCCACCTTCCATCTGGGCCGCGCGGCCCAAGGCGGCGACGCCATCGCGCTGATCGCCACCGACGGGGAGGTCGAGCCTTCGGTGCTGGAGAAGATCCGCGCCCTGCCGCAGGTCATCCAGGCGAAGCCGTTGGCGTTTTGAGGCGGCGGACGATCTACCCCCGCGAGCGATTGCGCAGCGGGGCCACGACGATGTCGATTTCGGCGCCCGACTGGTTCGGCATGATGCGCACGGTCGCGAAGCGCTCGTCCCGGACGTAGGTGATCGAGGTGCGCTTGGAGCGCACGATCGCCGTCTCCGTCCAGCCGTAGTCGGGCATCTGGCGGCGCATGAACTCCACCACCTGGACCAGCGAATAGTTGCTGGTGGTCATCACCACCTGACCGGTCCAGGTCTCGTCGTCGCCGATGATGACGGTGTCGCCCAGCAGCACTTCCGCGCCCGGCGGCACGGGCAGCGAGGGCAGGCTCATCATATCGGGCGGCATCTCGGCCTGCGGGGCTTGGCCGCCGACGCCGCCTTGGGAGGCGATCGGCGTGCCGCCCTGCGCGGCCGCCCGGTCCTGCCCGCCGCCGCCGAATCCGGCGCCGGGCGCGCAGGCGCCGAGCGCCAACGCGGCCGCCAAGGAGGCGCCGACGACCAGGCGACGCGTCGCGGCTGTCGATTTCAAACGGCGCTGGCTCACGCGGACCATCCCCACCGGTTCGCAGACGTCACATGACCTGTAAATAGGCTGCGATTCGCACGCGGGGGACAACCCTCAATCGTGCGGCTCAAACATGTCCGAGAAGCGCCCGCGCGCGGGCGAGATCCTCCGGCGCGTCGACGCCCAGCGGCGCCGCGTCGACGGCGGCGACGTCAATGCGCATCCCGGCTTCAAGCGCGCGCAACTGCTCCAGCTTCTCGCGCGCCTCCAGAACGCCGTGCGGCAACGCCACGAAACGCTCCAGCGCCGCGCGTCGGTAGGCGTAGAGGCCGATGTGGTGCCACAGCGGCCCCTCGCCCCAAGGCGCGGTCGCGCGTGTGAAGGCGAGCGCCCGGGCGATCCGCCGGTCCGCGGTCAGCGGCGCGACGGCCTTCACCACATTGGGATTGTCTCGCTCCTCCGCGCGTATGATCTCGGCCGCGATGGTGGCGATGTCGACCCCCTCATCCGCCTCCAACGGCGCGAGCGCGGCCCTAATCAACGCCGGATCCAGCGTCGGAAGATCCCCCTGGACGTTGACCACCGTATCGAACCGGCGATCGGGATCGCAGCGCTCCAGCGCGGCGTGGATGCGGTCGGAGCCGGACGGCAGATCCGGGTCGGTCAACACCGCCTCCCCGCCGGCGGCGCGCACGGCCTCTGCGGTCTCCCGTTCGGCCGCGGCGACCACCACGGGGCCGACGTCGGCCTCCATCGCGCGCTTCCAGACATGGACGATCATCGGCAGGCCGGCGATGTCGGCCAGCACTTTGTTCGGCAGTCGCGTGGACGACAATCGGGCGGGTATCAGGACGATAGGGGACAGCGAATGAGCCATGGGCCGCCAGTCTTCGATGCGCGCAAGCCGGCCCTCGCGGCCGCCCCCTGCGACCAAAAGCCCCTTCCGAGAGGCCTTGCGCAGCGGGCGCGGGCGGCATTGATTAACGGACGCGGGCAGGATATACCGCGAACCCGCGCGGACAACCGAATTGTCGCGCCGAAGCGATCGACGCCGGCGCCGCGCCGGGTCGGTCGCAGGGGGATCATCAGACATCGACGCCGGCCGATGCGGGCGTCACGGGCAGACAGGTAGGGAACGGGTCGATGGCGAAGGACGCGCTTTTCTGGAACAAGATCGCCGGCGCCGTGCTGACGGCGGGTCTCGGCGTCATGGTGGTCGGCGAAATCGGCGGCATGCTCTACACCGTCGATCAGCCGGAAGAGCAGATTTTCACCATCGCCACCGGCGAGACGCAGACCGCGTCCAGCGCCGACGCCGCGCCGGAGGAGCCCGCAGGCCCCGAGCCGATCCTCCCGCTGCTGGCGTCCGCCGACCCCTCGGCGGGCGAGAAGGTCGCGCGCAAGTGCGCGGGCTGCCACAGCTTCGAGCAGGGCGGGGCCAACAAGGTCGGGCCGAATCTGTGGAACACTCTCAACATGCAGATCGCGGCGCACGAGGGCTTCAGCTATTCCTCCGCGCTCTCCGACAAGGAGGGGCAGTGGGACTACGAGAAGATGAACGCGTTCCTCTACGCCCCCAAGGAGTGGGCGCCGGGCACCAAGATGTCTTACAACGGCCTCAAGGACACCGAGGACCGGGCTGATCTGATCGCCTATATGCGCACCATGACGGACAGCCCTCCGCCGCTGCCGGAGGAGTGAGGGCGAACCGCCCGACACGGGTTTTGACGGGCGAAGCCGGCCGACGCCGCTTCGCCCGTTTCGTTTCGAGGCTCAGCGAAAGACACCGACGCTCATGACCGACGCCCCCGACTCACCGGACGCGGCCGCCGCCGCCGACTTCACGACGCTGGAGCCGGCCCCCCAGGATTGGATCGATCTGGCCTGTCGGCTGGCCGACATCGCCCGGCCGATCGCCAGGCGTCATTTCCGCCAGCCGCTGGAGATCATCGCCAAGGCCGACGAAAGCCCGGTGACGATCGCCGACCGCGCGATCGAGGCGGCGATGCGCGAGGAGATCGAGGCGGTCTTCCCCGATCACGGGATCTACGGCGAAGAGTACGGCCAAGTCCGGACCGACGCGGAGGTCGTCTGGGTCCTCGACCCGATTGACGGCACGCAGTCCTTCATCTCGGGCGTCCCGCTTTTCGGCACGCTGATCGCGGCTTGTCGGAACGGGCGTCCCGTCGTCGGGGTGATCGATCAGCCGATCCTGGAGGAGCGCTGGCTGGGCGCCGCCGGACGCACGACCACCTTTCAGAATGAGCCGGTCGCGACCAGCGGCTGCGAGGATCCGGCGGAAGCGACGCTGTTTTCAACCCATCCGGACATGTTCGCCGCGCGCGGGCTGGAGGCGCCGTTCGCCCAGCTTGCCGGGTCGGTCAGGCGCACGCGCTATGGGATCGACTGCTACGCCTACGGTCTGGTGGCGGCGGGCTGGGCCGAGCTGGTGGTGGAGACCAATCTGCAGCCTTACGATTTCTGCGCGATCGCACCGGTGATCGAGGGGGCGGGCGGAGCCGTCAGCGACTGGACCGGCGCGCCTCTGTCCATCGCGTCCGACGGCTCGGTGGTCGCGGCGGCGACGCCGGCTCTCAACGTCGCGGCCCGGGGGCTGCTGACTCACGGCTGAGCCGGCGGGCGGCTCTTGAGTCTGCGCCGTCCAGCGCCCATCTTGTTCGCACGCTTTCTGGAACGCCGCCCGCGGAAAGCCGAAGAGGCGGCCCGAACGGGATTGTCAGGATGGGAGTCGCGATGACGCCGCGCCGCGCCGCCTTCTGGGCCGCCTGCTTGACTGTGGGGGCCTTCGCCGCCGCAAGCTTCGGGGCGCCCGCCCTCGCTCAAGACGCCGTTCCCGGCGAAAAAAGCCACGGCTTCGCCATCCACGGCGATCTGAAGTACGGGTCCGACTTCACCCATTTTGATTACGTGAATCCGAACGCGCCGAAGGGCGGGACGGTGACGCAGCTGGCGATCGGCACCTTCGACAGCCTCAACCCCTTCATCATCAAAGGGACGCCGGCGTCGGGCTCCGGCTCGATCTACGACACCTTGATGAAGAGCGCGCGCGACGAGCCGAGCAGCGAGTACGGCCTGCTGGCCGAATGGCTCGCCGTCTCGGAAGACGGGCGCACCATCACCTTCGGTCTGCGCGAAGAGGCGCGCTTCCACGACGGCGAGCCGGTCCGCGCCGACGACGTGGTTTGGAGCTTCGAGACGTTGAAGGAGAAGGGGCGGCCCTTCTACCGCTACTATTACGGCTCGGTCGAGGAGGTCGAGGCGCTCGACCCGCTGACGGTGCAGTTCCGGCTCGCTCCCGGCCTCAACCAGGAAATGCCGCTGATCCTCGGCCAGGTGCCGGCGCTGCCGAAGCATTACTGGGCCGAGCGCGACTTTTCGGCGACGACCTTGGAGCCGCCGGTCGGCTCCGGCCCCTACCGCATCGCCCGGGTCGACGCCGGCAAGGCGATCACGCTGGAGCGCGTCGAGGCCTATTGGGGCGCGGATCTGCCGGTCAATCGCGGGCTCGACAATTTCGAGCGCCTGGACATCCAGTATTTCCGCGATCCGATCGTGGCCCTGGAGGCGCTAAAAGCCGGTAATATCGACATCCGGGCGGAGAATTCAGCGCGCCTGTGGGCGACGGCCTACGATGTGCCGGCGGTCGAGCGCGGCGATCTCATCACGCGCGAATTCGAGCATGAGCGCGTCTCGCCCATGCAGGGCTACATCTTCAATTTGCGCCGGCCTTTGTTCCAGGATCCGTCGGTTCGAGAGGCGTTGACCTATCTTTGGGACTTCGAGTGGGTCAATAAGAACCTGATGTACGACGCCTATGTGCGCACCGACAGCTACTTCGACAATTCGGAGTTGGAGGCGACCGGGACGCCCGGACCTATGGAGATGGCGGTGCTGGAGCCGCTGCGCGACCAACTGCCCGAGCGGGTTTTCACCCAGGATTACGAGCCGCCGTCGACCGACGGCTCCGGAAACAATCGCGACCAGTTGCGCGCCGCGCTCGGCCTGCTGCAGGAGGCCGGTTGGGAGATCCGCGACCGCGAACTGGTCCACGCGCAGACCGGCGCGCCGTTCGAGTTCGAGGTGCTGCTGAACTCCGAGCTCTTCGTCGGCCACACTCAGGCGCTGGAGCGTGCGGTGGAACGGCTCGGCGGGCAGGTGGAGATCCGCGTCGTGGACGACGCGCAATATCAGAACCGCATGGATTCCTTCGATTTCGACGTCACCGTCGAGGTCTGGGGCCAATCCCACAGTCCCGGCAACGAACAACGGGAGTTCTGGGGCTCCGAAGCGGCGGAGCGGCCCGGCAGCCGCAACACCATCGGCGTTCAGGATCCTGCGATCGATCGGTTGATCGAGCAGCTGATCGCCTCTCCCGACCGGGAGACGCTGGTGGCGCGCACGCGCGCGCTCGACCGGGCGCTGCTGTGGGGGCACTATTTGATCCCGATGTACCATATCGAGGTCGATCGGCTGGCTTATTGGGATCGGTTCGGCATGCCGGAGGTGATCCCGATGAACGGCGTCACCACCGACGCCTGGTGGGTCGATCCGGAGAAGGACGCGGCCCTGCAGAAGGGCGGGTGAGCGCCGCCGATCCCCTGGATCGCGCGCGCATAGGCTGAAGGCGAGGCGGGAGGCGACAGCCCAACATGTTGGCCTATGTGGTGCGGCGTCTGCTCCTGATCGTCCCGACGCTGCTGGCGATCCTCACCATCAACTTCATCATCATCCAGGCCGCGCCCGGCGGGCCGATCGACCGTCTGATCGCCGATCTGAAGGGCGAGGCGGCGGGCGCGCTCAGCCGCGTCTCCGGCCAGGCCTCCGACTTCGGGGGCGGGGCGGAAAGCGGGGCCGGCGAGCGCTCGTCGGGCTCCGGCGACACGCGGGCGAGCCAAGGTCTCGACCCGGAGTTCATCGCCGAACTGGAGCGCGAGTTCGGCTTCGATCAGCCGCTGCATATCCGCTATTTCAGCATGCTGGGCGACTATCTCAGCTTCGATTTCGGGGAGAGCTATTTCCAGGACCGCAGCGTGATCGAGCTGGTGGTCGACAAGATGCCGGTCTCCATCTCGCTCGGCCTGTGGACGACCTTGCTGACCTATCTGATCTCGATTCCGCTCGGCATCCGCAAGGCGGTGCGCGACGGCGAGCCGTTCGACGTCTGGACCTCGGGCGTGCTGATCGTCGGCTACGCCATCCCGAACTTTCTGTTCGCCGTGCTGTTGATCGTGGTCTTCGCCGGCGGCAGCTATCTCGACTGGTTTCCGTTGCGCGGGCTCGTCTCGGACGATTGGGAGAGCTTGAGCTGGCCGATGAAGATCGTCGACTATTTCTGGCATCTGGCGCTGCCGTTGCTGGCCATGGCCGTCAGCATGTTCACCGCGCTCACCATGCTGACCAAGAACAGCTTCCTGGAGGAGATCAACAAGCAGTACGTCGTCACGGCCCGCGCCAAGGGGCTGGAGGAGGGGCGCGTGCTCTACGGCCACGTCTTTCGCAACGCGATGCTGATCGTGATCGCCGGCTTTCCCAGCGCCTTCATCCGCATCCTGTTCACCGGCGCGCTGCTGATCGAGGTCATCTTCTCCCTCGACGGTCTCGGCTTGCTCGGCTTCGAGGCGGCGCTCAACCGGGATTATCCGGTGATGTTCGGGACGCTCTACATCTTCACGCTGATCGGTCTGCTGCTCAATCTCGTGAGCGACATCACCTACACGCTGGTCGACCCGCGCATCGATTTCGAACGGCGGGAGGGCTGATTGATGCTGAACCCCGCGCCCAAGATCGCCGCCCCGCCGAAACGCCATCAGCACCGGTTCCTCGGCCTCGCGATCACGCCGCTGACCGCCAAGCGGATCGAGCGCTTCAAGAAGAATAGGCGCGGCTATTGGAGCCTTTGGATCTTCGTGATCCTGTTCGTCCTGTCGCTGTTCGCGGAGTTCATCGCCAACGACAAGCCGCTGCTCGTGCACTATGACGGGGGCTGGTACTTCCCGGTCGTCGAAAGCGTGCCGGAGACCGAATACGGCGGCTTCTTCGAGACCGAGGCCGTCTACACCGATCCGGCCGTGCAGGAGCTCATCCGCGAGAAAGGCTGGATGGTTTGGCCGCTGATCCCGTACGACTACCGCAATCCGGCCTACGACCTGACCGCCCCCGCGCCCACGCCGCCTGACGCGACCCATTGGCTCGGCACCGACGACCAGGCCCGCGACGTCGTCGCGCGGACGATCTACGGCTTTCGCATCTCGGTGCTGTTCGGGCTCGCCCTGACGCTCGCCAGCTCCGCCATCGGCGTGATGATCGGGCTGATGCAAGGCTATTTCGGGGGCCTGACCGACCTGGTCGGCCAACGCGCGATCGAAGTGTGGAACGGCCTGCCGGAGCTGTTCATGCTGATCATCCTCGCCTCGATCGTGCAGCCGAATTTCTGGTGGCTCTTGGGGCTGATGCTGCTGTTCAGCTGGCCGACGCTGGTCGGGCTGGTGCGCGCAGAGACGCTGCGCGCGCGCAATTTCGACTACGTTCGGGCGGCCAAGGGCCTGGGCGTCTCCGACGCCACCATCATGCGCCGCCACGTGCTGCCCAACGCGATGGTGGCGACCGTCACCTTCCTGCCCTTCATCGCGACCGGCTCCGTCACCACGCTGACCGCGCTAGACTTCATCGGCTTCGGGTTGCCGCCGGGCTCGGCCTCGCTGGGCGAGCTGTTGAAGCAGGGCAAGGAGAATTTGCAGGCGCCGTGGCTCGGCCTCACGGGCTTCTTCGTGATCGGCGGGTTGCTGACCCTGCTGATCTTCATCGGCGAGGCGGCGCGCGACGCGTTCGACCCCCGCAAGACGATGGTGTAGGACTGAACGGATGAGCGAGGCGACAGACGATCACACCGCGCTGTTGGCGGTCGACGACCTCTCCGTCTCCTTCGCCATGGGCGGGGCGGAGCCGGTGGCGGCCGTGCGCGGCGTCTCCTTCGAGGTGAAGCGCGGGGAGACGGTGGCGCTCGTCGGCGAGAGCGGGTCGGGCAAGTCGGTGACCGCGCTGTCGATCCTGCAGCTCCTGCCCTATCCGACGGCGGCGCATGGGGCGGGCTCGTCGATCCGCTTCAAGGGCCGCGAGCTGGTCGGCGCGCCGGAGCAGACCCTGCGCAAGGTGCGCGGCGCGGAGGTCGCGATGATCTTCCAGGAGCCGATGACCAGCCTGAACCCGCTGCATACGATCGAAAAGCAGGTGGGCGAGGCGCTCCTCATCCATAAGGGCTTGAGTCGGGCGGAGGCGCGCCCGCGCATCCTCGAGCTCCTCGACCTCGTCGGCATCCGCAATCCGGAAAGCCGCCTCAACGCCTACCCGCACGAGCTCTCGGGCGGTCAGCGCCAGCGGGTGATGATCGCGATGGCGCTCGCCAACGATCCGGACTTGCTGATCGCGGACGAGCCGACGACGGCGCTCGACGTCACCATCCAGGCGCAGATCCTGAAATTGCTCAAGGATCTTCAGCAGCGCTTCGGCATGGCGATCCTTTTCATCACCCACGATCTGGGCATCGTGCGCCGCATGGCGGAGCGCACCTGCGTCATGCAGAACGGCGAGATCGTGGAGCAGGGCGAGACCAAGGCGCTGTTCGACGCGCCGAGCCACGCCTACACGCAAAAGCTTCTCGCGGCGCAACCGCAGGGGAGCAAGACCCCGCCGGACGAGGACGCCCCGATCGTCCTGCAGGGCGACGGGGTCAAGGTGTGGTTCCCGATCAAGGCCGGACTCCTGCGCCGCACGGTCGATCACGTGCGCGCGGTCGACGGCGTGTCGCTCACCGTGCGGGAGGGGCAGACGGTCGGCGTCGTCGGCGAGAGCGGCTCCGGCAAGACGACGCTGGCGATGGCCTTGTTGCGCCTGATCGGCGCCCAGGGCGGCGTCTCCTTCGACGGGCGCTCGATCGCCGGTCTCGGGGGCAAGGACTTGCGCGATCTGCGCCGCCAGATGCAGGTCGTCTTCCAGGACCCGTTCGGCAGCCTGAGCCCGCGCCTGTCGGTGGCCGAAATCGTCGGCGAGGGCCTGGTCGTCCACGGCGTCGGCGACGCGGTCGAGCGCGACCGGCTGGTGGTCGAGGCGCTCAAGGAAGTGCAGCTCGACCCCGAGGCGCGCTGGCGCTACCCGCATGAGTTCTCCGGCGGCCAGCGCCAGCGCATCGCCATCGCGCGGGCCATGGTGCTCAAGCCCCGCTTCGTCGTGCTGGACGAGCCGACCAGCGCGCTGGACATGTCGGTGCAGGCGCAGATCGTCGACCTGCTGCGCGAATTGCAGCGCCGCCACCGCCTCGCCTATCTCTTCATCAGCCACGACCTCAAGGTCGTGCGCGCCATGGCGGACGAGGTGATCGTGATGAAGGACGGCCAGGTGGTGGAGGCCGGCCCCGCCGCCGACATCTTCGACCGCCCGCAAGCCGACTACACCAAAGCCCTCATGGCCGCCGCCTTCGACCTGGAGGCCGTGGAGACAGGGGCGGTGAGCGTCTGACGGCGAGCCAGAGTCCGCCCACACCTCGTCTTTCCTAGAATCCCGGAATTAAATCTGTCGGCCCGGCCTTGAGCCGGGCCAACCGGTGACGCCGCCTCGCTGGAACTCCCGTTGTCCCGGCTCTTGCGGCCGTGACGACGGACGCGGCGCGGCGCTTACGCCAAAAACCCCCGCCCCGCAGTCGGCGGGCGCGTGAGGGGCGGCCCCAGGAATGGCCCCCTGCTTTCGCGGGGGATAGGCGTTTGGAGGGCGAGCTTAGTGGCGCCCTCACCGCCGCGCGCGCACCGGCTCCAGCTTGGGCTTTTTGCGGCGGCCGCGGGGGAGGTCGGCTTCGTTTTCGAACAGGTCGGCGAGCTGCTCCATCATTGTGCCGCCGAGCTGTTCGGCGTCGACCAGCGTGACGGCCCGGCGGTAGTAGCGGGTGACGTCGTGGCCGATGCCGATGGCGACGAGTTCGACCGGGCTCTTGCTTTCGATATACTCGATCACGTCGCGCAGGTGGCGCTCCAGATAGTTGCCCGGATTGACCGAGAGCGTGCTGTCGTCGACCGGCGCGCCGTCGGAGATCACCATCAGGATGCGGCGTTCCTCCGGCCGGCCGATCAGGCGCTGGTGCGCCCACATCAGCGCCTCGCCGTCGATGTTCTCTTTGAGGAGTCCTTCGCGCAGCATCAGGCCGAGATTCTTGCGCGCCCGGCGATAGGGCAGCTCCGCCGGCTTGTAGACGATGTGGCGCAGATCGTTGAGGCGGCCCGGATTGGCGGGCTTGCCGTCGGCGATCCAGGCCTCGCGGCTCTGCCCGCCCTTCCAGGCGCGGGTGGTGAAGCCCAGAATCTCGACCTTCACGCCGCAGCGCTCCAGCGTACGGGCCAGGATGTCGGCCGACATGG
Source organism: Marivibrio sp. (assembly GCF_040218065.1). Classification (NCBI taxonomy): domain Bacteria; kingdom Pseudomonadati; phylum Pseudomonadota; class Alphaproteobacteria; order Rhodospirillales; family Aestuariispiraceae; genus Marivibrio; species Marivibrio sp. The sequence continues at coordinate 44,613 of NZ_JAVJQE010000007.1, read as the reverse complement.
CGGCGATCGAGATCGGCCGACCGCGCATCGAGCCGGAATTGTCGATCAGGAGCGTCACCACCGTGTCGCGGAATTCGGTCTCGCTCTCCTGCTTGAAAGAGAGCGGGTGCGAGGGGTTGGTGACGACGCGGCTCAAGCGCCCGGTGTCCAAGACCCCTTCCTCCAGATCGAAATGCCAGGAGCGCTGCTGCTGCGCCATCAGGCGGCGCTGCAGCCGGTTGGCGAGGCGCCCGATGACGCCTTGCAGGTGGGAGAGCTGCTGGTCCAGCATGCTGCGCAGCCGGCCGAGCTCCTCCGCGTCGCAGAGCTCTTCGGCGGCGACGATCTCGTCATAGCCTTCGGTGAAGGCGCGGTAGAACTTCTCCTTCGGCAGGTTGGAGAGATCGTGCTCCGGGCGCCAACGCTTGCCGCTGTCGCCGGGCTCGTCCGCGCCGGGAGCCTGCATCATTTCGCCGGCGAGATCCTCGTCCATCATCTCGCCGTCGCTTTCCTCCTCGCCCTCGCCGGAGGCGCTGTCGGCGGAGCCTTCGGTCTCGCCCTCCTGCTCGTCGCCGCCCTCTTCCTCGGTCTGGCCGCGGGCCTGGTTGTCCTCGTCCTCCTGCTCTTCCTCCTGCTCGCTTTCGCCCTCGGGCTCCTGCGGCTCCTCCTCGCCGAGATCGACGTCCATTTCGCGGATCAGGTCGCGCGCGGCGTCGGCGTAGGCCTGCTGGTCGCCCATCGCCGGCTTCAGGCGCGTCAGCGCCTCGGCGATGCGGTCCTCCAGATAGGGCCGCCACAGCTCGACCACGCGGGCGGCCGATGGCGGCGGCGGCTCGCCCGACATCTTCTCGCGCGCCAGCAGGCGGACCACTTCCGGCAGGGCCGATTCCGTCCGCTCCTCGATCCGGTGGAAGCCCATCTTGCGGTAGCGCGCCTCCAGCGCGTCGGCCAGATTGGCGCGCAGACCCGACATATTGCGCCCGCCATAGGCTTCGACCCGCGCGGTCTCAAGCGCGTCGAACAGCATCGGCGCGACGTCGCCCTGGGGCTTGGCGCGACGGTGCAACGCGTCGTCGTGATGGCGCAGGCGCAGCGCCAGCGCATCGGCCTCGCCGCGGGTGCGCGAGACCTCCTCGGCCGGCAGCATCTTGGCGGGGAAAGGCAGGCGCGCGCGCTCGCCCGCCATGTGGGCGGGCTCGGAGCCGTAGGTCACCTCAAGCTCGGGCTTGCCCGAAACGGCGCGAAAGCAGGCGGCGTTCGCGCGCTTGAAGTCCTCGATCGGCGCGTCCTTGTCGGCGGCCATAGGCGAAGCGGGCTCCCGGCTTTTCGGTCCTCAGTGCACCTGCACGTCGACGCCGGTCTCCGGCAGCTCTTCGCCGAAGCAGCGCTGATAATACTCGGCGATGATCGGGCGCTCGGTCTCGTCGCACTTGTTCAGGAAGGTGACCCGAAAGGCGAAGCCGACGTCGTTGAAGATCTGCGCGTTCTCGGCCCAGGTGATGACCGTACGCGGGCTCATGACGGTGGAGATGTCGCCGCCGATGAAGCCGGTCCGCGACAGGTCGGCGCACTGCACCATGGCCGAGATCTGATCGCGCCCTTCGGCCGTGTCGAATTGCGGCATCTTCTTCAGGATGATGTCGACCTCCTGATCATGCGGCAGATAGTTCAGCGTGGTGACGATCGACCAGCGGTCCATCTGACCCTGGTTGATCTGCTGTGTGCCGTGATAGAGGCCCGAGGTGTCGCCGAGACCGACCGTGTTGGCGGTCGCGAACAGACGAAAGTTATGGTTCGGCCGGATCACGCGCGACTGGTCGAGCAGGGTCAGCTTGCCTTCCCGCTCCAGGATGCGCTGGATGACGAACATGACGTCCGGCCGACCGGCGTCGTATTCGTCAAAACACAGCGCGACCGGGTTCTGCAGCGCCCAGGGCAAGATGCCTTCGCGGAATTCGGTGACCTGCTGGCCGTCCCGCAGGACGATCGCGTCCTTGCCGACCAGATCGATGCGGCTGATGTGGCTGTCCAGATTGACCCGGATGCACGGCCAATTGAGGCGCGCGGCCACCTGCTCGACATGGGTCGATTTGCCGGTGCCGTGATAGCCCTGGATCATGACGCGCCGGTTGTAGGCGAAGCCGGCCAGGATCGCCATCGTCGTGTCGTGATCGAACACGTAGCCGTCGTCGAAGTCGGGCACATGCTCCGTCGTGGTGGAGTAGGCCGGAACCTTCATGTCGCTGTCGAGGCCGAAGGTCTGGCGCACCGAAACTTCGATGTCCGGATCGCCCAGCCCTTCGACGGGCGGCAGGTCTTCGGCGGTCTGCTTGGCGGCGGCGGTGCTCATGGGCATAAATCTCGCAGATCAACGTTGCATCGGGGCGGTGCGCCCGATCTTCAAACAAACCGCCCGCAGACCGAACGGCGCGGGCGGCGCGAATGAGGCGTCACCCCTCTAACATGGGGCGATCGCGTCGGGTCTCAACCGGGGGCCGCCGGCGCGCGCGCGCGGCGCTCGGGCGCGGCGTCCGCCAGGCTTCGGCGCAACACCGCATAGGCGCGATTGATCTCCTTCAGGCGATTTTCCGCGTCGCGACGCTCGGCCTCGCTGCGCGCGGCCCCGCCGAGATCCGGATGCAACGCCTTGGCAAGTTCCTTATAGCGGGCTTTGAGGGCGGTCAAGGTGAGCGGCCCCGCCAGGCCCAGGATGCGCATGGCCTGCGCCTCCGGCCCCTCGTTGGCGCGGCGGCGGGCGCGACGCTCGAAGTCCTCGGCGTCGTCCGCACCTTTGAAGCCGCCCTCCTCGTCGAAGAAGCCGGTGCGATCGCGCACGTCGGCGCGGGCGCGCTGCGCGCCGAAGCGCAGGCCCATCGGCCAGGTCGGCCGTCCCCAGACGGCGGCGTCCCGGGTCATGCGGTCGAGGTCGTCGACCGACATGCCGGAGCAGTAATCCCAGGCGGCGTTGTATTCGCGGGCGTGGAGCTTGCAGAACCAAAAATAGCGATCCAGCCGGTCGCGGCCCTGCGGCGCGCGATGCAGACCCGCCGCCGTGCAGTCCGGATGGTCGCACAGCCGCTCTTCGCGGGGGGTTCGGCTCGAGAAGGGGCCGCCGTCCATCGCCGATCGCTCCCGCACGCCGTGCGAGACGCGCCAACGGCCGGTCGCCCCTCGCTTGCCAGTGAAAACGCCGGGCGCCATTGTCTGCGCGGACGCGCCCGGCTCGCGCCGAAGGAGTATGGCGGTGCGGGTACGAGGCGACAACCCTATGGGGCCAACCTTATGCGCGACGGAGCCGATCCCGCGCCGATGCAGAGGAGCGAGAGCATGAGCGTGCAACAGCGCATGGAGGAGAAGCTGACCGCGGCGTTCGCGCCGTCGGCGCTGAGCGTGGTCAACGAGTCCCACCGCCACGCCGGGCACGCCGGGTCGCCCGGCACGGGCGAGTCGCATTTTCAGGTTCACATGACCGCCAAGGCGTTCGCCGGCATGAGCCGCGTCCAGCGCCAGCGCGCCGTTTACGCCGCCTTGGCGGACGAACTCGCCGGTCCGGTGCACGCCTTGTCCCTATCCCTGAAGACGCCCGACGAAGTTGGATAAGAGGCCTATCAGAGCGTAAAAGCTGTGACCATTTCATCCGGATCACGCATGCGTTGCGCGTACTAGGGGGGTTCCGCCTTGCCTCACAACCTCTTGTTGCGCCCCCTGCAAATCCATGTATTCTGCCGGTTGGCGGGGTGAGAGGGGGTCGGGAAAGGTCCGGCAGAGGTAGGTGTGATGAGGGGTGAAGAGAAACCGCGCGGGCGCAGCGCGCTTCGGGCGCGCAACGTGCGCATCGGCGCGCGCCGCACCAGCGTCAAGTTGGAGCCGGCTTTCTGGGACGCTTTGGAGACGGCCGCGCGACGCGAAGAGACCAGCGTCAACAATCTGTGCACGGCGGTGCATGAGCGGGCGGACGGTTACGGCCTGACCGCCGCCATTCGGGTTTTTCTTCTGGCCTACGGCTGGAGCGGGGATATGGCCGCGGCGCTCGGCGCGGTTCCGATCGGGGGCTTGCCGACGACGCGCCGTTCCTGACCGGTCAGGCGTCGCCGCCTTCTGCGCGCCTCTCGGCTCTTTCCGGTCCTGTGTAGAAATCCGGCCATTGTTCGCGCACCACCGGCCCGTCGGCGCGCAGCGCGTGACAGCTGTCGATCTGGCGCGGCTTGCGCTTCGGACGGTTGAAGTCCTCCTCCACCGGAAGACCTGCGTCGCGTCGGGCCTGATTGCGCGACGCGTAAAGCGTCTGGTAGGCCACGGTCGCCATCGGGAAGAGCAGCTCCGTGAGGTGCGTGCACCCAGCGACTCCGCCCATCCGGTCCTTCACCGCCTTGCGGAAGCCGGGCCCGATCCTAACCCCGACAAGCTTCTCGTAGGACGGCGCGATCGCCGCGCAGACGCTGAATGGGCCGTGATCGGTCGCCGCTTCGATGGCCTTGATCTCGAAGGAATCGTCAAGGGTGAGGCGGATGTGCATCTCGTGCACGGGCTCGCCCGCCTTCACCTCTCCGCGATCGCTGTTCTCGAAATCGTAGGTCTTCACGTCGGTCATCTGACCCTCGACGTCCCACAGGCCGTCCTCGCGGAAATAACCGCGGCACTGGATGTCGCGGGTGTGGTAATGGCGGCGCTTGGCCGGGGGCGAAAGCGGCATGGCGATCTCTCCTGACTGAAGCCTACGCGTCGGCGTCTTCGCCGTCCTTATCGTCCGGGGGCGTGACGCGGATCAAGGTGATCTGGTTGCGTTGGCGGCGCACCACCTCGAACCGGAAGCCGTAGAACATGAAAATCTGACCCGGGTCGGGAATCAGTCGCGACTCGTGCAGGACGAGGCCGGCGATGGTCGCGGCGTCGTCGTCCGGCAATTGCCAGTCGAACTCGCGCGCCAGCAGACGCAGCGTCACCGAGCCGTCGACCAGATAGGAGCCGTCGGGTTGGGGGCGCACGCCCGGTACCGGCGTGTCGGTCTCGTCGTCGATGTTGCCGACGATCTCCTCGAGGATGTCCTCAAGGGTCACGATGCCCATGAAGGCGCCGTACTCGTCGATCACGATGGCGAAATGCTCGCGTCGCTCCCGGAAGGCCTGCAACTGATCCAGCAACGTCGTGGAATCGGGAATGAACCAAGGCGGCGTCGCCAGCTTGCCCAGGTCCAGACTGTCGAGATCGCTCACCGTGAGCTCGACCGCCCCGCCGTCCGCCTCAGGCGTCGGCGCGCCTTCGCGCTCCGCGTCGGCCTTCTGGCGCGCGCGCACCTCGCGCAGCAGCGCCTTGGCGTGCAGCACGCCGACGATGTTGTCCGGATCGTCGCGATAGACGGGGATGCGCGTGTAGGGGCTGCCCAGCACGGCGTCGATGTTGTCGGCGACGGACTCGCCCAGATCGATCATCACCACGCGCCGCCGGTGGGTCATGATGTCCGCCACCTCCACGTCGTCGAGATCGAGGATCGATTTCAGCATGACCCGTTCGTGGCGCGTCTCGGGATCCTCATTGTCGTGCAGGTCGATGGCGCCGCGCAGCTCCTCCTCATGCTGCTCGCCGTCGAGGTCCGTCGAGAGGTCGATCCCGAAGGGCTTCAAGGTCGCCCGGACAACCAGTTGGACCGCATGCGTGATCGGTGCGAACAGCACCACCACCGCCCGGATCGGCGGCGCGACCCGAACCGCCATCTTGTCGGTGTGGCTCAGGGCGTAGGTCTTCGGCAGCACTTCGGCGAAGATCAGCACCAGAAGCGTCATACCCAGGGTCGCGTAGGCGACGCCCGCGTCGCCGAACAGCGCCACCAACACCGTCGTGGCCAGCGCCGAGGCCAGGATGTTGACCAGATTGTTGCCCAGCAGGATCGCCCCGATAAGCCGGTCCTTGCGCTCCAACAGCGCCAGCACGCGCGCGGCGCGCTTGTCGCCCTGCTTGGCCAGCATGTGCATGCGCGAGCGCGACGCCCCGGTCAACGCCGTCTCCGAGCCGGAGAAGAAGCCCGATAGAACCAGCAGCACGAGGATCACCCCGCCGGTGACGACCAGATCGCCGTAGGAGTCCCACCAGCTCATGACGCCAACGCCTCCGCCATGAAGGCGCGCAAGGCGTCCGCCTCCACCTCCTGGGTGATGAAGCTCTCGCCGATCCCGCGCGCCAGGATGAAGGTGAGCTTGCCGTCCTTGACCTTCTTGTCGGCCCCCATACGACGGATCAGATCGTCGACCTCGAAATCGGCGCCGGGAACCTGATCGGGTCGGGTCGGCAATCCGACGGCGTCGAGATGGGCGATCAGCCGATCCGCCTGCGCCGCCGGGCACAGCCCCAGGCGCGCCGACAGTCGAAAGGCCAGCGCCATGCCGATCGCGACCGCCTCGCCGTGGAGGAGCGCGTCGCCGTAGCCGACCGCTCCCTCAAGCGCATGACCGAAGGTGTGACCGAGGTTCAGCAGCGCGCGCACCCCGCCTTCCCGTTCGTCCTGGGCGACGATGCGCGCCTTGGCGCGGCAGCAATGCGCCACCGCCTCGCGGCGCAGATCCTGGTCGCCGTCGATCAAGGCCGCGCCGTTCGTCTCCAGCCACTCGAAGAAGGGGCGGTCGTCGATCGCGCCGTATTTCACCACTTCGGCGTAACCGGCCAGGAAGTCTCGGCGCGGCAGGGTGTCCAGCGTCTCCACATCCGCCAGCACCAGTCGCGGCTGATGGAAGGCGCCGACGAGGTTCTTGCCGGCGGCGACGTTGATTCCGGTCTTGCCGCCGACCGAACTGTCGACTTGAGCCAAGAGGGTGGTCGGAATCTGCACGAAGTCGACGCCGCGCAGCGCCGTCGCCGCCGCGAAGCCCGCCAGATCGCCGATCACCCCGCCGCCCAGCGCGATCAGCAAAGTGCGCCGTTCGACGCCGATTTCGAACAGGCGGTCCATCAGCCCTTCGAGCGCGCGGAAGCTCTTCGTCTCCTCGCCCGGCGGCATTACCACCGCCTCTCCGCCGACGCCCGCGGCCGAGAGCGAGGCGGCCAGCATGTCGAGGTGCAGGTCGCCGACCGTCTCGTCGCTCACCACGATGACGCGGCGTCCGCCGGCGAAGGGTTTGACCGCCGCGCCCGCGCCGGCCATCAGCCCGGCGCCGACGCGGATGTCGTAGCTGCGGGCGCCCAAGTCGACCCGCACCGTCTGTGCGCCGTCGGCGCCGGCGTCTTCGCCGGGCGCGGGCGCCGTCTCTCGTGCCTCGCTCATGGTGCGGGCGTCTCCTCCAAAGCCTCGCTCGCGGCCAGCGCGTCTTCCACCTTGCGCGCCATCGCCTCCTTGGTCTGCTCGCCGCTGTCGACGATCAGGTCGGCTTCGGCGTACACAGGCTCGCGTTCGGCGAGCAGGCGACGCAAGGTCCCTTGCGGGTCTTCCGTCTTCAACAAGGGCCTGTGGCCGCGCTTCGAGACCCGCTTCCACAGCGTCTCGAAATCGGCTTTGAGCCATACGGTCGTCGCGCGTTCGCTCAAGAGCGCGCGCGTCTGCGCATTCATATAGGCGCCGCCCCCCGTCGCGAGAACGGCCGGCGGCCCGTCCAGCAGACGGGCGATGACGCGACGCTCGCCGTCCCTGAAATGGGCCTCGCCGTGTTCGGCGAAAATCTCCGCGACCGTGCAGCCCGCCGCCTTCTCGATCTCCTTGTCCGCATCGAGGAACGGCGCCCCGAGACGCTTGGCCAGTTGCCGACCGATCGCCGTCTTGCCGGCGCCCATCATGCCGATCAGCGCGACGGTGCGGACGAGTCTGTGTGTCGGACGGGCGGGCATGGGCCGGGCAGGGTCCTTCAAGCGCAAAGCATCGGCGGAGCGCGCGCCGGATCGCCGCCCGGTCCGCCCCGGACCCCGATCCAGGGCCGGGTCCGTGAGTTGGGCTCCCGGCTCGCCGCCGGGTCGCCGGCGGGCGCATTCCCGCTTTCATGCGGGTCGCAGAATTGCCATAGTCACGGCCTAGCGTAAAGCTTTCCCGGGCCGGTTGCGTCGCGCGCGCCGCCGTCTCGGACCCGGTCAACCGATCCAGCGGGTGTTAACAGAGTATGGGTAAGGTTTTCGCAGCGATTTTCGGGGTCATCCTGCTGGCGGCGGTCGGCGGCGGGGTCTATCTCGCCACCTTCGATATCCCGGCCCCGACGCAGACGGTCGAGAAGACGCTGGATGATTCGCGCTTCCCTCGCTAAGCGGCGCGCGGGCCTTGCGGCCGGTCTCGTCTGCGCGGCGCTCGCCGCCGCGCCGGCGGCCTTCGCGCAGAGCGAAGACGGCCCCATCCGCCTCTTCCCCGGTGCGCCCGACGCGCCCGCGGGCGAGGGCGGCGGCCCCGATTTCGACGTTCAGCGGCCCTCGGGCCTCAATCAACAGACGCCGCAGTCCGGCGCGGACGCGCCCGGCGTCATCGGCAGCGGTCCGGAAGCCGTAGAGGTCGCGCCGCTTTCCGCGCCGTCAGCCGATGCGGTCGGATTGATTGACGCGACCAGCGGCGGCCTGCCCGCCGACATGTGGGCCGGCACGTCCCGCGCCCTCGCCTATCGCGGGCTTTCCGCCCTGCCGAGCGAGATTCGCAGTCAGGCGGGTCGACGGCTCGCCGTGCGCTTGCTGACCAGCGCGGCCCCGGCGCCCGCCGGCGACCAGACGCCCGCCGCCGGCGATTTCCTCGCCGCGCGGATCGACGCGTTGGTCGCCATCGGCGCGCTGCAGGCGGCGCTCGCCTTGGCTGAGACCACGCAGGCCGTGGCCGAAACGCCGGCCCTGATCAAGGCGCGAACCGACGCGCGCTTGGCCTCGGGCGACATTCCAGGCGCGTGCGCGGACGCTCGACCGATGAGCCAGCGGTCCGATGCGCCCTTTTGGCAGAAGTTGCTGATCTTCTGCCAGGCGGCGGCCGGCGCGACCGGCGAGGCCGAATTCGGGCTGGGGCTGCTGGCGGAAATGGGCGTGGACGATCCGTTGTTCGTGCGTCTCGCCGACGCGGTCGTGCGCGGCGAGCCGATCGATCTCATCGACGCCGACCCCGGCGCCTTCGCCGCGCTGCACGCCGCGATGGCGCAGGTCGCCGGGGCCGCCCCGCCGGACGCCGTGGCGATGGAAGGCGGCGGACCCGCCGTCGCCGCGCTGGTCGCGGCCAAGCCGCAGGCGCTGGGCCTGGCGGAGGCGGCGGTCTGGCGCGGGGTGCTGGATCCGGCGCGCCTCGCCGAACTCTATGCGGGGGCCGACTTTGAGCCCGCGCAGCTCGACAGCCCGCTGACCGCGGCGCGCGACCTCCCGGGGGCGCAGGCGCGCGCGCTGCTCTACCAGTCGCTCGCCATCCAGTCGGCGCCGGCGGCGAAGGCGGAATTGCTGACCGCCGCGCTGACGACCGCCGCGCGCGACGGGGTCTATCCGATCGGCGCGACGGTCTTCTCCGACCAACTGATGCAGCTCGACGCCGGCTCGGGCCTCGCCTTTTTCGCCGAGACGGCGTCGCGCGCGCTTTTCGCCGTCGGCGCGTTCTCTCAAGCCGAACGGTGGCGGGCGCTGGTCGAGGCGCGCGCCGTCAACGAGGCCGCGGCCGGCGACGGCGCCGGCGCCGCTATGCGAACCGCCGCCGCCCGGCTGTGGCCGCTCGCCCGGCTTGCGGGGACCGCGTCCCCGCAGGAGGGGGAGGCGGAGCGGCTCGCGGCCTTCGAATCGGCGCTGCAGGCGCGCGCGCCCGATCGGGCGGCGGACCTGACGCTGCGGCTCTATCTGCCGCTGCTCGTCTTGGCCCCGGAGACCGAGGCGGTGCGCGAGGCGCTCGCCGCGCAGGCGCTGGCCGGCGGTCTGGTGGAAGCCAGCATCGCCAATCCGGCCGCCGGCGTGCTGATGCGCCTGGCGGCGCAGGAGGGCCGGATCGGCGAAACCGCGCTTTTCGCGCTGTATCGCCTGGGCGTCTTGCCGGCGGCGGAGATGGAGCCGGCTTCGCTGGCGGAAATCGCCGCCGCGCTGACCGAGGCCGGACTGAGCGACGCGGCGCGGCGCCTCGCCTTGGAGGCCGCCGTCGCGGCCGGCCTGTGAGCGCGCTCGCCGAAAGCTTTCTTGAGATGCTGGCGGCGGAGCGAGGGGCCGCCGCAAACACCCGGGCGGCCTATGAGCGCGACCTGCGCGACTACGAGGCCTTCCTGGCCGCCCGCGGCGCCGACGCTAGGACGGCGCAGGACCGCGACGTCTCGGCCTATCTCTCTCACCTCGCCGCCGGCGGCGCGAAGCCGTCGACGGCGGCGCGGCGCCTCTCTGCGCTGCGGCAATTCCATCATTTCCTTCACGCCGAAGGGGTGCGCGCCGACGACCCGACAGGCGCGGTCGACGCGCCGAAGCGCGGGCGGCCGCTGCCGAAGATTCTGAGCGAAGAGGACGTCGACCGACTGCTGGCCGCCGCAAGCGCCGCGTCGGGGGCTGAGGGCGCGCGGCTCTCCTGCCTGTTGGAGCTGCTCTACGCCACGGGCCTTCGGGTGAGCGAACTGGTGACGCTGCCGCTGGCGGCCGTTCGGCGCGACGAGCCTTTTCTGATGGTCAAGGGCAAGGGCGGGCGAGAGCGCCTCACCCCGCTCAGCGAGCCGGCGCGCGCCGCGCTCGCCGATTATCGCGACGCCCGCACTGCGTTTCTGCCGAACGGCCGGGAGAGCCGCTATCTCTTCCCCAGCCGCTCCAAGCAAGGTCACTTGACCCGACAGCGTTTCGGCCAGCTTCTGAAAGAGCTCGCACTTCAGGCCGGGCTCGACCCCAAGAAGGTCAGTCCCCACGTGCTGCGCCACGCCTTCGCGAGCCACCTGCTGGCCCACGGCGCGGACCTGCGCGCGGTTCAGAAGATGCTGGGGCACGCGGACATCTCCACCACCCAGATCTACACCCACGTGCTCGACGAACGCCTGAAACGCCTGGTGGCGGAGAAACATCCGCTGGCGAAGACGCGCTGAAGCGTGCGCGCCGCGTTTGCAAGCGCGGCCGGGTGTGCTAACACCCGCGCTGGCCGTGCGCTTCCCGCGCGGCGCTTTCGTCAAAGCCGGGGGTCGCAGACGACAGCCCATGCATAATTTTCTGGATTTCGAACAGCCGATCGCGGAACTCGAAGGCAAGATCGAGGAGCTGCGGCATCTGTCGGACGACGGCGAGGTCAACATCGCCGACGAGGTGGCCCGTCTTCAGGCCAAGGCCGACCGGCAGCTGCGCCAGACCTACGCCAAGCTGACGCCCTGGCAGAAGGTCCAGGTCGCGCGCCATCCGCAGCGCCCGCATTTCAGCGATTACGTCAAACGGCTGATCACCCATTACACGCCGCTGGCCGGAGACCGCGCCTATGCGGACGACAAGGCCATCCAGGGCGGACTCGGTCGGCTGAAGGGGCGCTCTGTCGTGGTGCTGGGCCACGAGAAGGGCGGCGACACGCAGTCGCGCGTCGCGCACAATTTCGGTATGGCCCGGCCCGAGGGCTATCGCAAGGCGATGCGCCTGATGGATCTGGCGGATCGCTTCAAGCTGCCGGTCGTCAGTCTGGTCGACACGCCGGGGGCCTATCCCGGCGTCGGCGCGGAGGAGCGCGGCCAGGCCGAGGCGATCGCGCGCTCCATCGAAAAGTGCCTCGGGCTCGGGGTGCCGATGGTCTCCGTCGTCATCGGCGAGGGCGGTTCGGGCGGGGCCATCGCGCTGGCGGCGGCCGATCGCGTGCTGATGCTGGAGCATTCGGTCTATTCGGTGATCTCGCCGGAAGGCTGCGCCTCGATCCTGTGGCGCAGCGCCGACAACGCCCAGACCGCGGCCGAGGCGCTGCGGCTGACCGCCCAGGATCTCGAGAAGCTCGGGGTCGTGGACGCCGTGGTCGAGGAACCGGTCGGGGGCGCCCATCGCTCGTCCGACCAAACGATCGATGCGGTCGGCGCTGCGATCGACGCGCAGCTGACGGCGCTCGCCGACCTCGACGCCGCGGGCCTGCGCAAACAGCGGCGCGAGAAGTTCATCGCCATGGGGCGCGACGCGCAGCTCTAGGCTGGAAACCGCGTGCGCGCCTGGGGGTTTTACAAATCCGCCGCCGCTCCGCAGGATGGCGCCCGACTTGACGTTGTCAGACGAGGGAGGCGAGGCGAGGATGCAGGCGCTGGCGCTGGGCGATCGCGTGATTCATTGGCGCTCCGACGGCCCGGAGGACGGGCCGGCGTTGGTCTTTTCCAATTCGCTGGGCACGGATCTGCGGGTCTGGTCGCCGATGACGCCTCACCTTCCCAGAGGGGCGCGGCTGCTGCGCTACGACGCCGCCGGGCACGGGCTGAGCGACCACCGCGGCGCACGCGGCATTGAAGAGCATGCGAACGATCTGGTCGCGGTGATGGACGCGGCCGGCGTCGAACGCGCGGTTGTCGTCGGTCTCTCGGTCGGCGGACTGATCGCCCAAGCCCTCGCCGCGGCTCGCCCGGACCGCGTGGCGGGCTTGGTGCTCAGCAACACCGCCGCCAAGATCGGCGATGCGGCCCTTTGGGACGAGCGGATCGCGGCGATCGAGCGCGACGGCTTGGCGCCGATGGCCGAGACGATCCTGGCGCGGTGGTTCTCGGCGCGGTTTCACGAGGAGCGGCCGGCGGAGCTCGCGCTCTGGCGGGCGATGCTGACGCGCACGCCGGTCGAGGGATATTTGGCGCTTTGCAAGGCGATCCGCGACGCCGATTATCGCAGCCGGGCGCCCGCGATCACCGCGCCGACCCTGGCGCTGGGCGGATCGGAGGACGGCTCCACCCCGCCTGACGTCGTGAAGGCGACGGCCGACCTGATCCAGGGCGCGCGCTTCGAGTTGATCGAGGGCGCCGGCCACCTGCCCTGCGTCGAGGCGCCGAAGATCACGGCCGCCTTGATCGGCGGCTTCTTGACGGAGATCGGCTATGTCTGACGCGGGCGGCCCCGCCGAGGCCTTCGCGCGCGGCATGGCCGTGCGCCGGCGCGTGCTGGGCGATTCCCATGTCGATCGGGCGGAGGCGGCCAAGACGGACTTCGACGCCGACTTCCAGCGGTTCATCACCGAGGGCGCCTGGGGAAGTCTCTGGGCGCGCGAGGGCTTTAGCCTGCGCGAGCGCTCGATCGTCACCATCGCGCTGCTGGCGGCCCTCGGTCAGGAGGAGGAGTTGACGATGCATCTGCGCGCCACCGCCAACACGGGCGCGAGCGCCGCGGACGTCAAGGAGGCGTTGCTGCATGTCGCCGTCTACGCCGGCGTTCCGGCCGCCAATTCTGCGTTTCGCGCGGCGAAGCGCGTTTTCGCGGACCTGGAGGACGGGGGCGGCCGATGAAGGGCGGCGGCTATTTTCCCCGCGACCGGGCCTGGCATCCGCCGCCCTGCGCGCCCGGCTACAAGTCGAGCGTCCTGCGCTCCCCCGAAAAGCCGCTGATTGCGCATGACAGCACGCTCTCGGAGATGACGGGACCCGTCTTCGGCTCCGACCGGCTGGGGCCGCTCGACGCGGATCTGATCCGCAACGCCATGGTCGACGGGGAGCCGGTCGGCCCGCGCCTGCTGGTGCACGGTCGGGTCACGGACGAGTCGGGCCGCCCCGTCCCGGACGCCCTGATCGAGATCTGGCAGGCCAACGCCGGCGGGCGCTATCGTCATGTGACGGAGAAATACATTGCGCCGCTGGACCCTAATTTCGGCGGGTGCGGCCGCACCGTGACCGACGCCCAGGGCGCCTATCGGTTCCGCACCATTCAGCCTGGCCCCTATCCCTGGCCGAACGGCCCGAACGACTGGCGCCCGGCGCATATCCATTTTTCGATCTTCGGGCGCGCCTTCGCCCAGCGGCTGATAACGCAAATGTATTTCGAAGGCGATCCGCTGATCCCGCATTGCCCGATCCTGAACGCGATCCCCGACCCCTGCGCGGTCGAGAGCCTGGTGGCGCCGCTCGACCGCAACGCCGCCATGCCGATGGACGCGCTCGCCTATCGCTTCGACATTGTGCTGCGGGGGCGCCGCCAGACCCCGTTCGAAAACAAGACGGAAGGGAGCTGAGGCCATGCCCCAACCGCTCAATATCTGGAAGGAAACGCCGTCGCAGACTGCGGGTCCCTACGTCCATATCGGTCTGACTCCCAGCGTCGCCGGTCTGCAGGGTCCGTTCCCCGATCCGGGGACGGAGATCGCCGGCCCTGCGGCGCGCGGCGAGCGCATCGCGATCGAAGGCGTCGTCCACGATCGCCACGGGGCTCCGATGCGCGATTGCGTTCTGGAGATTTGGCAGGCCGACGCGCGCGGCGTCTACAACAGCCCGGACGATCCGCGCTATGGCGAGCGCGATCCGGCCCTGTTCGGCTGGGGCCGCGCGGCGGCCGATCTGCAGACGGGCCTCTACCGGTTCGAGACGGTGAAGCCCGGCCCGGTCCCGACGCCGCTGCCCGGCGGGCGAACCGGCGTCATGGCGCCGCACGCGCTTCTGTGGATCGTCGCACGCGGGATCAATATCGGGCTGCTGACGCGGGTCTATTTCGCCGACGAGGCGGAGGCCAACGCCGCCGATCCGATCTTGAGCCGGTTGGAGCATCAGGATCGCCGCGCCGCTCTGATCGCTCCGCGGGAAGCGGCCGTCGGCGCAGCGCCGCCGGTCTATCGTTTCGACGTGCGCCTTGGCGGGCCGCATGAGACGGTCTTCTTCGACGCATGACGATCCTGGACGCCGCCTTGCCCGCCTTCTTGGGCGATCTTGCAGGCGACGCCGAGGTCGCCGCCGAGATCGACGGGCTGGCGCAACTCGCCGCGATGCTGCGGGTGGAGGCCGCGCTGGCCGACGTCGAAGCGGAGCTGGGCCTGATTCCGAGCGACGCGCCCCCGGCGATCGCCCGCGCGGCCGAGCGCCTGGCCGGCGATCTCGATCCCGGGGAGCTGGCCGCGGCCGCGGCGCGCGACGGGGTCGTGGTTCCGGAGTTGGTGCGCCGGCTGCGCGCCGCTGCGGGATCGGCGGGCGATTACGTGCATCACGGGGCGACCAGTCAGGATATCGTGGACAGCGCTTGGGCCTGCTGTCTGTCGCGCGCTCTCTGCGTCATGGAGGCGCGGGTGCAGAGGATCGGCGACGCGCTCGCCGATCTCGCGGAGACCCATCGCGTGACGCCGACGCTCGCGCGGACGCGCATGCAGCAGGCGGCGCCCACAAGCTTCGGCCTGAAAGCGGCGCAGTGGCTAGCCCCTCTGATCGCCCATCGCCGAGCCTTGAGTCGGCTGCGCGCCGCCGAGCTCTGCGTCTCGCTGGGCGGAGCGGCCGGGACGCAGGCCGCGCTCGGCGAACGCGCCCGCGCGGTGGAGGAGGGCCTGGCCGCGCGTCTCGGCCTGGCCGTCGCGCCGCTGCCCTGGCACGTCCGGCGCGAGGGGATGGTCGCGATCGGTGCGACGCTCGCCTCTTGCGCGGCGAGCGCGGGCAAGACGGCGCAGGATCTTTTGCTGATGGGTCAGAACGAGGTGGGGGAGGTCTCGTTCGCCGACGCCGGCGGGTCGTCTGCCATGGCGCATAAGCGCAATCCTGTGCGGGCGGAAGCCGTCCTCGCGCTCGCGCGGCACGCCGGCGCGCAGCAGGCCGCCCTGCAGGCCGCGGCCCTGCCGATCCATGAGCGGGACGGCGCCGCCTGGTTGCAGGAGCAGTTGGCCTGGGGGCCGCTCTTGCTGGCGGTCGGGGCGGCGCTTGCCGGGGCTGAGCGGATGCTGGAGACTTTGGAGGTTCACGCCGATCGGCTGCGCGCCAATCTGAAGGCTGCGCCCGAGCCCGTGCGGGCGGGGGGCGCCGGCGAGGCGACGGCGATGATCGATCGCACGCTCGCCGCTTGGCGCGCCGGCTGAGATCAAAAAGAACGAGAGGGGAAGGACGCAAGCCCATGACCACGCCCGCCATCATCACGGTCGCGATCACCGGCTCGGTGCCGAAGAAGGAAAACAACCCGGCCGTCCCGATCACGGTTGCGGAGCAGGTGGAAAGCACGCAGGCCGCCTTCGAGGCCGGCGCGACGCTGGCCCATTGCCATGTTCGCAACGACGACGGCTCCACCACCTCCGACCCGGAGAAGTTCGCGGCGCTGCTGGAGGGCCTGCGCACGCACTGTCCCGGCATGATCGTGCAGTTCTCGACCGGCGGGCGCTCGGGCAAGGGGGCGGAGCGCGGGGGCATGATCCGCTTGAAGCCGGACATGGCCTCGCTCGCCACCGGCTCCTGCAACTTCCCGACCCGGGTCTACGACAACAGCCCCGAGCTGATCGACAGCCTCGCCGCCCAGATGCTGGAATGCGGCGTGAAGCCGGAGGTCGAGGCCTTCGATCTGTCGATGATCTTCTCGGCGGTCGAGATGGAGAAGGCCGGCAAGATCAAGGGGCCGCTGCACGTGCAGTTCGTCATGGGCGTGAAGAACGCGATGCCCGTCGACCGGCCGAGCTTCGATTTCTACGTCGACACGCTCGCCCGCCTCGCCCCCGACGCGACCTGGACGGGGGCCGGCATCGGGCGGCATCAGAAGACGCTGGTCGAATGGTCGCTGGAGCGCGGCGGCCACGTCCGTACGGGGCTGGAGGACAACATCCGCCTGGACAAGAATACGCTCGCGCCGTCCAACGCCGCGCTGGTGGAGCAGGCCGTCGATCTCTGCGCCCAATACGACCGCCGCCCCGCCAGCGTCGCCGAAGCGCGGCGCCTGCTGGGGCTGGAGCTGCAGGCGGCGTAAAGCGCGGCGCGCCGACGCCTCTTTTTACCGCGTCGGCCCCGGCCGTTCGTGGTGCCAGGGCCAGCCGGGGGCGGTGTAGGGGCTGGCGCCGCGGACGTTGCTGTCGACGGTGTAGCGCAGATGGACCGGCGGGAAGGCGCGCTGCGGGCAGTCCATGCGCTCGCAGATGCGACACGCCACGCCGATCTCGCCGAAGCGCTCCGGGCGCTCAAGCTCGACATCGTCGGAATAGATCATCTCACGCGCGTAGCGCAGATCGCAGCCGAGCCCGATCGACTGGAAATATTGCGGCGCGCCGTAGCCGACGCCGCCTTTGCGAACGGTGCGCGCGATGCAGAAATAGGCCTGCCCGTCAGGCAGTTTCGAGACCTGCGCCTGAATGACGCCGGGATTGAGGAAGGCCGAATAGACGTTCCAGCGCGAGCACGCCCCGCCGTGGCGCGGGATCGGCAATCCTGAGAGCGTGAAGCGCTTGGAGATGTTGCCGGCCGTATCCACCCGCAGCATGTGCAGCGGCACGCCCTTCGCGTCCGGCCGATTGAGCGAGGTGAGCCGGTGGCACACCTGTTCGAAGCTGGCGTTGAACTGATGCTGCAGGAGCTCGATGTCGTAGCGGCTTGAGCGCGCCGCCTCCAACATCTCCTCGTAGGGCATCAGCAGCGCGGCGGCGAAATAATTGGCCAGCGCGATGCGTCCCATGGCGCGGGCCTGCGGATCCTTGATGCGGTTTTCGCTGAGCAGCATCTCCAGCACCGGCTCGGCCGAGAGTTGGCCGATCTGGTGGGCCAGCTGGAAGGCCCGCGCCTGACCGTCGAGGCGGGCTGAGACGGTGAGCAGCCGATCCTTCTTGTCGAAGCGTCGGGCGACGCCCAGGCTGCCGGCCTCGTCCGGGGTGGCGAAGGCGGTGCGGACCCCGTGCGCCTCCTGCAGATAGTCCGCCATCCGCTCCCAGTTGAGCGCCGATCCCGCGTGCTGAACCGCAGGGCCCGCCATCCGAACCTCGCGGCGCACCCGGTCGGCCTCGTGCTCGAGATCCTGAAAATAGTTTTGGTTCTCCTGGATCATGTCGGAGATCAGATCGGCCGGCGCCAGATCGACCAGCGGGAAGCCGCCGCCTTCCTCGCCGTCCGTCATCTGCGCGGCGAGCGAGCGCGCGTCGTTCAGCGTCTTGTAGTAGGCGTCATAGAGAGTGAGCAGCGCGCGCGCCGCCTGCGGGCTGGCGATCACCAACTCGCGCACGTCGGTGGTGGTGAGCTCGACCTCCTCGAACAGCCGGTCGCCGAAGGCGTCCATCACGTCGTTGTAGAGCCGGCTCTCGTCATCCTCCGCCAGGGTCGCGAAATCCAGGCTGAACTGCTCTGCGATCGCCAGCAGCAGGTCGGTCGTCAATTTGCGCCGATTGTGCTCGATCAGGTTCAGATAGGAGGCGCTGACGCCCAGCGCCTCGGCCAGCTGCGCCTGAGTCATGCCCTGCTCGCGCCGCAGGCGCCGGATCTTGGCGCCCAGTTTCGGGGCTTGCTTCGGGGCCTGTTTCGGGGATCTCGCGCTCGCCCCCGCACTTGTCGCCATGACTGCGCCGCCTCTCGTGATTTACAAACTTTACAAATTGTAAACAATTTACCAGCCGCTTGTCTATTCTTGTCACGTCGGAAAGCGTTGTGCAGCGCGGCGCCCCCGCGGTATCACAGGATCGAAGGGGAACGGCGGGCGACCGACCGACCCGTGCCCGGCGCGGCGACCCGGATCGAGACGTTGTAAAGGCGGTTTGTAAAGGGTTAACAAGGCGCGTCGCGGCGCCCGAAACATCTTGGCCGACCCGACGGGCGGCCCGACGCTGACAGAAGGACCTGAGACGATGGACAGCATGACTTCCGGTTACAATTGGGAGCCCGCGCCTGAGGGCGGCGACGATTGGCCGGCCCCGGACTACGCGCCCGACCGCTGGGCGACGATCCGGCGCGACTACTCGCGCGCCGACGTCGAGAAGCTGCGCGGCTCGGTCCAGATCAAGCACACGCTGGCCGAGATGGGCGCGCAGAAGCTCTGGAAGCTGCTGCATGAGGAGCCCTATGTGAACACGCTCGGCGCCTTCACCGGCTGCCAGGCGGTCCAGCACATCCGCGCCGGCCTCAAGGCGATCTACCTCTCCGGCTGGCAGGTCGCGGCCGACGCCAACAACGCCGGTCAGATGTATCCCGACCAGTCGCTCTATCCGGTCTCCTCGGTCCCGCAGGTGGTGGAGCGGATCAACAACGCCTTCCAGCGCCAGGACCAGATCCAGACCATGGAGCGCCTCGAGGGTCAGTCGACCGACGACGTCGACTGGTTCGCGCCGATCGTGGCCGACGCCGAGGCCGGCTTCGGCGGGCCGCTCAACGTGTTCGAACTGATGAAGGCGATGATCAAGGCCGGCGCCGCGGGCGTCCATTTCGAGGACCAGTTGGCCTCCGAGAAGAAGTGCGGCCATCTGGGCGGCAAGGTTCTCCTGCCGACGCAGCAGGCGGTGCGCAACCTGAATTCGGCGCGCCTGGCGGCCGACGTCATGGGCGTGCCGACCATCATCATGGCCCGCACCGACGCCGAGGCCGCGCGCCTCATCACCTCCGACGTGGACGAGGCCGACGCGCCCTTCCTGACCGGCGAGCGCACGATCGAGGGCTTCCACCGCATCACCGGCGGCGTGGACATGGGCATCGCCCGCGGCCTCGCCTACGCGCCCTATTCGGACCTGTTGTGGATGGAGACCTCCACCCCGGACCTGGAGGACGCCCGCAAGTTCGCCGAGGCGATCAAGAAGGAATATCCGGACCAGATGCTGGCCTACAACTGCTCGCCCTCCTTCAACTGGGCGAAGCATCTGGACCAGGCCACGATGGAGAAGTTCCAGCGCGAGCTGGGCGCCATGGGCTACAAGTTCCAGTTCATCACGCTGGCCGGCTTCCACAGCCTGAACTACGCCACGTTCGAGCTGGCGCGGGCCTACAAGGACCGCGGCATGGCCGGCTATTCCGAGCTGCAGCAGGCGGAGTTCGCCGCCGAGGCCAACGGCTTCACCGCCACCCGCCACCAGCACGAGGTCGGCGTCAGCTACTTCGACGCCGTCAACAACGCCACCGCCAAGGGCCTCTCGGCCACCACGGCGATGGGCGAGAGCACCGAGTCGGCCCAGTTCTAAGGGTCGCCTTCCAGGGAGGGCCGCCTCGAAGGACGGTCGCAGGATGTGCAGGACGGTCGGACTCGGCCGGGGGGTTAGACCCGACCGCCTGCACAGCCTGAACACGCGGACTGACAAGAGGGAACGCCCCACTCGGCGAGACGCCCGTCGGAGAGATCCGGCGGGCGTCTTCTCGTTCGCGGCCTGCCCGTCCGGGCGCGCCCCGAAAAAATCGGCCCGATGTGACGGTCGGCACAGCGAAGCCCGACGGCGTGCGGCATGATTTCTCCATCATGCGACCCGGCGCTCAGGGTCCCGCCGCGCGACGCGGACCGCACGGGACCGCTTTCAAGGCTGACGCGCCGACCAGGAGGGGGAGTTCACACCGATGCGCACCTTGTCCCAAAGCGTGGATCATCTGCCCGCCGGCGCTCTCGGCGCCTTAGCCGCCGTCGCCCTCTTCGCGATCGGATTGGCCGTCTGACGGGCGAACGCCTCTCTGTTCCCTGAAAGAGAAGACTTCACGCCCCGACCCGCGCGGTCGGGGCGTTTTTTCTTTTTGGCGTCGGCGTCGCGCCGTTATCCTCGGCGTATGCGGCGGTTTCTGCTCAACGCCTTCCTGAGCGCGGCGCTATTCTGCGCGCCCGCAGAGGCCTTCACGCCCTTCGACGGCGAGCGGCTCGGGGAGCGGCCGGTGGCGGCGCAGGCCGAAGCGCGGGGCGTCCTGTTCTACGCGCTCGCGCCGTCGGAGGCCGGGGTCGAGCCGAAAGGGCCGGATCCCGCCGCAGGCCTCGCGGCTGCGCAGACGGCGCTCGCCCGTCTGGAGGCGGCGGATCCGGCGGCCAAGGCGGCGATCGACCGGCTGCGCGCCGCCGGGCGGGTCGTGGTGATCTACGACCCGGGCTTCCCCTATCCCGCGCTCTCGCGCGTCACGCTGGCGGCCTTTCTGCCGACGGCGCCGGACGCCGCCGGCGGGCGGCGCTTCGTCGCCGTGGTCGGGCGCTACGGCGCGCAGCGCGGGCGGGACGCGCTGGCGGCCGTGCTGGCGCACGAACTGGCCGGTCACGGGGTGCAGCATCTCGAGGGGCGTCTCGGCCCCGACGCGCGGGTCTTGGACATGGAGTGCGAGGCGATGCTGATCACCGCGCGGGCGCGCCGGTCGCTCGGCCTCGACACGCCGGCTCAGCGCGAGTCGGTCGCCTTCCGCAAATCGTTGGAGACGCGCTGGTGCTTCGACTTTCGCCTTTGGCAGGCAGAGCATGCGCCCGAGACGCGGGCGCTCTGGACGGCGGACCGGCTCGACGCGCCGGCGCTGCTCGCGCTGTTCCGGCGCTACCGGTCGGCGAACTGATCCCGAATTCGCTCTGGCCAACACGGGGCGCGTTGGGTATACGGGGGGCGGCTTTTCAAGCGCCCGTAGCTCAGCTGGATAGAGTGTCGCCCTCCGAAGGCGAAGGTCGCAGGTTCGAATCCTGCCGGGCGCGCCATTTCTCCCTCCCTTCGCATCCCAGAGCGGGTCGTTCTGCAGCCGACATGCCGCGCCGCGGCGGTTTACGAATGCGTATCGAACCCCCACGTCCCTGTCAGACGAATAGGCAAGCACGCATCGACGCGCGCCGGGATGCGGCCTGCTGCGTCCACGGGACGTCGACGATCCTCCGGCGCGCGGCAAACAGAGGGAGAAGCGCCGATGGCGAACTCCAACGAAAGCTATTCCGAGCGCTACGAGGAGGCCGGCCCGGCGGGTTCGATCGCGAACGCCGCCGGCCTCGACCCGCAAACCATCCGGGAGCATAAGGTCTGGTTTTGGGGCGGGGGCGCCCTGTTCCTGCTGGTCGGCGGGCTGGCGATCTTCTTGCCGCATCTGGCGACCTTGGGCGCAACCTTCTTCGTCGGCGGCGTCTTCGCCGTCACCGGTGTGATGGAGATGGCCCGCGCCTTCAAGTTGCGCGGCAAGAGCCGGATCGCGGCCACCCTGCTGTTCGGCCTGGTCGGGCTTATCGCCGGCGTCCTGCTGCTTCTCTTCCCGCTGCCCGGCGCCTTAACGCTGACCACGGTGGTCGCCGCCCTCTTCCTGGTCGGCGGCGGCCTCAAGACGTGGCACGCCTTTCAGCTGAAGCCGCTCAAAGGCTGGGGGTGGACCCTGTTCAGCGGCGTCACCTCGCTGGCCTTGGCCGTGCTGATCATCCTGGCCTTCCCGGCGAGCGCCGTGTGGACCCTCGGCCTGCTGCTCGGCGTCGATCTGATCGCCTTCGGCGCGTCGCTGATCGCCTTGTCGACCGGCGCGGGCGAGGGCGACGACGCCGCCGCCTGAGCGCCGGCGTTCGCCCGGCCGGTCAGTCGCTCCTCGCCTCCTCCGTCAGGCCGAGGAGCATGTCGACCCGCGCGCCGTCGGACGAGAGCGGCAACACCAATCGTCGATAGCCGATGTGGCCGCGCCCCGCCCAATCGACCGTGCGGCGGATGAAGTGCGGCGTCCAGCTTTCGACCACCTGCTCGTAGTCGCGCCGCACAGCCGCGGCGGGGGGGGCCGTCGAACACGTCGTCGAACATCAGGCCCGTGACGTCCCGCCCCACGATGGTGCGGATCGCCGTCCCGGCCAGCCGATTGCGGAAGTCCAGCGGGTCGGTCAGCACATCCATCAGCCAAAGGTTCGACAACAGGTCGGGCAGATCGAGCGGATCGACGTCGACCCGCGCCGGCGCGCGCCGTCCGTCGGCGCGCTCGCGCCAATAGGCGTACAGCCGGCGATGCTTGGGCGCGTCGGCGAGCGCGATCGCCGCCGCCTCGGGCGTCTCGAGGAATGCCATATCGCGGGTCTTACTCCGGGAACGCGATGGTCTCGACCGCGCGGGCGATCCGGTCTTCGTCCCAGACGAGCGGCTCCGCCGGCAGCGGCGCGGCCGGGTCTGTGATGACGATCCCGTCGCGCGGCTCGTCGAGCACGATCCGACCGCCCGGCGTCTCGATCTCGACCCTGCCGTCGTCCAGCAGCACCACCGACAAGGCGCCGCCGTCCTGATAGCCCCAAAAGTCGGTGCCGCGGATTCCGATGGTGGCGATCGGGGTGTCCACCTGCACCGCGCCGTTCGCGCCCAGCGCGCCGCTGGTCATCCGGAAGGCGCCGTGCAGCACGGTGAAGGCGCCCGCGCCGTTCCCGCCGTCCGGGTTGAAGACCAGCCGGTCGATGCGCAGGACCGCCTCGTCGCCCAATGTCAGCAGCGCGCCGTCGGCCATCGCGATCCGCGCACGCCCGTCTCGACCGGTGCGCAGCTCCTCGCCTTCATAGACCGGATCCTCGACGCTGAGGTCGCGGCGCTCGGTCAGCGTGCGGGCGACGAGCTGGCGATAGACGGCCTCGACGCCGCCCGCCGCCTCGGCGTTCGCCTCGGCGCCCTTCGCCGGGGCGAGGGCGCCCGCCGGCCCGAGCCCGGCGGCCAGCCCAATCAAAACCGCGACGACCGACAGCCCGCCGCACCGCCGCGCGACCGCGCTTTGTCTCGCTTGCATCTCGTCCTTCTCCTACCGATCCGGCGCCCCCGCCCATCGCGCCCGGCCTCGCGGCGCCCAGGAATACCGCCGGGGGCGCGCTGTCAAGCGCGCCAAGCCGGGCCGGATAGAAGGGTAAGGGTAAGCGTGCGCTGTGATTCAAGTCACTGCGCAAAGTCCGCCGTCCGTGATTTCCTTTGTCGCATAGGGCGTCGGGATCTCCCCGACCCGATAAAGGCAAACCGCCGGAAACGGCGGGACGCAAAGCGACCGGCCTAAAACCCTCTCGTTCGTCCGTTCCGGCGCGCGAGACGGTCATGGAAGCGGCGCCGCCGAAGGAAGGAGAGACGCCCCATGCGGGCAGAGTATTTAATCGCCGCCTCGTTGATCGGCGCCTCCGTCGCCATTCCCGCCGCGTTCGTCGTCGCGATGAGCGACGCGGTGCCCGGCATCTCCGCAGGACAGGCCGCCGGCGCGCGCGACGACCAGCCGCTGACGCTCGTCACGCGCCCGATGCTGGCGCCGGCCGACGCCAATGAGGGCGCGGCCTATCGCACGGTGGTCGCGGAAATCGACTTGCCGGGCCGGAACAGCGCGGACCGGCTGTGCCGGGACAATCCGCGCCTTTCGGACGACGTGCTGCTTTATCTGCACGACCGCGGCGCATCGGCGCTGGACGCGCTCAACGGCCACGACGCAACCTTGACCTGGGTGTTGGCGCACAATCTGGACGCCCAGGCGATCGAAGGGGCCGCGATCGTCGAGGCCGACCGGATCGGGGCGCGGGCGGGCGACCGTCCGCTCTACGAGTGCCGCGGCGCCGTCGCCTGGAAGCGCCCGGACCCGTTGTGAACCCGGGCCGCCCCCATCCCCGCCTCCGACCTCGTCGCGCCGGCGTCAATCGCCGGTGAGGCTCTTCAGCGCGCCGCCGACGCCCTCCTCGATCGCTTTCTGGGCGTCCTCGCCGCCTTGCTTCACCGCATCTTCCGCGCCCTTCTGAATCTGGCCGGCCGCGTCTTCGACCATGCCGCGCAGATCGAGCTTTCCGACAGCCCCGATCACCCGTTCGGTGATGGCGTCCAGAGTGACCGCCGCGACCTCGGCCGGGCTCGCGCCGCCGTCTTGCTTGCCGATGTCGGTCAGATGGATCTCCGGGATGCCGGTGGAGACCTCCTCGCCCTGCAGGAAGGGCGCGCTGACGCCTACCTGGGCGTTTCGGACGTACAGATTCTCGATGATCAGTTGTTTCTGACCGCCGGCGCCGTCGTCGGCCGCCGTCTGGTCGCCGCCGCCGGCTCCGGTCGAGGCGATGAAGTCCTCCACGTTTTTCTGAATCTGCTGGAAGTTGCTGCGCGGATCGCCGACCTCGTAGGTCATCTGCGGCGCGTCGATGACGATCTCGTGGATCACGATGACGTCGCTGGTCGCCGTGGCGGTGTCGAGGCGCACGCTGACCAGCCCGAGATCCATGGCGCGCTTCGTCTGATAGCCTTGCGGGTTGCCGACATGAAGACCGCGGATGGCGGCGGCGCCGTCGGCGATCTCCAACTGAACCTCATCGACGGTGACGTCGGTCTGGGTGACCCGGGGGCCGACCCGTTCGATCGCCTCCTTGATGACGCTGTCGAGATTGGAGACCAGGACGAAGACGGCGACTGCGGCGACGACGATCAGCGCGCCGACTCCGATCAGGACCTTTTTCATGAAGATTTTTCCCCCTATGTTCGCTCTACGAGGCGAGCCCCTCGATTCGGAGTGTAAGACGAAGCCCGCGCCGCGCGCCAGGGAAGAGAGGCCTGGCGCCGACGCCTTTTGGGAAAAACGGACTCGATGACGGCGTTTGGCGATGAAGATCCGGCGGAGCGTTCATCCGACGGGCCGCTGTTCGAAGGCCGCCCGGCGGCGACCGGCGCGGTGACGCGCGGCGCCGTGCGCCTGTTGCGCGAGATGGGCTCGGCTTGTCTGCTGGAGGTGACCCTGAAGACCGGTCGGCGCGCCGACGTGATGGCGTTGGACAAGGCTGGCGGGGTGACGATCGTGGAGGTCAAATCCTCCATCGAGGATTATCGCGCGGACTCGAAATGGATCGAGTATCTGCCCTTTTGCGACCGCTTCTATTTCGCCGTGCCGGTCGACTTCCCGGTGGAGATCCTGCCGGACGCGGTCGGCCTGATCGTCGCCGACGCCTACGGCGCCTCGATCGAACGGCCCGCGGCGGAGGGATCGATGAACGCCAGCCGACGCAAGGCGCTGACGCTGCGCTACGCGCGCCAGGCGGCGGAGCGACTGATGCGGATGGCGGATCCCGGCGGGTGAGAGGTCAGCCGCCGCCCAGGCGCTTCAGGGTCCCGGTCGTCGAGTGCCCGTCGAGCAGTTCGGCCAGCACCACGCGGCCGCCCCAGCTCTCGACCTGGGCGGCGCCGACCACCTGATCGCGGGCGTAGTCCGCGCCCTTGACCAGCACGTCTGGTTTCAGGGTTTCGATCAGCGCCAGCGGCGTGTCCTCGCCGAACACCACCACCAGATCGACGGCGGCGAGGGAAGCCAGCACGGCGGCGCGCGCCGCCTCCGACTGCACCGGTCGATCCGGACCCTTGAGACGGCGTACGGACTCGTCGCTGTTAAGGCCGACCACCAGCCGGTCGCAGGCCGCCCGGGCCTGACGGATCAGCGACAGATGCCCCGGGTGCAGCAGGTCGAAGCACCCGTTGGTGAAGCCGACGCGTTTGCCGCGCCGCCGCCAGCCGGCGACCCGGTCCGCCGCGGCCGCGGCCGGGACGACCTTGGCTTCGCCGCCGAGCCACGCGTCCTCATGGGCTGCGGATAGAAGCTCGGCTGGATAGGCCGTTGCAGTGCCGACCTTGCCGACGACGACGCCCGCCGCCTGGTTGGCGAGCTGAGCGGCCTCCGCGGCGGGAACGCCCGCCGCGAGGCCGGCGGCGAAGGCGGCCACCACCGTGTCGCCCGCGCCCGCTACGTCGAACACCTCGCGCGCGCGAGTCGGGAGATGCAACGTCCCGTCCGGGCCGAAGAGCGTCATACCCTGTTCGGATCGGGTGGCGAGCACGCCCTCGACGCCGGCGGTCTCGACGATGCGGCGACAGGCGGCTTCAACCGCATCGGCGTCGTGGGTGGGCGCGCCGCTTGCCAGCGCCAATTCGGATCGGTTGGGCGTCAGCCACTGCGCCCCGCGATACCGCGAATAGTCGCGGCCCTTGGGATCGCAAATCACCGGCGCCCCGGCGGCGCGCGCCGCCTCGATCAGAGCGGCGATGGTCTCGTCGCACAGGACGCCCTTGCCGTAATCGGAAAGCGCCAGCGCGCCCGCCCCCTGCAGCGCCGCCGTCGCCGCCTCGATCAGGGCTGTGCGGGCCTCGGCGTCCAGCGGGCCGATCTCTTCCTCATCCGTGCGCAACAATTGCTGACCGCCGGCCATGAAGCGGGTCTTGACCGTGGTGGGCCGATCGCTTGCGACGCTCAGCTGCGCCGTCAGCCCCGACAGCGAGTCGAGCGCGCGGCGCACCTCCTGCGCGGCGTCGTCGGCGCCGACGGCGGCGAACAGCCGCGTCTTCGCGCCCAGCGCCGCGAGGTTGCGCGCGACATTGCCCGCTCCGCCCAGATCCGTACGCCGCCGCGCGACGCTCAACACCGGGATAGGGGCTTCGGGCGAGATGCGTCGCACCGACCCTTCGACGAAGCGGTCGAGCATCAGGTCGCCGACGCAGACCACCGTCGCGTCGCCCAGTCGATCGATCGCCGCCGCGATGTCCGAGCCCGTCATGGCCGGATCCGTTCCTCACCAATGCGCCGGGCGGGACAGGCGAGCGCCGCCGTGCCTCGGACTTTAGGAGCTTACCTGCAGATAGCGCCGCTCGGTACCCCAGAAGCAGGCGGCGGTCAAATCGCCGCCATAGACCGCGCCCGTGTCGATGTCGATGCGGTTGGCGCGCTCTTCGATGCGCTCGCGCGGGGTGTGGCCGTGCACGACGACGCGCCCGAAGTCCCGCTCGTCGGACAGGAACGGTTCGCGAATCCAGATGAGATCCTGGGGATCCTGCGCGTCGAGCGGGCGCGCGGGACGCACGCCGGCGTGGGCGAAGAAGTAGCCGCCCGCCTCGTGGCAAAGCGCCAAGCCTTCATAGAACGCGCGGTGCGCGGCCGGCAGGGCGCGGGCGAAGGCGGCGGCGGCTTCGCCGACCGCCTGAGCGCCGAGACGCGCCGACGGCGCCTCGACGTCGTAGCTCGCCAGCGTCTCGGCCCCGCCGTTGATCATCCAGCCCAAGCCGGCTTGCTCATCGCCCTCAAGGAAGCGGAGCAGATAGTCCTCATGGTTGCCTTTGAGGGTCACCACCCGAACCGCCCGCCCGCCGGGCAGCCCGTCGCGAGTCAGAGCGAGCACGTCGTCCACCACCCCGGCCGAATCGGGGCCGCGGTCGATATAGTCGCCGATGAAGACGATCCGCACCTCCTGCGCCGCCGGCGCGGCGTCGACGTCGCGCGCGATCTCGGCCAGCAGACGGCGCAGCGGCTGGCGGCAGCCGTGCACGTCGCCGATCGCATAGAGCCGCACGCCGTCCGGCGCGGCGGCGCGTTCGAGGGGCGCGTCGGGGGCGAATCGATCCGTCATAGGGGAAGACATGGGCGGTCGACGCGAACGGTTAAACCCCGCGCCGTCAAAGCCGATTGCGCACCAGCTCGGCGCCGGCGGCGAGCGCCGCCAGCTTCTTGTAGGCGACGGTCCGCTTCATCGGCGCCATGCCGCAGTTGGTGCAGGGGAAGATCCGCTCCGCAGGCATGTGCTTCAGCGCGCCGTCGATCACGGTCGCCACTTGCTCTGGGGTTTCGATCGCCTCGCTGGCGACGTCGATGGCGCCGACCAGGACGTCCTTGCGCTCGCCGACCAGTTCCAGGACGTCGAGGGGCACCCGACTGCCGGCGAATTCCAGCGAGATCTGGTCGACCTTGCTCTCAACCAGCGCCGGCAGGATCTCGCGATACTGCGCCCACACCTTGCCGAGCGTCTTCTTCCAGTCGTTGTTCTGCTGAATGCCGTAACCGTAGCAGATGTGCACGGCCGTCTTCTTGGCCGACAAGCCTTGGACGGCGCGGTTCAGCGCCTCCACCCCCCAGCCGGGCACGAGACGGGTGTAGGCGTTGAACGCGGGTTCGTCGAACTGGATGACGTCCGCCCCGACGGCGACAAGGTCCTTCGCCTCCTGATTCAGGATCTCCGCGAAGGCCATCGCCATGCTCTCGCGGTCGCCGTAATGGTCGTCGGCCAGCGTGTCGACGATCGTCATCGGGCCGGGCAGGGTGAACTTCAGCGTGCGCGCGGTGCAGGATCGCGCGAACGCGACCTCCTCGGCGTGCACCGATTTGGGGCGCGTCAACGGGCCGACCACGACCGGGCAGTCAGCCTCGTAGCGCTCGTCGCGAATCCCGATGCGGCGCTTGTTCTCCCGATCGATCCCCTCGATCCCCTCCAGAAAACCGTGAACGAAATGGTGGCGCGACTGCTCGCCGTCGCTGACGATGTCGAGGCCGGCGGCCTCCTGATCCAGGATGGCGAGGCGGGTCGCGTCGCGTTTCGCCTCCGCCAGCCGCTCGGGCGAACTCAGCGCCCAGGGCGCCCAAAGCGTCTCCGGCTCGGCGAGCCAGGCGGGTTTCGGCAAGGATCCGGCGAGGGTGGTCTCCAGCATGGGGTCGTCCTCCTGTTTTCTTCGGCTCTCCGCCTGGATAGGCAGCATAGCGCGCCCTGTCGGACGAACAACGTCGCCGCCGGTTGCGTCGCCAGCCGAGCAGGCGGTCACACGAAGAGCGCCGTCAAGATGAAGAACAGAGCCGCCGAAAATCCCGCCGCCGCCGGAACCGTCACGACCCAGGCCGCAACGATCGTCAGGAAGTGCGCGCGCCGGACCAGCAGGCGCCGCCGCCGTTCGATCGGCGAGGCCGGCGCCTCCGGCGCGCCGCGGCGGACCATCGCCTGTCGGCGCTTGCTGCGCCGGGCGAAGGCCTCGCGGAAGAAGCCGACGCCGAAGACCGCCCCGACCGCGATATGGGTGGAGCTTACCGGCAGGCCCAGCCACGAGGCGACGATCACCGTGATCGCCGCCGACAACGCCACGCAGTAGGCGCGCATGGGATTCATCTTTGTGATCTTGGTCCCGACCATGCCGATCAGCTTCGGGCCGTAGAGGAAAAGGCCCAGACTGATCCCGAACGCGCCGATGGCCATCACCCACAGGGGCGCGGCGACGACCGTGGAGACGGCGCCCTCTTCAGCCGCATTCAGAATCGCCGCGAGGGGCCCGATCGCGTTGGCGACGTCGTTCGCCCCATGCGCGAAGCACAAGAGGGCCGCCGCACAGATTAGCGGGATGCGGAAGAGCCGTCGCAACGATCGGTTGGCGTTCTCCATGCCCGCCGACTGCCGGCGGATGACCGGGCGCATGATCGCCAGCGTCAGGGCGAAGGCGCCTCCCGTCATCAGCCCGATCGTCGCCAGGTCAGGCCGCCAGATCCGCTTCAGCCCCTTGATCGCGAGATAGCAGGCGAAGGCGCCGGCCATGATCGCGACCAGCAGCGGGATCCAACGCCGGGCGGCGGCGATCTTGTCCTCGACATAGATCAGCTTCAGCTTGATGACCGCCAGGAAAGCGGCCGCGATCACGCCGCCGAGCGCCGGCGAAATCACCCAGCTGGCTGCGATCGCGCCCATCGTCGGCCAGTTGACGAGCGCGAAGCCCGCCGCCGCAACGCCCGATCCCATCACCCCGCCGACCACCGCATGCGTCGTCGAGACGGGGGCGCCCAACATTGTCGCGAGATTGACCCAAAGCGCCGACGCCGCCAACGCCGCCGTCATGGCCCATACGAACAGGCCTGGGTCGGGCATCAGCGCGGGGTCGATGATGCCTTTCGATATCGTCTGCACGACGTCGCCGCCGGCGAGCAGCGCGCCCGCGCTTTCGAAGACGGCCGCGATGACGAGCGCCGTCACCAGCGTCATCGCGCGTCCGCCCACGGCCGGACCGACATTGTTGGCGACGTCGTTGGCGCCGATGTTGATCGCCATGTAGCCGCCGAGCACGGCGGCGACCAAGGTGATCGCCAGCGTATCGTCGCCGGAGGCGAAGCCGAACGCCGCCGCCCCGGCGGCCGCCAGAAACAGCCCCGCCAACGCCGCCGGCGCCAGACGGCCGGTCACGCTGCGGGCCGCGGCCTCGCGGTGGGTCAGCTTCTCAAGGTCGCGGTCGAGGGTGCCTTTCGGCGGCGCGGGATCGCTCATCGGGGCTCGCTCCTCAGCGCCGACCGGTCGTGTCGGAAGACCCGGCGAAGCCGATCAATTCCGCCAGCGCGCGCAACAGCGACCGATCGGCCTGCGGCGGCGCCGGGGCGGCGGCGGGGGGATCCTCCAACAGAAGCAAAAGCGCGCTCGCCGGCAGCGCGCCCAGCCGCTCCAGCAGGCGGCGCAAGCCGCGATCGTCGGCGAGGCGCGCCGCCTCGGGAAGCGACATCCAGCGCTGGCGGCGCTCCCCCTTCTCGTCGAAGGACAACAAATGCTCGCGCACCCGCAGCGGGTAGACGCTGACCGTGCAGGTCAGACGATAGCCGCCTTTCATGCGCTTGGCGTAGCGATAGGCCCCGACCGGCCGCGGGGCCGTCGCGCCGCTCAACCCCGCCTCTTCGACCGCTTCGCGCGCCGCGGCCTCGGACAGCCCCCCGCCGGCCTGCGGCCATCCTTTCGGCAGCACCCAGCGTCCCCGCCGGCGCGAGGTTATCAGCAGCGCCTGCACGCCCGCCGGCGTGTCGATGTAGGGCAGGACGGCGACCTGGTGCGCCGTTTTCGAAAACAGAACCAATCAAGTCTCCCACGCGCGCGCCCGGGCCTGCGGACGCAGCGCCATCCGTGTAACCTTTTCGTCATCCGTTTGTCACATGATTCGTCGCGCGCGACGGCCGCTCCAGATCTAGAGCAGGTCCGGCCAGGTGTCGGACAATCGGTAGCCGCCCGGCCAGGGATCGTCCGGATCCAGGCTCAAACGGCTTCTGCCGGTGATCCAAGCCCGGCCCGAGATTTCCGGGACGATCGCGGGCGTTCCGGCGAGCTGCGCCGTCTCGATGATGCGGCAATCGAAGCGCGACCCCAAGATCGACAGGCCGGCGAACGGCTCTCCGACCCGCAACAGCCCGCGGGCGTGCAGCGCGGCCATGCGCGCCGAACAGCCCGTGCCGGTCGGCGACCGGTCGATCTTGCCGGGCCGGATGGCGACCGCGTTACGGCCGGTCTTGACCCCGTCGATCGTCTCCACCGGCGCGGCGAACTGACAGAAGGAAATATGGTCCCAGCCCGTCCCCGCCGGGTGGTGGAAGCCCAGCTGCTCGTTCGCCGCAGCCGTGATCGCGACGCCGAGTTCGGCGAGCGCCCGGGCCTCCGACGGCTCGATCGCCGCGCCCAGCGCGGCCGCGTCGACGATCACGAAGCTGTCTCCGCCGTAGGCGACGTCGACCGACAAGGTTCCCCGACCGGCGACCTCCAACGGCGCGTCGAGGCGGGTCGCGAAGCTGGGGACGTTGCGGACCGTTACGCGCTCGGCCTTTCCGTTTCGGCAGGCGACGCGGGCTTCGATCAGGCCGGCCGGCGGCTCCAGGCGAACGATCGTCTCCGGCTCCGTCATCGGCGCCAGACCCGTCTCGACCGCGACGGTGGCGACGCAAATGCTGTTCGACCCGGACATCGGAGGGGTGTCGGCCGGCTCCATGATGATCCAGCCGAAGTCGGCGCGCGGATCGACCGCGGGGACCAGCAGATTGACGTGCCGGAAAACGCCGCCGCGCGGCTCGTTCAATACGAAGGCGCGCAGCCCGCCGTCCTCGGCTATGAAACGGGCCTGCTCGGCGATCGTCGCGCCCGGCGGCGGCGCGACGCCGCCTATAATGACGTCGCCCACCTCTCCTTCGGCGTGACAGCCGACGATCTCTATCTCGCGCCCTTCCCGCATCGCCCCCTCGCGCGCCGCTCGTCCAGAAAAAACCGTGCCCCGTCTCGCCCGGCGGGACAAGCCGCGCGGCCGAGGACGCTGCGCGCATACTGACGCTGGGCGCGGGACCAAAGGGTATGGTAGCGTCCCGCCAGGCGGATGCGGGACGGCGGTTCCCGCGCGGGGACGTCCTGGGAGGGGCGGAGATGGAAGACTGGATCGCCGGCAACGAGACGTTGCTGGCCGAGATCGCCGGCGCCGTCGGGGTCGGGCTGTATTTGGCCTCTTACGCGGCGCTGCAGTTCGGCGTCATCCGGGGGCAGAGCTACACCTACCCGGCGCTGAACCTGTTCGCCGCCGGCTTCGTTCTGGTGAGTTTGGCGCAGAGCTTCAACATGGCCTCGGCCGTGATCCAGACCTGCTGGATCGTGATCAGCGCCATCGGCATCGCGCGCATCTTCTTCCTGAGCCGACGCGTTCGGTTCTCCGACGAGGAGCGGATTTTTCTGCAACACAAGATGCCCAACGTCCCGACTCATCTGGCGCGTCGGTTTCTCGATTCCGGGATGTGGTGCGATCTGGAGGCGGGAGCGGAGTTGACCCACGAGGGCATGCCGGTGGAGCGGTTGGTCTACATCGCCGACGGCGAGGCGGCGGTCGTCGCCGACGGACGCACGGTCGGGACGGTGAGGGCCGACTCGCTGATCGGCGAGATCACCAGCGTGACGGGCGAGCCGGCGACCGCCAGCGCGACGCTGACGCGCGCATCGCGCTGCTTTTGCATCGACGCGCTGCAACTGCGCGTGCTGATGCGCAAGCACCCGCCGATCCAAAGCGCGATCGAGCGGCTGGTCGCAACCGAGATGCAGAAAAAGATCGTGGCGCTGAACCGCAGGGTCGAAGAAAGCGCCGAGGCGACGGCGGCGGACTGAGGGGCCTGGAAATTCCCGGACGGCCCGCTTCCGGCCCGCTTAGGTCAACCCGCCCATCCGGCAGATCTCTTCCCAGGCGCTCTCGGGAATCGGCATCACCGAGAGCCGGGATTGCTTGATCAACGGCAACTCCGCCAGATCCGGCTGGGCCTTGATCTGGGCGAGACTCACGGGTTCGGGCATCGGCTCGACCGCCTGGACGGTCACCATGCCGAAGCGGCCGGACGCGTCGGTGGGATCGGGGTGATACTCCTCAATCACCTCGACGATCCCGACGATCCGCTTCTCGTTGACCGAATGGTAGAAGAAAGCGCGGTCGCCGATCTTCATGGCCTTCATGTTGTTGGAGGCCTGATAGTTGCGCACGCCGTCCCAGCCTTCGCCCTCGGCCCCCTTGGCGAGCTGATCGTCCCACGACCAGGTGCCCGGCTCTGACTTCATCAGCCAGTAGTTCCGCGCCATCGTCCGCGCTCCTTCTCTCGCCGGCCGAGGCAGGTCAGGCGGCGGTCGCGCCGGCGACGTTGGCGCCGGGCGCAAAGACGCTCTTCCAGAGCGTGATTTTCTGCATGTCGTAAACGCCCGCCTTGGTGAAGGGCTCTTCCGAGATCCAGGCGCGCGCGGCCTCCACGCTCGGGAAGTCGATCACCATCATGCTGCCGATCGAGGTCTCGCCGTCATCGGCGACCAGCGGGCCGGCGCACAGGATGTCGTCCTTCTTGGTGTTGAGGTATTCGAGGTGCTCGGGCCGGATCTCGGCGCGCTTGTCGGTCATACCCGGCGCATCGACGAGATGAAAACAGACCAGCATATGTCTCGCTCCTGTGATTATGGTTGTCGGCTTTGTTCAGGCGCGCGCACCGTACCGGGTGCGGCCCAGGATTGAAAGGCCGACCCCCAGGACCGCATAGCCGGCGCATAGGAACAGGAGCGTGCGCACGGCGATCCCCCCGTCGATCAACGCCCCTAGAATGACCGGCGAGGCCGCCGTGCTGAAGACCATCAGGGCCGTCGTCAGCGCCTTGATCGCGCCGAGATGGCGCAACCCGTAAACCTCCGCCCAGAGCGCGGCCCCCAAGGTCTGCGTCATGCCCGCATTGGCGCCGCCGAAGATCATGAAGACCCACATGGCGAGCCAATGGTCGCTCAGCGCAAGGACGAGGCAGGCGGCGACCATCGCCGGCAGGAAGTAGGGCAGGGCGCGGGCCGCCCCGATCCGGTCGATCAACGCGCCGTAAAGGATGCCGGCGGGCGCGGTCGCGGCCGCGTAGGCGACGAAGGCGGCCGAATAGAGGCCGAGGGACCAGCCCTTCACCTCCACGATATGCACCTGATGGAAGAAAATCCCGGTGATGATGAAGCTGGGCGCCAAAATCGCCGGCAGCACCAGATAGAAGCGCGGATCGCGCAGCACCTCCGCCCGGGTCCAGTTCGGGCCGCGCGCGCCCCTTGGACGATCGGCGGCCGCAGCCGCCTCCGCATCCTCTTCCGCCGCCATGCGCTCGCGCCAGCGGGTCTGGCGGATTCCGTGCCCCCGCAGCAGCCCCATCTGCAGCGGCAGGAAGCCCGCCAGCATCACGCCCGCGCAGATCAGCCACATCTCCCGCCAGCCGGCCCAGAGCATAAGGGCCACCGCGGCGGCTGGGAACAGCGCCTCGCCCAGCGGATACCCCATGCCGGCGAGGCCGACAGCCCGCCCGCGCCCTTCGGCGAAATAGCGCGCCAGGCTGGTCGCGCTGGTGTGGCTCAGGAGCCCCTGGCCGAAATGGCGAAGCATGAAGATCGTGATCGCGAGAAGCGCGACGCTCTGCACCACGCTCATCAGCGCGCAGGCGACGGCGAGGCCGGAGACGATCGCAGCCGTCCAGACCCGCAGATCGATCCGGTCGATCAGCTTGCCGGTCCAGACCAGCGCGGCGGCGCTCGCCAGGGTCGCCGCCGAATAGACCGCGCCGTAGGAGCCGTGCGAGAGATCGAAGGCCGCGCGAATCTCCCCGCCCGACAGCGCGATGAAATAGGTTTGACCGAAGCTGCTTGCGAAGGCGGTCACGACCCCGAAGACAAGCAGTCGGGGATCGGCGCGCAGGAAGCCTTTGGCGGCGCGGGCGAGGTCGGCCATCAAGCGGGTCCGCGCGGCCGCTTCACGAGCCGGCGCCGGAGGCGCAGTCGACGCAGGTCGGGATCGACGGGTCGTGCGCAAGCCGTTTCGCCGCGATCGGCTCGTCGCAGACGACGCAGTAGCCGTAATCGCCGGCCGCGAGGCGGGCCAGCGCCTGCTCGATGCGCAGGAGCTCCGCCTCCCGCCGCCGATTCTGGGCCAGCGCCATTTCTTGGCCCTGCATCGCGTCCATGCGGGACAGCCGGCCGACGCTCTGCTGATCCAGCGTCACGGGGCGGCGGCTTTCCGCGCTGACCTCGCCCAACGCGCGCAGTTCCGCGCGCCGCGCCTCCAGTCGGGCGCGGGCGGCATCCGGATCGAACAGGGGCGCGTCATCGCTCATGCCCGATCGCCTAGCATGCGCGCTCGGGCGGGGAAAGATTGCGCCGCACGCCGATCAGGCCTTCAACGGCTCGCCCGGGCGGTCGTCCTCGTCGTCGGCGTCGATCGCCACGGCCTCGCCTTCGTCAGGCGCCGGCTCGGGCTCGGGCAGGTCGTCGGGGGTGAGCTGTGCGCCGTCGGTCTCCGGCCAGTCGATCTCCGGGTTGAGCGAGGCGGTGACCGGCGTCGGCGTAGTCGGCACGGCGACGTAGACGCCTTGCTCGTCCAACGGCCGGGCGGGGCGGCGGCTGATCCGGTAGAGCGCGAACAGGCCGAGCGCCGTTTGCAGGACCGCCAACGCCCAGAAATACCCCCAGGGCCCTATCGTCTCCATCGATTGGGCCGCGATCAGCGGTCCCCCGAGCGATCCGAGGCCGGTGAGCATCACCAGCGTGCCGGAGGCGCGCACCATCTGTTTGGGCGTCAGGAAATCGTTCGTGTGCGCGATGCACAAGGAATAGAGCGGTTGGTTGAAGCCGCCGAAGAACCCCATCGCGACGAACAGCATCCAATCCAGTCGAGCGGTCAGCAACGCGCCCGCTATGGCCGCCAAGGCGGCGCAAAAGGTCGTAACCGTCAACACGAGACGCCGATCGAAGATGTCCGACAGGCGTCCGATCGGCCAGGTCAGGATGATGCCGCCGACGAAGGCGCCCATCATGAAAATCGACGTCTCGGCCACCGAAAAGCCGGCGCGCGTCGCGTAGACCGCGCCCATGCCGAAGAATAGGCTTTGCGTCGTCCCCACCAGAAACGCGCCGACCACCCCCAGCGGCGAGGCCCGGTAAAGCCGCAGCAGCGACATCGCTTCGGGCTGATCGACCGCGGGCGTCGGCGCCGCCGACAACAGGATCGGGATCACCGCAAACGACATCAGCACGGAGATCAGGATGAAGGGGACGAAGCTGGACGGCTCCGCCGCGCCAAGCAGCAGCGATCCGGCCGCCGCGCCGCCCAGCATGGTGATCATGTAGGCGGCGAGCAACTGGCCGCGGGTCTCGTTCGTGGCCCGGTCGTTGAGCCAGCTTTCGGCGACGATGTAGAGGCCGGCGTAGCCCAAACCGGTCAGCAGCCGCATCGCCGTCCACACCCACGGGTCGACGAAGGTCGGGTGGATCAGGATCGTGATCGAGGTGAGCGAGGCCAGCGCCGCGAAGCACCGCACATGACCGACGCGCAGGATGATGTAGGGCACAACGCGGCTGCCGACGAGAAAGCCCACGAAGTAGCCGGTCATGATGACGCCCGTCATCACGCCGTCGAAACCTTCCAACTCCGCCCGCACGCCGAGCAACGCGCCCTGCAGCCCGTTGCCGATCATGATGAAGGCCAGACCGAAGAAAAGCGCCCAGGCGGATCCGACCGCAGAAATCATGTCCGTCCTCGCTGGTGGGGCGGGCTCGGCCGCCCATAGTGTCTCTCTGCGCCCATATGCCCATTGCGCGGGAGCGGCAATAGGGAATTTGTCGGCGGCGCGGTCGCATTCGGCGACGCTTGAGGCCGGGCGGTCCGCCGGGTACCGTCTGAGGACGCTTCGCCTCATGCGCGACGCGCCCGAAAATCCGTTCAACCAGACCGAGGACCAAGCCGCCCCATGCAGATCTCCGACGCCTTCGACGCCGGCAACATCGCAGTGCGCGCGATTGAAGGCGATCGCGCCCGTCTCGCCATCAAACCCGATCCGGGCGAGGACGGCTTCTTCCAATGGTTCTATTTCCGCGTCGCCGGCGCGACCGGCCGGTCGATCGAACTGGTGATCGAGAATGCGGGCGAGGCCTCCTACCTCAAGGGATGGGAGGCATATCGCGCCTGCCTGTCCTACGACCGGGAGACGTGGACGCGCGCCGAGACGCACTATGCGGACGGTCGCCTGACCATTCGCCTCGATCCGGTCGAGGCGGATCTGGTCTGGCTCGCCTATTTCGCGCCCTACAGCCGCGAGCGCCATCACGATCTGATCGCCGCCTGTCAGACCAAGCCGCGCTGCCGGCATGAAGTGCTGGGCAAGACGCTCGACGGCGAGGATCTGGATCTGCTGACGATCGGCGACCCCGATCCGGATCGGAAAGGGTCCGGCAAGAAGGCGCTGTGGGCGATCGCGCGCCAGCATCCGGGGGAAAGCCAGGCGGAATGGTGGATGGAGGGCTTCCTCGCCCGGCTGCTGGACCCGGACGATCCGGTCAGCCGCGCGCTGCTCGAGCGCGCCGTCGTCTACATCGTGCCCAACATGAACCCGGACGGCTCGCGGCGCGGGCATCTGCGCACCAACGCGCTCGGCGCGAACCTCAACCGGGAATGGGACAAGCCGAGCCTGGAGCGCAGCCCGGAGGTCTATCACACGCTCGCCAAGATGGACGCCACGGGCGTCGACGTCTGCCTCGACGTGCACGGCGACGAAGGTCTGCCCTACGTCTTCATCGCCGGCGGGGAGAGCGCGCCGGCCTTCGACGATCGCCTTGAAGGTCTGCTCGCTCAATTCCAGGCGGAACTCGCCCGCGCCAATCCCGATTTCCAGACCGAACACGGCTATCCGAAGGCGGCGCGCGGTTCGGCCAAGACCCTGTCGACCTCGACGAAGCAGATCACCGAGCGGTTCGGCGCGCTGGCCATGACGCTGGAGATGCCGTTCAAGGACAACGCCGATGCGCCCGATTTGCGCTACGGCTGGTCGCCGGCGCGCTGCAGGCTGATCGGCCGGGCCTGCGTCGACGCGCTTTATCGCACGCTGCCGTCGCTTGACGGCGATCCGGCTCCCGAGGGCGGCTAG
Source organism: Marivibrio sp. (assembly GCF_040218065.1). Taxonomy (NCBI): domain Bacteria; kingdom Pseudomonadati; phylum Pseudomonadota; class Alphaproteobacteria; order Rhodospirillales; family Aestuariispiraceae; genus Marivibrio; species Marivibrio sp. Next base: position 6,049 of record NZ_JAVJQE010000007.1, on the reverse strand, counting down.
ACCGCGATGGCGAGACCGCGGGAGGGCGAGCGGTGACGACCGACCAGGCGCTGATCCTGACGCTGCTGGCGGTGCTTCTCAGCCTCTTCGCCTGGGGACGGTTGCGCTACGATCTGGTGGCGATGACCGGCCTTATGGCGGCGGTTCTCCTCGGCCTCGTGCCCGGCCGGGAGGCGTTCCAAGGCTTCGGTCATCCGGCCACCGTCACGGTGGCGTTGGTGTTGATCCTATCGCGGGCGCTTTCGGTCTCGGGCGCGATCGACGGGCTTGCGCGGCTGGTGCAGCTTGGGGCCGGAACGCCGACGCGCCATGTCGCCAGCCTGTCCGGCGCGGCGGCGGTCCTGTCGGGCTTCATGAACAATGTCGGCGCGCTGGCCCTTTTGATGCCGGTCGCGCTGCAGTCCGCGCGCAAGAGCGGCGCGCCCGTCAAGCCGATCCTGATGCCGCTCGCCTTCGCCTCGATCCTGGGCGGCCTGACGACGTTGATCGGCACGCCGCCCAACATTCTGGTCAGCGGGTTCCGGCGGGATTCGCTGGGCGAAGGCTTCCGGATGTTCGATTTCCTGCCGGTCGGCGGCGTTGTGATGCTGGCGGGGCTTCTGTACCTCATCTTGATCGGCTGGCGCCTGGTGCCGCAAGGCCAGGAGGCGCCCGGCGGCGGTTCGGACGTCTTCGAGATCGAAAGCTATCTCTCGGAGGTGCGCGTGCCCAAGGAGAGCGCCGCCTACGGCCGCACGGTCGCCGAGATCGAGGAGCAGACTAAGGATATCGACGTCCAGGTGGTGGCCCTGATCCGCCGCGGGCGGCGCTATCCGGTCCTGCCGCGCCAGGAGCCGCTCCAGGCGGTCGACGTGCTGACCATCGAAGGCTCCGCCGAGGAGATCGATCGCTTCGTCGACAAGCTGGATTTGGAAGTCGCCGGCGGCCCGGGCGAGGCGGCCAAGGACCTGCGCAGCGACGACGCCGGCATCGCGGAGGCCGTCGTCAGCCCCGGCGCGCGCGTCGAGGGTCGGACGGTGGAGCAGATGCGCTTCGGGCCGCGCTATGGGGTGACGCTGCTCGGCGTATCGCGTCAAGGACGCCCGCATCGCGGCCGCCTGCGGAATTTTCGCCTGCGCGCCGGCGACGTGCTGCTGCTCCAGGGGTTGCAGCGCGACCTGCCGGACGTCATCGCGCGGCTCGGCTGTCTGCCGTTGGCGGAGCGCGCGCTCGCCATCGGGCGCCGCTCCAAAGGGTACTGGGCGCTGGGGCTCTTCGCGGCCGCCGTCGCCGCGGCCGCGATCGGACTCGCCCCGATCACCGTATGTTTTGCGATCGCCGTGATCGGCGTCGTGTTGACCGGCGTTCTGAGCGCCCGCGAACTCTATCAGGGCGTGGAGTGGCCCGTGATCGTGCTGCTCGGCGCGCTCATCCCGGTCGGGCGCGCGATGGAGACGACCGGCGCGACGGAGCTGATCGCAGGCGGACTGATCGACGTGACCGGCGGGTTGCCGGGTTGGGTGCTGGTGGCGATGTTGCTGATCGTGACCATGACGCTTTCGGACGTGCTGAACAACGCCGCCACCGCCGTCGTCATGGCCCCGATCGCGGTGACGATCGCCCGCGATCTGGGCGCGGCCGCCGATCCCTTTCTGATGGCCGTCGCGCTCGGCGCGTCCTGCGCTTTTCTGACCCCGATCGGCCATCAGAACAACGCGCTTGTGATGGGTCCCGGCGGCTATCGCTTCAAGGACTATTGGCGCGTCGGCCTGCCGCTGGAGGCGCTGATCGTCACGGTGGGCACGCCTATGATCCTCTGGGTCTGGCCGTTGTGAGGCCGCCTCACGCCGCAAGCGCCAGGCCGGCCGACGCGAAACAGGCGGCCGCGCGCAGATGGTTCCAGCGCGTCCAGCGGCGCAGATAGTCCCGCCACAGCGCCTCCGCCCCGGGCTCCTGCGGGTCGGCGCGGCGCAATTTCTCGTTCAGCGGCACATTGCGCGTCCCCGTTACGCCGATGCAGCCGAGCGCATAGACCGCGACGGCGGCGAGCGCCGCCGTCGACGGCGCCAGCGCGGCCGCGGCCGCCGCCAGCACGGCCGGCCCGAACAGCAGTGCGAACAGCGCCGGGTTCAGGACGGTGACGTTGATCGCCTGCATCGCCGCCATTCCCTCGCCGGCGGGCCTGCGGGCCAACGCCGCCATGATGAAGTTGGAGAAGCCGAAGAACAGGCCGCCGACCGCGGCGGCCCCCAGCGCGGCGAGCGCCGAGAGCGCCGGAGCCGCGATTTCGAACGCGCCGCCCATCACGCCGCCCTCCGCCACAGGCCGCTCGCCGCGGTCTCTTCGAGGTACAGCGAGACGTCGCGGGCGGGGCGGCCCAGCGCCTGCCGAACCCCGTCGCAGACGCGGGCGTTGCGCCCGTCCAGGATCGTCCCGAACAGGTAGATCACCAGCTCGATCGTCTCGGCCGGGACGCCTTGGGCCGTCAAGGCCGCGCGGTAAGCGTCGGGGTCGATCGCGGTGAGGCGGATCGGTCGGCCGGCGGCGCGCGCCGTCTCCGCGATCATCTCTTTCAGGGTCAGAAGGCGCGGGCCCGTCATCTCATAGATCCGGCCGGCGTGTCCGGTCTCGCACAGCGCGGCGACGGCGGCGTCGGCAATGTCTTCGACGTCGATGAAAGGCTCGCCCACGGCCGAGTCGGGATCGACCGGCAGGCCGATCTCGCCCGCCTGCACGCCCGGCAGCAGGAAGCTTTCGGAAAAGTTCTGCACGAACCAGCCGGCCCGCAAGACCGTCCAGTCGGCCGCGCCCACGCAGCCGTCGGCGAGAAGGGCTTCGGCCCGTTGCGCCTCCGGCTCGCCCCGGCCGGACAGCAGCGCCAGACGCTCGACCCCGGCTTTGCGGGCGGCGGCGGCGAAGGCCGAGACGATCTCGGGCGCGCCGTCGGCGGCCAGATCAGGCGCATAGGCGATATAGACCGCCCGCGCGCCGGTCAGCCAGGGCCGCCAGCTGTCCGGGTCGGCCCATTCGAATCCGGGCTCGGCGCTGCGCGCCGCGACGCGGACGGCGACCCCGCGCGCGGCCAGGCGGGCCGCGACGCGGCGCCCGGTCTTGCCTGTCCCGCCGGTCACAAGCACCGGCCGCTCGTCTATCTGCGTCATGGTTCGAAGTCCTTCTTTAATGTGAGGTAAGCTCATGTTTGAAAAATCTGATAAAGCCTCATATTGTAGCCGTCAACAAAAAATGAGCATTTCTCACATACGAGGTTTAGATGGGGCGGAAAGCGGCGGCCGGCGAAGCGGCAGGGGCGTTACGGCGTCGGCCGAGCCAGAAGCGGAGCCGCGAGCGGGTCGGCCGCATGCTGGATTGCGCCGCCGACCTGATCGCCCGGGACGGCGCGGACGCCTTGCGGATGAGCGCGGTCGCCGAGCGCGCCGGCGTCTCGATCGGGTCGCTCTATCAGTACTTCCCGGACAAAAGCGCCCTGATCCACGGGCTGGCGGAACGCTACTTCGAAGCCGGCCGCCGGTGCATCGCGGAGGGGCTCGCGCCTGTCCGCACCGAGGACGGGTTGATCGAGGCCTTTTCGGGTCTCGTCGACATCTATCTTGCGATGTTCCGCCAGGATCCGGCGATGGCGCAAGTCCGCGCCGGCGTGCTGGCCGACCCGGCCCTGGGGGCGCTGGAGGTGGCCGACGTGCGCGAGACGGGCGCGCTGCTGGCCGATGCGTTGGCGCGCGTCGCGCCGACGGGCGAGCGCGCGCGGCTGGCGCGCCACGCGCTGATCCTCATGCAAAGCGGCGAATCGGCCATGCGCCTCGCCCTCTCGCTGCCGGACGCGGAGGCGGACGCGCTCATCGCCGCCTACAAGGAGATGGCGGCGGCGGAGATCCGCCGACTGTGCGCGCCGACCTGACGGTGACGGGCGCCGGAAAGAAAAAGGGCGCGCCGGCGGGGCGCGCCCTTTTCGATCGCGGCGTCCGGCCGGCGGCTCAGCGCGCGTCGGCCGTTTGGGTCTTGCTCAGGTCGGCGGCCTCGGCGAACTGAACCTCCAGCTCGCGCATGGCGCTTTGGAAGCGGGTCTTGTCCGCGCCGGCCAGCACCTTTCCGGTCGGCAGCTTCACCCCCTGCGGGTTCACCTGGCGGCCGTTCTGATGCACCTCATAGTGCAGGTGCGGTCCGGTGGAGCGGCCGGTGGTGCCGACATAGCCGATGATCTGACGCTGGCGCACCCGTTGGCCCGGTTTCACCCGGCTGTCGATTCGCGACATGTGGGCGTAGGCGGTCTTGAAGGTGCCGTTGTGGCGGATCCGGACGTATTTGCCGAACCCGCCGTTCCAGCCCGCCACCTCGACCACGCCGTCGCCGGCGGCGTAGATCGGCGTGCCGGTCGGGGCGGCGAAGTCCATGCCCTTGTGCATCCGGGTGTAGCCCAGGATCGGATGCTTGCGCTTGCCGAAGCGGGACGAGATCCGCGCGCCGTCGACCGGCGTGCGCAGCAGCGCCTTGCGGACGGACCGGCCGTCGGCGTCGTAGTAGTCGACGAAACCGTCGGCGTCCTCGAAGCGGTAGTAGCGGCGCTGCTTGCCGCCGACCGTCATCTCCGCCAGCAGCACCGCGCCGCTTTCGACCAGCCGGTCCTCCTCGTCGCGCTTTTCCTCGAACATCAGCGAGAACCGGTCGCCCGGCTGAATCTCACGCTGGAAGTCGAGGTCGAAGGCGAAGACGTTAATCATTTCGCCGAGCGCCGGCAGCGGCACGCCGGCGTCGACGGCCGCCTGATAGAGCGAGCTGTCGATCGCGCCGTGGGCGCGGGCCCGGCGGACGGTGACCGGTCGGTCGGCCGCTTCGGCGGTGAATACGGCGGCCTCTTGGCCGACCGGCGCCGCGCGCACCACCTGGATGGTTTGCGTCAGGTCGGGCTCGAACAGCAGCCGTTCCAGCGCGGCCGGACGCTCGCCCGCGCCGGGGCGCAGGGTGATTGAGAACTCATGCCCCGGCTTCAGCTTGCGCGGGCTGTACACTTCGGCCAACGCCTGGATGGCGCGATGCGCTTCGCCACGATCCAGGCCGGCGTCGGTCAGCATCGCCATCAGCGTGTCGCCGGGCTCGACGGTCAGCGTCATCTCGAACGGGTCGTCCAGCAACGCCTCATTGGCGGCGGCGTCGGACTGCGCCTCAAGCGGGGTCGGGGCCGCGGCGGCCAGCTGCGGGCGATCCGGCGGGGCGGGGTGCTCGACCGGTTCGGCGAAGGCGGCGTCGCCGCCTGGCTGCGGCAGCAGGTCGGGGCCGCCGCCCGGCCATGCGAAATACAGACCGGCGGCCAGCGCCAGCGTCCCGGCCAAGGCGGCGCCGCCCAGTTTGAAGGGGCGGCGCGCGGCGGCGCGCGGCCGGTCGTCAGAATCGTAAGGCGTCACGCATCTCTCCGTCTCTCTATAGGCGGACCAGTTTACCTCATGCGGGAAGCGGGACGGCGGCGGCCGACGGGCCTGCAGCCGGACTCCGGACGTTTTCCGCACCGTCGGGCGACCCCGCCCCCCTGTGCGGGCGCCCCTGTGCGGGCGCCCCTGCAGGGCCGTCCAGGCGCCCGGCGCCCGGCGCTCGCACGTCGCGCAGCGACGCGCCATGCCGGATCCCGCGCGACTCCCGTCGGATGAGCGGTGCGCCCGAAAACCGCGCCGCCTGTCCTCCCAACCGCTTCTCCTTAACAGATTCACCGCGCGAAGCCAAAGCCTTAAGCCGGCGGTCGTCGGTTTGCGGCGCGGCGCAAAAAAAACGTCATGAAAGGGTTTGACACCCCCCGGGCCGCTCCCCTATAAGCCGCCCTCGCCGGGACGCGGCGCCCCCCCCCGGGGCTCGCGGGTCGGGGTCGGAAAAAACCGATGGAATAAGGGCTTGATCGTCCGTCGCTCCAGAGGTAAACGTCCGGCCGCTTTATCGGACATTGTGGATGATCGGAAGGGATATGCGGACGGCGGCGTCGTTCGTCGGGTCCTGGGTCTGATCGGGTCTTTCGAGGGATTGAGAGGCCGTCGGTTGGTCGCAGGCGTGACCGTCTTCTGTGTCGTTC